>NZ_BFBX01000160.1 GCF_003851045.1 Paenibacillus sp. 598K | reverse complement strand
CTCTACTTTCTAGAGTTAGGGCGGCGCGACAGGCGCTCCGGCTGGTCGCTAACTCTACTTTCTAGAGTTAGAGCAGCGCAACAAGCGCTCCGGCTGGTCGCTAACTCTACTTTCTAGAGTTAGAGCAGCGCAACAAGCGCTCCGGCTGGCCGCTAACTCTACTTTCTAGAGTTAGGCGGCGCGACAGGCGCTCCGGCTGGTCGCTAACTCTACTTTCTAGAGTTAGAGCAGCGCACAGGCGCTCCGGCTGGTCGCTAACTCTACTTTCTAGAGTTAGGGCGGCGCGACAGGCGCTGCGTTTTCCCAACGTCGAGGCGAGCTACAACCACAACAAGCACCCATAAGGGTGCTTGTTGTGGTCTTCTTGTAGTAATGATGAGATAGATGTCGCGACGCAACACTCGACGCTCCGGTATGAGCATTCGGCCGCCCGATCATCGTCAGGCTGCTGGATGGCGCACGCCGGGACCTGCACGCAGTTGACGGACATGCGCTATTCATCGATGAGATCGTCCTGACGCCGTCCCGCCGCGCGCGATAGCTAGCGCGAGAATACTATTCTCTAGAAGCTTAAGGCCGCCAAATCTTGAACAACGCCTGCGTGCCCTTGTCCTCGTAGCCCTGCTCGGCGAGACGCTGGTAGAGCGAGTGGGCGAGCGCCAGACCTGGCGTGTCCATCCCCATCTCGCGGGCAGACTCCAGGGCGATGCCCATGTCCTTGATGAAGTGCTTCACATAGAAGCCCGGCTCGAAGTCGCCGTCGATGATGCGTACGCCGAGATTGGTTAACGACCAGCTGCCAGCAGCGCCGCTCTCGATGCTGCTCAGCACCGTCTTCGGATCGAGGCCCGCCGACTCCGCATAGGCCAGCGCCTCGCAGACGCCCACCATGCCGCTGGCGATCGCGATCTGGTTGCACATCTTCGTATGCTGCCCCGCGCCCGGTCCGCCTTGACGGACGATGTTCTTGCCCATCACCTCGAGCAGCGGCAATGCCTGCTCATAGTGCTCCGGATCGGCTCCGACCATGATCGAAAGCGCCGCGTTGCGCGCCCCGACGTCGCCGCCGGATACCGGCGCATCGAGCGCTGCCTGGCCCTTGGCCCGGGCCGCCTCGTGGATGCGCTGCGCCAGCAACGGACTGGACGTCGTCATATCGATCAGATACGCACCCTCTCTGGCGTGAGCGATGATGCCGTCTTCGCCGAGGTAGATCTCCTCGACATCCTTGGGGAATCCGACCATCGTGACGATCACGTCGCAAGCTGCTGCCAGCTTGGCTGGCGTATCGTGCCAGACCGCCCCCTCATCGACGAGCGCCTGCGCCTTCTCGGCCGTACGCGTATAGATGTGCAGCGGATACCCCGCCTTGGCGAGATGCCCCGCCATACTTTTGCCCATGACGCCGATACCGATGAAGCCTACCTTCGTGTCCCCTGCTTGCCATGCCATATATGATTCCTCCTCTTGGATTCGATCTAGTATGCTGTACCGTTTACCTTACTGAGCCTGCCTCTTCCACGCTGCGTCTTGGCATGCTGCACGAATGTAGTCGTCCAACCGCTGTCACGCCGCCGGACCCCACGCGCCTGTGCCGACCTGGCTTGGCGGCATCT
This sequence comes from Paenibacillus sp. 598K, assembly GCF_003851045.1. Classification (GTDB taxonomy): domain Bacteria; phylum Bacillota; class Bacilli; order Paenibacillales; family Paenibacillaceae; genus Paenibacillus_D. The sequence continues at coordinate 30,670 of NZ_BFBX01000160.1, read as the reverse complement.
GCACTTACCGCAGCGACAGCCGGTACTGGCTCGGCGACATCTGCGCAAAGCGCTGGAAGGCGCGGTTCAGGTTGCGCTCGGAGTAGCCGACCCGCTCGGCGATCTCGGCGACGCTGTAGTCTGTCTCCTTGAGCAGCGTCTTGGCCTTCTCCACCTTGGTCTTCATCTGGTACTCGATAAACGAGATGCCCATCTCCCGCTTGAACAGGCGGCTCAGGTACGACGGGCTCACCTGCACCAGCTCGGCGCAGTCCGACAGCGAGTGCGCGCCCGCCGGCTGGCTGGCGATATAGCTGCACACCCGCTGGACGATGAGCCGCGATGAATGATTGCGCAGCTCGCCGACAACCTGCTGATAGAGTGGGAACAGCACCCCGCCGAACCAATCATGCACCTCCTGCGCGCTCTGGCACTCCTTGAGCTGATCGAACAGATTATCTCCGAGCAGCCCCGCCAGACCCGGTCCCTTGTCCTCAAGCGACTGTACGATGGCGGATAGTAATACTTGGTAACACTGAAAGATAATATTGTACGACTCGGACGCCCGCACCCGCTCCGAGAATTGCCGCAGCAGCTCCTCGGCCTGCGGCAGGTCGCCGCTCCAGAGGAACTCCGCCATCTGCTCCTCGATCTCGCGCGGGTAGAGGAACACCGGCTGCCGCTCGGCCTCGATCATATCCTCGTAAAAGAACAGCGTCTGCTCGGCCTGGAACAGCCGATGCTGCAGCGCTTGCCGAGCCTGCCGATACGACTCGTGCAGCTGCGCCAGCTCCGTCCTGCCGCCGATGCCTGCCGACACGGAGAAGGAGAGGTAGCGCTGGAGCGCCTCCCGCACCTGCTCGCCATAGCTTGCCAGCTGCTGCCGGATTTCCGCCGGGGTAGACGTCGGCGGGAACCGGAAGATTGCGATCGCCTCGCGGTCATCCTTGTCGACGACGAAGCCGGACGCTTGCGGCAGCTGCGCGAGCAGCTCGGCCATGACATTTTTGACGGCGAATACGATGACCGGCCCCTCGCTCGGCAGGAATCGCTTCTCGCGCAGCAGGTTCTCCACCTTGGCGACCAGCACCACATAATGACCGGTCAGCGGGATGCCATGCTTGCGGCACTCCTCCTCCACCGTACGCATGCCGGAGCCGCTCATAGGCTTCAACAGCCGCAGCAGCAGTCCGTCACGCAGATCGGGCTGGATGCCGCGCACGTAGCGATGCAGCGACTCGGTCTGCTCGTTGAGATAGCTCAGACAGGAGCGGATGTAGTCGATCTCGTCGAGCTTGCCCGCTTCCTCGCCGCCGCTCTTGCGCAGATGCCGGCCATACTGCGTCAGCTGCTGGATCGGGTTGTACGCCATCCGCGAGGCCAGCAGACTGAGCAGGATGCCGATCAGCAGGAAGATCGAGACCGAGGCGACGATGAGCACCCTTATCCAGCTGAGCTGATCGATCATCGCCTGCTTGGGCAGCTGCGAGACATAGGTCCGCCCCTGCGCGGTGCGTGACCAGGCGACGAGCTGCTGCTCCTCGCCGTCCGTCACGAACTGGTCCGCCGTGCCGTCCCCTGACACGACAGCCTGGACGACCGGGTCGGTGCGAAGGCGCTCGCCGCTCATGCTGCCGCCCTGCGAATCGAGGATCATCCGGCCGCCCGCGTCGACGATCGCCAGCGATTGGCTGGGCAGACCGCCGAGGTATCTGCGCAGCGACTCCTCGCGCACCTGCAACAGCAGGACGCCGCGCGGCTCCTCGGTGCTCATGATCGGCAACTTGCGCACATAGGTGAGATAGCCTCGCCCGCCGGCGTCCGGCAGATAGCTCCAGCCGGCGAAGCCCGGGAGCGCCAGCGCCTCGCGGATATCGTCCGCGCCGTAGTAGTCGCTCATCCGTGCCATCCCATAGTAGTGGCTGAGCGCCGTCTGCGACGGCTCGTCGTAGTAGACGATGTCCTGCACGAGACTGTTGGTGTTCTTGAATAGCTGGAACAGATCGAGCAGCTCCAGTTGACCGAGATAGTCGGTCATGTATCCTTCCAAGCCCAGCGACTCCCGGATCTGGCTGCTGCCGGACAGCTGCAGCGACATCTGCTCGATGCCGCTGAGCAGATTTTCCATCCGGTCCACCGTCATCTGCAGCGACTCCCGGTTGTCGGTCTGGAATTGTCCGGTCAGCTCCCGCATGGAGAAATGATAATAGGCAGTGCCCGCCAGGACGAGCGGCAGCGTCACCGAGATACAGCCCAGCCAGATGAGGCGTTGCCAATAATTATGTGTAGGCAGCAGATGCATAAGTCGCGCCCGGATGCGTTGCCATAGCTGCTTCATCGCGTCTCCCCCCGCTTCCTCTCTCCCTAGTATACCAAAGTCTCCATGCGCTTCGCGCCGGGGCGCGAAGTCTGATGCATCAGGCATGCTGCACCGCCCCCAAGACAGCAGGTCGGGCTACGCATCCTCCAGCGGCGCTAGCCGGATGCACTCCCAGACGTCCAGTCGCGGCAGCGTCAGCCGCAGCTCCCCGTCGCTGCTGCGATTCACCGCCCACGAGCCGCCGCCGATCAGTCGCTCCGCCCGGAGCTCGCCGGGCGACAGCGGCAGCCGCAGGTCGATCTCGATGTCATGCAGCGGCAGCGTCGCCGTCAGCGGCCGCCGTCCGGCGCCGTTGACGAGATGGAGCAGCCACGTCTCTCCCTTGCGGAACAACGTGATCTGCAATCCGGGATACGGCGTCACCCGGATGTGCCGCTGCTCGCCGAGCAGCCAGTCGACGGCGTTGGCCAGCAGCTGATAATGCTCGCCCAGCTTGTATTCATGGAGCAGTCGACTGAGCTGGAACGGCAAGTAGAGGGCGCTGCCCGCGCCATGCCGTCGCCGCAGCGCCAGCGGCAGATCGGTATGGGACACCGGCAGCGACGCCCGCTCCGGCGGCGCGCCGACGCTCTCCAGCGGCGAGAAGGGCGGCACCAGCGTCGCCAGCACCTCGGTCTGCGCATCCTGCGGCCAACAATAAGCGACGATGCCGCGATGCGCGATCAGCTCGGTCGCCTCCAGCCCGGCCTGCAGCGGATTGGCCCCGTCAGACTGCGGCTCGAAGCGCAGATAGGAGGCGATCAACTCCTCGCTGACATACCGCTCCTCGGCGATCCCGAGCAGCTCCGATAGACCCGTCACGTCCTCCGGCAGCACACCCTCGGCGATCAGGTGGCCGCCGCCCCGCGTATACGCCGTCAGCGTCTGCACCAGCTCCGCCGTATAGCGGAAGCCCTCGGGGACGACGACGACACGATACGCGCTCAGCCGCTCCGCGTCGGCCTGCTCCGGCAGCAGCACATCAAAGGGCAACTGGCTGTGGATCAGTCCGTCCGCCCAACCCTCCGCCGAGCGGTCAGCGTTCCAGAGCAGCGCCGTCTGCGATACGGGCTCGGCCCGGTGCATCGCGCCGTCGACCTTGGCGGCGTCGCGATTCAGCTCGCTGACGACCTCGAGGATACGCTTGTCGACGATCGTCTCCGGCACCCCGGTCAGCGAGTGCCAGATCTGGCCGCCATGGGCCGGGATCTGGGCCAGCCAGAAGCGGTACTCCGCCGGCGGCAGCCCGGTATGCCGCCAGTCCATGCCGGGGCAGGAGTGGACGATGCCGAGCGGAGCCGGGCGATCCGGCAGCGAGCGGCCGAGCTTGATACAGAGCGCCGGCTTCCAGAACTCGGGGATATGCGCGTGCCCGAGCGAGAGGATATCCTGCGGCTCGATGCAGAGCAGATCGGCGGTCTCGATCCGCTCATAGAGGTTATCCCGGTACAGATTGTAATAGAGGATCATCGGCGCCTCGGGCCGCAGCTCTTTGATGAGCTGGTATTTGCGCGCCATCGTGTCGCGGATGCAGCGCGAGGCGAAGTCCGGCTCCAGCTCGCGGGACGTCATCGGCAGCGGCTTGTCGTACATCGCCTCGTACTTGCGCTGGCAGCGGCTGCAGCGGCAGAACATATAGTGCGGCGCATTGAAGAAGACGCCGTCGATCGCATAGCCCTCCAGCGCCTCCCGCAGTACCGGCTCGGCGACCTCCTCGTTGCGATAGCCGCTGTTCAGACAGGTGTTCATCAAGAGCGACCAGGCCCCGGGACGCCGCGCCCCGACGACCTCCGGTTCGCCGTCCGCGCCTCGGACGAACCATTGCGGCCGCTGGAGGAAGACACGGTCCTCGGCCTTGCTGAAGTCGAAGCGGGCGATGAAGCGGATGCCCTGCGCATGACAGGCGTCGATCACCTCGCGCAGCAGGTCGGTGTGCTGCGGCAGATGCTCGTTGACCGTATGATACGGCACGCGAGTCGGGTACCAGGCATAGATGCCGCCGACGTTAAACACCATCGCATTGGCGCCCATCTCCTTGATCTGCCGGGCCAGCTGCTGCGGATCGATCCTCGCTGTGTCGAGCACCTGCAGATTGGGCTGAATGATGCGCAGCGGCGCCTCATGCCACGGCGTCTGCGGATCGCTTAAGCTCGTCATAAGTTCTCTCCTCTCCATATGGCAAGACGCCGCGCAGGCGGACGACTGCGTCCTCCCGCTCTCCGGCGTCTTGCTCATCTAAGTCTAATCTTTCGGTTCACGTTGCCATCTTACTGCTCATGGAAGTTTTTATAGGCCTCCGCCATGTCCAGATACGCCTTTTTGATGTCCGGCTGCTCGTTGATCCAGTCGACATGCGCTTCGAACTCCGACATCGGGATTTGGCCGACGACCGCCTTCGTATACATTGCGTTGAACTCGCTTTCGTATTTCGGCCAGGCGTTGATCCACGATTCGGTGGCCGTGTACGTATTCGGGCTGATCTTGCCGACCTCGTCGAAGTGCTCGACCTCGGCGATCTTGGCATCGTTGTACGCCTTGTCGCCGGAGGCACTGATGACCTTGCCGAACTTGTTGTACGTCAGCACGCCCGCGCCCTTGCTCGTCGTATTCACTTCCTTGACGCCCTGCTCGGTCAGCACCTTCTGGCCGTCCTCGACAGTGTGATGGACGCCCTCGATGCCATAGTAGGAGAAGTCCGACACTTCCTCGGACGCCGTCAGCTCGAAGTATTCGAGCAGCCGCTTCACCTTCTCCTCCGGAACCTTCTTGGAGATGTAGAAACCGCCGGCCACGCCCGTCTCCAGCGCGACAGCGTCGCCGCCTGGTCCCTGGAGATGGAGATTCAGGATCTTGGCGTCGGCGTCGCCGGACTGGCGCATCGCATTTTCCCAGTCATGATCCCACCAGATCGGCCGACCGTACGAGGCAGCCCGGTTCGTCTTGAACAGCTCCTCCGCCTGCGATTCCTTCATGACTGCGTACTCTTGCGACATCAGCCCTTGCGCATACAGTCCGCGGAACCACTCGGTCATCCCGATGCTCTGCGGCGTCAGACGCGGGCTGATCAGACCGCCTTCGTCGTTGTAGGTCGGCTCGAACAGGCCAAAGCCCGCCTGGAACGACGCGAACGGATCATTGACGTAGAGCAGGCCGACTGTGTCCTTGCGGCCGTTGCCGTCCAGATCGGCGTCGACGATCTGCTTGAGCGCCGCCTCGTATTCCTCGAAGGTCGTCGGGACCGGGATGTCCAGCTTATCCAGCCAGTCCTTGCGGATCTTGATGCCGCCGTCGATCCGCGAGCGCGAGCGCGGCAAGCCGTACACGCGGCCGTCGACGCTCAGATATTTCAGCGCATCCTCGGCCAGATTGTCGCGCAGATTGGGGTACTCGCTCATATCGCCGAGGAAGTCGGTCAGGTCCCAGAATGCGCCGTTTTTGATCGCTCGCATGAAGGTCGGCCGGTTATTGAACTGGTAGGCCACAACCTCCGGCAGATCGCCGGACGCCAGCAGCAGATCGAGCTTGGCGTTCAGATCGCCGGACGGCACCCACTCGACATCAAGCTTGGCGTTGGTCATCCGCTCCCACTCGGTCCAGTATTCGTTGTTCATATCGGGGATCTCGTTGTACAGTCCGGCGAACATCTTGATCGTCACCGGCTCCTGTGCGCCCGCCTCTTGATTGCCAGGGGTCGCGTCTGTGTTGCCGGTCCCCTCCGGGGCCGGGGTGTTGCCTGTGCCGCTGCATCCGGCGAGCAACGTGACGGCCAGCGCCATCGAGACGCCGGCATGCAGTCCTTTTTTCCATGATACCATCGTTAGTCATCCTCTCTGTAGGTGGAGATTTTATGAAGTTTTACTAGACTGCCTACCCCTTGACCGAACCCAGCATGACGCCTTTGGCGAAGTGCTTCTGCAGGAACGGGTAGACGAGCAGGATCGGCAGCATCGACAGCACGATCGTCGCCATCCGGATCGTCTCCTGCGGCATGACCGCCTCGTCGCTTGAGCCCGCCTGCGCCACCGCCACCGAGTTGGCGTCGATGACGAGCGTCTTCACGAACAGCTGCAGCGTCCATTTGCTGGAGTCGGACAGGTAGATCAAGGCGTTGAAGAAGGTATTCCAGTGCATGACTGCAAAAAACAGCGTAAAGGTCGCGATCGCCGGCTTTGACAGCGGGATGACGATCCGCATGAAGACGCCCATATCCGAAGCCCCGTCGATCTTGGCCGCTTGCTCCAGCTCACCGGGCAGCGAGTCGAGGAAGCTCTTGATGACGATCAGACTCCATGCGTTGGTCAGCGACGTCCAGATGAGCGCCCAGTACGAATTGAGCAGCCCCAGCTCCCGCACCAGCAAGTAGTTGGGGACGATGCCAGCGCTGAAGACGAGCGTGAAGATGACCATGCCCATCAGCGTCTTGTACCCCGGCAGCGTGCGCTTCGTCAGGCCGTAGGCCATCGTGAACGAGACGACGATATTGAGGATCGTACCGATCACGGTAATGTACAAGGTGCTGTACAGCGCATTGAGAAAGCTGTTGGTCGACAGGATATAGCGATACGAATCGAGCGACCACTGGTCAGGGAACAGGTAAAACTTCAGCGGCACATAGGCCTTCGGATCGGTAAACGACACGCTGAACACGTAAAAAAACGGAAAGATGCACAGCAGGGAGATGAGGCCGATCAGGATATAGTTCACCCAATCGAAGACGGTCAGTCTTTTTTTCTGTACGAAGCTCATCGGCCAAAGCCTCCTTGATTCAATAGAAGTAGTCGATCAGTAGATGCCCTCGTAGCCGAGCCGCTTGACGATCGTGTTGGCGATGACGATCAGGACGAGCCCGACCAGCCCCTTGAACAGACCGACGGCGACCCCGATACTGATCTGCCCCTGCAGGATGCCGAATGTATACGCGTACGTGTCGAACACTTCGGCGACCGACATGACGAGCGGGTTCATCATGAGCAGGATCTGCTCGAAGCCCGTATCCATCATATTGCCGAGCCGCAGCACGAGCAGGATGACGATCGTCGGCCGGATCGCCGGCAGCGTCACATGCCAGATCTGACGGAACCGCGACGCGCCGTCGACGACGGCCGCCTCGTAGCGGGACGGATCGACGCCAGCCATCGCCGCCAGGAAGATGATCGTCCCCCAGCCGGCCTCCTTCCACATCACCTGCGCGGTGATAAGGCCCCAGAAGTAGTTGGGATTGGACAGGAACGAAATCGTATCGCGGCCCGACTCGGCGATCAGCTTGTTGACGATGCCTACATCGGCCGACAGGATAAAAAAGGTCATACTCGCCACGACAACCCAGGAGAGGAAGTGCGGCAAATAAACGATCGATTGGTTGAAGCGCTTGAACCCTTCGTGGCGAATCTCGTTGAGCATCAAGGCCAGCAGGATCGGCACCGGGAAGTGGAAGACCAGCCCGATCATATTAATCATAAACGTATTGCGCAGCATGATGTAAAACTTCGGATCGTTGAACAGATCGACAAAGTGCGCAAAGCCGACCCACTCGCTCCCCGCGAAGCCGAGATACGGGTTGAAATCCTTGAGCGACAGCAGCAGTCCCCACATCGGTACAAACTTGAACAGGATGAAGAACAGCACGCCCGGCAGGATGAGCAAATAAATCGTCCGATGCTGCTTGATGCGGCTCCACAGATTGCCTCCACTGCGACCGGGGGAGACTTTCGGTGACGTTGGTCCGCCTAGCTTGGCTCCGCTGGCCTGCCCGGCTGGGCCGGGCTGACCAGCTTGACTGAGATTTGCAGTTTTCATCGAGTTCCCCCCTTAACAGCTCCAGTCTCGCCGCAGACGATCCGGACCGCCTCGTAGCGGCCTTCGCAGCCGAGCTCCAGCACCGCGCCATCCGGCGTATGCTGCACAGGCACCGGCTCGCCGGTCCGCAGACGATAGGCCTGCGCCATCTCTGGCACGCCGCGTATCGTATAGCGCATCGGGGCGAGCGGCAGCGACTCGGTATAGGTCGTGCCGTTGTAGCCGGACAGGTTCACCAGCTGCAGCAGCAGCTCCGACTCGCTGGCCTCGCCGCCGTCCTCGATCCGGTGCAGGAACGTCTCGACGACCGACGGCGCATCCGTCAGCAGCGACAGCTGGCCGTCCAGCAGCTGCTCCAGCACGTCGGCGACGACATGCTTGTGGTCCTCGTAGCCGTGGCGAGCGTACAGCGTCCCCGGGGCAAAGGCATAATACGCAGCGCTGCCTGTGTCTCCCGCCCCTCGGAGCAGGCCGAGGCCGAAGCGGCCGTCGCAGCGATGGCCGTACGCCCGCTCCGGCGGGCCGAAGCTCGCCGTCTCGATGTACGGCAGCAGCGCCTCTGCCGTCTCGTCATCATACCGCAGCTCGGCGAACGCATCGCCGCCGATCACCCAGCCGCGATCGGCCAGACTGCGGAAGCGGCCGCTGTCGCTCGTATCGAAGTACGAGGCGGTTACGTCGCGCTCGATGCCGACACAGGTCGCGCCGAACAATCGCCGCAACGCCTCCTCATCCTCCGCCAGCGCCAGCCCGGTACCGATCAGATGCAGGCCCGCCTGCCGCAGCGACGCCAGCGCCTCCGTCTGATCTCCGGTCAGCCGCCGTACGCCCGGCAGGATGACCGCCTTGGAGCGCTTGATCTGCTCGAGCTGCGGCACGAGTCGCTCCTCGGTGACGACGGCAAACGGGATATGGCGCTCCTTGAGCATCTTGAACAGGCCGAGGTACTCGTCGCGGGCTACGCCATGCTCCGGCTTGACGAGCGTCACGTCGACCACCGGACTCAAAGCGTTATACATCTGCTCATGCGCATGATGGAGCCGGAATACCTCCTGCGCCGAAGCGAAGTTGGCCCGATCCGGATAACCTTCGAAGACGCCGATGATGCAGAAGTCCAGATTGGAGCCATTGGCCAGATTTTCATAGAGCCGCACCTCGATCTCATGCCGCGATACGCCGGTGAACCGGTAATTCAGATCGATTGCGTTGATGCTGCAATTGCTGGCCCATTTGTCCGGGTAGCTGCCCTCAACCGAGGCGACATTTTCCGAAGCCGAGTAGAGCCAGAGCGGATAGGGACGACGGAGCGCGGTGTTGGATTCCTTGCGTACGAGATCCACTTTATGGGGATGATACGTACAGATAGCCACCTCCGGGCGCTTCGCCTTGACTGCGTCGTGGATCCGCTCCAACACTTCGCGAGCTGTATAATCCTGGAACTCCCGGTACCGTTCATGCAGCGGGTGCCCCGCCCCGTCATAGACGAGCAGATCCTCGCCGCAATACTCGCGGAAGCGCCGGACACAGTTGTCGCAGTAGCACGGACCATAATGATTGCCGCTATAGTCCCAGTGTTGGTAGCCGAACATATTGAAGAAAATGCCGTCCACCTCGTAGCTCGTAATGACCTCGTCGATCATCCGGAGCGACAGCTGCTGCTGGTATTCGCTGTTGAGACAAGTGTGGACGATGCCATGGTAGTTGACCTCGCGTCCGTCCCGCGTTCGGTAAAACCACTCCGGGTTGCTTGCGAACAGACTTTCATGCGCCTTGCTAAAGTCGAACCGAGCGATGAAGCGCATGCCGTTGCGATGCGCCTGCTCGACGGCTTCGCCGAGCAGATCCTTTTTCAGATAAGGCGTCTTGTATTGGAAGGGCAGCTTCGTCGGGTAAAAAGCGAACATGCCTCCCGCGTTCATCATTAACGTATTGGCTTCATAGCGCTTTAGCTCCTCCATGAGCTGATCGACATCCAGATCGGCATCGATCTCGCGCAGATTGTTCTGGATCATACGCAGCCTTTGCTTGGTCCACCAAGTCACGTTGCAACCTCCTTTGCCATTCATTGCCCCCATTATATCGAGGCTGCGACAGGCATCCCACAGACAGTTTTTGTACTGGACGCTCTGCAAGAAGTGACCGATCAGCCCTATGTCGCTGTGCGACCATTGCCCGGGAAATAGCGCTTGCTCGCCACGAGTCGACGGCTTGGGACAGCAACCGACAGCAAGATCTGTCTTATAGTTGAGAGAAGTCGGGATAAGTCAATATCTCCCCGGCAAAGCCTCGTCATCACAGACGGCAAGTCCCGTCGCGACCAACGCCCTAGCGTCAAAGGCGACGGAGATCGGGTAATACGAAAGAAAGCGAGTCTTACTACCTACCCATAGTAAACACAAGGAGGAAGGGAATTATGTTAAGTGCAAGTCCGTTCATCATCGTCGACAGCGTGCGCGACGCGCTCGATTATTATCAGCCGATCTTCGGCGGCGAGGTCAAGCTGCTCAACGAAAACAAGGGCACGATCTATCATGCGGAGCTCCATCTGGGCGAGAGCCTGATTCACTTCGCATCGTCCTACGGCCGCATCCCGAAGGGAGAGCATGTGCGGGTCATTATGCAATTCGACAATGAGGAAGAAATTACGCGCGTATTCGAGTTGTTGGCCAAGGAGGGCACGGTCGTCGTGCCGCTGGAGGATACGTTTTTCGGGGCGTTGCACGGAGAAGTCGTCGATGCCCATCAAGGCATCTGCTGGGTGCTCAATCATTTCCGCTCCTAAGTTCCAAGAGCGAGACAAAGCCGGTCTTCCCGAGAGGAAGGACCGGCTCTGTTGTCTGGAGATTCGTGTAGGGCAATCATCAATGATGCAGCTAGCGTCGAAACACAGCGCCATGCCGCGCTCCGATCGGCAAGTGGACTTGCGAGCTGATATCCTCCCATGACTGCAGATCTGCCGAACGATAAGCGCCATAATAATGCTCCTGAAAGCCGTCGACGAGCATGATCCACTCCTTCGCCCCTTCCTCTCCGATCTCGTAGAGGGTCGGACCTTCGGTGAGCGGCGCTGTCAGCAGCTCGGAGATGTCTTCGATCCGGGGACAATCATGTCCATCCTTGGCGAACGTGCAAGAGCGGATCGCCTTGTAGTCGGTATCCGGCTCATTGACGCCGCGCTCGTCCTTGAAGAGCATGTAGTAGCGCTCCCCCAGATCGACGACGCAGGCGTCGATGACATTGTACCCCGGGTCAAAAAATAGCGTTGCCTCGGCATACGTGTCGAAATCACGTGTCGTCGTCGACCAAATCCGGTGATTGCGCGGACCGTCGCCGACCGTCGAGGACCAGACGATCCGATACGCGTCCGCCCCTTCATCATAAAAAATCTCGGGCGCCCATACATTCTGGGTCTGCGGCAAATGCTCCATCACCGGGATCAGCTTGGCCCCTTCCCAGCTCAGCAGGTCCGCCGAGCGGGCATAGCCGATGCTGCGGCTGCGCCAGCCGTCGGTCCAGACCAAATGATAGAAGCCGTCGCGCCCGCGCATAATAAAGGGATCGCGTATCTGACGCGTACCCAGCTCAGAGCCGAAGATCGCCTGACCGTCATTCCACACTTCCCAGCTGTAACCGCCTTCACTGCCTGCCAGATAGAGTCGCTCGTCATCTTCCCTGAAGTAACTGAATACCAGCATCGGAATCGCCCCTTGTGTCGTTTGCTTGTCGGTGCCATTGTAGCATACCCTACTACGAAAGCCTACCCTGCCCGTTCGCCTTGTGCTGGGTGAACGGTAGGTGTACAATAATATTTATAGTAGCTCACAAAATTAAGACTAGCTTGTACAAACGGACAGCAGCTAGCCTATCATAACCGTTATGCCAAGGAGGCGACTCATACATGAACGAATCCACTGCCCGCAAACCGCTATCGCTGCTTGATCTGGCCCCGATCCTGCAAGGCCAGACAGCTAGCGAGGCATTCGAGCGCACGCTCGACCTCGCCCGTCACGCCGAAGACTGGGGCTACCACCGCTACTGGCTGGCCGAGCATCACAGCATGCCGGGCATCGCCAGCTCGGCCACCTCGGTCGTCATCGGCTATGTAGCCGCCGGCACCGAGCGGATCCGCGTCGGCTCCGGTGGCATCATGCTGCCCAATCACGCGCCGCTTATGATCGCCGAGCAGTTCGGCACGTTGGAGTCGATGTATCCGGGACGGATCGACCTCGGTCTCGGCCGCGCGCCCGGCTCCGACCAACCCGCCGCACGAGCGATCCGTCGCGGCCTGACAGCCGGCGGACACGACTTTCCCGAGCTGCTGAGCGAGCTGCGCGCCTACCTGGACCCGTCCCGGGAGGGCGGCGCTCCGGGCGTCCACGCCGTGCCGGGCGAAGGGCTCGACATCCCGATCTGGCTGCTCGGCTCCAGCGGCTTCAGCGCTCAGCTGGCCGGTCAGCTGGGGCTGCCGTTCGCCTTTGCCAGCCACTTCGCCCCAGACTACCTGCTGCCGGCGCTGCAGCTGTACCGCAGCAACTTCCAGCCCTCCGGGGCGCTGGCGCAGCCATATGCGATGGTCGGCGTCAACATCATCGTCGCCGATACCGACGCTCAGGCGCGCTACCTGGCCACCTCGCAGGAGCAGCAGTTCCTGAACCTGATCCGCGGCGGCACCAGCCCGCTGCTACCGCCGGTCGACGATATGGAGCCGCTCTGGACGCCGCAAGAAAAGGCACTCGTGCGCGGCAAGTTCGGCTACTCGATCGCTGGCGGGCGAGAGACGGTCGCCGAGCGTCTGCGGGCGATCCTGCGTGAGACCGCAGCCGACGAGATCATCGCCACCGCCCAGATCTACGATCACCAGGCGCGGCTCCGCTCCTTCGAGATGCTCGCCGACATCTGGCGCGAGGTGCAGGAGGGCTAGTGCTAATGCCCGGGTGACCCGGGGCTTAAGGGCAATGATCTTGGCTTCTACTTGTCCAGTATTATGGTTTCGAGCGGAATGAGGCTTTTCTTCCGTCAACTGAGTCTTTCCAGCCCAATTCGATGTACGCTTTACGGAACCTATCAATTGGAACTGCATCCGCTGAATGAGTAGGATGTTGAGGTAGTCACATTGGCTACCTCTTTTTGGGCGGATCATGTCCATCAATTGATAGGTTACAGTCGTTTTCGCGCCAAAAGCATAGCCTCTATCTATGGAATCTCACTATACAAAATATAGCCTTTTCTACGTAATGTAATTAAATGTTTTGGATGTTTTGGATTGTCTTCAATCTGTTTTCTTACTCGATGAATCAACATATATAGTTCCGAATTGTCCACCATATGAGTTAGCCAAATATACTGAATAAGGTCTTTCGATGAAACTATTTGATTCATTTGGACGGCCAATCTGTAAATAAGTCGATACTGTAGACGAGAAAGAGAAATTGGGAGTTGTCTTTTTAGAACTACCTGTCGATCTAAATCCAAATAACAATCAGAACTAATCATAATGCGGTTGTATTCCCTCACAATAACCTCTCCTTTCAGCCTCAACATTATGTAATAATACTTTCCAATTTCATATACGAATTACCTTGGAAATATGTTTCGAATTTTGGCAATAGATAGTTTTCTGAATTTCAGGTTTAAGATGTATTCCTAAAAAGCTTTCAATTCCACCGGAGAACTCGCTTATTTCATGATAGGATCGTTCACCTAAATAGCCCAAACATTTACAACTTGAAAGGTTTTCGACAAAGAATTTGTTGTATTCTATTACATATAGACACAAACATTTTCCAAGTATAAAGGAGATGAGGACTGTGAGTTCTCACTTTTTTGCACTATCATTCGCTCTATATTTCTTCATTTCATCCATCTCGAAACTTTTTGCAGTAAGAAGTTTCAGAAAAACCCTTGAAGACATTGGAATTAAAACTAATCTGATACCATTCGCATTATTATTAATTCCTTTATCGGAGTTAATAGTATCAATTTCAGTATTAATTGAATCTGTACGTTTATGGGGACTCATTCTATCTATGATTTTGTTACTCAGCTTCTTGGGAATCACCAAAATAACGAATAAAAAACAATCGCAAGTCAAATGCAACTGTTTAGGTGGATTAACAAATGAGAAGATAGGTACTGGAACCTTGATAAAATTAGCTTCGCTTATTCTAGTCAACATATATTTGTTCTTTATACCCAAATTACTTTGGAGTTCTATACAGAGGGACGAACTGTTCCTTTTATGTCTTTCTAGTGTGGGAGTTATTCTTATATACATACTTCTCACGTATTATCGCAATGAAAATTTCAATGAAAAGGAGAATGAGAATTGGAGGGTATATGGGGACTAAGTTATTATCTGTTATGGCTACTTGTCCTTTTTAACACTGTGTTCCTAGTTAGGGTACTCAGGTCTTCTCATAATAGAGCAACCGCAACCCCCTCTTCCTTGCAAAATCATGGGATTGATATTTCGGAGAAATTTGAAATTCATCATTTGCACACCCTATCAGGTGCCGAAATAAAGGAAAATCAGTTAGAATCAGCACTTATTCTCTTCACTTCACCAGGTTGCAAAGCATGTGAGTCATTATATGATTGGGTCAAATCAAGGAAAGATTCTTTTCAAATTCTCCTACTATCAGATAGTGGAATTCACCCTAAGATTATTGAATATCACTTGGAATCAATTACTTGCCAGATCAACAAAGAACAAATTGAGCTTTACCGCACAAACATTTTTCCTTTTGCATACTTGCTTTCATCGGATAGACATGTAGTAACTAAGGGAGCTGTTGTAAACCTTGAGAAACTTGAACAACTCCTATTAAAATCACAAAAGTCGAGGTTAATAGGGTAGTTCATAGAACTATAATGAAAGGAGGTGAGGTCGGTATGTTTTGCGCAAAAACAGGGGAGATTTGTTCTGGTGGTAATACTTACTCTGTTTGGGTATGTCAAGACAGCACCCGTTTATGGACAGAGTATCGCTTCGAACGCCTTGGATGTCTTGTATAGTCATTAAAGATCATTTTCACAAAGAAGAGGAAGTTCTATTATCCTCTTCTTTTTATTTTCATACGCACTTTGCCAAATTAGGTACAGTTAGCAGTTTGGAGGGCACTCTGAGGTAAGAACCAAGTAGACTCGTAATTGTTTGGTACATCCGATGGCTACTGAATTTGTACCGCAAAAAGAGGTTCAGTCATCGTAATAAACACTTCAAGCCCGGACGCAAAAGCTTTTGGGACTGAAGAAACAGTTCTACTCTACATACTATGATTCAAAGGAATGATGGTTATGAAAAATATGAGGAGAGCATTTCAAACAATACTTTCAGTTTATAAATTATTATGGACTTGGGAACCCAAAATCATCCTTCTTTTTATAGGATTACGTATCATTTTAGCATTTGTGCCTGGCATTCAAATTTTAATAACTAAGGAACTTCTCGAAAACATAAACGGAATTATAGACAATAATCTACCTGTCTCGGCAGTCTTCGGTATCTTAGCACTCCAAGGAGCTATATTACTGCTTGCGCAACTGATAAAATCCATTGATAGATTAGTTAGTAGCTACTATGAACGTATTGGAAAATTTCATATTGACTCAATGATAGCCAAAAAGTCAACAATGCTTCCCCTTTCTTTTTTTGATAGATCAAGTTCATACGATCAATTGGAAAAAGCATCTTCGGGGCAACATGCTGTAAATCTATTAAGCCTTTTTTTCGAACTTGTTCAGTCAGCCATCACATTGACTACCCTCATCATCATCGTTTACAGTATTAATCCAATATTGGCTATAGGAGCTCTATTTTTTTTAATTCCATCTCTTTATGTGAATTTTATTTACGGGCAAAAACGAATTCTATTAATAAGGGAGCAGACAGCATCACAGCGACTGGTTCTGTACTTATTCAGCATCTTAACAGGAAAAGAGGCGGCAAAAGAAAATCGCATCTCCAATACATTCGATTACTTTAAAGGAAAATGGAGTGCGGCTTTTAAACAGAACATTAAAGAACAAATGAAACTTGAAAAACGGGCAAGCTTTATCGCTTGGAGCATGGAAAGCTTGAGTGCATTATATGGTGTTTTAATACTCTCCTACGCTGTATGGTTAATACATAAAGGGCAGGTTTCTATAGCTGAATTTGTTGCACTTATGCAAATCATAATGTCTTATCCGTCTTTAGTACAAAGCATATCTTCCAACATTTCGCGAATTTTTGAAACCACCTTGCTGGTTGATGATCTCTTTTATTACATGTCCTTACCTGAAGAAAAAGACCATAATGGACCCACTGCTCATATTCCCAAACCACTAGTAAAAGGGATCAGGATTGAGAATTTATCATTTAAATATGTCAATAGCCAAAAGGCTATTCTGAATAATATTTCTATTGATATTAATAGTGGAGAAAAAGTAGCCATTGTTGGTGAGAATGGCTGTGGTAAAACAACTCTCATAAAATGTTTGCTAGGATTGTATGATCTACCGGATGAAACTATTTTTTATGATGACATTGATATAAACTCAATTAATAAAAAACACTTGCGCCAAAGAATTAGCGTGGTTTTTCAAGACTTTATGAAATACCAATTATCCGCAAAGGAAAATATCGCTTTGAGTGACATAAATAAAGAAATAAAAGATGAGGAAATTAGACTAGCAGCAAAAAAAGCAAAAGCATCAGAATTTATTTCTCAATTACAAGATAGTTACGAGACGATACTAGGCCCACAATTTCTAGGGGGAACTGAATTATCATATGGTCAATGGCAACGTATCGCATTAAGCCGTGCGTTTTACAAAAACACAGATATCATCATTTTAGACGAACCTACTTCAGCTCTTGACCCGATAGCTGAAGTAGATTTGCATCAAGAATTTCTGAATGTTTCTGAGGGGAAAACAACCATCTTCATTTCTCATCGCCTTGGTAGTTGTAAATTTGCTGATCGAATCATTGTGCTAAAAAATGGAACAGTGGCTGAGGTCGGTACGCATGATGAATTGATAAAACACCAAGGCTTATACTATCAGATGTACAATGAGCAAGCAAAATGGTACCAAGTGAATGAGCCGAGCCTCTCTCAAGTGTAAATTGAGTTGAGAGGTTTTCCAAAGTCATTCCGTATATCAATCGAATTAAAGATGTGATTACAAAAACAAATAAGCCTTCAAGTCCACTTTGAGAGTGATTTTGAAGGCTTTTTTTGCGGACTGTGTCACGTTATCTCTTGGAGAGTTACCCCGAGCGGGTAAATTATGATGCGTTTTTATCCTCCACGATTACAATGAAATCAGTTTCCTTCCCATCCCGGAGAACAGTTAACGATATCTTTTCACCGATAGGAAGAGCTAACACTTGATTGACGACATCTTTTGATTTCTCTACAGCTTGACCATTTATTTTAACAATTACATCGTATTGTCGTATTCCCGCTTTAAATGCCGGAGTTCCGGGTAGCACTTGTGCTACAAGCGCTCCTTCTACGGAATTCAAATTTAAATCATCCAGTATTTCTTCTCTTATATCAGTTAGTGAGACGCCAATGTAGGAGGAAGGAATGCTTTTCCCCTCTTCCAAATAATTAATAAATGGAACAAATACACTGGTAGGTATAGCAAACCCGATTCCTTGCGCTTCGGAGCTTTTGGCAGTATTCATCCCAATCACTTCGCCATTTAAGTTGATAAGAGGTCCTCCAGAATTTCCAGAATTTATAGACGCATCTGTTTGCAGCAAGTGACGGTACTGTCGTTGTCCATTATTGTCATTGATAGGTATTTCACGCTCTTTGGCACTAATAACGCCCACTGTAACTGTATTCTCGAAGCCGGCGGGATTGCCTATAGCAACCACCCAATCTCCGACATTGATAGCATTAGAATCCCCCATCTTAAGAATCGGAAAATCTTGTTTACTGTCTATTTTTATGACGGCTAAATCGTGTTCCGCACTCTTTCCTAATACAGTTGCTTTGAAAGGTTCAGCAGTGCCGTCCACAGTAACTTCAATCTGGTCCGCGTTCGCAATTACATGCTCGTTTGTTAAAATATATCCCCCCTTCTTATAAAAAAATCCTGAACCTGCTCCATATAAGCGCAATTGACCATCATTGGAGGATTTCGGCTGTTCATTTCCTCCACCAAAAAAGTACCAGAAGGGATCATTTAAACTCCTAGTTTCTCTACTGCTGGACTTTGTATACGTTTTTATCAAAACAACAGCTCCATTAGATTGCTGCACAATAGAAGAAATAACATTCTGATTAGTCGAAATGGAAGTTGATGTGGTCGTAATATTCGCAGAACTTATTCCGGAACTTTGCTGATGCCCCATTGTGTGGTCAGAAGAAAAAGGGTTGACACCACTGGCGAGCATCACTATGATTGCTACAATTCCCCCGGCTAGAAATGAGACGCGTTTTTTAAAACGAAGTCTCTTTTTCGCTGAAGTAGAGCAATCTAATTTCTCCTTCTCCTGCTGGTCTCCGTTTGAAGTTGCGGATACAAGTAAATTCGGACTGCTTTCGCCATCTGTGATATACAGTCTTCTACTTGTGTTCATGACATCTGAAGTTTGATTTTCTTGCTGCATTTCCTTTTGAATCTCATCATAATAATCCGTAAAATCACGCTTTTTCCTATCCATACCACATACCCTCCTCTTACCGATTTATGTATAATTTTAGGAGGGTCATATTAAAAGAAGCTTAATTTTTTATTAGGCTGAGCTAAAATATTCGCTGGGGCAGATGGTTCAAGTTGTTTGGCCGATTGTACATAAAAAAGCCTACATGATCAACAATTTTCGGCTGATGATCACCCCCTCTTTTGCTTCCAGACGCCATACAGCCTACGACAAACACCCCTTGCCTCCATGAGATGGAAGCAAGGGGTGTTTTGGTCTACACATTGCCCTATCGGAGCGACTTAGCGGATCGCTCCATCGGGGAGCCCCGCAGGCCCTGCTTCATCGAAGCGGCCTACCGGATCGCCCCATTGGGGCGACTCGCCCCCGCCTCATCGAAGCGGCTGCCACCAGGCGGCGGCTGGCACCTCTGCCGAGCCGATCGCTACCGGCTCGCCGAGCGCAGGTGTCGCGATCGTCGCTCCCGCCGCTCGGGCCGCTCGCGTCGACCGCTCGATCGGGTCGGTCCAGCTGTGCATCGCCAACGTGAAGGCGCCCCAGTGGATCGGCAGCAGGACACGACCGCGCACGTCCATATACGCCCGCACCGTCTCCTCCGGCGACATATGGATGCCCGCCCAGCGCTCATCGTATTGGCCGCACTCCATCATCGCCAGATCGAAGGGGCCGTAGCGCTCGCCGATCTGCTGGAAATGCCCGCCATAGCCGCTGTCGCCGCTAAAAAATACATTGTGCTCCTCTCCTGTAATAACCCAGGAGCACCACAACGTACGGTCGCGTCCGGTCAAGCCGCGCCCCGAGAAGTGTCGGGCCGGCGTGCAGGCGAGCCGCAGCCCTTCATAGCTCGTCTCCTGCCACCAGTCCAGCTCCTCGATCCGCTCCGAGGCCACGCCCCACCGCTCCAGATGGCTTCCTACGCCAAGGGGGACAATGAAGCGTTTGACCTTATCCTTCAGCTGGCGGATCGTCCCGTAATCCAGATGGTCGTAGTGATCATGGGAGATCAACACGACATCGATATCATCCAGCTGCTCCGCCTGGATCGGCGGCTGCTTGCTGTATCGCTTGCCGCCCACCGCAGGGACGGGCGAAGGCGCTCTGCCGAGCATCGGATCCAGTAGCATGCGCATGCCTTCCATCTCCATCAGGACAGCCGAGTGTCCCAGCCAGACGGCTCGCGGCTGCCGGCTTCCCTTAAGCGGATCTAGCACGACCGGTCGCACCGGGAGCGGTTCGGCTGGCCGCTGCTTCGGAACGCCCCGCACATAATCGCGAAGCAGCGTCTTCGTCGTATCCCAGTTCATCCCCATCGATGTGGGAATGAGGTTCACGAATTTGCCGACGCCATATGCCGGGGATTGCTGATAGCTCAGCGTCTGCTCCTTGCCCCGCTTGCCGCCAAAAACCGGATGACACGAAACAAAGCTCACAGCGCCCAGCACGCCCGCTGCCAACAGCGACAAAGTTACTCCCACTCCCATTCCCATTCGTCTCCCGCCTTCGTTTTAAGTATACTTTTAACGATATACCTAAACGCAGGCCATAGCAAGTTTACGTGCGTGGGGCATTCCTCCTTCGCGCACGTATCCTTCTCGCATTTATCCTTAATGGAGCGCGTCCCCACTCTCCAGCGGGATCAACACGGCTTCGACGCGAGTCGCGGCCGAACCGGGGGCGAAGCGGTTGCCGCCCTGACCACTGATTACACCGGCTGCTCCGCCCGCCGTACAACCTCAACAGTCACCTCTTCTTGGAACCCGTACGCAGGATCCACTACCGCAAAAGTGACCTGCCCCGCCTGTCTGGCCGTCAGACGACCAAGCTCGTCTATCGTAGCGACCGCCGTATCGCTGCTCGTGTAGATTAGCCCTTCTGCGTCTGTGCGGCGTCCATCGCCATAGCTCCATCTGGCGCTTACTGTAGCCTGCTCTCCCACAGTCGCCTGAGCGGGCGCCGTTACCCGCAGCGCGAGCGGCGAGGGCCGGAAGATGGCGACTTCGGTGACACTGTTCCAGTTATTGCTGGAGTTGCCTTGGCCGTTGATTCGGATGTAGCGGACCTGCGTCTCAGATATAGGGTACAACTGCGGTTCATTGGTCAGCCCCGAGCTCTGCCCCGCATACAGCGCTACCCAATCCGTGCCGTCCAACGAGCCCTCGATATCAAAATAATAGCGTCTCGCATCTCCGAACATATAAGCGATGGAGACTGCGCCAACCTCCCTGACCTCTCCCAGATCGTACTGAATCCATTGCTCTCCTGCCGCAGCCCAGCGGGTACCCAAATTGCCGTCGATCGTCTTGTCTGGCGTATTGCCCTGCGCCGCCTCAGGCACGGCGCTGGCTGTGACAGCCGCGACCGGAAGCTTGTTCACTGCGGGCGGTTCCCCGATAATGGGTCCGGACTCGAACCGAATGGTATAGCGCTCCACCGCGCCCGGTCGCGCCGGGTCCGTCACCTCCACGATCGCTTTGCCTGGCAAGCCCTCTGCCTGACGCACCGACACGGAGTAGTCGCTCGCCGCGGTTACGACAGGGATATCCAACTGGTCGAATGGTACGATGACCTCGTAATACGTCTGTTTTGGATTAAAGCCGGACAGCGGCTGACCATCTACTGCAATATGCTGCGCCTGCGGCCGGACGATAACCTCAGGCAGCTCGCCATCCGGAATCGACCAATCTGTCAGCACGCTTACCGTTGGCGTTTCCTGAGGCAAGGGCTCGCCCTCCCGCAATGGAACCATCCATACCGTCAGATCGCTCTGCTCTACGCCCGCCATATGCACAGCAAGCTTGCGAATGCCATGATTGATGGATTGGCCTTCGGGATTCGGCGAGGTGGGCAGCGGCTGGGCAGCCATCACGGATAGCTCGGCGCCTGCCGGGGCTTCCAGCAGCTTGACGTACAGCCGTTTATCCTGCGAGGAGAGCACCGCCGCTCTGCCGTCCTCTACAATCTCGACCTCCGCCCGCGTATGCATGAACCAGTACCATTCCGACGGCTGCTTGAATCGCATCTCATCCCGTACGATCAACTCCTGGCGATCCGCTGCCAGCATCATTCCCCGCTTCATCGATACCGCATCGCGCGCATACCGCTCCGTCAGATCCAGGATGCCATAGGCCCCTCGAGGCTTGAGCTCGCTATCGATCAAGAGCGCCCTGGCATTGTGCTGCTGCTGCATAATCGGATTATCCTGCGGATTCACGACGATCGTGTTGTGCCCTTCCGCCGTCTTGCGGTAGTACTGCCATCTGGCCCCGCTATAATCCCAGAAGCCCGGCAGATTATACGACTCATTGCCCGAATCCATCGCCCACCGTACCCCCAGCGCGTCGAATACAAAGGTGCCGGCATCGAGATCGTGATGACTGAGCAGCGTATCATCGAAGCCCTTCATCGCTGCGAACAGGGCATTCGGATCGTCCCAGGCGCTGCGCATCGATATCGTCTCGATACCACGGAACGTACGGTCCAGCGCAACCGGCGGCGTGTCGAACATGCCAGTCTTATAGAACACAAGGTATAGCGGGTCGAATACCCCCTTGCGGTCATAGAGATCCCCCAAGTGCCAAGCGTGCTGCGGCTGATTATAGAAATCTGCATACCACATCGATTCCGGCTGATTAAGACTGATCCCGCCATCATAGAAGTCAAAGAATCCGCCTTCCCCGAGCAGGTAGACCGGAAACTCGCCCGAGGCCGCGACGCCCGGCAGGGCAGACAGCCCATAATCTTCACCGAGCACGTTGTTCATAGCTGCCATCATGTAGGTGAAGTATTGGCCTCCATAATGCCAGTAGGCAGGGCCCTCCAGCCAGCTACCGTCCTCCGTATAGAAGCGCAGCGCTTGCTGCAGCTTGGTATAAGCGCCTCGCAGCACTTCCGCAGCATCATCGGCCGCTGCTCCGCCTCGATCCATGATCGCCAGCGCCGCCAGGGCGAAGCAGCCGTTATCGACCAGATTAATATTGTTGAACTCCCCGTTATGACGGAACTCCCCCCGATACCACGCGAGCGCGACACCAAGCGATTTGACGCGAATTGCCTCGGCGATCCGCTCGCTTTGCTCCTCCGTCAGGTAGCCTTGCAGCCAATCATACGCCAGTGCGACGCCATACGTCAGCTCGGCGAGCGGCAGCATATTGTTCGTGCGACCGTACCAGTCCGGGTAGGCGGCAATGGCCTCCAGTTCCGTCACTGCCCTTGCCGCGTAGCTCGCTTCCCCGCTCAATCTGTACATGAGCGAGGTGTGAATGAGGCGGTCGCGTATGACGTTATAATTGGCGCCGTTAGCGGTATGCGGCAACGGCTCTGTCGCCAACACCCCGTCTGCCAACGCCTGTAGTTCATCCGCCCATGCCAGCATGTACGGATCGCCGTCTGCGAGGAGCTGCTCGATCTCCACCCAGCGCGCATCATTAGCCAGCAGTCCCCCGCCGCCGTCCGGCCCCATCAGGGCCAGGATGTCCGCTGTATCCGGGAGGACGAATACCCTCACCTCGCCCTCGGCAGAAGCGCCCGTCCCGCTATCGGCCCGGACCAGGAAGCGGTCGTAGCCGATATACCCGGTGTCCGGGGTATACACGAAGCTCCCGTCGGCAGCAACACTCGCCTCGCCGTGCTCCGCCTCCGATACGCCAGTCCAGGTCAAGCTGCCCGGGTCGGCGAATCTTACCTTCTCGAGCTTCCCTGCCAGCGCTGTATTTTTGGGCGTCGCATGCCATAGCAGGTCCAGCACAGGCTCTGCCGCTGCGTCAGGCTCGATATGTACGATGGAGAAGTCGTCGAGCCACATCGTACCCGTCGAATTTTCCAGGAATGCCTCAAGCTTAATCCAGGCCGGGTTGGTGATCGTATCTGGAAGCGTCAAGTCATGGCTGAAGTACGTCCAGTCGCTCGTGCCCGTCAATTGACCAAAGTTGGTCAGGATATTGCTGCCGCTGCGACCTGCCTGGACACGCAGGATCGCTTTATTGGATAGCTGCTCCGTCTTCATCCAGCCGCTCATCCGGTACGTCTGCCCCGCCACCAGGTGAGCTCCCCTTGTCTCTTGGACAATTGCGCCGCGGCTGACACTATCGGCCGAGATGCGGGCCGAGCGGCTGCCGCTGCGGCTCACCGTATCATCCACGGCGAAGACTGGCGTGCCTGTACTGCGGAAGAAAGATGTGTTTGCAGGCGCGATCCCGTCCTGCCAGTTGTTGTTCGTGCCGCCCAGCATTTCGAACCCTCCATTAGTCAGCAAATTGTTTGCGGCCATAGCGATGCTCCCCTCGTATTGCCCAGCTTCGACATAAGGTACAGACATGGATGTGACACAAAGAACGAGAACAAGACATCGCGCAATCAAGCGTTTCACTGTCATCCCCTCCTAAAAGTTTTCCGAAGGAAAACTCGCTTCGGAAGCATACGCTTAGTTTTCCGAAGGAAAACTCGCTTCGGAAGCATAACTCGTCTCCAAGCAGCTTCTATACTAGGCCACTTTATGGCCATAACCTACAGTACATCCTTCATATCGTCAGGCTATTGTTAAGATTTTGTCAGAATTTCCTAACTGCGCACAGGAAATGTCCTGCACGGGTTGAATTACAATGTCTAATCAAAAGACTGCTTACTACACCGGGGGACGGGGAGGAGACAAACGCCTATGCCATCTTACAAGCAAGCACGGACGCGCAAAATAAAGTTCTTCAACCGAATGAGCGTGTTCGCGACGTTAATGTTCTCTTATATGATGGTGCTGATGATTCCGCTCGGGATCGGGCTGGGACTGTACAATCAGGTGGAGTCGATCATGATCGAAAATGCCAACAATGCCAACTCGGCCTTGATCGAGCAAGTCAAGCAGGTTGTTGACAGCCGATTGGAGGAGTTGGATCAGCTGGCCAGACATATCTATACCCATCCCCAGTTGCCCGGCTTGCTCCGACATGCCGCTCCGCTCAGCGGACCAGAGTCCTATGAGTTTGTCCGGTTCAAGGAGGAGCTCGAACGCTACCGCAACATCAGCACGTTCATCAGCGATTTCTATATTTATTTTCATGAGAGCGACACGGTGCTCACGCCAACGATGAAAACAAGCAGCCAGCTGTTCTACTCCAGCATCTATGGATATGAGCAAATGGACTATGAGCAATGGCAAGCGCTTCTTCGAGAGCCACAGTTCAAACGCTTCCTGCCCTCAGCCAAGATCGGCAGCGGCTATACGCAGCGCAATGTCGTCACTTACATGCAATCCTTGCCCATCGGCGAGCGTACGACGCCCTCCGGCTCGCTCGTCATCCTCATCAACGAGCAGGAAATCCAGCAGCTGATGGCCGAGATCATCAAGGCCAATAACGGCGCTCTCTTCATTAAAGATGCGGCAGGCCAGGTGCTCCTGCGCACCGGCGATCCCGATATCGAGCTGTCCACAGCGCTGACAGGGCAGCAGGACAATATGAGCCTGTCCACTCACTCCCTGCAGAGCGGCTGGGAATACATCTCTGTCGTGCCGGGCGAGGTGTTCTGGGAGCGGGTGAACGAGGTCAAGATGCAAGCGCTGAGTATGCTGATCTTCTGTCTTGTAGCCGGAGGAATCGTATGCAGCCTCATGAGCTATCGTGCGTACCGTCCGCTCAAGGAAATTATTCATTCGATCGGCAGTCGCAAGTCTGACGAAGAAAAGCAATACCTGGACGAATACGACTACATCAAATCCTCGGTGCTGCACTCGATGGACAAGCAGGCAGAGCTCGAGGACCAGCTCATTAAACAGACCCCCGTCATCCGGACCAACTTCCTTGGCAGGCTGCTCAAGGGATATGTGGAATGGGACCAGCTGACGCCGGAGACGCTGGCCTTTATGGGCATCTCCTTTCCGTACGACCACTATAGCGTCATTCTGATTCGTCTCGACGATGCGAGTGGATTTATCCGCAATGACAGCGAGAGCGAGTGGGCATTGATTCGGTTTGTTGCCGGCAAGATTGCCGAAGAGATGACGACGCTGCCTTCTTATGCCGTCGAGCTGGACAAAAGCACGCTTGCCGTCATCCTCAATCTGCCGACAGGACATAGCAGGCAGGAATTTTACGATTGGGTAGAGCAGCTGAATGCCGTATTAAAGGAACGGTTCCGCACGTTGACCACCCTGGCGGTGAGCGAGGTGCATGCCAGCCTGCAAGCCATTCCGGAAGCGCTGCGTGAATGCATGAAGGCGATGGACTATGCGATCTTCGTCAACTACCAGCCCGTGCTTGTGTATGAGCAAGTAAAAAACGCAACAGGCGTTTCGTACAACTTCCCTTTGGAGACCGAAGCGCAGCTGATCAACGCAACCAAGAGCGGCAATGCCGCCAAAGCCGCCGAGGTCATCCATCAGTTATATACGAGCAATTTCGGCAGCAGCCAAATGACGCCGGAGCTGGGCAAGCTACTATTCTCCAATCTGATCAGTACGCTGTTCAAGCTGCTCAATACCTTGAGCCTGCAATACGAGGATATTTTCGGGGATGCCGGGGGTCCGCTGGAGAAGCTGAACGAAGCCGGCTCTGTCGAGGAGCTGTACCAGGATGTCGTCTCGATGTATGAGCAAGTATGCGCGCATGTGAATACCCACCGCGGCGACCCTGCCCTGCTCATGCTGGAGCGAATGAAGACGTATATCAACGAGCAGTATGCCAATCCGATGCTCAGTCTTGCCTATATCGCTGAGCAGTTCCAGATTACGCCGCAATACCTCTCCTCTTTTTTCAAGAAAAACAGCGGCGTAACCTTAAGCGACTATCTGGCTCAGGTGCGCCTCAGACATGCCAAGACGCTCTTGGAGGAGAAAGACCATACCATTGGCAAGATTGCCGAAGAGGTTGGCTATTCCAGCGATATCGGCTTTATCCGGATGTTCAAAAAATACGAAGGCATCACCCCCGGCAAGTACAAGGAACTGCACCGATCTTAAGATTGGCTGGTGCAGATTAACGTCGATCTTAAGAAACGACAGCGCATCACGAATCTGTACCATGTACGAGACGAACCGCCGCTACGTACAATTGGGCCAGAGCAAGCAGCCTTACCAACCTATCCCAAGGAGGCGTCTGCAATTGTATACGACTAATAACAAACTAAAGGGGTTCGTCGTCACTGCCGTTGTCGCAGCTCTGATCGCAGGGTGCTCCAATGGCAATGCCAAGCCCCAATCGCCGGACGCGCCGGCTGACCCCGCGAACACCCCGCCAGCACAAAGCGCCGAGGTCGGGTATCCCGACCAGCTGACCTATTGGGTGCCCCTGAACTCCAACGTGTCTGAAACGATGAAGGATGCCAGTGAAATTGCCGTCTATCAAGAAATCGAGAAGATTACTGGCACGCAAGTCGCCTTCCAGCATCCGCCGCAGGGACAGGAGCTCGACGCCTTTAATCTGATGGTCTCCTCCGGCAATGTGCCCGATGTCATCCAGTACACCTGGTCCAGTGTAGCAGGCGGACCGGACAAGGCGATCGCAGACGGCACGATCATCCGACTCAACGAACTCATCGAAGCGCATGCGCCGAATCTGACCAAGCTGCTGACCGACAATCCGGAATATCGCAAATTAATTACGACCGATGACGGCAACATTTATGTGTTCCCGTTCATTCGCGGCGATGATAACCTCCTCACCTATAACGGTCTGATTATTCGTCAGGATTGGCTGGACGCACTGAACCTGCCGATGCCCGAGACGATAGACGAGTGGTATGAGACGCTGAAGGCGTTCAAGACGGGCGATCCGAATCAGAACGGGCAAGCGGACGAAATTCCGTTGCTGCTGGATATCCCGATGACGGCCTTGAACCAGGCCTTCCTGGGGGCTTGGGGCATTACCGATGCCTTCTATCAGGTGGAGGGTCAAGTGCGATATGGGCCCATTCAGCCGGAGTTCAAGGAATATCTGGCCACGATGAGCCAGTGGTATGCAGAGGGGCTCATTGACGCCGACTATGCGGCCACTGACGGCAAGCTGAAGGACGCCAAGGTCACGAATAACCAGCTCGGCGCTTTCGTCGGGTACTCCGGCAGCAGCATTGGACGGTATACGGATCTGATGAAGGGCAGCCACCCGTCGTTCAAGCTGGCGGGCGCCCCCAATGTCGTCTTGAGCAAAGGCGATCAGCCGCTGCTGGGACAGCGGGAAGCGCCATTCGGAGGCACCGGAGCAGCCATCACCAAGGCGCATGCGAAGCCGGAGGAGACCGTCAAATGGTTGGACTTCAACTATGGCGAAGAAGGCCATATGCTCTTCAACTTCGGCATCGAAGGCGTCAGCTATGAAATGATCGATGGGTATCCAACCTATACCGACGAGGTGATGAACAACCCTGATCTGCCAATTACGCAAGCAATGGCCAAGTATATGCTGGCCAACTACTCAGGGCCCTTCGTGCAGGACGCCCGTTACATGGAGCAATATGCCGTACTGCCAGAGCAACAAGAGGCGATCGCGACCTGGATGGATGCGGATAACAGCCGGTGGATGCCGACCCTCTCGCCTACGGCGGAGGAGAGCTCGCGTTACGCCTCCATCATGAACGATGTCAAAACGTACTATGACGAGATGGTCAATAAATTCATCATGGGCGTCACCCCGCTCGACCAGTTCGACAAGTTCGTCGATACGATACAGGGCATGGGCATCGAGGAAGCCATCCAGCTTCAGCAAGCGGGGCTTGACCGCTTCAACAGCCGGGAATAGCGGCGCATACGCGTGCCGGCAGTTGCCCGGCGGCTGCCGGCATTCGCTTATTCATTGAGGGGAGGGCTCCACATGCAGCCACATCAGACAACCGCAATCCCGCATGCATCGCATAGGCCATCCTTCCGTCAGCGTGTGGCCAAGGACTTCCGTCGCAATGCCATGATTTATGTGATGCTGCTGCCCGTTATCGCTTTTTACGGCGTCTTTCATTATGGGCCGATGTACGGTATTCAGATGGCGTTCAAGAATTTCTCGGCCGGGCTCGGCATTGCCGGAAGTCCTTGGGTTGGCTTCGAGCATTTCCAGAATTTCTTCAGCAGCTTTTTCTTCGAGCGTATTATCGTCAACACCGTTTTGCTGGGGATCTACGATTTGATCTTTGTATTCCCGGCTTCGATTATTTTGGCTTTGCTGCTCAATGAGGTCCGGAGCCGCATGTTTAAACGCACGGTGCAGTCCATCACCTACTTGCCGCATTTCATCTCGATCGTGGTTGTTGTTGGCATGATGGTCGATTTTCTGTCCATGGACGGGCTCATTAACCAGTTGATCCTCTTCTTCGGCGGCGAACCGCTATCGTTCTTGAGGCTGCCGGAGTGGTTCCGCTTCCTCTATACGTCCTCTGCTGTGTGGCAGGGTGTGGGCTGGGGCTCGATCATCTATCTGGCGGCGATCGCCAACATCGATCCCTCGCTGTACGAGGCAGCCCGAGTCGATGGCGCGGGACGGCTGCGTCAGGTGCTCAGCATTACCATTCCGAGCATCATGCCGACGATTATCATTCTGTTCATCCTGCGGATCGGCTCGTTGATGGCGCTCCAGGACGAGAAGATTCTGCTGATGTACAACCCGATGACCTATGAAACCGCCGATGTGATCGGCACCTATGTGTATCGCAAAGGGGTGCTGGAGGCCAGCTACAGCTTCAGCGCGGCCGTCGGCCTGTTCAATTCGCTGATTAACTTTGCCCTGCTCTTCTCGGCCAATTATATGAGCAAGCGGTTCAGTGACACTAAGCTGATGTAGGAGGTCAGACACGACGATGAATCATACCAAGCCTTGGAGCGAGCGGATGTTTGATCTGTCCAACATCTTCGTTTTGGCCGCGCTATCGGTTGTTACCTTGTACCCGTTTGTCTATGTCCTGTTCGCCTCTATCAGCGAATCCTCCGCGTTTGTCCAGCATCGCGGGATTCTGCTCTGGCCCAAAGGGTTCTCTCTGGCGGCGTACAAGATGGTATTTCAAAACCCGAATATCGTCACCAGCTACATCAACACGATTTTCTATGTCCTGGTCGGCACCACGCTTAATCTCATCATGACGGCATTAGGCGCGTACGGTCTGTCCCGCCGCAACGTGATGTGGGGTACGACGATTATGGTCCTCATCGTACTGACGATGTTTTTTGACGGCGGCCTCATCCCCAAGTATATTCTGATGCTCAATCTCGGCTTGCTGGATAGCCGCTGGGCGCTCATCCTGCCCAGCGCCATGACCACCTGGAATCTGATCATTATGCGGACCTCCTTCCAGGCTATCCCGCCTGCCCTGGAAGAGTCCGCACGCATCGACGGGGCCAATGACTTCTCGATTCTGATGCGCGTCATCGTCCCGCTCTCGATGCCCGTCATTGCCGTCATGGTGCTGTTCTACGGCGTCTGGCATTGGAACAAATGGTTCGACGCCCTGCTCTATCTGCGCAACCGCGATCTGTTCCCGCTGCAGCTCATCCTGCGCGAGATTCTGATCCAGAACAACACGGACAGCATGATGACCGGCGTCGGCGGGGGCGACCGGATGCCTGTGGCCGAGACGATCAAGTACGCGACCATCATGGTCGCTACCTTGCCGATCCTGTTTCTGTATCCGTTCCTGCAGAAGTATTTTGTCAAAGGCGTCATGATCGGCGCTATTAAAGAATAACTAGGGCGTGTCTGCAAACCCGAATTGAACACTCCCGCCACCTGCCGTAACCGGCTGAGGTGGGGGATTCTTGGGTAATTACTCCTTCTGGAGCAAAGTGAACCAAGCGATCCCTGTGGTTCCCACAGTTCATGGAATGTGCCGTATCAGACGGCCATCACCTTTATATTTTTCGCGGCATTGCCATCTCGATCAAGCCGGGTCTGACAGACGGAGCATTCCCATGC
>NZ_BFBX01000159.1 GCF_003851045.1 Paenibacillus sp. 598K | reverse complement strand
ATGGTATGGACGGCAGATCAGGGAAGTTCCCTCTTTCGTACCGACAAGCCAAACCTGTCATGTGTGCGGGGCCATCCATCCGGAGGTCCGGGATCTCGGTGTGCGAGCATGGGAATGCTCCGTCTGTCAGACCCGGCATGATCGAGA
>NZ_BFBX01000158.1:14176-36600 GCF_003851045.1 Paenibacillus sp. 598K | reverse complement strand
CCCGTGATGCCGGCTTGTCCCGTTGCGCCTGTAGCACCCTTGGCCCCTGGCGCTCCGCCAGCTCCTGCTGCGCCAGTTGCACCTGTCGCACCTGTAGGTCCCGTTGGTCCGGTCGCACCCGGTGAGCCCGCCTCACCTGTCGCACCTGTAGCCCCGGCCGCACCGTCTTTACCCGGTTTGGCCAGATCGAGCAGCTTCGCTTCGATGGACGCCAGGTCGATTGCTTGGCTGGTACGTTCAATATACTGGGCTTTGCCGTTATCAGCAAGTACGGAGATGGCTTGTCCAGAACGCAGCGCGGCCGCGCCGATCGCTTGCGAAGCCTGATCGTAGACGAAGGTGTCAGCCGAGATGGCGAAGGTGAGGGACTGGCCGGCGACGGACACGACGACTTGGTCGGTGCTGACCGATTGGATGACGCCGTAAAATACTTTGTCCGTTACTTTATTGGTCTCGTTCACGAGGAGGTAAGGCAGCGTTTCGTTCAGCATCTTGACCATCTGTGCGCGAGTGACATTGTCTTGCGGCTTAAAGCTGCCGTCAGGAAACCCGTTGATGATGTTCAGAGCAGACGCGACATTAACCGCGTCGGCATGGCTAGCAGAGATGCTGCTGCGGTCGGCGAAGACAATTGACGAGCTGGCCACGCGTTGCAGATTATTGTTGTACTTGATGGCGCGGACGATAAATTCGGCGGCCCATTCGCGGATTACCGGTTGCCGGCCCCAGCTCACGCTGTTCGAGGAGGTCAGCTCAGCCTGGCGGATCAAGCCGAGATCGAGCCCCAGTTGGACATAAGGCTGCGCCCAGCTATCTGCAGGCAAGCTGCTGCCGCTTGCGGTCAGGGACTGATCGGCATTGAGCAAGCGAAGGATCATGACGATCGCTTCCTGGTTTGTTACATTGCCTTGCGGTTCAAACTTTTGATTGTCCCGTCCTTGGACGACATCCAGCAAGCTCATCTGGGTAATTTGCTTTTCTGCCCATGGTACTTTTTGCAGATCGTCAAACAGGCTGTTTGCAGTGGCTGCAGCATTTGCGGCATTCGACAGGATCAGCGTAAAGCTGAGCCCTGTCATGACCGCGCGTCTTTTGTCCTTCATTCGCACACGCTCCTGGTTTCACCGATTAGTAGAAAACTGTCGAAAAATGGCATTCCATTTTTATTATAAACACCGACTCTGAACATTTACTGAACAAAAAGACTGTCCAAAAATTGGACAGCCTCGTTTGTTATGGTTAAGGTTGCTCGGTATCTTCCCGCCACTCAAACAGGCGGGGCCGATCGTCGAGGATGGAATAATAGTGTTGAAGCGAGCCGAACTTGCCTTCGGGATCGTAGCTCATGTACCGCCGGAATTTGGCGATTCGGTCGAGCGGATCGGACCAGCCCATATGCTTGACCCTAAAGTCAGAGATTGCGTTGGGCAAATTGTAGATGTTCTCGGGATAACGCCCGCAATGCTGCGCCGTCTCTTGCCAAGCATAATCGAATTCTGGCTGATAGCGGAGGAGCAGCGGTCGGTAACCGGCATGCATCTGCCAGAGATCATCCTCCCGATAAGCTGTGCGAGTCCAGAAGTCATACATTCGAAAGGAATAGAGCGCCATCTCGCTTTGCAGCATGAGCGAATGCACTCCCGACGCGAAGCGGTCTTCGAACCATTCATCCGCATCCAGATTCAGAATCCAGTCCGGTCCGGTGGCAACAGTCTCCTCCCATTGCTTCTTGCGCAGCTCGATCTCGTTGGCGAACATCGGCACGCGATTGCGCACCAGCTTGAGCGGGATGCCCTCCAGTAGCTCCATGCACAGCTCGGGAGTCCGGTCCGTGCTGGCATCGTCGATGATGACGGCAGCGTCGATATACGTGCGATGCCGCTTGAGCGCTTCGCTGAGATAACGGTCGCCCTCATTGCGCACCACCATCGAGAGCGTCAGATGGGGCTGCTGTCGATCCATCATCGGATGGCCTCCAGTCGCTGCTGCAGATAGGCTCTGTTGTCGATGATGCGTTGATCATCCGGCAAATACACGGCTGCTCTCTCGTTGGCAGCATAGGAGCGGGCGTAATCGCCGATCCGATCATAGCAGACGCAGAGCTGCAACTGCGGCAGCCAGGTCCAGTAAGCATGCAGCAGTAGCGCGCTGCTGTCGGTCGGCATCGTCAGCTGTGCGGCCGTCTCATACCAGTAGATCGCCTCCTGGTAGCGCTGCTCGGACAGGAAGATCTGGCCGAGTCGGCAGCAATTCTCCGCTCGCGGCAGCGCGTAGCTAAACGATTGCAGCGCTTTGAGGCGGGCATCCTCCAGTTGCTGGAGCTGGATGTAGCACTCCGCAGCCTTGCCGCAGGCACCGATCCGATCCTCGACCCATACATTAGGCAGCTTCAGCAGTTGCTCATACTGCTCGGCCGCTTGCGCCCAGCGACCGTGGTCATACAGCTCATTGGCATAATAGTACGTATCCCGCGGGCCGAGCTGGTCGCCCTGGCTGATCCGGGTCTCATACAGCTCCAGGTTACGGGTGGTCGACTGATGAACCCGATTATGCGTGACTGCGACA
The DNA here is from genome assembly GCF_003851045.1 of Paenibacillus sp. 598K. Lineage (GTDB taxonomy): Bacteria > Bacillota > Bacilli > Paenibacillales > Paenibacillaceae > Paenibacillus_D. The sequence goes on along the minus strand of NZ_BFBX01000158.1, from coordinate 34,035 downwards.
TCGCTGGCGAGGATGCTGCCTTGGACCTCCAGGTACTCGTGGACCCAGCCGATCCAGCGATACCCCATGCTCTTGCGGACGAGACGGTTGCGCCGGATGCTGCTGGTGACGTTGCCGTGCTGGTCGCGATGCAGATGATAGGGCATGGATACAGCATCGGCATGATACGGGAGCGAGCCGATCAGCTGCCGCAGCTTCTCCCGATCCTCCGCGAGGAAGACGTCGTCGGCGTCCAGCCAGAGGATGTATTCTCCAGTTGCCTGCTGGAACGAGTAGTTGCGCGCCTTGGAGAAGTCATGTACCCACTCGAAGTCGAAGATACGGTTGGTGAAGCGGGCGGCGATTGCCTTGGTGCGGTCTGTCGAGCCGGTGTCGACGATGACGATCTCATCGACGAGGCCAGCGACGCTGGAGAGACAGCCTTCCAGCGTCGCTTCCTCGTTTTTGACGATCATGCACAAGCTGACGGAGACCGGGCGCGTCTGACGATTCAGCAACGCGGACACATCCTCGCCCCACTTGGCGGCGGCGAGCTCGCGGTTCGTCGCGAGCTGACGGCCATACCAGGAAGGATCGTCAGGGAACAGCAGCGGCGGCATGGTATACTTGACCGCTACATCCCGTGCGATATAGAGTCCGTAGCCAGCTTGCAGTACGCGCAAGCAGTAGTCATCGTCCTCGTAGGACTCCATAACGAACTGCTCGTCGAAGCCGCCGAGCTCGTGGAACCGCGCACGATCCACCAGCAGCAGGAAGCTAAGCAGCCGGTTCGTGCGGATGTGTGCTTCCCCGCCACGCGTCAGTACCATCGACCGCTGATCCGCGGACAACCGCAGCAGTCCATCGATCGGAAGGTCCAACTGCTGTGCGCCGCTGACCCCATGACTGACCGGACCTACAGCGACGGCGTCAGGGTAGAGGTCCATCACGCGGGACAGACCCTCCAGCCAGCCGGGAGTGACTGTCACATGGTCGCGGAGGAAGACGATGCGCTCGCCAGCAGCGGCAGCCGCTCCGATGTTGTAGCCAGCGGCTAACCCTGTGAGCGAAGGAGTAGCGATTACTCGCGTCACTCGCTCGGCGTAGCGGTCGATTGCTCGGGCGGTATCCGCACGATCCCCGTCATTCACGACGACCAGCTCGATCTGCCCGGGCGTATGTTGTTGTAGGGCTGATAGACAGGGATCTGTCAGCTCGGCATGTTGGGCCAGAAGTATGATGCTAATCGTCGTCATGAGAGACTCCTTTAAGTTAGTTAAGCTTGAGGATGGTGACGGAGGCGCCGTCGCCGGCCTCGTGAGCCACCGTCTCGTCTGCTCCAAACAGTTGGAGTTTCAAGATGTCACCTGCATTTAAAGCAATAATAAAAGTATTCGAGAATGTATCTCGGGTGCCTAAGGAATTGCTAACGACACTTTGCGCAATTATAGAGTAATTTTGCCATATACCTGAAGATGCGGTCGTTGTCATGATGAGATTAATATCATATTGGACTAAATAATACCCGTACTCATTTATTGTGAATGCATTGAGACCATTAAAGGAAATATTGGCGCTGTTATAGCTAATGCTATCCAGAACAATGTCCGTTCCACCAAAACTGACTGCGGTTTGCCCCGCGTTTTTGTTGGCAAAGGCATACTCGCTGACGCCGGGAATTCCTGCAGCACCTGTAGCCCCGGTCGCTCCCGTCACGCCAGGATCGCCCATCACGCCGGTGGCCCCTGTCGCACCTGTTACGCCAGCACCCGTCGCGCCTGTGGCACCTGTTGCCCCGGTAGCGCCAGCCCAGCCCGTTACACCAGTGACTCCCGTGGCTCCAGTCACACCTGCGCCAGTCGCACCCGTCGCACCCGTCGCACCGGTGACGCCTGTCACGCCTGTGGCTCCAGTTACGCCCGTGGCTCCCGTCGCACCGGTAGCACCTGTCACGCCTGTTACACCGGTCACGCCCATCACGCCGGTAGCGCCAGTCGCTCCTGTCACACCGTCAGCTCCAGTGATGCCATTAGCGCCGGTGGCCCCTGTCGCGCCAGTCGCCCCCGTGACGCCGTCCATACCTATAGCGCCGGTAGCGCCGGTCGCTCCTGTGACGCCAGCTTGTCCAGTTGCACCCGTAGCACCGGTCACGCCCGTGATGCCAGCTTGTCCGGTCGCACCCATAGCACCAGTAGCGCCAGTGACGCCGTTCACGCCCGCAGCGCCTGTAGCTCCCGTGACGCCGTTTATGCCGGCTGCGCCTGTGGCCCCTGTCGCGCCCGTAACACCGATCGCACCGGTTGCTCCAGTAGCGCCCGTGGCTCCCGTGACGCCGTTCATGCCGGCTGCGCCCGTGGCCCCTGTTGCGCCTGTCGCGCCATCAGCGCCTGTCACACCCTTAGCGCCAGTCTCGCCCTTAGCGCCAGTCTCGCCCTTAGCGCCAGTCTCGCCCTTGGCGCCAGTCTCGCCCTTAGCACCAGTCTCGCCCGTCGCACCTGTGGTGCCCATTGCGCCTGTTGCCCCAGTAACGCCAATCGCACCGGTAGCGCCGGTAGCGCCCGTCGCACCAGTGAGGCCCTGCTGTCCTGTTGCACCTGTGGCCCCCGTCGCGCCTTTTGCCCCTGGCGCCCCGCCAATTCCTGCGGCTCCCGTCGCGCCGGTGGCACCTGTAGCTCCTGTCGCACCCGGTGTTCCAGCTTCGCCCGTCGCGCCAGTGGCGCCAGAAGCACCGTCTTTGCCTGGCTTAGCCAGATCGAGCAGCTTGGCTTCGATCGACGCCAGGTCGATCGCTTGGCTCGTACGTTCAATATACTGGGCTTTGCCGCTATCGGCAAGTACGGAGATGGCTTGTCCAGAACGCAGCGCGGCCGCGCCGATCGCTTGCGAAGCCTGATCGTAGACGAAGGTATCAGATGAGATGGCAAAGGTGAGGGACTGGCCGGCGACGGACACGATGACTTGGTCGGTGCTGACCGATTGGATGACGCCGTAAAATACTTTGTCCGTTACTTTATTGGTCTCGTTCACGAGGAGGTAAGGCAGCGTTTCGTTCAGCATCTTGACCATCTGTGCGCGAGTGACATTGTCTTGCGGCTTAAAGCTGCCGTCAGGAAACCCGTTGATGATGTTCAGAGCAGACGCGACATTAACCGCGTCGGCATGGCTAGCGGAGATGCTGCTGCGGTCGGCGAAGACAATTGACGAGCTGGCCACGTGTTGCAGATTGTTGTTGTGCTTGATGGCGCGGACGATAAATTCGGCGGCCCATTCGCGGATCACCGGCTGACGTCCCCAGCTCTCGCTGCTCGAGGAGGTCAGCTCAGCTTGACGGATCAAGCCGAGATCAAGCGCCAATTGGACATAAGGCTGCGCCCAGCTATCTGCGGGCAAGCTGCCTCCGCCTGCGGTCAGGGACTGATCGGCATTCAGCAAGCGAAGAATCATGACGATCGCTTCCTGGTTGGTTACATTGCCTTGCGGTTCAAACTTTTGATTGTCCCGTCCTTGGACGACGTCCAGCAAGCTCATCTGGGTGATTTGTTTTTCTGCCCATGGCACTTTTTGCAGATCGTCAAACAGACTGTTTGCAGTGGCTGCAGCATTTGCGGCATTCGACAGGATCAGCGTAAAGCTGAGTCCCGTCATGACCGCGCGTCTTTTGTCCTTCATCGCACACGCTCCTGGTTTCACCGAATCAGTAGAAAACTGTCGAAAAATTGCATTCCATTCCTATTATAAACAGCAACGCTGAACATTTACTGAACAAATATTATCCTCTTTTCAGGAGCGGCCAGTGTGGTATATTGGAGCTATTCAACCCATGAAGAGACGGAGCAGAATCAATGATAGCTAAAAGACTTTTCGCATTTTGTCTGACCGTTGTGACGGTCAGTCTGGTCATCGCGCTGACGATGCCGCAGGCGTTGTCGAGCGTCAAGCTGGGCCTCGATCTGAAGGGCGGCTTCGAGATTCTGTACGAGGCGCACCCAGTCGTCGAGGGGAGTCAGATTACGCAGGATGCGCTGCGGCAGACCGCCAAAAGCTTGCAGGAGCGCGTCGATGCGCTGGGCACCTCGGAGCCCGAGATTTGGACCGAGGGCAGCAACCGGATCCGGGTAAGGCTGGCGGGCGTTGACAACGAAGAGAAGGTAAGGGCGATGCTGAAAAAGCCGGCCGAACTTTCGGTGCTCGGGCCGGATGGCGAAGTGGAGCTGCGCGGCACGGACTTCAAGGAGAGCGGCGCGATGGTCGTGCGGGACGAGCTGTTTCGCCCGGCCATCCAGGTCGAGGTGAAGGATAAGGACCTGCTGAAGGAAGTGTCCTCGCGTCTGCTGAACCAGTCGATTTCCTTTAACCTGGATGAGCGCGTGCTGACCAATCCCGTCGTGCTTGCGGTGATGGACAACGGGATTATGCAGATCACCGGAGATTTCCCGTATGACGAGGCTGTCGAGATCGCCGATATTATTAACATGGGCGCGCTGCCGCTGAAGCTGACCGAGAAGTACAATCAATCCGTCGGCGCGTCCCTTGGCTATCGCTCGCTGGAGCAGACCCTCTGGGCCGGCGGCTTGGGCGCTGTCCTGATCCTGCTGTTCATGCTGGTCTTCTATCGCATCCCTGGCCTGATCGCGAGCTTCACGCTCATTACGTACAGCTGGCTGCTGCTGTTATGCTTCAATCTGGTGCAGGCGACGATGACGCTGCCGGGCATCGCTGCGTTTATCCTCGGCATCGGCATGGCCGTAGACGCGAATATTATTACGTACGAGCGGCTCAAGGAGGAGCTCCGGTCCGGCAAAAGCCTGCTGTCGGCGGTCCGGGAAGGGGCGAAGCATTCCTCCCGCTCGATCCTCGACGCCAACGTTACGACTCTGGTCGCAGGCATAGTCATGTTCATGCTGGGCTCGGGGGCGATCAAGGGCTTTGCGGTGACGCTGATCCTCAGCATCGTGCTCAGCGTGCTCACGAATGTCTATCTATCGCAGGGGTTGCTGCGGCTGCTGGTGAGCGCTCGCGCGTTGCGGGATGCCCGCTGGTACGCCCGCAAGCCGGAGGTGGCGCCGCCGCCCAGCTCGCGGTTTGACTTCGTGCGGAGCACCCGAGCGATCATGATCTTCACAGCAGTGCTGGGTATAGCCGGCTTGACCAGCCTGGGGCTGCAGGGCATCAACTACGGGGTCGACTTCAAAGCGGGAACCTCCATTGATCTGGTGCTGCCGAGCTCGATCGAGCAGACGGAGGCGGAGCGTGTCATAGCGGGAGTAGGGCTAGAGCCAGCTGCCGTCACGGTGGGAGGAGAGTCGGGCAATCGGGTATCGATCCGTTTCGACACCGTGATGGACCCGGAATCGGGCGAGGCCGATCGCATCGAAGCGGCATTTGCCGAGGTCTACGGGGCGGGAGTGAGCGGGGAGGCCAATACGGTCGATCCGGAGATGGCTCGCGAATTCGCCGTCAAGGCGATTATCGCCGTGCTGCTGTCGACGCTCGGGATTTGGTTCTACGTTTGGGTTCGCTTCGACCGTCGGTTCGCCTTGGCTGCTGTGGTGACGATCGTGCATGATGTGCTGCTCGTCGTCTTTTTATTCTCGATGTTCCATCTGGAGGTGAACCTGCCGTTCATCGCGGCGCTGCTGACGATCATCGGCTACTCGATCAACGATACGGTCGTCATCTTCGACCGGATCCGGGAGAACCTGCAGACGAACGTCATCCGGACGCGCGCAGAGCTGCGCACGTTGGTCAACGATAGTCTGAACCAGACGCTCATCCGCTCGCTTAATACGATCCTGTGCGTGCTGTTCGCCTCCGTGGCGATCCTGCTGTGGGGCAGCGAGTCGATAAGGCTGTTCTCGCTGGCGATGACGGTGGGGTTGTTCGCAGGGATGTACTCCTCGATCTATATTGCCAGCCAATTGTGGCTATATCTGACCGCACGCAAGCTGCGAGCCGAAGGGTACTCCGGCGTAGGCAAGCAGGAGCAATTCCCGATGCGTCAATTGGACAGCGTGCTGGAGGAATAAGCTAGGCGGCGGCTGTGAGTACGCGCATCTCCGGCATCGTGTAGGATAAGCTGTGACAAAACGCAAAAAACCGCTGTTTCTCCTGGAGAGAATAGCGGTTTTTGTGTTTCTGGCGATGGGCTCTGGCGATCAAGCGCCTTTGTCAATCCGGAACAGCTGGATGCGTCGCTGCAACGTCTCGGCGGTATGCTCCAGCTCATGCGAGGCGGCAGCCACCTCCTGGACAATCGCATTCTGCTCCTGCACAGAGGAGGCGATATCGCCGAGGCGTGCGGCGTTGTCTTCGGCTGCGTCGGCCACCTGGCGGGCATGGTCGACGATGATGCGCATCTGGGCGCTCTGCGTATCCATCAGTCCCGCCATCTCCTGGATCGTGCGTGCCGTCCGCTCGACCGAGCCGAAGACGGTCGTCATCGTCGCACGGCTATCCTCGGTGCGGAGCGACTCGGCCTGCATCTGTTGGGCCTGGGCAGCCATGCGCTCGGCAGCTACGCCGAGATCGGCGTGGATGTCCTCTACGAGCCCGGCGATGTGGCGGACTTCCTCCGAGCTATGCTGGGCCAGCTTGCGGATCTCCAGGGCGACAACCTCGAAGCCGCGTCCCTCGCTCCCGGCATGAGCGGCTTCGATGGAGGCGTTGAGCGCCAGCAGGTGCGTACGGGAGGCGATGTCCTGGACGACGGTCAGGATATCGTCGATCCGCCCGGCGTGAGACTCTAGTCGAGTAACGATGGCAGCGGTTGCTTGTCCATCCTCGGCGAGCTGACGCATCGACAGGGCTAGACGCTCCATCGCAGCGCTGCTGCTCACAGCCGCCTCTTGCATCTGCAGGACATCGGTACGAGCCAGCTCGGTCTCCTTGAAGGCCGCTTCGGTCAGTTGGCCCATCGTCTGCACGGTGCCGTGCATCGAGCGAGAGAGGTCTGCCTGCGTATCCGTATTGTGCGCGATCTTATCGACGCGAGCGGTAATCTCTGAGAGCTGGATGGCAGCCATCTCGACCGCTTCGCGCAGGTGTCCGGCCTCGGCGCTGGTCGTGGTCGAGTGAGTATCGATGTCGGTGACGATGCCGCGCAGATTGCCGACCATATGGTTGAACGCCTGAGCGAGATCGTGCAGCTCGTCTTTGGCGCGGGGGACAGAGACGCCCTCGGTCAGGACGCCCTCCGCGGCTTTGCCGGCAGCGAGCTGTAGCGCATTGATCGGCTTGACGAGCGCGCGAGCGGTGAGCCACCCGAGCAGCCCGGTCCAGAATACCCCCATCGCAAGGGTCATCGTTGTGAATAGCCACGTCGACATCTCGGGAGCGATCCAATCCTTTAAGACAAAAATAAAAAAGGCGCTTGTCCCGTACGTCGTCGCGGCGACCATCGTGATCCCGAGCACAAGCTTCCTGACCAGACTCCAACGGCGGTTCATTTGTTGCTCCCCCTTCGGCTATGATCTTTCTTACACATATTATAACAAATTGTGACAGTATTCGCTGTGATTTCGGTCACGATGGGACGTTCGCTGCGCCGTCACAAACGCAGCTCCGATCCTAAAAAGGCAGTGGCTCCATATCGAAGACAGGCTGCCGAATAGGTCAGCTGTAACCGCGAAGAGCTATGCTATAATAAGATCAAAATGCCAGATTGCCCACAAAAGGCCGAAGAGGCACGGGATCGAATCTGTAGAAGCGAAGATTATGCTTTCGAAGTCGCTTTCTTACAGAAAGCGTGTAGTTCGCCTAAGAGCTTTTCGCAGAAAAGCTAGCTTCGAAAGCATACGCTGTCCCCGGATTTCAACCGCTAATGCGGTTCGAATAAAGAAATCTGGGTACAACAGCGATCGGAAGATCGATCCTGTGACCGTAGGCTCCGTTTTGAGGGCAGTCTGAAACTTTGATGGTAAACGAGTGTGAGCGATGAGCAAGCAATTGGTGTATGAGGTCGTCTATGAGGAGATCAAACGGCGGATCGAGCAGGGCGTGTGGAAGGCTGGCGAGCGCATCCCAACGCTCGAGGAGCTCGCAGGCGAGCTGAAGGTTGGCGTATCCTCGGTGCGGGAAGCGGTGCGCATCCTGGGCAAGCAGCGCATCCTGCTCGTCGAGCAGGGGCGAGGCACCTTCGTGAGCGATCAACTGCCCGAGCCGGCAGAGCGCTATGTGGCGGCGTTGGAGCACGGCTCCTGGCTGCAGCTGACCGAGGCCCGGCTCGTCATCGAGCCGGAGCTGGCGGCGTTGGCCGCGCAGCGGGCATCGGCAGAGGAGCGGGCGCAGATCGTCCGCTCGGCGGAGGCGATGCAGCGCAAGATGCGGGCCGGGCAGTCCTTCCTGCAGGAGGATATGCGATTCCACGAGCAGATCGCCGAGGCGGCGCACAATGACATCCTCAGCCATACGCTGCGGATGCTGGGCGATGTGCTGTTCGACAGCCGGAGGCAGACGATGCGTATCCCTGGTATGGACGACAAGGCGGCCGCGTATCATCTGCTGATCGCTCTGGCGATCCAGCAGCGGGATGATAGTCAGGCGCGGAGTCTGATGCGGCTCCATATCGAGGATATGCGACGGGAGCTGGAGGCGGGGCGTCAGCCATGAAGGGCCGGATAGAAACGGAATCGGAGAGCGAGGACGAAGGTGCTGCAAGAAGCACGGCGGCCTTGTTCTTTTTTTATGGGTATTCAATAAAATTCATATGATGTATTATGTATTTATTAATAATCATCATATGAATAATAGGAGGCTGAATACCTATGAAAATTCGTTCACTGGAGCTGTTCAAAGTCCCCCCGCGCTGGCTGTTCCTGAAGATCACGACAGATGACGGGCTCGTCGGCTGGGGCGAGCCGGTCGTCGAAGGACGAGCCGATACGGTCAAGGCGGCGGTGGAGGAGCTAAGCGAGTACCTGATCGGCCGCGAGGCGGGTGCGATCGAGGATCTGTGGCAGACGCTCTATCGCGGCGGCTTTTACCGCGGCGGGCCCATCCTGACGAGTGCGATCTCGGGCATCGAGCAGGCGCTCTGGGACATCAAGGGCAAGCGGCTGGGCGTGCCGGTGTACGAGCTGCTGGGCGGCCGCGTGCGAGACAAGATGCGGGTGTACGCCTGGATCGGCGGCGATCGCCCGGCGGATACGGCGCTGGCCGCCCGCGAGAAGCTGGAGCAGGGCTACTCGGCGATCAAGATGAACGGCACGGAGGAGCTGCACTGGATCGACTCGTATGACAAGGTGGAGGCAGCGGTGGAGCGCCTCGCGGCGATCCGCGAGGCGGTCGGCTACAAGCTGGGCGTGGGCATCGACTTCCACGGCCGGGTGCACAAGGGGATGGCCAAGCTGCTCGTGAAGGAGCTGGAACCGTACAAGCCGATGTTCATCGAGGAGCCGGTGCTGCCGGAGAACAACGAGGCGCTGCGGGAGATCGCCCGTCATACGGCGATCCCGATCGCAACCGGCGAGCGGATGTATACGCGCTGGGGGTTCAAGCAGTTGCTCGAGAGCGGCTATGCGGATATCCTGCAGCCGGACCTCAGTCATGCCGGCGGCATCTGGGAGACGCGCAAGATTGCGGCGATGGCCGAGGCGTACGATGTGGCGGTCGCGCCGCACTGTCCGCTTGGTCCGATCGCGCTGGCTGCTTCGCTGCAGCTCGACTTTTGCACGCCCAACGCCTTCATCCAGGAGCAGAGCCTGGGCATCCACTACAACGAAGGGTCCGACTTGCTCGACTACCTCGTCGATCCCAGCGTCTTCCATTACGAGCAGGGCTTCGTGGGTCTACTGACCAAGCCGGGTCTGGGCATCGAGGTCGACGAGGCCAAGGTTCGCGAGATGGCTGCGATCGGCCATGACTGGAAAAACCCGGTCTGGCGTCACGAGGACGGCAGTATCGCCGAGTGGTAGAGCGCCGGGAGAAAATAAAAGATTGCCAAATCTTTCACGGGTAGCTTATCTTAAAATAAGCTAGGGACACTTACTTACGTGGGGAGAGAATGCTTGTGCAAGTGAAAAAGGGGATTGCAGGAGGTCTTATCGCGCTGCTGCTGTTTACAATGCCCGGCATGAACGGAACGATAGCTGCTGACCAAGAGGAACGGGATTATTCGTGGCAAAGCGCCCCTTTTCGACTCGCGCAAGCCGTATCTGCTACAAATCTGGCTGCCAAAGCCCAAGCCGCGAATCTGCTGACCAATGGCAGCTTTGAAGCCAATACCGGGACAACAGGCATCGCCAATGGCTGGACAAACATCTACACGACCGCGCAGACCGTCAGCTCATCGGTGACGAGCGGGCAAAAGGCGCAACGACTGACGGCCAGCAAAATCGGCAAAGGCTATTATGTCGGCATGTCCCAGCGCGTAAAAATCGACGGCGGCAAGCCGTATGTTGCGAATGCTAACGTAAATATAACGAAGCTGGAAAAGGCTGACGTATATCTCTATATGGACTTTTTGAACAGCGCGGGAGAGTGGGTCGGCAACAGTTCCACCTCCTATTCGAGCCCGACGGGCGGGAAATATGTGACGTTGACCGCCAATGGCACATTACCTGCCAAGGCAGCCTTCGCCGAGGTGTATATTATGGTGAAGGGCAATGCCGATCTGGGCTCTGTCGACTTGCTGGTGGATCAGATGAACCTCCGGTACGATTGGGATGCCAATCTGTTGACGAATCCGGGCTTCGAGAGCTTCACGAGCCCGACCGGCGTGGCGGACGGCTGGAGCAAGATCGTCAGCGGAGACAAGCCTGCCATCCAGGTGGTCGCCCAATCGGCAGAGGAGGGGACTCGGGCGCACCGGATCTCGGATGCCAATCTGTACAAGGACGGGATGTCGGGAATCTATCAGAATGTTAAAATGAATGGCAATGCGACCTATAACTTGAGCGCGTTGTTCAACGCGACGTCGCTCAAAAAGGCCAAGGTGCAGTTATATATCGATTTCTTGAACAGCAAGCACGAGTACATCGGCAATCAATCGACAGACAGCACGGTGCTTCAGCCTAATCTGTCGATGTCCTTAAACGGCAAAACGCCGGCCAATACGGCTTATGCGGTCGTCTATATCTTGGTCCGCTCCACCGAAGCCGGCGGCAGCGGCGCCTTTACTGTCGACATGGCGAATCTGAGCTATACGGCGACGCCGAACAAGCTGACCAATCCAAGCTTTGAGATCGCCGGCTCGCAATCGCAGCTGGCTGCCGGGTGGCGCAAGGAAGGAAAGGGCATTAGCCTGGCGACGGCCCCGGTCTCCGCCGGAGGCAAGGCGCAGAAAATAAGCGGCACATTGTCCTCCGGCGAGCGGGCGTACATCTATCAGTCAGTCAAGGTTAAAGCTGGCGACCCATATTTCGCAAGCGCCAATGTATACGTGGAGAGCCTGAAAAATGCCCAGGTGCGCTACCAGATTATTTTCTTCGATGCGGCCAATCAAGTGGTTCTCTCCAACTCCTTCGCCAATAAGGATGTCTCGAAGAAGTATCAGCAGATGTACTTCGACAAATATGTCGTGCCGGACAAAGCGGTGCGCGCCAATGTAATCATCATGCTCGAGCCGACAGCGGCCCAAGGCAGCGGCACCGTGTATATCGACGATGTGCGGTTCCAGTAGATGATGTGAAGCCCCAGTTCCAGTAATTGGGGCAGCAGTTATTCCACGCCGACCTTAAGCACCGGCCTGTCATGACGATACAGCTCGAGATCCGGGCTATGACCGTGCAGGATGTCGTCAGCGATGGCCCTCACCAGCGTCTGGCTGTAGACGGTGCCGTTGTCGCCAAAGGCGAAGATAAAGTCGCATCGCGGGTAGTCGTCATAGCGGCCGATGACCGGCAGTCCGTCGCGGATGCCGCCATAGAAGGCTGCGCAAGCGTAAGCTGGCTCGAACGGGATGGCAGGGAAGCGCTGGCGCAAAGCGTCCATCAGCATCTGCTGCCGATGATGTAGCTTGTTGTCGCGCTGCTCGGCGATATCGGTCGTCTCATCGAGGCCGCCGATAATGGCGCGGTTGTCGGCAGTCGTGCGCAGGTACAGATACGGACGCGCCGTCTCCCAGATCAGCGTCCGCTCGGGCCAGGCGCTGAAGTCGTCGACAGGCTCGGTCGTTACCGTATACGTGCTGACGAAGGACGCTTGCGGCTCCTTGCGGATGTCGATGCCCTCATAGCCCGCGGCGAAGATGACGCGACCGGCGTCGATCTGCCGACCGCTGCGCGTCGTGACGAGCATCCGCTCTCGCTCCCGGTCATAGCGATGACCATTCATCGCCGTATGCTCGAACACGCGGACCCCTCGCGCCGCTGCGTGCTGAAGCAGGGCATGGGTGTATTTGAATGGATTAAGCTCGCCGTCGTTGCGGGAGTAGATGGCCGTATGATGGGCGAAGGGATATAGCGCGTTCACCCGCTCTTCTTCCCAGTACTCGACCTGACAGCCCTGGCTTCGCAAGTACTGGTACTCCGCATGCAGCTTGGCTACATCTTCCTCGCAGCTGGCAAAGTAAAGCGTATTGCGACGGCGGAATTCGGTGTCCATCTCTACGAGGCGACTCGCCGCTTCGATGTCGTCGATAGCCTGATGGAGTAAGGCCAGATGACGGTCGATGGCGGACTGGCCGAACGTATGGATCAGGTCGGTGAACAGCTTTTCGCCGGAGTACTGAATCAAAGCGGTATTGGTGGCAGTGCTGCCGCTGCCAACCGTGTTTTTCTCGATCACGACGACGGCGAGACCTTGTCCGGCCAACGCATAGGCGCTCTGCGCGCCGGAGCTGCCGCCGCCGACGATCAGCACGTCGCAGCTTAAGTCCTCGGTCAGATAGGGATAGGTTGGCGGATCAGCCAGCGTGGCTGGCCAGTAGTAAGTTCCGGATTGGACATTCATCGACAAAAAACCTCCTGCACAGTGCGGATAAGGGGATGGTGGTAGTATGACCATTCCCATTATCCGCATGCATGCCGGAGGCTATTGCTGCGCGATCAGACGCATCACGTCGTCGACCTGCGCAGTGTTGGCGATATAACCGGAGGATAGCCAATGGCTAACCTCGACTTCATACGCCTGACCGTTCTGAACGGCGGGCAGGCCTTTCCAGAACGGGCTGTCGAACAGCTCCTGAGCCATCCCTTGCGAGGCTTCGCCCTGCACCATGTAGAAGATATAATCGGCGTCCAGGTCCGGCAGCTTCTCTAGGGAGATCGGCTGGAAGTTGTCCCAGGCCAGCTCCTTTACCATCGGATGCGGCGTCAGCTTCAGCTCGTCGTACAGCGTCTTGCCGGAGAAGTTGACGCCGTCCATGATGACGTAATCTTTAGGCCGTACGCGCACGACGGCGAACGTCTTGTCGGACACGGACGCAAGATGGCTGCGCGCCTCTTCGACCTTCTGGTTATAGTCGGCGATCTTCGCTTCCGCCACATCCTCCTTGCCGAGCAGCTCCCCCAAGGCAGACAATGTGCCCTGCCAATCCTCGGATGCTTTATCATAGACGTAAGTCGGAGCGATCTTGCTCAATTGCTCGTAGCGCCCCTCCTCGCCCATACCGGCGCTGTAGAGGAAGATCAGATCGGGCGCGGCTTCGAGCACCGTCTCCAGCGGCGGGCCACCCGTGCTGTAATCAGCTGACGGCACTTCGGCCAATTGCCCTTCGAGATAATCCTGCACATAGTCGCCGAGCGACCATTTCAATACGGGCGTCACACCTAGCGTCAGCAGCGCGTCCTCGACATACGGTCCGAATACGCGGGTCGGCTGCTCCTCCAGCGTAATGTCGCCCATGACATGGCTGAAGGTGCGCGGCCACTCGGCGGTGGGCTCTTCGCTTGCTCCATCGCCTTTGGCTGCGTTGTCCGAGACGGGGGGAGTTGATGCGCCGGGTGTTGGTTCGTTAGGCGTTGCATTACCGCAAGCCGGCAGCACGAGGAGCAGCGCGGCCAGGCAGAGTGGATACAAACGGGTCTTTCTCATGATGCACCATCCTCTATTGATATCAATTTTCATTATCAATTAGGATCATAGCACGCTTGTCAGCGTGACTCTATGTCTGGTCGTGTGTTTATTCCGGCGCTAATTGTGCGGTCTGTTCAAACGAATGGTGCGGGGCGAGCAGCGACATGGCCTGCTCGAGCATCCGTCGATGCGCCTCGGGACTATACTCGAGCCACGGATAGGCTGCGATCTGGTAGCAACGGCGGTCGCGTACAGCGGGCAAGCTCTGCCATTGCGGATGCTCCTGCATCAGCTCCCACATCGACTGGGAGGCAGGGGAATCGTCTATGGCCAATAACAGGAAGTCAGGCTGGCAGCGCATCACAAATGCCAAATCGATCGCTTGCTCGACTGCTATCAACCCCAGATCGTAGGGGCATCGCAATCCCAGGTCGTGATGGAGTACAGCCCCGACGTTGCGCTCGCCAAAGACGCTCAACTGCCCGAAGCTGATGCGCAGCAGCAGAACCGAGGCATCTCCGACCGTCTCCGTCAGCGCCATCCGGACCTGTAAGGCTCGGCGGTCATAAGCGTCCAGCCAGGCGGCTGCCTCGCTCTCTCGCTCGACCAGGCGGGCGATCTGGAGGAAGTGGCCGCGCCAATCGAGTCCAAGCCAGGGGATCACCTGACATGGCGCGATATCGCCGAGGCGGGCGGCCGTCTCCCCCTGGATCATCAGGTCGTCGCCGACGATCAGGCTGGGCTGGAGCGATCCCAGGCGCGCGAAGTCTTCCTCGAATAGCGCATCCTCCCGGAAGATCGCGCGTCGCAGATGGACAGCTATGGACGCATGCGCCTCCTGCCGATGCGCCTCGCGCTCCCGGTCGACCGTCGCAGCGAGCGGGACGATGCCAAGCGTCAGCAGATGCGAGGTGAACGTGTAGGAGAGGGAGGCGATGCGGGCCAGCTTGTTTTTGCGGTAGTCGGCAGGCGTGATGCCGACGACTTGCTTGAATTTTTTGCGGAAATACGGCTCATCGGCATAACCGCTCCGCTCGCCCGCCTCGCGGATGCCGGAGCGATGCAGGATCAACAGCTCCTTGGCATGACGGATGCGCACCTGATGGACGTATTCCATCGGCGTGACGCCCAGCCACCGCTTGAACTGATGGGAGAAATACCACGGGCTGAGCCCGGCTGCCTCTGCGAGTCGATCGCGGGTCAGCGGCTTGTCATGATGCGTCCGGATGTAGTCCGCCGCCCGCGCCAAGGCATCTGCGGTGGACACTTGTGTCGCAGACGTCATATCCAGCAGCTGGCCTATCAGCTCCTGGAGCAGCCTATCCGCCCGGTGGCGGCGGCGCTCTCCCGGCTCTGCCAGCAGAGCCTCGATCTGCCGCGCCAAGTCGGCTACAGCCGGCATCGCTGTCGCAGGCAGCAGGCCGTACAAGGGGAATCCGCCTGCGCGCTTGTAATAGTGACGCTCTCGCTCGGTGCTCGAGGTCTCGATCAGGTCGTCAAAAGCGATCCAGACCAGCTGAAGTCGCTCTGAAGGCAGCAGCTCGTAGTCCGTCCCGTGGTCGATCAGCACGCCACTACCGGCAGTCAGCGTATAAGCTTGTCCGCCGATCAGGATGCGGCCCCGCCCCTCGATTACAACGCCGAGCAAGTGTGAAGCGGCCGTGCTCGGATACGATCCCGGTGGATAGTCCAACGAGCGGCAGCCCTGCATCGCATACATAACGTCAAGGTCCTCCCTTATGATTAGTTCTGTTGACAGTATAGCATAGGGATGATTTTTTACTCTTGTCCATGGGCGAAAATCGTCGGGATGCCTTGTCAAAGCTTGTCCCTTCATGGTATGATGTTGCTTGTGTTGCTGCGAATGTGGAGCTGTGGTGTAGAGGCCTAACATGCCTGCCTGTCACGCAGGAGACCGCGGGTTCGAATCCCGTCAGCTCCGCCATTTTTCAGTAATTACGTCATACATAACTTTGCTAAGAAGGGCGGCTAATGCTGCTCTTTTTTTAAGTTCAACTCGTCATCCGTTACGTGGAGGGTGGTGCAGGATGTCTACCGTGAGAAGAGGCCGGTTCGCCCCAACACCGTCAGGCCAGTTTCATCTGGGCAATGCGTTTGCCGCGCTTGTCGCCTGGCTGCAGATCCGGCAAGCGGGCGGAACATTCGTGATGCGGGTGGAGGACATCGATAAGCCGCGATCCAGAGCCGCGTTTCGAGAGCAGCAGCTGGACGATCTGCGGTGGCTGGGTCTGGATTGGGACGAAGGTCCGGACCGCGGCGGACCCCATGCCCCTTACCTGCAGAGTCTTCGCGATCCGCTCTATGAAGAGGCGCTAACGAGGCTGGAGACGGCCGGTCTGCTGTATCCGTGTTATTGCAGCCGCGCCGAACTCGCTCAGATTGCCAGCGCGCCGCATGGCTTGTCCTCTGAGGGGCCAGCCTATCCCGGCTGGTGCCGGCATTTAAGCGAGCAGGAGCGGGCAGAACGGGCACGGGTCAAGACGCCATCGCTCCGATTCAGAATGCCGGATGCACCAGTCGACTTTAGAGACGGGATTTATGGCGACATGCATTACGAAGGAGAGGCGCTAGGCGACTTTGTTGTGAAGCGCGCGGACGGCATGTACAGCTATCAGCTGGCTGTCACCGTGGATGATGCCGCTATGGGCATCACGGACGTGGTCCGGGGAGCCGATCTCCTGGACTCGACCCCGCGTCAGCTGGCGCTGTACAAGACGCTAGGTCTGCAGGCACCCCGCTTCGCTCACGTGCCTCTGCTAGGGGATGCCGGGGGCGAGCGATTCTCCAAGCGCGACAAATCGCTTGCGCTGCAAGGGCTTCGCGAGCGCGGGGTCCGTGTCGAACGGCTGGTTGGGCTGCTCGCGCATCTGGCCGGCTGGCTGGATCGTCCAGAGCCTGTGACCGCATCCGAGCTCGTCGGTCATGCAGACCTGGCCAGACTGCCCCGAACGCTAATTCCAGTCCCGGACGCGTACTTGTCCTGGCTGAATCGATGATGCATAGAAGACGGAATCTTGAAGCTGTAGAAGGGCTTTGATATAATGCTGAAACAACAGATGGAGAGGGGAGGGGCGGGCCCATGAAGCGATCCCAGCATAGCTGTTCAGCCAACGGCAAAGCGTTTGGTTTGGCGCTGCAAGCTCTGGCTATGATGGCGGACCATTCCTGCAGGCAACCCAGCAGCCATATTGCTGACCACCTGTGCACTGAAGCGACTCAAATACGGCGCATTCTCGCCAAGCTGGCACAAGAGAATATCCTGGAGGTGCGGGAGGGGCGCGACGGCGGATATTGGTTGGCCCGCGACCCGGCCTCTCTGACTTTTGCAGAGATCTATAAGGCGCTAAACGTCAACGAACCGTTTGGTGATGGAATGTTGGACTCCACAGGGGATCACCCGCTTGGTGTGCGGATGCATGAGGCCTTGCTGGACATGGCCGAGGAGATTAACCAATCGATAATGGAAGCGTTGGGGCAGCGAACGATTGCCGATTTGGTAACCAAAGCGAGTATCGATGCAAATTAAGATTGACAGAAGATTGAAGGGGGAACTATACTGTGTTTACATTAACACAGTTAAAGCTCTCTTTTTTTTGGTTTTAACTGTGCGAAATACTGCTCAGTTTAAAAATACAGAGAATGAATAGGGAGGAATAGCACATGGAGAGTCAAACCAAAGAATGGAAATCTTTTCTACAGGTAATCAAGGAGCGCCGCTCGGTTCGTCATTATGACCCTAGCGTGACCATTTCGGAGCAAGAACTAAAGGAGATTCTGGCTGAAGCGACGCTGGCACCGTCCGCAGCCAACCTGCAGCCGTGGAAGTTTCTTGTTATTACAGAGCAAGCATTGAAGGATCAACTGCTGCCGATCGCCTACAACCAACAGCAGGTTGCCGATGCTTCTGCAGTCATTGCTGTACTGGGGGACCTGCAGGCGCATGTGCAGGTTGATAAAATCTACAGCGCCTCAGTTGAGGCGGGGTACATGACGGAGGAAATCAAGCAGGCGCTTGTGGGTAATATTACAGCGGGATTCGCAACCTTGGATACTACCGCTCGTCAAAATGGCGTCATGACGGACTGCGGCTTGGTCTCCATGCAACTGATGCTTGCTGCCAAGGCCCGCGGCTACGATACCGTTCCGATGGCAGGCTACGATGCAGGCAAGCTCCGTGCGATGTTCGCGATTCCTGAGCGTTATGCGACGGTGATGCTGATCGCCGTGGGTAAAGCGGCACAGCCCGGGCATCCAACATTCAGGTTGCCTGTAGAGGATGTGACGTTCTGGAACGGTATCGCCGAATAATGTGAGCCTTGGCGCTGCGATACCGGCTGGAGGCCGAATGGCACGAAGTCATGAGAGGGCCCGCGACGGATTCACAGCCACTTGGGATGCGTGCCCGTCGCCCGGCCCAGCTTGTGAGGATTGGAGATGAGGTAGATCGCCTGAATCGCCGACCCGTCGGGCACAGGCTCCAGCGCGAAAGCCATGGGAAGCAGTCCCGCGCGCTCCAGCAGCAGTCCAGACTGGCCGCTCAGCCGGACGGGGCGCAGATGGCCTGTGAGCGAGCCCTTGCGGGCAATGCCAGTGAAAAATGCGGCAATTCTCTCCCGTCCAAGTATGGGACGAAGCGCGGAGCGAACAATGCCGCCGCCGTCGCTGAGCAGGGTTGCATCCTCTGCGATCAACCGAAGGAAGCCGTCGAAGCGGCCGGAGTTAACGGCTGTGGTGAAGGCCTGCACGAAGCGATCCATGGCGCTGTCGAGCCTGGTGGAGTCTTCGGAGAGGGTCGTCACGCCGAGCTTGGCGGCAGCCCGACTGTAGATTTTGCGGCAGGCGGCTTCTGTTTTTCCCAGCATCTCGGCAATCTCCTTGTAGTCGCAGCCCACGGATTCCCGCAGTACGTAAACGGCCCGCTCCGGCGGGGTGCAGGTCTGGAGCAGCACGAGCAGGGCATAGCCCAGCCGCTCCCGCTGCAGCAGCTGAGTCTGCGGACCGTCGTCCTGGGCGCTATCCAATATCGGCTCCGGCAGCCAGAGTCCAGGGTAGTGCTCGCGAATCCGGGGTGATGCCTTCATCATATTGAGCGCGCGGTTGGTCACCATCTTGATCAGATATGCCCGTGGGTGCTCGATCCCCAGTTCCGTCTGTCGGCTCAGCGTAACAAAAACATCCTGCACGGCATCCTCTGCCTCGCTGTGCGAGCCCAGCATCCGATACGCAACCGCAGTGAGCAGCGGTTGATACTCCCGGTACCACCGTTCGATCTGCTCCTCCTCGATTTGGTCAGCCATGGCCGCCACCTCCCATTCGTTAGCGTTTCTTTGTTCTAGTGTACCTTCTATAAACCGCCTTAGCCACCTTGCCGGTGACTGAGGCGGTTCGTGTGTGTACGTATAAACTGGAGACTTGCGGTCAGGCGTCAAAACAGCCAGGATACATCCCCGTGGCGATGGCGATGCGGTTCCAGCAGTTGATGGCGTTGATCGCCATGATTAGCGCCACGACTTCGCTATCGTCATAGTATTCGCGAACTTCGGCATACAAGTCATCGGACACCCCTTTTTCCGCGACCAGAGTGAGTGCCTCCGTTAGCGCCAGCGCGGCTTTTTCCGAGGCCGTGAACAGGGGCGCATCGCGCCATACCGATATCAGGTGGACACGCTGCTCACGCTCTCCCATTTTGCGCAGATCTGTCGTATGCATATCGAGACAGAACGCACAGCCATTGAGTTGTGAAGCCCGAATTTTGATGAGTTCAAACAGTACGGGATCCAATCCCATGCCCTTGGCGGCCGCCTCAAGCTTCAAAAGAGCCTGATAGCCTGCGGGGTTCGCTTGTCGATGATTCATGCGTAATTGCATATTGTATTCCTCCCAGCCAGGGCGTGTCTGCATACTCG
>NZ_BFBX01000158.1:12823-13995 GCF_003851045.1 Paenibacillus sp. 598K | reverse complement strand
CCTGATCGGGTTTGCAGACATGCCCAAGTAATGTCGTTCACTAAGATAGACAACGGAGGCTGATGATTTGTGACACCTGGAGGACAAAGTATATTTGACAGCGATTTCAAAGGTTGAGTAAGATGGGGGTAGCAACTATCATGGTAAGCCAAGGAGGATGTTACCCACTATGTCAGGATTGTTGGGGAACAATGTGATTACGCAAATCGGGATTCTCGTCCATGATATCGATAAGGTGAGTCAGGCGTACGCGGATTTCTTCGACGTGGAGAAGCCTCAGCCGATCCTGACGGACACGCTCGACAAGACACAAGCGGAGTACAATGGACAGCCATGCGCTGCGCGGGCCAAGCTGGCGTTCTTCAACATGGGTTCGCTACAGCTGGAGCTGATCGAGCCGGACGAGCATCCGAGCACCTGGCGCGACTACCTCGATAAGCATGGCGAGGGGCCGCATCATATCGCCTTCGTCATCGAGGGGATGCAGGAGAAGATCATGCTGCTCGAGGGCAAGGGCTTCCCGCTGCAGCAGAAGGGCGAGTATACGGGCGGCCGTTATGCGTACATGGACACGATCCCACAGCTCAAGGTGCTCGTGGAGCTGCTGGAAAACGACAAATAGTAAATCGAAGAGGAGGACGAGCAGATGAATCTGTTAATCACCGGAGCTAATCGGGGGCTGGGCCTGGAGCTGACAGCGGCAGCGCTGGCGCGCGGACATCGGGTCGTCGCGGGCGTGCGTTATCCCGAGGCAGGGCACGACCGGCTGACGGCGTTGGCCGCTGAGTACGCCGGGCAGCTCGAGGTGCTCCATCTCGATGTAACTGACGAGGCGAGCGTCTCCAGGCTGGCCGAGCAGCTTGGCGCGGCTGGTCGGACGCTGGGAGCGATCGTTAATAATGCAGCGGTGCTGCTCGCTCGCAATACGCAGATCGAGGAGCTGGACTTCGCCGATATGGAGCGGACGATGGAGGTCAACCTGTACGGACCGATGCGCGTCGTCAAGCATTTCCTGCCGCTCCTCACCGAGCCGGGCGCGGTAATCGCCAACATCTCCTCGGAGGCGGGCAGCATCACCCATGCCTATCCTGGCGATTACCCGTATGCGATCTCCAAGACTGCGCTTAATATGTTCACCCAGCAGCTCCATGTCTATCTGCGCGAGCGCGACG
>NZ_BFBX01000158.1:386-12608 GCF_003851045.1 Paenibacillus sp. 598K | reverse complement strand
CTCCTGCCATACGCTGGCGGAGCGGCCTTCTCTATGTGCTGGACTCGTCCGATCCTGACCCGGCCCGGGTGCAAGTGATCGCAGGTCGGACGACACCCCATGATCTGGATAGCTATCAGTGCTATAATGACAATCAACACCGTAAACAAAGATAAGTGAAGCGCCAATGTCAGAGTAAATCTCAGGCCAATGGCAGACGATACGGAACAGAACGCCATTACGAGGAGGAACACGCGTTGACACAACAACAAGCAAATGCCAAGGGCGGGTGGAGGCTGGACAATAGCTATACGCGGCTGCCCGATATCCTGTACTCCCGACTCGAGCCGACGCCAGTGGATGAACCGAAGCTGGTCGTGCTCAATGAGGCGCTGGCAGCAGAGCTGGGACTCGATGCGGCGGAGCTGCGCACAGAGGCAGGGGCTGCCATGCTCGGTGGCAATACGCTGCCGCCAGGGGCGGAACCGCTGGCGCAGGCGTATGCCGGTCATCAGTTCGGCCACTTCACGATGCTCGGCGACGGCCGCGCAATCCTGCTCGGCGAGCAACTGACGCCGTCAGGCGAGCGGCGGGACATCCAGCTCAAGGGGCCGGGCCGGACGCCGTATTCGCGTCAGGGCGACGGTCGGGCGGCACTCGGACCGATGCTGCGCGAGTATATCATCAGCGAAGCGATGCATGGGCTCGGCATCCCGACGACCCGCTCGCTGGCAGTGACGTTGACCGGCGAGCCGGTCTACCGGGAGGAGGTGCTGCAGGGCGCAGTGCTGACCCGTGTCGCCGCCAGTCACCTGCGAGTCGGCACCTTCCAGTACGCAGCCGGTCTCGGGGTACGCGAGCATCTCCAGGCGCTCGCCGACTATACGATCGAGCGGCATGATCCGCAGCTGGCCGGTCGCGAGGACCGGTACCTCGAGCTGCTGCGTCAGGTCGTCCGTCGCCAGGCGTCGCTGATCGCCAGCTGGCAGCTCGTCGGCTTCATCCATGGCGTCATGAATACGGACAATATGGCGCTGAGCGGCGAGACGATCGATTACGGCCCATGCGCCTTCATGGATGTATTCGATCCGAAGACGGTATTCAGCTCGATCGACCGTCAGGGGCGGTACGCTTACGGCAATCAGCCGAAGATCGGCGTCTGGAATCTCGCGCGCTTCGCCGAGACGCTGTTGCCGTTGCTCGCCGAGGAGACGGAGGCGGCTGTGGAGCTTGCCGAGGAGGCGCTAGGGCTGTTCGGCTCCGAGTTCGAGCGGCACTGGCTGGGCGGCATGCGGGCGAAGCTCGGACTGTTCGGCGAAGAGGCCGAGGACAGAGAGCTGGCGCGCGACCTGCTCGAGCTGATGCAGACGGAGCAGGCCGATTATACCAACACCTTCCGGGCGCTCACGCTCGGGCAGATCGAGACGTCCCCGCTTGCTTGCGCCGCCGCATTCCAGGATTGGCAGGCGCGTTGGCAGGCGCGTCGCGATCGCCAGTCTGAGCCGGAGAGCGCGTCGCGCGAACGGATGCAGCGGGCCAATCCGGCGATCATCGCTCGCAATCATCGGGTGGAGGAGGCGCTGGCAGCGGCGGAGACCGGCGACTATGACATCATGCATCGGCTCGTGTCGGCGCTTGCCGACCCTTACGCCTACACCGCCGAGCAAGAGCGCTATGCCGAGCTGCCGGACAGCGGGGAGCGGCCTTACCGCACATACTGCGGCACCTAGAGGTGTCGCAGCGGGAGCAGGGGGACGTCTGGTCCGGGATCTGATCCTGGCCGCACTGCGATTTGAAGCGGTCCAAGTCGTCGGACCGACGTCATGCCGCCGGACACGTGCTTAACTTCACTCATGTTCTTGAACAGTGTCCACTTTTCATGCGAACTGCAATAATACCTTTATTTTTCCCCGAAACAGTGTGTAGGCTGCATATAACTGCAAAAGTACAGTTGTTCTTTGGCAAATGGCAAGCAATCGGGCGTACTGGGTTCGATTAAGCGCACATTTGCAGTTGTTTACCGGTTTTAATGCCGTTTTTCCCAAAATAGATGTACTTTTGCATTTGTTTCTGCCCGGTCACCCGCCCCGAGTATTCCGCCGAGTATCGCGCTCTTACTCCTCATTACTCTCCTACTCCTGCTCCGCGATCTAACGCTCCATGAGCCCGTCGAGCCGGTCCTGGAGCGACTGGCGCTCCGTCCAGCGCTGCTCCAGCTCCGAAGCGGATGTCTGCGCTGTTGCGATCTCGCTCAACAGCGCATCGAAGTCAGCCAACTCACGCTCGGCGACCTCGATGGCCGCCTCCAGCCGCTCTCCCGACAGCAGATCGGGAGGGCTCTTCGTGGCGGACCGAGCAGCAGCTCCCGGAGCAGACTTCGACCGATGCGGCTGCGCTGAATGCGGCTGTGACTGATGCGGCTGCCCAATATGCGGCTGCGCCTTTTGCTCGCGGGCTGAGCGACTCGCGCCGGTGCTGCGCGTGCTGTTCGTCTCTTGCACGCCACTGCATGGGCCGGTCGACTCTTGAGCGTCGCTGCCTGCGCCGGTCGTCCTTTGCGCGCCGCCTGGTGCGCCGGTCGATCCTTGCGCATCGCTGGTATCCCGGGAGCGCGCCATGCGACTCGCGCCGCTCCCCGCGCCTCTTGCGCCGGTCGCTTCCGGCGCATCGCCGTTGTCGCGGGAGCGCGCGCGTGCCTGCTCGCGCCTGTAATCCTCATAATTGCCCTCGCAGGTGGTGAGGCGACCTTGCTCCAGCGCCCAGACGCGCTGGGCCAGCCGGTTGACGAGATAGCGGTCATGCGTGACGATGAGCAGCGTCCCTGGATAGTCCTCCAGCGCTTCCTCGAGCGCCTCCCGGGAGGCAATATCCATATGGTTGGTCGGTTCGTCGAGGATGAGCAGATTCGGCTGCTGCTCGACGAGCAGCGCCAGCCGCAGACGGGTCCACTCCCCTCCGGAGAGCGAGCGCAGCGGCTTGAAGACATCGGCCCCATAGAACAGATAGCCAGCCAGCCGGTTGCGCGCCTCGCCCTCGCCGACAGCCACCGCCTCCTGGTAATAGTCCAGCAGCGACAGCTCCGGCTGCTCCGGGGCTTGCTGCTGAGCCAGATAGCCGATCTCGACGCGGGCGCCCAGCCGGATATCGCCGCGATCCGCCGTCTGCTCCCCGCGGACGAGCTGCAGCAAGGTCGACTTGCCCGCGCCATTGCCCCCGATCAGTATCACCTTCTCCCCATAGCGCAATGTCCCCGACAGTCCGCGCAGCACCTCTTTGGCCCCGTAGCTTTTCCATACCTGCTCAAGTGTGAGCACCTGCTTGCCGGAGCGCTCGGAGGTCTGTAGGTCGAACTCAGCCTCCTTGCGATTGAGTGCCGGACGCTTCACCTTCTCCATACGGTCCAGCGCCTTCTGCATGCTCGCCGCCCTGCGGAAAAACTTGACGTTATCGCCGACGCGGCCCCATTCCAGCAGCTTGCGGATCGTCTCCCGCATCTGCTTGATCTTCTTCTGCTGCTCCTGATATTCGGCGAACTGCCGAAGCAGCCGCTCCTCCTTCTCCTTGGCGTAATACGAGTAATTGCCCGTGTAGACGCTCGACTCGCCGTCCTCCAGCTCGATGATCCGGGTAACGACGCGGTCGAGGAAGTAGCGGTCATGCGAGACGATCAGGCAAGCGCCCGCGTACTGACGCAGAAAGTCCTCCAGCCATTCGACGGCCTCCATATCCAGATGATTGGTCGGCTCGTCAAGCAGCAGCACGTCGGGCTCCCAGAGCAGCTGAGAGGCCAACGCCACCTTCGTCTGCTCGCCGCCCGACAATGAAGCATAAGGCCGCTCGTACCAGGCAGCGGGGATGCGCAGACCGGCGGCGATCTGGTCGATCCGGGTATCGAGTCCATAGCCGCCGGCTTGCTCGAATTGCTCCTGTGTCTGCGCATAGTCTGCGAGCAGCCGCTCCAGCCGCTCCGGACTGAGCCCCGGCGCAGCCATCTCCGTCTCCAGCGCCTTCATCTGGGCCAGACAAGCGTGCCAGGTCTCGAACTCGAGCAGCAGCGCCTCGCGTACCGTCGTCCCGGCCTCGAGCGCGGGGATCTGCCTTAGATAGCCGATGCGCGCCCCTTTGCGGAGAGACAGCAGCCCCTCGTCCGGGGTATCGAGCTTGGCGAGCATGCGCAGCAGCGTCGTTTTGCCGCAGCCGTTGCGGCCGATCAGGCCGGCTTTTTCGCCAGCATGCAGCTCGAAGCTGACGTCCTCCAGGATGAGCTCGGCGGCATGGTATTTCTTTATATGTTGGCAATTAATCGTTAACATTGAGGGTTCCTCCTAGAGTCGGGAGGCCCTGCCGCATGCGATGAAGACAAACAAAACGGGCGTAGGGAAAAATCCCTACGCCCGTATCGGTGTCAGCCGTTCAGGTCAAGGCAGGATCTCTCTCGCGAGTAGTGTGATCGTATGGTTAAAAAAAGACAGACCTCTCCCGTCTTGACCATATTCATGCACAATGCCGGCCGCTGCAATCGGCAGCCGACTTACTGGCAGATTCACACGCTCTTGATTCATCCTGCCTTCACCTCCTTTTACTTTATTGACACTCAGTATACTATAGCAGATCACCTTTGTGCAAAAGAAAACGATGGCTATCGATCATAGAGACGCAGCTCGGTCCCCCTGCCAGGAAGCGGTGACGACCAAACCGGCCAACGCCGTTTGGAGCTTTTTCATTGCGGGTTTCCTCCTTTATCCGTTTGGTGCTATTACTATGACGTTTGGGCTTCCTGTAAGGTTGCTCGACTGGACGTAGTCAGCCATTTGTTATGTTAAGGCTTTTTAAAGGTTGGCTCAGTACACTGGGTCCATGAGCTACAGTGATGCGCAGCTTGCCCAGCCGAATCGCAGGCGTTGACGCAAGCTGCTGCAAAAGAGAGGAGAGCTACGATGGCAATCGAGGTATTCAACCGATACGAGAACAAGTACTTGATGGACACGGAGGCATTCCACCGACTGTACAATCGCCTGCTGGAGCATATGGAGGCTGATGAGCATAACCGCAACCAGCAGTTTTACACGATCAGCAATCTCTATTACGATACCGACCACAATAGCCTGATCCGCACGAGTCTGGCCAAGCCCAAATACCGCGAGAAGCTGCGTATCCGCGGATACGGGGTACCAAAGCCGGACGCCACCGTCTATCTGGAGCTAAAGAAAAAAGTGCGCGGCCTCGTCAATAAACGCCGTACGGCGCTGAACCTGCAAGAGGCGTACACCTTCGCCGGGAGCGGGATCGCGCCGCCGCTTGCCCCCTATATGAATGGACAGGTGGTGCGCGAGATCGAATATCTGCTCTCCCGCTACGCGCTTCAGCCCAAGGTGTATCTGGCTTACGACCGGATCGCGATGTTCTCCAAGGCAAGTCGCGACCTGCGCATCACCTTCGACACCAACATCCGCTCGAGGCGGACCGAGCTTCAGCTTGAGAGCGGCGATCACGGCGAGCAGCTGATGCCTCCGGGACAATGGCTGATGGAGGTCAAGGCGGAGAAGACGGTGCCGATCTGGCTGGCGCGTCTGCTCTCGGAGGAGGGACAGTTCCGGACGAGCTTCTCCAAGTATGGCAACGAATATAAGAAAATGCTGCGAGCCGGCAATACGTAGAAGGAGCGAATACTTATGCTAGACACGATATTCGAATATACCGCGACCGATGTTGCATTGACCTGGCAGCACGCATTATGGACCTTGCTGACGGCTTTCATCCTGGGAGCGGTCATCAGCGTCACCTATATGAAGACTCAGCCCAACTACACCACCAACTTTGCGCTTACGCTCATCATCCTGCCGTCGATCGTCGGCATCATCATCCTGCTCATCGGCAGCAACATCGCCCGCGCATTCAGCTTGGCCGGCGCGTTCTCGATTATCCGCTTCCGCAGCGCTGCCGGCGATCCGAAGGATATCGCTTACGTCCTGTTCAGCATGGCGGCGGGTCTGGCCTGCGGGGTAGGCGCCTTTGGCTACGCGGTGCTGTTCACAGTGGCGCTATGTCTGCTCATGATGACGCTCCACTTGTTCCGCTTCGGCACACGCAAGGCGATGCAGCAGCAGCTCAAGGTGACGATCCCGGAGAATCTGGCCTACGAGGATGTATTCCGCGAGGTCTTCCAGCACTTCAACGTCGACTATGATCTGAAGCGGGTCCGCACCACCGAGCTGGGCAGTCTGTACGAGCTTATCTATACGATCGCCCTCGACAAAAATGCCAATCCCAAAGCGCTGCTCGACGCGATCCGAATCCGCAATGGCAACCTCGATATCTCGTTGACGATGACCCCTCCTGTAGCAGAAGGCTACTGAAAGGGGACGACAGCGCTCTGAAGATCAATCCAAGAAAACGAAAGGAAGCGATCATGATGAGTAAAAAGTGGGTCCATCATACCTGGAGCACGCTCCTCCTGGCCAGTCTGCTCGTCTCGGGCTGTACAACGGGGGAGACGAAATCGTCGACCTCGGCTGACTCGGCCTTGGTCAGCGAGGCGAGCCCAAATACGGGAGATACAAGCGCCGTGGCTGCGGAGGACGCGGGCACGGCTGGCGAGCTCCCCGCCGTCGCCGAGGTTGTCAGCTATGAGGCGGATGACGCATACAGCGACTGGACGATGGACGGTGCAACGGAAGTTGCCCTGAGCGGCAATGGCGCAACGATCGATGGCGACGGAGCGACTGCCGATGGCAGCACAGTGACGATCAGCTCGGCCGGCACCTATGTGCTGAGCGGAACGCTGACCGATGGGCAGATCGTCGTCGACTCGGCGGGGGATGGCACGGTGCGGCTGGTGCTGAACGGCGTTAGCCTAAGCAGCAGCACGTCGGCTCCGATCTATATCAAGGCAGCGGACAAGGCCGTCATCAGCCTGCAGGAAGGGACCGAAAATCGCGTCGTCGACGCTGAGACGTATGTCTACGCGGACGCAGCGACCGACGAGCCGGATGCGGCGATCTTCAGCAAGGACGACCTGACGATCAACGGCAGCGGCAGTCTGTATGTCCATGGCCGCTACAACAATGGCATCACGAGTAAGGACGATCTGAAGATCGTCGGCGGCATCCTGGAGATCGACGCGGTCGACGACGGGATCAAGGGCAAGGACCTGGTCGCTGTACAAGCCGGGGATCTGACGATCCGCGCAGCCGCCGACGCCATCAAGACGACCAATGACACGGATGAGGATAAAGGCTACATCGCGATCTCCGGCGGCAGCTTCACCCTGGTCTCCGGCAACGATGGCATGCAGGCGGAGCGAGCGGCGCTCATCGAGGGCGGTACCTTCGATATCGTCGCCGGCGGCGGCAAGACCGAGGTGTCCGATGCTGCGGATGCGCCGAGCACCAAGGGCATCAAGGGCGTACTGGGCATCCGGATCGCGGCCGGCGAGCTCGTCATCGACGCGGCAGACGATGCGCTCCACAGCAATGGAGCGATCGAGATCGCGGGCGGGACGATGAAGCTGGCGACGGGCGATGACGGTATCCATGCCGATGAGTCGATCGACATCTCGGACGGTATCATTACCATCACCGATAGCTATGAAGGCATCGAGAGCAACAAGATTGCCATTAGCGGCGGCGAGATCGATCTCGTCTCCAGCGATGACGGCATCAATGCGGCATCCGGCAGCGCCAGCGAGACAGGCGGCGGTCGTCCGGGAGCGGGCAGTACGTTATCCGTCAGCGGGGGCTACGTCGTCGTCGATGCGGGCGGCGACGGGCTCGACGCCAACGGCTCGATCGAGATGAGCGGCGGCACGGTATTGGTCAACGGCCCGACCAACAACGGCAATGGCGCGCTCGATTATGACGGAACCTTTACGATGAGCGGCGGCGTCGTCATCGCTGCAGGCAGCAGCGGCATGGCGCAAGCCACCTCGGATGCATCGACTCAGCCTTCGATCCTCATGACGTATCCACAGTCGCAGCCCGCAGGCACGCTGGTCCAGCTGGAGGATAGCGATGGCCGGACGATCGTCACCTTTGCGCCGACCAAGGCGTACCAGTCAGTCGTCATCAGCACTCCCGAGCTGCAGCAGGGCGGCAGCTACACGCTGTACAGCGGCGGCTCGGACACGGGCGTGGCAGTAGGCGGCTTGTACAGCGGCGGCACGTATAGCGGCGGTACGGAGGTCGTGTCGTTCGAGATCGCCAGCTCCGTCACCTGGCTCGATCAGAATGGCGTAACAGAAGCCCGCAGCGGCATGTTCGGCGGTATGGGGGGCGGCCAGGGCGGCGGTCCGGGCATGCGAGGACAGGGTCGCGGCGGGGAAGGCAGGATGCCTCCGGAAGGAATGGAGGAGATGACGCCGCCGGAAGGGATGGAAGGGATGACGCGCCCAGAGGGGATGGAAGGCATGGAAGGCATGTCTTCCCCGGACGGGACGTTCCCCGAGGGCGGCGATCGGCCGTCGATGAGGGATGAGCGAGCTGGGGCGGAAGCACAGAGCAGCGAGTCGGCATCCTGACAAGATAGAAAAACCTCTGACCGGTAAGGCGGGTCAGAGGTTTTTTGGGCACTAAAGGCGGGCTGATACGCGGTCGTCCACACCACGGCTTATACGAAGCGAGCCTGCATCGTGCGGGCTCGCCAGCGGACGACGACGCCAGCGCCAGCGGTCGTCGGTCATGGCGCTCCGATTGAGCCGTGTCGCATTGGCGCAGGAAGGCGCTTACGGCAGGATGTTGCCTGCGGCGCGGTAGATGGCGTACCATTCCTCGCGGCTCAGCTCGATGTCGGCGGCCTTGCAGCAGTCCAGCAGGCGCTCGATATTCATCGTGCCGGTGACCGGCTGCATGCGGGCCGGGTGCCGGAGCAGCCAGGCGATCGCGATCGTCGTGTTGCTGACGCCATGGGCGGCGGCGACCTCGTCGATCTGCTTGTTCAGCTCGGGGAACTTCTCGTTGCCGAGGAAGACGCCCTCGAAGAAGCCGTATTGGAACGGCGACCATGGCTGGATGGTGATGTCATGCAGACGGCAGAAGTCCAGGATGCTGCCATCGCGGTTGACGGCGGCTTCGTTCTCCATGTTCACGTTGAAGCCTTGATCGATCATCGTCGTGTTGGTGATGCTGAGCTGGAGCTGGTTGGCGACGATCGGCTGCTGGACATAGCGCTTCAGCAGCTGGATCTGCATCGGATTTTGGTTGGAGACGCCGAAGTGGCGCACCTTGCCCGAGCTGGCGAGCTGATCAAACGCCGCGGCGACCTCCTCCGGCTCCACCAGCGTATCTGGACGGTGCAGCAGCAGCACGTCGAGGTAGTCGGTGCGCAGACGCTGCAGGATACGGTCGACCGAGCTTACGATATGCTCTTTGGAGAAGTCGAACATGCCCTGGCGGATACCGCACTTGGACTGCAGGATCATCTGCTCCCGCACGTCGTCGCTCATCTGCACCGCATCGGCGAAGATCTCCTCGCAGGTGCCGCCGCCATAGATATCGGCATGGTCAAAAAAGTTGGCTCCCGCCTCGAGCGAGGTCCGGACGAAACGCTCGGCCTCCTGCTTGTCCAGTCCGTTGATGCGCATGCAGCCGACGGCCACGACCGGCACTTGCAGCGAGCTGGTGCCGAGTTGGATCGTTCTCATGGAATAGGCCTCCTTATGTACCGTTGTAGGATATGGTGCTGAGGTTCATTATACCAGTCTGC
Organism: Paenibacillus sp. 598K; assembly: GCF_003851045.1. GTDB lineage: Bacteria > Bacillota > Bacilli > Paenibacillales > Paenibacillaceae > Paenibacillus_D. The sequence continues at coordinate 2,930 of NZ_BFBX01000158.1, read as the reverse complement.
AGTTGAATTGCCAGCGTGTGTGCGGCGAGCATCCGCTAGCCAGCTCGTATATGCCTGACTTAAAAAGGCCGCCCCCTTCTGTAAAGGAGACGGCCTTGTTTTGTGTTTGCAGAAGCCGACCGACCTATTACTCTTGCTCGAACGTGACCTGGCCGCCAGCCGAGCGATACGTGTAGCTGCCGCCCCGGTACCGGATGCCGGTGACGGTGGTGTCGCCCCACAGCGGCGCCGTCGGCGCGATCTCGCCATTGAGCGGCGGCATCAGGCCCAGTCCGCCCATCAGCACCGCTGCTGCCGGCATGCCGCTCCAGCCCTGGAGGTCGGAGCCTTTGCCGTATACCGGATCGAAGTACTCGACCGGCGTCAGCCACTGACGCTCCAGCCCGTAGGTGAACCAGCGCGTGAGCGGATACTCCCAGTCGTCGCGGCGCAGCCGCAGCTTGGCCATCGCCAGCACGCCGCTCCAGTACGGCCAGTCGCTGCCATTGTGGTAGCGGAACGGGTAGGACGACTTCTCGACCAGATGCTGGATATGGGTATACTGCGGAAATACGGTCATGACGCCCCAGTCGCCGTGCGGCTGGTCCGGGTTGTTGCGCGTCTCCAGACGGGCGGCGATCCGGTCGAGCACATGCTGCTGGTCGGACACTTCGCCGAGGTCGAAGGCCGGCGCGAGCGCCTGCTCGACCGAGACGTTGGGCTCCAGCGCGCCTTCGCCGTCGACGTTGTCATAGTTGCGGTAGCCGACCTCGTCATCCCACAGCCGCTCGCGCAGCGCGCGGGTGAGCGCGTCGGTCTTGCCGTTCCACGCAGCCTGGGTCGCTTCGTCCCACTGTCCGGCGTACCGGCGGATCTCGCCGTAGCAGAAGCGGGCGCGCAGATGCAGCATGGCCGTGTAGGCGACCGCACCCTGGCGGACGACGTTGTCGCACCAGTCGCGACGATTGTCCGGCTTCACCATCAGCTGCAGCTCGTCGTCGATCAGGTTGTCCATCTTGGACATGCACAGCTCCATCAGCTCGGCGATCGTCCGTCCGCCCACCGACTCCTGCAGCAGCGCTGCATCATGGGTCCAGGCGAGGTAATCGTGCAGCATCATGATGAAAAACGACGGCGAATCGTAGTGATCCGGCCAGAACTGCTCGTAGCGCTCGCGCAGCACGTTGTAGATGACGGCGCTTGGGCAAGAGCCGTCATCGCCGATGCCCTGGGCGAGCGTGACGATCTCGTTGCGCACCCACTCCGGCTTGAACGGCAGCAGCGGCAGTACGGTCCAGTAGCCGTCCCGGAAGTAGGTGCGGGAAGGGCTCTGGTAGTTGACGCCAGCGTAGAAGGCTGCGAACGTGTCGCCGCTCTCCTTGTACATCGAGTGCGAGACGTTGAGGCAGGCGGCGACGAGCGCGTCGAGCGTCTCATGCTGCGATGCGTGGAACGATCCGAGCCATTGGCGATAGCGCTCAGCGGCATCCCATGCGGCGTCGGCGCCAGCGTAGAGCGCGTCCAGCGACAGTGGCTCCATGCCGCCGGAGACGGCGATCGTCATGACGACCTCCTGGCCCGGCGCGACCTCATCGGGATAATCAAGCACCATCCGATAGCCGTCCTGCTCGATGCGGTTCGGCGAGTGGCTCGCGGCCAGATGGACGCGGTAGGCGTCGCCGAGCACAGCTTCCCAGCCGGTATTGCCGTTATGCCAGCGGTCCTGCATCGGCGCTTCGGTGTAGCTGCCTTGCTTGGCGACCATGGCGGCCATGTAACTCTTCATCTCCCACTGCATGCCCTGGCGGAGCAGGAGACGGGCAGGCTGCGAGCCGTGATTGGCGAAGCGGAAGCGCAGATAGAGCGCATTGTTCGTGTCGTCGCAGTATTGTTCGGCCGTTACCGCTACGCCGTCCAGCTCCTGCTCGGAGTGGAAGTCGATCTCCATCGCGCGTCCGAGCACGCGGACCGTCTTGCGGTGCTTTGCAGGCAGACGGCGGCCATTAACGGACCAGGCGGTGAACCATTCGCGCTCGGTCATCAGCTGCCATTCGCCTGCGACGGAGTATTTGGAGATGCCGCCGTTGCCGTCGAACTGGGCGAGCAGGCGACGGTTGGAGACATCATAGCCGAGGATGCTGTACCAGTACGCTTCCGTGACCAGATGGTGTCCGCGTGGTGTAGTTGTTGTATTCATCAGGATCAGCTCCGTTTCTTAAGGTTTCTCAAGGCTTCTCAAGGTTAGTCAGGTCATAGACAGGTCGGATAAAGGTGTCCTCATCGCTAGACGCGGTTCGGGAGGACGCCGGCGAGAGCGCCGATCGCGCCTGCCCGGTTGCCCAGCCGCGCAGCGACGACTTCGGTAGCGATCGGCGTCAAGGCAGCGATGCGCTCGCGGACAGCCGAGACGTACAGCTCGCCCGAGTCGGCGACGCCGCCGCCGATGACGACCCTCGCCGGGTTGAGCAGCGAGACGGCGTTGGCGATGCCGATCGCCATGTAGTCGAGCGGCAGGCGCAGCAGCTCGAGCGCTTCGGCGTCGCCTTGAGCGGCTGCCGCCAGCAC
>NZ_BFBX01000158.1:0-314 GCF_003851045.1 Paenibacillus sp. 598K | reverse complement strand
CGCCAGCACATGGCGTGCGTTGACCGCCTCGGGCGCGCCTCCGGCGAGCTGGACGATGAGCGAGGCGTCGACCACGCTGCGATCGCTGCGGGTCAGATGCTCCCTCGCCAGTCGGCCGATGCCGGTGCCGGAGGCGATCTGTTCGAACTGGCCGAACAGATCGCCGTCGGCTGTGGCAGGCGCGGCATCCGAGCCTTGCTGCGGGAGGAGCGTCGCAGGCGGAGCGATGACGCTGTAGCCGATCTCGCCTGCCGCAGCCCCGGCGCCCCGGTAGATACGTCCGTCGAGATAGAGCGCGCCGCCGATGCCGGTGC
>NZ_BFBX01000157.1:20533-22029 GCF_003851045.1 Paenibacillus sp. 598K | reverse complement strand
TTGAATAATATAGCACAGATCTAAATCATAATGCAAGCCTTTTTTAAAACTTTTTTCATAGTTTCTGAAGAACCTTCGATAAGGTCTGGTTGAGCCTCAATTACCCGGCCTCTTCTCATGCTCGGGCTACCCGCCAATTAGTACCCTGCAGGTCGCCCATCCTCTCTTATCCCGGTCCGTCTATGCGCTCTCACTTCGCACCGTCTACGACAGCGCGCAGCTCGCCCCATAGCGCCGCCCCCTTCTCCTCCTGACCGGACATCTCCATATACTTGGGACTGATGATCTGGATCAGATAGTCGCCGCCCTCCTCCAATAGGATATGACCGGAGAATTGTCCATCCTGCACAGACAGCTTCGCCTCCTGCATGCGCTCGGTGTAGTCCATAGCTGCGCGATCGAACCGCCACACTGCCAGCGACACTTCGCCCTCAGACGGATCGCTGTGGAGGATGCGGCCGCTCACCTCCAGCGCCTCTCCTGCTGCCAGTCGGGTGTAGCCTGAGGTCGGCGCTGCGATCTGCACACGATCTTCCCCTTCGGCGTACAGTCTCACAGGCAGCTCGGCAGCCGTATCTGAGCCCGGATCCCAGTAGATCTCCATCGTCCGGCTGCCTGCCTGGGCCGATCTGACCTCGATCGGATTGGGCCCTGGCTGCAGCTGCATCCGGAAGTCGATCCGGTTGAACTTGCGCTCCGACTGGACAATGCCCCGCTCCAGCACCTGGCCATCCAGTGCGCTCCAACTACCGCCGCCCCCGGCCATCACCAGCTGCGGCGTCCTCAGCTCCTGCTGATACATGACCGTCAGCACATAGTCGCGGCCTGTGACGACGACTTGATCCGATGCCAGCTCCATCCGCTTGTCGCTCCAGCGCCAGGTCAGTGCGCCATCCTGCCAGTCGACAGCGATCCCTTGCGCCGGCAACACGCTGACAGGGATGTACATCCGTCCTTCGTAGAGGAAGGGCGGCGGCATGCGAAGCTCCTCCAACGCTGTCCCGTCTCCCCGGTATGGATGCTGCGTACCCGCTTCGTACACCAGCCGATCCAATGAGCCGTGCACCGTATCCTTGATCTGTATGATCGCCTGTCGCTTCGCCGCATCCCAATAGACGCTGCCTGCGCCTGCCTGCTCGATTGTCTTGATTGCAACATAGGACCGACCCTGATGCACGAGCAGCGGCTCGACAGCAAGACTCTCTCCATCCAGCAGCGCTTCGCCCGAGCCTGGACGCATCGTCAGCTCATGCTGCTCCAGCCACATTACCGCTCCCGCTTTACTCTGGGCGCCCTCGACATAGGTCCCCGCGCCCCCGCGTTCAAACGCACTCAATGCTATAAGAAGCACCACCAGTAACATCGTGATGATGCCGGTCTGCGCTTTGCTCATCTCGCCCCACCTCCGACATCATAGACGCAATCGAGGGCGAAATTGTTCCACTTGCAAGCTGGCAGATAATCCTAGGGTGTGTTTGCATACTCGGAGGGTAGCA
>NZ_BFBX01000157.1:859-20440 GCF_003851045.1 Paenibacillus sp. 598K | reverse complement strand
CGGCAAGCAAAAGTGACGCCGCAGGGGGCGGAAAGGCGGCCTAAGATGCCCCTGAGCGGGTTTGCAAACACGCCCTAGCATAGAGAAAACAGAAAAGCTGCCCGAGAACAGGTCTCGGACAGCTCCTATAAACTTCTTAGCTTAATCGTACGCGTCAATCGTGCGAGCGATCGCGCATATGCGGGAAGAGCAGGACGTCGCGGATCGACGGCGCGTCCGTGAGCAGCATCACCAGACGGTCGATGCCGATGCCCAGGCCCCCGGTCGGCGGCATGCCATACTCGAGCGCACGGATGAAATCCTCGTCCATCTCGTGCGCCTCGTCGTTGCCATGCTCCTTCTCCACCAGCTGCGCCTCAAAGCGCTGGCGTTGGTCGATCGGATCGTTGAGCTCGGTGAAGGCATTGGCGTGCTCGCGAGCGACGATGAACAGCTCGAAGCGGTCCGTGAAGCGCGGATCGCGATCGTTTTTCTTCGCCAGCGGCGAGATCGCCACCGGGTGTCCGGTCACGAACGTCGGCTGAATGAGCGTGTGCTCGACGAACGTCTCGAAGAAGTTGTTCAAGATATGACCTTGCGTCATATGCGGATCGACCTGGACCTTATGCACTTTGGCCAGCTCATGCGCCTCCTGGTCGGTCATCTCGGCGCTGAAATCGACGCCGGTCGCTTCCTTGACCAGATCGACCATCGAGACGCGACGCCAAGGCTGACCGAGCTCGACCTGTTGGCCCTGGTAATCGATCGTCGTCGTCCCCAGTACCTCCTCAGCGATGTGTACGACCATCCGCTCGGTCAACTCCATGATGTCCTCGTAGTCGGCATACGCCTCATACAACTCGATCATCGTGAACTCCGGGTTATGTCGTGTGGAGATGCCTTCGTTGCGATAGACGCGTCCGATCTCATACACCTTCTCCAGTCCACCGACGATCAGCCGCTTCAGATGCAGCTCGATGGCGATCCGCATATACAGCTGCATGTCGAGCGCATTGTGATGGGTAATGAACGGCCGCGCCGCCGCGCCGCCTGCGATCGTATGGAGCGTTGGCGTCTCGACCTCGAGGTAACCGCGCGCATCGAGATAACGACGCATCGACTGGATGATCCGCGAGCGGGTAATGAATGTCTGCTGCACATCCGGATTCATGATCAGATCGACATAACGCTGACGATAGCGCAGCTCCACATCCTTCAGACCGTGGTACTTCTCTGGCAGCGGCAGCAGCGATTTGGTGAGGACCTCCAGCTCCAGCGCCTTCACGGTCGTCTCACCGGTCTTGGTCTTGAATACGACGCCGCGCACGCCGACCATATCGCCGATATCGAGCAGGTTGAAGGCTTTGTAGATGTTCTCCGGCAGCGCGTCCTGACGGACGTACAGCTGGATTTTGCCGCTCAGGTCCTGGATATGGGCGAAGCTTGCCTTGCCCATGACGCGCTTTTGCATGATTCGACCCGCCACACGGACCTCATGCTCCTGCGCCTCCAGCTCCTCCTTGCTTGCTTCGCCATAGGCTGCGAGGATCTCTGCCGCTTGATGCGTACGGACGAATTTTTTGCCGAACGGGTCTACACCCAGTCCGCGCAGCTCATCGAGCTTGTCCCGACGGATCTGCAGCAGCTCGCTAAGCTCCTGTTCCTGCGTTGTCGTCTGCTCTTGATTGTCTTGTGCCACTTCATTCATCTCCTTGTTCATCAACCGTCGCGCTGCACCGCTCAGACGCTTACTCATGTTTTTTGCAAAAAAAGCCTCCGTCAAGGAAGCTTTCCAGTGCAAGCGCGCAAAACTTACTTTTTAATATCCAAAATTTTATATTTGATCACGCCAGCAGGCACATTCACATCCACGATTGTGCCTTTTTCCTTGCCCAGAATCGCCCGACCTACAGGACTTTCATTGGAGATCTTGTTTTGCAGCGGGTCGGCCTCAGCCGTGCCTACGATCGTGTACTCCATCTGGTCCTTGAACTCCAGATCCTCTACGATTACTGTAGCGCCGATGCTAACCGTGTCGATGTCGACCTCGTCATTATTGATGATCCGGGCATTGCGCAGCATCTTCTCGAGGGTGATAATCCGCCCTTCGATAAACGCTTGCTCGTTTTTGGCGTCCTCGTATTCGGAGTTCTCGCTAATATCCCCATAACCGATAGCTACCTTGATCCGCTCAGCGACTTCACGACGTTTGACTGACTTGAGCGTTTCCAGTTCCTCTTCCAATTTCTTAAGCCCGTCTTGAGTAAGGATGATTTCCTTGTCGTTCATCTTACTGATTCTCCTGTCGTGTGACATATTTTCATACCGTGTATGAATTCACTGATATTTAATATATTACATTCAGAACCCGTAATGACACGAAGCCCGGCTGTCGGTTTAATCTCCCTCGCCAGACTGTCGCTCGAGGGCGCCGCCAGGCAGGGCAGAAATACTATTGGATGATTATATGGCAAGGGACCTCAAATGTCAATCAAAGCCAGCCTCAACCAATCTCCGTCCTCCGTCGCTGTCCCGCAAAGACCACTCCAGGCGCAAGCAGACATCCTCTGCCCATTAATACGTCACCTTATGATCCTGCACCGGCGAGGAGGCGACGGGCTCAACCGCCTTCTCCTCGAGCGAGTCGATGTACCCGCCCATGATCGCCACCAGCTTGTCGCGGGTCGTCTCCTCCATGATCTGATCCTTGATGCGCGCCGCGCCAGGCAGCCCCTTCAGATACCAGGCCAGATGCTTGCGCATCTCGCGGACGGCGACCGCCTCGCCGCGCAGGGCGATCAGCCGGTCCATATGGAGGATCGCGATCTTCATCTTGTCGGTCGGCGTCGGGTCCGGGGGCAGCTCGCCGCTCGTCAGATAGTGCACCGTACGATAGAGCATCCACGGATTGCCGAGCGCCCCCCGGCCGATCATCACGCCGTCGCAGCCGGTATGGTCGAGGATGCGCTGCGCGTCCTCCGGCGAGAAGATATCGCCGTTGCCGATGACCGGGATGGATACGGCTGCCTTGACGTCCTTTATAATATCCCAGTTGGCATGGCCGGTATACTGCTGCTCGCGCGTCCGTCCGTGTACGCTCACCGCTTGCCCGCCGGCACGCTCGACAGCCTGTGCATTCTCGACCGCGTAGATGTGCTCGCTGTCCCAGCCGATCCGCATCTTGACCGTGACTGGCTTGTCGACGACATCGACGACGGCCGACACCATCTCGTAGATCTTGTTCGGATCGAGCAGCCAGCGAGCGCCGGCGTCGCACTTGGTCACCTTCGGCACGGGACAGCCCATGTTGATATCGATAATATCGGCATTGGTCTGCTTGTCGACGATTCGGGCCGCTTCGACGAGCGTCGCCCGGTCGCCCCCGAAGATCTGCAGGCTGAGCGGCTTTTCCCTTTCATCAACATAGAGCATCTCCATCGTCCGTTTATTGCCGTGCAGGATCGCCTTGTCGCTGACCATCTCCGCGCAGACGAGGCCGCAGCCGAATTCCTTGGCGATCAGACGAAAGGCCGGATTGCACACGCCTGCCATCGGCGCCAGCACGACTTTGTTTTTCATCTGGATGTGTCCGATTTGCAGCATGCTCTCCTTAACTCCCTTCCTTGTCTGCCTGCGGCAGCTTGCCCGCAGGGTACGTGTCGCCGATCAGCTCCTCATAGCGGACCTCGAGCGCGGCGGCGATATGCTCGAGCAGCTTGACCTGCGGCGTGCGTGTCCCTCGCTCCAGCGAGCCCAGGACCGCTACCGAGACGCCCATCCGCTCGGCGAGCTGATGCTGGGTGTAGCCCTTTAATTTCCGGAAAGCTCGGAGCCGTCCGGCCAGTTGTTCGTATTCCATCGTGTCATGCCTTCCTTTCCCAGCTGCCGCACGGCCTCCGACACCGCGCCTCGCAGCGGCGCGGCCGCTGCGTCGTCCGCCAGTGTCTCCAGCAGGGGCACCAGGACGAAGGTCCGCTCCATCATCCGGGGATGGGGCAGGATGAGGGTATCGGTATGCATCGCCACACCTTCGTAGTAGAGCAGATCGAGATCGATCGTGCGTGGCCCCCAGCGCTCCTCGCGCACCCGACCGAGCCGAAGCTCGATCTCCAGCAGCCTCTCCAGCAGCGTGAGCGGCTGCAGCGAGGTGGCCAGAGCGGCGGTCATGTTCAAAAAAGCAGGCTGATCCGTATACCCGACCGGGTCTGTCTCGTAGATGCCGGACAGCCGCAGCACGCGGATCTCCTCCAATGCGTCAAGTGCGTCCAGCGCCTGCCGCAGCAGACGCTCCCGATCGCCCAGATTGGAGCCCAAGGCGATATATGCCGTCCGGTTCAGTTCGCGTGATCCCATCTGGCTATCAGCTCCACGAAGCCACGATCCGGCCATCGGCATCCCGCTTCCTCGACAGCTCGACGACGACCCCGTCGAAGTGGATGTCGAACGGCGGATGCGGCTTGGTCACACGCACCGTCGCTTCATTTACCATAGTATAAGTGTCCAGCACACGAGATGCAATACGACCCGCCAGCGCCTCGATCAGCTTGCTGGGCGGCCCTTCCACCACTTCCTTGACCAGCGCGTGCACCTCGGCATAGTTCACGCTAGCCCCGATGTCGTCGCTTGCCGCCGCCTCGCGCAGGTCGAGCCGCAGCTCCAGCTCCACCCGGAACCGCTGACCGAGCTTATTCTCTTCGGGGATGACGCCGTGATAGCCAAAAAACTCCATCCCTCTAAGTGTCATGCGATCCATCAAGATCACCTCTCTTGTCTAATAAGTCGTCTTACAGACTGCCTGCCTAACAACGATCTTCCGAGCGCGGTTGTCCAAGTCTCACTCACATCTGCGAAGCGTCGCTATAGACGATCCGGTCGGCCATCCGCGCGGCCTGGCTCATCTCGGCCACGTCATGGACGCGCATCAATTGGCAGCCCTGCATGATGCCCATCACCACAGTCGCGGCGGTGCCCATCACGACCTCCCCCGCAGGCCGGCCCAGCGTCTGCTGGATGAATCGCTTGCGCGAGGTGCCGAGCAGCACCGGATAGCCGAGCGCCGTCAGCTGGTCGAGCGCGCCCATCAGCGCCACATTATCCTCATACGTCTTGGCAAAGCCGATCCCCGGATCGAGCCAAATATGCGACTCCGCTACACCAGCAGTCCGCGCCAGCCGCACGCTCTCCCGCAGATCGGCGATCACATCGGGCACTAGCGCCTCATAGTCGCGCGCCAGGCGATTATGGCTCAGGATGACCGGACAACCGCTCTCGGCCGCGACCCGGGCCATCTGATCATCGCCCTTCAAGCCCCATATATCATTGATAATATGCGCGCCTGCGGTCAGCGCCTGACGCGCCGTCTCCGCCTTGTAGGTGTCGATCGACAGCGGCAGCTCCGGCAGCTCCGCGCGCAGCGCCTCGATGACCGGCACCACGCGGCGCAGCTCCTCCTCGAGCGACACTGGCTCGCTGCCCGGACGCGTCGACTCGCCGCCGATGTCGATCAGATCAGCGCCCGCCTCCACCATCCGGCGAGCCTGCTCGACGGCAGACTCCACCGCCGTATACCGCCCGCCATCCGAAAAGGAGTCCGGCGTAATATTCAGAATGCCCATGATCAGCGTCCGCCGTCCAAGCTGCAGACGGACGCCGTCCGGCCACTCGTAATCGCGATAAGCGATCGTCGTCTTCATCTTATCTCCTCCGTCTCCGCCCGATAAGCGGCGAGCAGCCGCTGCGTCCAGGCGCCGACACGCCCGCCGCCAACCTCGACCACACCGTCCGGATCGGCCAGCGACGTGACCGGCACCAGCTCCTGGATCGAGTTGGTCAGGAATACTTCATCGGCCGCGAGCAGCTCGGCCCAGGTGTACTTGCCCTCCTCTGTCGGCAGACCAAGCGTCGTCGCCAGCGCCAACACACGCGCCCGGGTGACGCCCGGCAGGATGCCGGTGTCCAGCGACGGCGTATAGAGCTGTCCCTCGCGGCAGAAGAACAGATTGCTGACGATACCCTCGGCGAGCCAGCCGTCGCGCGTCAGCATCATGCCCTCGGCCCCTGGAGCCGCGCCGCTCGCCGACAGCTCGCGCTTGGCGAGGATATTGTTCATATAATGCAGCGACTTGAGCCGCTGCTCGCCCTCCGGCGTGTTGCGCGGCAGCGCCAGCCGCCATAGCTGCTTGCCCTGCTCATAGAGCGATGGCGGCAGCTCCGGTAGCGGCTTCACGAGCAGCAGCACATGCGGCGAGTCGTAGTCGCCCGCAGGCAGGCCGAGGTCCGCCTCGCCAGCGGTTACGGTCAGCCGGACATAGCCCTCGGCCAGACCATTGGCCGCCAGTACCTCAGCGAGCCACTCCTCCACCTGCGTCGCCGTCCATCCGAACCGGATACCCAGCTCCGCGCAGCCCGCAGCCAGTCGCTCCAGATGCCGCTCCAGCAAGTAGGGCCGGCCGCCGTAGGTGCGGAACGTCTCGAACAATCCCATCCCGTACAAAAAGCCGTGATCGAACACCGAGATCACGGCCTCTCCGGCCTCGACGACCTGGCCGTCGCGGCCTACCTTCATCGCGCGGCTCCAGCGTGCATCGACAGGAAATTGCGCAGCATCGTCAAGCCATGCTCGGTAATGATCGACTCCGGATGGAACTGTACCCCCTCGATCGGGTACGTCTTGTGCCGCAAGCCCATAATCTCGCCCTGAGCCGTCTCCGCTGTAATCTCGAGACAGTCCGGCAACGTCTCCCGCTTGACGATCAGGGAGTGGTAGCGCGTGGCGACGAACGGCGACGGCAAGCCGGCGAAGATCGACTTGCCGTCGTGGTGGATCTCCGACGTCTTGCCGTGCATGAGCTGCTCGGCGCGGATGACGTCGCCGCCGAACGCCTGGCCGATCGACTGGTGGCCAAGGCAGACGCCGAAGATCGGGATCTCGCCCTTGAATCGCTCGATCAGTGATAGACTGATGCCCGCTTCATTGGGCGTGCAAGGCCCCGGCGAGATGAGGATATGGTCCGGCGCCAGCTCGCGAATGCCCTCCAGGTCGATCTCGTCATTGCGCTTGACGACGATGTCGCCGCCGAGTTCGCCCAGATACTGCACCAGATTGTACGTAAATGAATCGTAATTGTCGATGACCAGGATCATCGTCTCCACCCCTTAATTCGTATTTGTAGTGCTGCCGCTATCCTTTGACATGAATGTTGTCTAGGTAGGCGCGCCTGCCTGCTCGCGGACGAGCCGTTCGCTGTACTGGATTGCCTTCCATAGCGCCTTGGCCTTGTTGAGCGACTCGCGATACTCTCGCTCCGGGTCCGAGTCGATGACGATGCCCGCGCCTGCCTGGATATGGACCTGACCGTCCTGGACCACCATCGTCCGGATGATAATATTGAACTCCATGTCACCATTATAACCGATATACCCGAGCGAGCCCGTGTACGGCCCGCGCCGCACCGGCTCCAGCTCCTCGATGATCTCCATCGTCCGGATCTTCGGCGCGCCTGTGATCGTGCCGCCCGGGAAGGTCGCAGCGATGACGTCATACGCATCCTTGCCCTCGGCCAGCCGGCCCTCCACCTGCGACACGAGATGCATCACGTGGGAGTAACGTTCGATGACGAGCAGCTCGCTTACTCGCACCGAGCCATAGGCGGAGATCCGACCGAGATCGTTGCGCTCCAGATCGACGAGCATAATATGCTCGGCCCGCTCCTTGTCGCTAGAGAGCAGCTCCTCCGCCATCCGCAGATCCTCCGCCTCGTCCCGCCCTCGCCGCCGCGTGCCGGCGATCGGACGCGCCGACAGTCGGCCGCCGCGCGATTGCACGAGCAGCTCCGGCGACGCGCTGACGAGCTGGAAGTCCGGGCAGCGCAGCATCCCCATGTAGGGCGAGGGATTGAAGAGGCGCAGCCACTCATACAGCTCCTCCGGCGACGCTAGCACATCCCGGCTCTGACGGACCGAGAGATTGACCTGGAACACGTCGCCTGCCGCGATATACGCCTGGATGCGGCGCACGGCGTCGACGAATTGCTCGCGCGAGAATGGGGTCTGGATGCTGTCCATCGCCTCGACGTCGATCGGCGTCGGATCGCTGGCGATCAATGCCTGACGGCGCTCGCGCAGCGCCGTATCCGCCGCATCGACTGCGACGACCTGGCGCCATAGCGCCAGCATCCGCTCCGCCTGTGCAGCCGCCGCTGTATGCGCGGCGCGCAGCGCCGACGGGTCTGCCTCCGGCGCGACCTGGCTATGGACGACGCAGTATAGCTGTGCGGCCTCATGATCGATGATCCATAGCTCGTCCAGTCGCAGCAGCAGATAGTCGGGCAGCCCGAGATCGTCCGCCGCCTGCACCGGCAGCGTCTCGATCGAGCGGACGATGTCGTAGGACCACAGGCCGGCGCAGCCGCCGATGAAGGGCGGCGCAGCCTCTACCGCAGGCGCGACATACGGCGCCATCCAGCGACGCACGGTCTCAAGCGGCGGCCCCTCCATCATCGCAGGCTCGGCATCGCCAGCGTCCTGCACCCAGGCGGTCTGATCCTTGCCCCGGATGATCGAGCTCGGCTGCAGGCCGAGGTACGTATACCGTCCATCCTTGCCGCTCTCCAGTACGAGAGCGTAGTCGGCCGCCGCCTGCCAGGCACGGGTCCAGCTGTGCGCCCGCGTCGCACCTGGCTCCAGCGGAAGCCGGTCTATATAAGGGAGCATCGTATACTGCCCGCTCTGATGCCAGCGCTCCCACTTCGATAACGGCGTATCGTTCATCCGAGATCCTCCAACCCTGCTTGCGCTGCACACCTACCAAACGATGTCAATGTTGGCGCAGCGCGTTTTGTTGTCACTTATAGTAGCTTATATTGAGCCAAAAGAAAAGAGCCCTTCCGGCCTCAGCCGGAAGGACGCTCTGTCCGTATCAAGCAAGTGCCTGACGCTCGGTTGCCCGCACGCTGGCGCTTGTTGATGATTTAGTTCTCGAAGTTGAAGAGCGGCGTGCTCAGGTAGCGCTCGCCATTGCTCGGCACGATGGCAACCACGCGCTTGCCTTCGCCCAGCTCCTTGGCGACCTTGAGCGCTGCGAGGATCGCTGCGCCGGAGGAGATGCCGCAGAGGATGCCCTCTTCCTTGGCTGCGCGACGCGCATGCTCGAATGCCTCTTCGTTGTCGACGGTGATGACCTCGTCGTAGATCTCGCGATTCAGAATGTCAGGCACGAAGTTTGCGCCGATACCCTGGATCTTGTGCGGGCCCGGCTTGCCGCCGGAGAGGATCGGCGAAGCCGCCGGCTCGACTGCATAGACCTTGATGCCCGGGAAGTTCTCCTTCAGCACTTCGCCAGCGCCGCTGATCGTGCCGCCGGTGCCGATACCTGCGACGAAGGCGTCGAGCTTGCCGTCGAGCGAGTTGATCGCTTCGACGATTTCCGGTCCTGTCGTCTCGCGGTGGATCTTTACGTTCGCCTGGTTTTTGAACTGCTGCGGCATGAAGTAGCCCTTCTCCTGCTGGATCTCTTCGGCTTTCTTGACCGCGCCGTTCATCCCCTCAGAGCCCGGCGTGAGGACGATCTCCGCGCCGTAAGCGCGCAACAGGTTGCGCCGCTCGATGCTCATCGTCTCTGGCATGACAAGGACCGCCTTATAGCCCTTGGCCGCTGCTACGAGCGCCAGACCGATTCCGGTATTGCCGCTGGTCGGCTCGACGATAGTGTCGCCTGGCTTGATCAGCCCTTCCTGCTCTGCAACCTCGATCATGCTGATCGCGATCCGGTCCTTGACGCTGGCGCCCGGGTTCTGATACTCCAGCTTGACATAGATCTCTGCGCTGCCTTCGGGAACAAGACGGTTCAAGCGCACGAGCGGCGTGTCGCCGATCAATTCAGTTACGTTTTGTACGATTCTCGCCATAATATGAAGTGCCTCCCTATTTCCGACTAATTCAGTTGGTTTTTGCTGTCTTTATCTTAACAATGGCAACCATCAGTTGTCAATAGGAAATGCTTTAAAATGCTGCGATTTATGGCTTTAACGGAAATAACGAAGCGTCGTATTTGAGCAGGAGCTCATCCTCCACCTGAGGCAGCGGCTTCGCCACGGATAATGCCAGTTGCTTGCGAACCATCTCGCGGATCGTCCGCTGGTCCGGCTGGATGTTGACGCGCCGCTCGGCGAGGCGGATAACGGCGTAGCCGGCATCCACCTTCAGCGGACCGGCCAGATCGCCGGGCGCCAGGTCGGCTACCGCCTCGAGCACCTGCGGCTCGACGAACGGGTCGTCCATCTCGATCATCCCCATATCGCCGCCCTGATCGGCGGTAAACTCATCGATCGAGTAGTTAGCCGCCAGCGTAGCGAAGTCCGCTCCCGCAGCAGCTTCGTCGATCGCTTGCTCCGCGAGGCGGCGCGATTCGGTGACGATCCAGGACAGCCTTACCCGGGTACGCGGCTCGTACTGATCCTGATTGTCCTCGAGATACTCTTCGACCGCCCTGTCGGAGACCGGGATGTCGCGGATCGCGATCTTCTCCAGCAGGAGCTTGTACTGAAGATCGCGATGGACATCCTCCTTGGACAGCCCAAGCTGCTCCTCCATCGCAAGGTAGAAGTCCTCCTTGCTCTCATACCCGGCGGCCAGCTGCTGCAGCTCGCGCTCCAGCTCCTCGCCTGTGACCTCGAGGCCGCTCTCCTCCGACTCCATGCGGATCGCGTGGCGGACCATCATCGTGCGCAGCACGTCCTGTCCGTACTGCATCGTCAGCTGCTGATGCAGGTCAGCGAGCGTGATCGGCTCCTCGCCAACCGTGGCGATGACTGTGCCGGCGGGATACCCGCCCTCTGCCGGCGGCTCCGGGTCGCCGCTGCCTGTCTGATTGGGATCAGCGCCGGACTCGACCTTGATGCCGAGCGGCATCACTTGCGTGATGATGACGACGGTCAGCACGATCATGCAGATCGCCTGCATCGCGACCAGACCTCTTACCACTTTGGGGTTAGTCATCACTGGCCCCCGCTCTAATGCATCGGCTTCGGCTTGGCTTGATCGAGCAGCGCCAGGAGATGCGTGCGGTCAAACCTGTAGGCTTCATTGCAAAAATGGCACAGAACCTCGGCCTGACCGTCCTCCTCAATCACTTGTTGAAGCTCGGACTCGCCCATGCTGATCAAGGTTCGCTCGACTCGCTCGACGGAGCAATTGCAGGCAAATTCGACCGGCAACGTCTCATGAATCTGCAGTTCATCGCCTACAGCGAACTTCAGCATCTCCTCCAGCGACTCGCCCTGATCGAGCAACGCCGTGACCGGAGGCATCGCGTCGACCGACCGCTCCAGCCGATCCAGCTCGCTGTCAGTGAGCCCCGGCAGCACCTGGATGATGAAGCCGCCGGCATGCAGCACAGAGCCATCCGTATCGACGAGCACACCTAGTCCCACTGCGGATGGCGTCTGCTCGCTCGTAGCGAAATAATACGTAAAGTCCTCGCCCAGCTCGCCAGAGACGATCGGGATGCTGCCGCGGTAAGGGTCCTTCAGCCCCAGATCCTTAATAATATGAATGTAGCCGCTACGGCCGACAGCCCCCGCGACATCCAGCTTGCCCTTGTCATTGCTGGGCAAGTGGACATCCGGATGGTCGACATAGCCGCGCACCCGACCGGCGGCATCGGCATCGACGACGATCTGGCCGATCGGGCCTACGCCCTTGACCTGAATCGTCAGCCGCTCCTCTCCCTTGAGCATCGCGCCCATCATGGCCCCGGCTGTCGCCGTGCGACCGAGCGCAGCCGTTGCCGTCGGCAATGTGTTGTGACGGCGTCTCAGCTCGTCCACCAGCGCAGTTGTGCGAGTGGCAAAGACGCGCAGCTTGCCCCCCCATGCCGTGCCTCTCAGTATTGTATCTCCAAGCGGGTTCATCCTTGTCCCTCCTCCTATTATTTTTCTCTAATCCTTATTACGCTCGTAGATGAGACGCAGTCCCTCTAGCGTCAGCAGCGGGTCGACCTCATGGATCGCCTCCGACTCCGAGGCGATCAGATCGGCCAGTCCGCCGGTCGCGATCACTCGCGGATCGACGCCGAACTCCCTGCGGATGCGGCGGACGATCCCGTCGACCTGACCGGCATATCCATAGATGATGCCGGCTTGCATCGAGGTGACGGGATTGCGGCCGATTACGCTGCGCGGCTTGACGAGCTCGATGCGCGGCAGCTTGGCGGCGCGCTGGTACAACGCTTCCGTCGAGATGCCGATGCCCGGCACGATCGCCCCGCCGAGATAATTGCCGCCTTCGTCGATATAGTCAAAGGTCGTTGCCGTCCCGAAGTCGACGACGATGAGCGGCGAGCCGTATTTCTCAATCGCGGCAACGCTGTTGACGATCCGATCCGCACCGACCTCGCGCGGATTCTCGTACCTTATATTCAGCCCGGTCTTGATCCCCGGCCCGACGATCAGCGGCGTCTTGCCGATGTATTGACGACACAGCTGCTCGAGTGTCCGCATAAGCGGCGGTACGACCGAGGAGATGATCACACCCTCGATCTGCTGGAGGCGGATCTGTGCGTATTGGAACAGATTATAGATCGACATGCCGTATTCATCGACAGTGGCCGATCGATTCGTGCTGAGCCGCCAATGATGCAGCAGCTCCTTGCCTCGGTAGATGCCGAGCACGACATTGGTATTGCCTACATCCATGACCAGAATCACTTACTCGGCCGCTCCTTTCTTGCTTCCGAGATCCAGACTGATGTCGAGAGAGTGGAAGGAATAGGTAAGGGCGCCGACCGAGATGACATCGACGCCGGTCTCGGCGATCGCGCGCACCGTATCCAGTGACACGCCGCCTGAGGCCTCGATTATAACATGGGGCGCTTGGGCCCGAATATGCTTCACAGCATTTGCCATATCGCCGGGCGCCATATTGTCCAGCATGATAATATCGGCGCCTGCTGCGAGCGTCTCGCCGATCTGCGCCATTGACTCGGTCTCTACCTCGATCTTCATCGTATGAGGGATCCGCTTGCGCGCAGCCGATACGGCGGCGGTGATGCCGCCAGCGCCCTTGATATGATTATCCTTGATCATCACCGCGTCATACAGGCCATACCGGTGATTGGCGCCGCCGCCGACCCGGACCGCGTACTTCTCCAGCATCCGGTGGCCAGGCGTCGTCTTGCGGGTGTCGACGAGCCGGGTCGGCAGCTCGCCTACTCGATCGACGAAGCTCCGTGTCTTGGTGGCGATGCCCGAGAGCCGCTGCATCAGATTGAGCGCCAGCCGCTCCCCTGTGAGCAGGCTATGGGTGCTGCCCTCGACCTCGGCGATGACGGTGCCACGCGAGATGTGTTCGCCCTCCTGGACGAGCGCCTTGAAGGTCAACGCAGGGTCTACCACCTGGAAGACCAGCCCCGCCACCGGCAGTCCGGCGATGATGCCGTCCTCCTTGGCATGGATGACGGCTACGCTCGTACTGCCCGCCGGGATCGTCGCCTCGGTGCTGATATCCCCCGAGCCTACGTCCTCGGCGAGCCAACCTTTGATCTGGTTGACCAACGCCTCATTATATGTAGACCATTCATACATCGGCGATTCGCTCCTCTGTCATTCCGTATTCCCTATGCAACACCGTATGCTTGCGCCACAGCAGATCGTCCCGCTCAGGGAAGTCGTCGCGATAATGCGCGCCCCGACTCTCCTCGCGGGCAAGCGCCGCCTGCGTGGTCAGCATCGCACAGGTGAGCAGATTGGCAAATTCAAACTCCTCGCGCTTGGTCAGCACCGTCTGGAAGATCGACAGCTGACGCTTCAGCTCCTCCAGGCCTTTGACCAGACCTTGCGCGTCCCGCTTCAGACCGGCATACCGCACCATAATCTTCTGCAGCTTCAGCCGCTTCTCGACAACGGCCTGGATCGGCTGGATGCTGCGCAGCTCAGCCACATATTGCTCCGGCTCAAACGTCGGTCGATCCAACTGACCGATCCGCTCGACGATGCGACGGCCGAAGACGATCGCTTCGGACAGCGAATTGCTGGCCAGCCGATTGGCGCCATGGACGCCAGTCGACGAGCATTCGCCGCAGGCGAACAGCCGCTTGACGTTGGTCTCGCCGTGCAGATCCGTCTTGACGCCTCCCATCATATAATGCGCAGCCGGGGCCACCGGGATCCAGTCCGTGGTCAGATCGAGTCCATACTGCAAGCAGAATTGATAGATGTTGGGGAAGCGATGCTTCACCAGCTCCACAGACTCATGCGTAATATCGATGTAGACAAAGGTGGACTTGGTCGCCTCCATCTCGCTGACGATCGCCCGCGCGACGATATCGCGCGGCGCCAGCTCCAACTGCTCATGATACCGCTCCATGAAGCGCTCGCCCCGGATATTGCGCAATACCGCACCCTCGCCGCGCAGCGCCTCCGAGATGAGGAAGCGTGGCGCGCCGGGGTAGCAGAGCGAGGTCGGGTGGAACTGGATGAACTCGACGTCCTGGATGTTCGCTCCCGCCCGGTAAGCCATCGCGATGCCGTCGCCGGTCGCCACATCCGGATTGGTCGTATAGCGGTACAGTTGACCTGCGCCGCCGCTGCACAGCACCGTCGCTTTCCCTTTGACGATTAGGCGACTGCCATCGTCGCGCTGGACGAGCGCACCGAGGCATTCGCCGTTTTGCGTGATCAGATCGATGACGAAGCAATCGTCCCACACCTCGATATTGGGGTAATCCTTGGTCTTCTCCGACAACGCCCGCACGATCTCAAAGCCCGTCGCATCGCCATTGGCGTGCAGGATGCGACGCTGGCTATGCGCGCCTTCCTTGGTCAACGCGAACTCGCCGTTCTCCTGATCGAACCGTGTGCCCATTTTCACAAGATCCTCGACGCCTTTGGTTCCTTCATGGACCAGGATATTGACAGCGTCCGTGCTGCATAGCCCTGCGCCAGCGAGCAGCGTATCTTGGCGATGATAAGCCGGCGAGTCATCCTCAGAGATGACCGCAGCGATCCCGCCCTGCGCATAACGGGTGTTGCTGTCGAGCAGCGATTTTTTGGTAATCATCAGTACTTTATCTTGCTCGCTAGCCTTGATCGCGGTAAAAAGACCGGCGATGCCGGCCCCGATGACGATAACATCCTTGTCCACAACAGGCAGCTCGTCCAACGTAAAATCCACGAGATATCTCGATATCATCAATCGTCCTCCCAAGGTGAAACGACTACGCCGTCCTATTTAAATGAATCCCACAAAACGGGGATTGGCCTCGAATCATACTCGAATCCTTTGCAAACGACCGTTAATTGGGCCCCAAACTGCTCCCAGGCAAGAAAGCAGCGCATGCTACTTCACTTGCAGCATGCGCTCCAGGGACAAACGGGCACGATCCGCGACATGAGGCGGAACATAAATTTGCGGCTGCATCGTCTCCAGACACTTGACCAGCTTTTTCAGGTTGTTGACCTTCATATTCGGGCAGACCAGGTACTTGGTCGCAAAATGGAAGGTCTTTCCGGGGCTGTCCAGACGAAGTTGATACCCTGTGCCGTCTTCGGTGCCGACGATAAACTCCTGATGCTCCGATTCGCGGCAATATTTGATAATTGCCGTCGTGCTGCCGACAAAATCGCCCATCGCGACAACCTCCGGGCGGCACTCGGGATGGACGACAAACTGCGCGTTCGGGTACTTGGCACGCATCTCCTCAACATCCTTGACGGTCAACATGTCGTGCGTGTTGCAGTAGCCTTCCCAGATGATCATTTTTTTGTCGGTTTTCTGCTGGACATAGTGACCCAGGTTTTTGTCCGGCACCCAGATGATCTCATCGGCATCAACCGAATTGACCACCTTGACGGCGTTGGCCGAGGTGCAGCAGATATCAGTCTCCGCCTTGACGTCGGCCGAAGAGTTGATATAGGTGACGACCTTGGCATTGGGATGCTGGGCCTTCAGCTTGCGCAACCCATCGACATTGACCATATCGGCCATCGGACAGCCGGCACGCTCATCCGGGATGATGACGGTCTTGTTCGGCGCCAGGATCTTGGCGCTCTCCCCCATAAAATGGACGCCGCAAAATACGATGGTGTCCGCATCCGTCTGGGCTGCTTTCTGAGCTAGCAGGAACGAATCGCCGCGAAAGTCGGCAACCTCCTGAATCTCGTCCCGCTGGTAATAGTGAGCCAAAATAATGGCGTTCCGTTCCTTCTTCAGTTGCTCCAGTCGCTCACGAAGCTCCTGATTCTGTTGCTGCTTGCGCTCGAGAGCCAAAGCCTCCATCATGAATCCTCTCCTCTATGTCGATCGACTTGCAACCATCGCTGCGACTGTGCCCTCGGCACGCTGTTAGTGTTGGCTTAAGCCGGACGATTCATTAGTTAACCTTTAATGTACACAACCGAACAATGGCTGTCAATAAACGGACAAACATTCCTCCTGCCGTGTCGATTAGCACTGACCAGCATAGCTATCCTTAATGCTAGGAGGCGCCTTGACAGCGTCTAAAACCGCCTTTCAGGGGGGTTTGCTCAACACACAAAAAACGCTGCCCGCGAAGGCAGCGTTTGTACATAAAGATAATGTTATTTTTTGTCGGGGTCGTCGTTGCCGCCCAGCGTATCGTCCGGCGGCGTCGGGATATCCTCGCCCGGCTCGCGCTTCTGAATCCGCACCTTGACATTGCCAAGGGTGTCGACGGTCGGTTCGCCCTTCGTCTCCTCTGGCTCGGCCGGCGGCTCGGAGCCTGGCGGCAGATCCAGCGTACCGGTCTCGATCAGTCGCTTGATCTGATCGATCTCCAGCGTCTCGACCTCCAGCAGCGTCTGCGCGATCAGATGCATCTCTTTGCTCTTCTCGGTCAGCACTTGCTTGGCGCGGTCGTAGCATTGGCCGATGAACCGCTGCATCTCCTGGTCGATCTCATAGGCGATGGCGTCGGAGTAGTTCTGCTCGTGGCCGATATCGCGGCCGAGGAACACCTGTCCCTGCTGCGAGCTGCCGAACTGCATCGGTCCGAGCTTCTCGCTCATGCCGTACTCCATGATCATGCTGCGGACGATGCCGGTCGCATGCTTGAAGTCGCTGTAGGCGCCGGTGCCGATCTCGCCGATGAACAGCTCCTCGGCGACGCGTCCGCCGAGCAGGCCGGTAACCTTGTCGAGCAATTCATTTTTGGTGACGAGCATCCGGTCTTCCTTGGGCAGCATGATGACGTAGCCGCCGGCTCTGCCGCGCGGGATGATCGTCACCTTGTGCACCGTATCGGCATGCTCGAGGAAGTAGCCGAGGATCGTATGGCCCGCCTCGTGATAAGCGACGATCCGCTTCTCGCGGTCGCTGATGACGCGGCTCTTCTTCTCCGTGCCGACGATGACGCGGTCGATCGCGTCGTCGATTTCTCGCATGCCGATCTCTTTTAAGTTGCGACGAGCAGCCAAGAGCGCCGCTTCGTTGAGCAAGTTCTCCAGATCGGCGCCGGAGAAGCCCGTCGTCCGCTTGGCGATGACATCCATCTTGGTGTCCTTGCTAATCGGCTTGTTGCGGGAGTGAACCTTCAGCACTGCCTCGCGGCCCTTGACATCCGGACGGTCGACCGTGATCTGACGGTCGAAGCGTCCCGGACGAAGCAAGGCCGGGTCGAGGATATCGGCGCGGTTCGTCGCGGCAATCATGATAATGCCCTCGTTGGCGCCGAAGCCATCCATCTCGACGAGCAACTGGTTGAGCGTCTGCTCGCGCTCGTCATGCCCGCCGCCGAGTCCGGCGCCGCGCTGACGGCCGACCGCGTCGATCTCGTCGATGAATATAATACATGGGGCGTTCTTCTTGGCGTTCTCGAACAGGTCTCTGACGCGCGATGCGCCGACCCCGACGAACATTTCGACGAAGTCCGAACCCGAGATTGTGAAGAATGGCACGCCCGCTTCGCCTGCAACGGCGCGAGCAAGCAACGTCTTACCTGTACCCGGAGGACCGACGAGCAGCACCCCTTTGGGAATGCGTGCGCCTACCGCAGCGAACTTGCGCGGGTCCTTCAGGAACTCTACAACCTCTACCAGCTCTTGCTTCTCTTCATCCGCGCCGGCCACATCCTCAAAGGTGACGCGTTTCTTCTCTTCATTATACAGCTTGGCCCGGCTCTTGCCGAAGTTCATCACTTTGCCGCCGCCGCCTTGTGCCTGATTGATCAGGAAGAAGAACAGGATGAAAATAATCACAAAAGGTATGATTGAGGTAAGGAACGTCAGCCAGAAGCTCGGGGTATCCATAGGATCGAACTTGAACTCCAACCCATTTGCTTTGGCAGCGTCGGTCAATTCCTTGACCGCGTACTCTTCCACATTAATGCGGGAGTAGAACTTGTTAGACTCGACATCTTCGGCCTTAGTCTTGAATTCCCCCGTGATGTAATACGTGTAATCATCGAATTTGATGGTCAGTTTGTTGACGTTGTTGTTCTGTATCTCTTGGCTCAGCTGGTCATATCGCAGCTCGACAGCTGAATCGCCGGAATTGCTCAGAACTTGGACGATCCCCACTGTGACCAAAAAGATGAGCAAATAAAATCCCGTATTGCGGATGATCCGATTCATCCCCTACCTCCTCTCAAGACGCTTTAGATATTTTACCATAGCAGGTCTTGCCACCACAATAGAACGCAAACCGGCGGAAGAACAGGCATGGGGACTGCCCGAATAGGGGCTGCCATCAGTCCTTGGCATAGATCTCTGCGCGCAGTACGCCGATAAACGGCAGGTTGCGGTACTTCTCCGCATAATCCAGCCCGTAGCCGACGATGAACTCGTCAGGCAGCTTGAAGCCGGTATAGTCGGCCTCCAGCCCTACCGTGCGGCGAGCCGGTTTGTCGAACAACGTGACGACGTGGACGGACTTGGCATTGCGCCGCTCCAGCACGTCGATCAGATAGCTGAGCGTCAGACCGCTGTCGATGATGTCCTCGACGATCAGCACGTCGCGACCCTCGACCGGCACATCGAGATCCTTGATGATGCGCACCACGCCCGACGACTTGGTCGATTGTCCGTAGCTGGATACCGCCATGAAGTCCAGCTCGAGCGGGATATGGATATTCTTTACCAGATCGGCCATGAAGATGAATGCGCCCTTCAGGACGCAGATGACGAGCGGATTGCGCCCTTCAAAGTCGCGGCTCACTTCGTCGGCGAGTTCTTTTACACGCTGCTGGATCTGGTCGGCGTCGAACAGGATTTCTTGAATGTCATTAAGCAAAACGGGACCTCCCACTGTAAGCTATACTTATGATTATATAAGTGCCAGCATGCGCGATCAAGCGAACCGGACCCGGATGCGTACTCGCTCCCCGCTCTCCGGTCCGACCAGGGCGTGTGCGGCTCTCCGGAGTCCGGGGATCCACAGCAGCCTGCCCTCGGCGTCGCATAAGATCGGCATGGTTTCCCGCTGCGAAGGCGGGATTTTTGCATCGACGAACATATCTTGCACTTTTTTGGTCCCTTCTAGTCCCAGCACAGCCATCCGGTCGCCCGGCCGCCGATTGCGGATCATCAAGGGAAAACGAAGCTTCTGCGCGTCGAACACCGCCTCGTAGCGGCTCGTCGGCTTACCCTCGCC
>NZ_BFBX01000157.1:0-744 GCF_003851045.1 Paenibacillus sp. 598K | reverse complement strand
CCCTCGCCGCTAGTCGCCGGCTCCGTCGCAAGCTCGAAGATCGTCGGCGGCTCCGTCTCCAGGACGACGATGCGTCCCTCGGGGCGGATGATCTCGTAATGATAGCCCATTCCTTGACTTACATTATGTATACTTTGGTCCAGCCAATACAATCTGTCATACTCCCGCACGAAGCGCAGCCCTGCGCCGACATCGGTATGCCACGTCGTTCGCGAAGGATCGGCCGACGCCTCCCGGATCGCTTCGATGCGCGCATAGGATACAATTTCCTGCTCCGGAGAGAGATAGTATAATATTAGTTTAATCAATCTCCTTTGTAAAGCGATATGCAGCCCCAGCAAGTCCTCTCTGGCCATGGAGAAGCCGCGCTTCTCTCGCTGCACTAGCCGCTCATAACAACGCTCGGTCTGGCTCTCGATCCAGTCGTCCTCCTGCCCGGCCAGCTCGGCCAGCCGGCAGAGCGCCTCGCGCAGCTCGGGGTTGTACGCCTCGAGGCGAGGCATGATATCGAGCCGCAACGCATTGCGCACATAATACCGCTCGGTGTTGCTCTCATCCTCGACGCAAGGCAGCCGATGCTCCCGGCAGTAGGCCATCAGCGACGCCTTGGGCACCTCCAGCAGCGGCCGGATCAGCTCGACGCCGCGATCCCGTCGGCGCATCCGCATACCGGAGAGTCCGGTCGTGCCAGTGCCGCGCAGCACACGCATCAGCACGGTCTCTGCCTGATCGTCGGCAT
This sequence comes from Paenibacillus sp. 598K, assembly GCF_003851045.1. GTDB lineage: Bacteria > Bacillota > Bacilli > Paenibacillales > Paenibacillaceae > Paenibacillus_D. Next base: position 5 of record NZ_BFBX01000157.1, on the reverse strand, counting down.
GATGG
>NZ_BFBX01000156.1 GCF_003851045.1 Paenibacillus sp. 598K | reverse complement strand
GGTTTCGAGCGTAGGAAAACCGTAAAAAGAAAGCCACGCGGAATTTTTCGCGAAAAAGCCCCGTTCTGGCCAGCTGGGCCAGGTGACGAGCGATCTTTTTCACATTTTGGGCAAACGCCGTTAGGAGAGCCTGTTCTTGCGTTTTGGCTCTCCCTCTATATTTGCAGCGACGGTAGCCATGCAACTCTTTGGCTTCCCCGAAGCTAGGTTCAATTTTTCGTTGTCGCCAACGCAATAGCAACTGCCCCGCCGGGCTGCTCGCATTTTTTTCGACCTGCTCACGAAATTCTTCCCACACATGGCGTTGAATTTTTCGTTGCTTGGATTTATCCGAGGTGCATTGAGCCAACATCGGGCACGTTGCACAGTGTGAAGCATCCGACGCATAGAGGCGGTAGCCTTCCCGATTCGTGAGCTTGTACGTCAGTTCCTGGCCTTGAGGACAAACGTAGGTATTGTTTGTTGCGTTAAACGTAAAATGAGCTTTGGGAAGCGTACCGGCACGGGTCGTTGCTTTCCGGGGAACAATGGCGGGAAACACATTCGCTTCCAGGGTTTGTTTGCATATGTAAGGGGTCATATAACCAGAATCCAGTGCAACGGCTTCCAAGTCGTGGAAACCGAAGGTTTCAATCTGCCGCCGGAGTCGATCGATATAGACAACGGAATCGTTGACGTTTCCAGGCGTAATATGCACATCGGTAATAATGTTGAACTTGTGGTCCACGGTGCGATGATCCAAATAATGAAAGCCTTCTGGCTTACCTGGACGGGTCATATAGCCGCTTTCCGGGTCAGTCACACTTGTTTTCTGTTGGTCTTCCTTTGACGCCTCCTTCGCCGGAGGCAGCGGCTTTTTTCCAGCTTGGATCCGGTCCTGTTGCACGGCCTCTTCGAGTTCCTTCAGATACGCATGCGGTGTCTCGTCTATGGTCTGCATGGTGTACCGATTGTTGTTTGCATTGGCCCGAATATGCGTCGAGTCGGTCAGCAACACACGACCTCCCACCATACCATGGCGGATGGCCAGGTGAACGAGCTCGTCAAACAGCTCTTGGAAGATGGGGCTGTCTTTAAAGCGTTCATTGCGATTATGACTAATGGTGGAGTGGTCCGGTACACGTTCGCTTAAGCCCAAACCCAAGAACCAACGGTAAGCGATGTTCAGGTTGATTTCGTTTTCCAACTGACGCTCCGAACGAATGCCATACAAATAACCAATCAACATCATTTTGAATAGACGGATCGGGGGGATCGGGGGACGCCCTTGCGTCTTAGGGTAGTACGGTTTCGTTTTCTCCGTAATGAAGGAGAAATCAATGTGCTCATCAATCATCCGAAGCAAGTGGTCCTTCGGAACCAGCATGTCCAGACTAACAAGCTCCACTTGGTTTCTTCCCTGGTGCATCGGCTCGGTACTCATTGCGCATCCCCCGCTTTCGTAGCTTACAAT
>NZ_BFBX01000155.1 GCF_003851045.1 Paenibacillus sp. 598K | reverse complement strand
ACTGACGCGGAGGCGCGCGCGACGCTGTATGAGGCGCTCGAGAGCGAGCTGGTCGCCCGCCGCCAGCTCCATATCCTCTACGAGAAGCCGGTAGAGGCCGCCTATCTGCCCTCCCTGCGAGGCGTCTCCTGGGGCGCGCAGGGCTGGGTCGATCTGCGCAAGCTGTGGTTCCCGCCCGTCAGCGTCGACGAGCCTGACGAAGGGGAGGCATAGCAAATAGCCCAGCTCCTGATGGGGGAGCTGGGTTGTTTGCTATGCGTTTGGAGCTCGATGTCTACAGTACTCCGTTGCAGCGAGCGTTAGAGCCCATAGGGAGCTTGGCTGTCTGTCATGGACTAGTGGCGGTCTCTTTGGTCTCTTTGGTCTCTTCGGCCCGCTCCGCCTCCGGTCGCCGCTTGGCGCGCATGAGCGGCAGGTGGAGCAAGACGAGTCCGAGGAAGAAGAGGAACGTTCCGCCGAGGATATAGCCGGTGATCGGCTCGCCGAGGAACAGGAAGGACCACAGGATCGTGAAGAGCGCCATACTGTTGCTGACGAGGATCACCATCGGAAACGGCACCCGCCGCACCGCTTCGGCGAACCAGACGAAGCTGAGCCCGGTAATCAGGCCTAAAGCCGCCAGCGCCAGCAGCGCCGCGCCGCTCACCGGACCGATTAGCCCTGCCGACTGTACAGGCAACGGCAACGCCGTCAGCACGCTGCACCAGAAGAACACCGAGAAATTCATCGTCCCGTTATCCATCTGCTCGATGAGCCGCTTCTGACTGAGTACATGGAGCGCCGAGCCGAAGGCAGAGCAGGCGAACAGCACGGTGATCCAGCCGCTCGCCCCGAGCAGGCTGTCCAGCGGCTGACCGTTCCAGCTGATCGCCAGCACCCCGGCGATGCAGCAGGCGGCGGCGATCCAGCCTTTGCCGGACACCCGCTCCCGGAACAGCCACGCCGACGCCGCCAGCAGCACGACTGTCTGGATCGGCGGCACGAGGATATTGCCGTAGGCATAGCCCATCGAGATCGCGATATTCTCAAAGATATAGTTGATCGACTTGCCGATCGCGCCCAGCCAGATCCAGCGTAGATTGCCCCTCAGCTCGAGACGGCCGTTCTTCATGAACAAGAATGCCCCAAGGAAGAGGATACCGAGGCTGAATCGGGCGAACGTGATGAGCGGCGCATCGACCATCGTCGAAGCGGACTTCACCAGCAAGCCGACAAAGCTCCAGGCCAGCGTAGCCAGGAGCAGATAGACATACCCCACTTACCGTCACCTTCTTAAGTTGCTGGATGTAGCATCAGGCCAGGAAGACATCCCGGATCGTGTCCAGCGACTCGGCATGCCGGACGAGGTTGTGGACGAGCGCGACGAGTGCGGCTGCCCACACCAGCCCGACCAGCAGCTGCCGCAGGCGACCAGGAGCGAGGCTGTTCAGGAAGGCTGCCGCCAGCAAGAAGATCGCGAACAGCGAGTGCCCCGCATACAGGTACATATCGTATTGGAAGGCGCCGAGCCCGAAGCCGACGACCAGATGGAGCAGCAGCGCAAAGCCGATATAGACGGCGAGAATCCAGCTCTCCCGGCTCCGACGGCCACGGTACAAGCCGAGCAGCGCCAGCGCGATCAGTCCCCAGCCAAGCACCTGCACATATAGCGGGTACGTCTGACCCAGATCGGTGACGAAGGCAGCCAGTCCGGGATCGATATAGGAGATAACCGGCGAGAACACCGGATTAATAAAGAGCATGTAGAAGGCTTGCCAATGATGCGCCCAGGAGAAGGAGGCAACGTAGCTGAAGCCCCCATCCGACAGGCCTTGACGCCAGCTCGTCAGCCAGGTGCTGCCGCCAAACAGCAGCCACTGCACGCCTGTCAGCAGCAGCGCCAGACCCAAGGCCGCCGCGCCGATCAGCAGGAAGCGCCGCACCAGCGCGCCGAAGCGGCGACTGCCGTCGAGCAGGTTGATGAAGACGCCAGCCATGAAGGTCGCCACATTGGTCGACGTGATCGCGAAGTTGGCTGCCGCCAGCGACGCTTGCGGCCATAGTCCGCCGCCCTGCTCTGTACTGCGGGCGTACTGCAGGTAGAGCACCGACCAGAGGATGAGCAGCTGCACATACGGATAGGAGTCCGGGATGAGCGCTGTGAACAGACTGTAGGAGCTGACGCCCAGCCACAGGCCAAATGCCCCGGCCAGCGCCAACGATCCGCCGCTGCGACGGATGCCGTAGAACAGCAGCACCGCGCTCGCCGCATTGATCGCCGATTGCACGACCAGGAAGAACATCAGTCCCCCCAGATGGCCGGCTGCCCATGCGAGCGGCACGGCGAGCAGATCCTTGACGGGGTGAATGATCGTCGGCGCACCAGCCGGGTAATACATCGAGGGATCAAAGTTGAACAGATTGAGTGTAAACGGCGCGCCATAAAACGGGCTATGCTGCTGGAGCAGCGCGTCATGCTCCGTCATGAATTGCACATACGGCATATTCGCCGCGATATAGAGCCCCGTCAACGCGAGGAACAGGATAAGCGCCGCCCAGTTGTCCGTGCGGTAGCGCCATAGATAATGCCAAAAGCTCATGCTTATGTACCCTCCAGGTTCGTAAATTCGTCCGGCCGCCGCTCCCGCTTAGCCCTGGCCTCCAAGGAGCAAGACCACGCCCGAGACGATACATCCGACCCCTGCCAGCTTGAAGATGCCGATCGTCTCGCCGAAGACGAGCCGCGCCAGCAGCAGCGCCCAGATGAAGGTCAAGGCGTTGGCAGGCATAACGATCGTATAAGGCAAATAGCCGAGCAGGTAGATGTTGAGCAGCGCGCCGAGGCCGTAGCTGGCGAATCCGGCGAGCAGCACGAGCTTGCGGCGGGACCCGGAATAAGCCTTGAACAGGACGCTGCCGACCGCGCCGCAGCCGGTCATGACGACGAGCAGCACATAGAGCAGGCTATCGCTCATAGGATGTCAGAGTGACGCCGATCCCGATCAGCGCCACCGCCCCCGCTTTACGCCAGCTGAGGTCTTCGCCCAACAGCAGATCGCCGTAGATCAGCGCGAACACGTAGCTCAGACACATGAGCGGATACGCCACCGACAGCTTCTCGCGCGCATACGCCCTAATCATCAGCACCGCCCCCGCCCCATAACAGAGGAAGCCCGCAGCCATGTACAGGATATCGTCATGCCCCCACTTCCAGAACAGCTGGCCGGTCGCCGTCAGCCAGGCGGCCATCACCATCATCGCTTTGCCGGCATGCCGGCGGCCCTTCGTCTCCATCCTTTGCCCCCGTTCCTAAGCTAGCCCTCTCCTCTGCAACCGATATTCCGTCTGCCCGCGTCTCTACTCCAGCCACGCCAGAATGCAGACGACGCTGATGACATAGAGGACGACCGTCGCCAGCAGCGGCTTGTCCTCGAGCAGCACCTTGTCCGGCGCGCCGCCCTTGCCCTCGATATGGATGAGGTACAGATACCGGAAGATGCCGTAGAGCACCAGCGGGATCGTCCACATCAGATGGATCGTCCGCCCGGATGTAAAGGTGAACAGCGAATACGCCATAATCGTCGCCGTCGTGACGATGCTCGTCAGTTGGTCGAGCAACGGCAGCGAATAATGCGCCAGCACCTCGCGATGCGAGCCGACGCCCCGTCCGAGCAGCACCAGCTCCTGCCGGCGCTTGCCGATCGCCAGGAACAGCGAGAGCAACAGCGTGCAGAGCAGAAACCACGGCGTGAACGGCACATGGATGACGAGCCCGCCGGCGATCGCCCGCAGCACGAAGCCAGCGGCGATCGTCATAATGTCGATGATCACCATATGCTTCAGCTTGAAGGAGTACGCCACATTAAGCGCAAAATAACCGATCAGCAGCACCAAAAACAGCGGATTGATCAGATAAGCCGCTACAAGCGAACCCGCCAGCAGCAAGGCGCCAAACGCCAGCGCAACGCCGGGCTGCAGCGCGCCGGAAGCGATCGGACGTTCTCGCTTGGTTGGATGATGCCGATCAGCCTCACGATCAGCTACATCATTGATAATATAGACGCAGCCCGCCACAAAGCTGAACAGCAAAAAACCGGCCACCGAAGCGGCAGCCGTCTCTATCGCAATCCGTTCAAAGGAAAACAGCAGCGCTGCGAACACGAGCAGGTTCTTGGTCCACTGCTTCGGACGCAGCTGGCGCAGCAGCAAGACCGGCAGCGACGTCCGCAAACCACCGGATCGGATCGGCCTCTTATCATCTATCCCTACTGCCACGTTCGATAAGCCTCCGTTCTCTCACATCTACTAAATGTGATCTAATGGTAGCAAAATCAACGCCAGGGCGCAAGGCGTCTAATGACCCAGCAGGTTGCTCCTAATGCTCAACCGTTTACTTCATAACATACCCAGCCGAGGGCCAAATCAAACCCTTGCGGAGCTTGACAGCGCGGGAGAGGAGCAGGTATAGTGAAAGCAACCGAATCCCAAACTTTACTTACGTTGGAAGCACCCGTAAGGAGCGGCGCGCATGCGCCCTCTTGCGGGTGCTTTTTTTTGCGTGCTCGCCTGCTGCATGAAGGGATCGGCATGATACGGCCTTGGGGCCAAAAGGAGGTCATCGATGATGATCAAGAACGACCGGCTGCTGCGTCTGCTGCCGGCGCTGCTGGCGCTCGCCCTGCTGCTCGCGCTTAGTCCGCCGCCAGCGTCCGCCAGCACCTACGGACTGACGAGCAGCAACAAGACCGCGCTCGACAAGCTGATCGCCGCATCCGATCAGACGACAGCGCGGAAGCTGGAGCAGCAGTACAAGGACGTGCTGGCACGACAGTCGGAGGAGGCGAGCTGGGACACGCGAATCCGCGAGCTTCACTATGCCAACGAGGAGCGAATCGCCAAGCTGCGGACCGCGATCCGCCAGATCGGCGATAGCAGGATCCGTCAGTTGGAGCAGCAGGTGCAGCAGACCAAGGCTCGCTACAAACCGCTGCTGGATACGCAGACCGTCCTGAACCGGCAGATCGCAGCTGCCAAGCCGCTCAAAGACAAGGAGCTGAACAAAGCGCTGAAGGCGCAAGCCGATCAACTACGCTGGGCCGTCCAGCTCGCGCGGGACGATATCCGCGCACGCGAGCAGGCCCTCAAGCAAGCGAAGTCCGAGAAGGCCAAGACAACGAAAAAGCTGCGTGACATGCTCGCTGGCGTTGATCCGCTCAAAGTCCAGATCCGCTCCGCAAAAAGCACAATCAGCGCCCTCAAGAAGCAAGCCGCGTCTGGCTGGCAGGCGGCCAACCAGGCGATACGCAAGAAAGACGCATCCGCGGTGAGCCGCGCCTTCTCCTCACTGGCCACACTCACCCGTCAGCTCGCAGCCGACAAGCAAAAACAGCATGGACTGGAGACGAAGATCAGCGAGCTGATCGCCCGTGTCGAGCGCGAGCTGCCGCGTAATTAATCCGCTCGCCTGCGTTTATGCCGACGAATGCCGGGTTAATCATAGAAGGGCGGCAAGACGAGCCCCGCATCCAGAGCTTAGATCGGCGAGGAGAGGTACCCCGCATGAACCCGAAACAACTGATGATCGCAGGCACGATGGCCTTGGCGGTTACGATACGAAATGTCATAGGACAAGAGCAGGCAGCCGGCCGTTATCCCTGCTATAGGCAGCCGGGAGGCATCAATCGCGCGAATAAGGCCGACTTGCCGCAGCTGCTCGGCGTAACGTCCGAGGAGATCCAGGAGCGGCTCTACGCCGGCGAGTCTCTGGCAGACATCGCCGTTGCACGGCATGCCGACATCGACGAGGTGATCGAGCTGCAGGTCGCGGAGATGACTGCGCTGCTGCGCCAGCGCTTGCAGAGCGGCGCATTGTCGCCCGAGGCTTTTCACAGGCAATGCTCGGAGCTCCGCGAGGTGCTGCAGGAGAGCGCCTTCCGCAGGATGAGAGAGCAGGCTGTAGCCGAGCCACAACTGGTGTAACGACGCATGCTCCGCCCTTGGCGCAAGATTCCCACATCTCCTTCTAGAGGACCATCCCTACGCTGCAATTCGGCGTGGATGGCCCTGTTTTTGCGCGTCCGCTGCACAGAAAAAGTAGATTTATTGCAAGCGGCTATGCTATTATACGAATGTACATCAGACTAGGGGGAAATGGAGCATGACAAGAAAGGCCCGAAATCAGATCTCATTTCTTATCATCATGGCGCTCTGCGTCATCTTCCTCTCCGGCTGTGGCAACCGCCCCGACAACGCGGAAGAAACGTCTTCACCGAATACACCGGCCAACAATCAACCTTCCAATACAGATGGCGCTGCAGCAGGCGGAGCATCCGGCCAGGACGGCGCCAATCCCGTCGTCACGATCGAGATGGACAATGAGAAGATTATCCGGGTGGAGCTCTACCCAGAGATCGCGCCCAATACCGTCAACAACTTCATCTCGCTCGTTCAGAGCGGCGCCTATGACGGCACGATCTTCCATCGGATCATCAAAGGCTTCATGGTCCAGGGCGGCGATCCTGAAGGCAGCGGTCTGGGCGGACCCGGCTACAGCATCAAGGGCGAGTTCACGAACAACGGCTTCCCCAACGAGCTGAGCCATACGCGAGGCGTCATCTCGATGGCCCGCGCAGAAGGCGAAGACACTGCCGGCTCGCAGTTCTTTATCATGCAGGGGGACGCGACTCAACTCGACGGCAACTACGCCGCCTTCGGCGAAGTGATCGAGGGGATCGAGGTCGTCGACGAGCTTGTCGAGCTGCCGGTCACTGGCCCTCACTCACGGCCGCAGGAGCCACCGGTCATGACTAAGGTAACGGTTGAGCTGCACGGCAAGACGTACCCCGAACCGGAGATTATCGAAGACGAGCTGCCTGCAGCTTCGTAGAATGGCTAGTTCACCCGCACCCTGTATCCGAGCCTTCGGAGCGCGGGGTGTTTTTTTTGCGAAGCGAATTCGCTCACGGGGTTGGCGGACGATCCTGCAGGTACGCGGACGGTGTACTCCCGGTCAGCCGCTTGAACACCCGGTGGAAGTATGACGGATCGCTATAGCCAACCGACTCAGCGATCTCATGGATCGTCAGCAAGGAGTCGGTCAGCATGTAGATGGCCGTCTTGATCCGCTGACGGTGCATATACTCGCTGATTGTCTGGCCTGTAACTGTGCGGAACAGCGTTGCCGCATAATTGGGTGAGAGACCGACGGCCTCACCGAGCGCCTCCTTATTCACCGCCTGTCGATAGTTCGTCTGGATGTATTGCTTCATGCTCTCCGCCAGCCGTCGCTTGCCGACAGGCAGTTGTCCCCGATCCGTCTCCCGACTTAGGTAGACGAGCGCCTCTGTCAGCTGCGCCCCAGCCATCAGCTTATAATAGTCGGCGCGCTCCCCCCACTGCTCCGTCATCTCCTTCAGCCGTTCGATGACCAGCTCGTAGCAGCCCGGACTATGGTGCAGCGGCTGCGGCCCAGTTAGCACGGATAGCTCCCCCGCATCGGTCAGCCAGGCGAACCGGACGACATATTTGGTATGCATGACCGTCGGTACACTTTTGGCATAATAGGCGGTACCCGGCGGGATGAGCAGCAGATCGCCCTTCTCCAGGATATATTTCTCTCCCTCCACCCAATACACGCAGCGCCCGTACGTGACGAGCGCCATCACCCGACTCTGCTCCGTATGCCCCTCCTCATACCAGTCTACGCCCCGGTCATACCTCACTGCTTCCAGCTTCAATGCGCTCGCCTCCGATCGTACTATAGTCTATTGAGTATACTATAGTTCATGTCATCTTTCGACAAGACGGGTTACAATAAATGTATCTAAAGACTACCGCCACTTCACTAGACGAAGCGCAAGCTCCCGAAGCGTCTCGTCTTCGGAGCGCGGCAAGGAGGAGCATATCATGTTAAAAACTAAAATTATCTGTACAATGGGTCCCGCTTGCGACAATATAGCTACCCTCAAAGCAATGATCAGCGGCGGCATGACGGTCGGCCGCCTCAATATGGCGCACGGCGAGCTGGAGGATCATATCCAGCGGATCCGCAATATCCGCCAGGCCGCCAGCGAGCTCGGCACACGCGTGCCGGTCATGATGGATATCAAAGGACCGGAGGTGCGGATCGGTCGGCTGCGCGAGGAGTACTGCGAGCTGATCGCAGGCGAGACGCTGACGCTCACAACGGTAGAGACGCTCGGCGACGCGGAGCGCATCTGGGTCAACTACGCCGAGCTGCCGCTTGTCGTCAAGAGCGGCGACCGCATCCTGATCGATGACGGTCTCGTCGACCTGACGGTGCAGGACGTCACCGATACCGAGGTGCGCTGCCTGATCGTCAGCGGCGGCAAGCTGAAGCCGCGCAAGGGCGTCAACCTGCCAGGCATCCGGACGACGCTGCCAGGGGTCACCGAACGCGACATCGCCCATATCGCCTTCGGGATCGAGCACGGCGTCGAGATGATCGCCGCTTCCTTCGTCCGCAAGGCCGAGGACATCTACGAGATCCGCCAGCTGCTCGAGGAGCAAGGCGCGCCGCATGTACAGATCATCTCCAAGATCGAAAACGAGGAAGGCGTCCTGAACCTGGAGGCCATCATCGAAGCCTCCGACGGCATCATGGTCGCAAGGGGCGATCTCGGCGTCGAGATCCCGATCGAGGACGTGCCGCTCATGCAGCTGCGGATGATCGAGCAGTGCAACCTCGCTGGCAAGCCGGTCATCGTCGCGACGCATATGCTCGAGTCGATGCAGTACAACCCGCGTCCGACGCGCGCCGAGGTGAGCGACGTTGCCAATGCTGTCCTGCAAGGCGCAGACGTCGTCATGCTCTCGGGCGAGTCGGCGGCAGGCAACTATCCGGTCGAGTCGGTGCGGACAATGGCTTCGATCGCCCGGAAGGCCGAGGGGATGACCGACTACCGCGCGCAGTTCAAGCGCAGACGCGAGCAGCAGGGCACCAATATTACCGAGGTGATCAGTCAGGGGGCGGTCAGCGCTTCGCTCGAGCTGGGCGCGACTGCCATCGTCACTTCGACGGAGAGCGGCTATACGGCGCGGATGATCTCCAAGTACCGCCCGAGCGCGCCGATCATCGCAATCTCGCAGCATGAGCATACCTTGCCGAAGATCTGCCTGCTCTCCGGCGTGCTGCCGGTGCTGGGCGAAGGCGTCACCTCGACGGACGACATGTTCGACGCTGCGGTGCGCGGCGCCAAGGATACCGGACTGGTAGCCGAGGGCGACACGATCGTTATCTCGGCAGGCGTACCGATCGGCCGCGCCGGCACGACCAATCTGATCAAGATTTTGGAGATTTAGAGGACCGGCTCTACCGTGTTCAGTCCAGGCTCCTTCGTGCTATACTGGGAAAAATGACTGCACGAGGGAGAACTCATGGACATCAACGCACTACAACTTACGGTACTCATCCTGTGCGCCGTGATGGTCGGCTTCACCAAGACCGGCGTGCCGACGCTCGGCATCTTCGTCGCCGCCATCATGGCCTCGGTCTTCCCGGCCCGCGAATCGGTCGGTCTGCTGACGCCGATCCTGATCACCGGCGACATCATCGCCATCCTGTACTACCGGCACGCCGTCGTCTGGAGGCATCTGCTCACCCTGCTGCCTTGGGTGCTGGGCGGCTTGCTCGTCGGCTATTGGGTGCTCGGCTTCATCAGCAACGACTCGCTGTCGCTCGTCATCGGCAGTCTCGTGTTGCTGCTGATCGGCCTGCACCTGGCCAAGGATAAGCTGGAGCAGGCACTGCGCTTCGCCTTCAGCCAGTCGCCGCCGTTCCATGCGACGCTCGGCGTGCTGGCGGGCTTCACGACGATGATCGGCAATGCTGCCGGCAGTATCATGTCGATCTACCTCCTCTCCAAGGGAATGAACAAGACGACCTTCGTCGGCACAAACGCGTTTTTCTTCTTTATTATTAACGTCATCAAAGTTCCGTTCACCGTTCATCTCGGACTCATTAATGCCGACTCGCTCGTGTGGAACGCCTGGATGATCCCGGCGGTATGCGTTGGCGCTTTTATCGGCTTCAAGGTGCTGCCGCTCATCCCGCAAAAGCTGTTCCAGGCGCTCATCCTTGGCTTCGCCGCGCTAGGCGGCCTGTATCTGATCCTGTTCTGAGCAGTGACGCTAGGTTCCAGACGGCTGGCGGCGCCTGTTGCGAGCAAAAAAGACCTCAACTTCTCACCGATAGGTGGAGGCTGAGGTCTTTTTTTGCTGAGAAGCGATCTATTTCGCGAAGCGATGGTTGCCGATCGTTGCGACCGTCTGCAGCCCGCTCCAAAAGGAGCCGCGCGTGACGCGCGGGTTGTAGAAGTAGACAGCCTGACCGACATTGTTTTTGCCGTTGAGCGCATCCTTGACCGCACGTTTCACGCTGGCGTTGGGGACGCTCCGGTCGAGCTTGCCGTTGTGAGCCGGCGGGAACTGTCTGCCGGAGTAGATCACATCGCGGACCGTATCGGGGAAGTCGGCGTGCTTCACCCGATTCAGGATGACATTGGCGACCGCCAGTTGTCCCTCGTACGATTCATAACCCGACTCGACCTGGGTAATCTTCGCCAGCAGATTGAAGTCCGCCTCGGTATACGGCTCTGCCTTGTGATCGAAGATCGACGGCACGACGACCAGCAGCTCGGTCCCGACCTTCACCTGCTCTGCCGTCTGAAGCCCGTTGCGCATCAGGAGCTGCGCGCTGCTGCTGCCGTACTGGACGCTGATCTCCCGGAGGTCAAAGCCCTCCTCGACGACCACAGGCTGCTGCACCGTGAAGATCGCCCGCAGCTGCTCGGCGTCCCAGTGTACGCTCGCATGCAGCAGCTCGGCGACATGCCGGAGCGGCACATACATCCGTCCGCCAGCGACGAAAGGCGCCGTATCCATCCGGTAGCGCTCATCATTAAAGTAGACGACCGGTACGCCATCGCCCAGGACGATCGTATCGCCGGCCGTGTTGACGATCGTCGTCTCCTGATGCGCGGCGTTCCAGCTCAACGCCTTCACCTCGAACATCTCCGCCACTCTCGCTACCGGCACGAACAGCCGCCCCTCCCGCATCCGAGCTGGCTCGTTCAACGCCTTCGGCTCGCCGTCGATCTCGATCGTCACGCCATGTACGACCTCCGCCGCTGCCGAGGCCGGGGATACCGGGGCTGCCGCCCACACGAGCCCGACTACCAGCGCCATCGCCACCGCATACCATACTCGCTTGCTTATATCATTCATCCCTTGTACCTCCACATCGCTATATAGCTCTGAGTTGTTTCGTTCTTGTTAAGACTCCGCTGTGTAGTATAGCATAGCTCTGCGGCAGCATTGCATTAGCGTTTTCACAGAATTCCCATCGGTTCGCCTGTCCCGTCGATCGCTCCGCGGCAACGATTTGGCGTCTTGCAAGGCTCCGAACCTCGTCCCAATAACAGAGAAAATTCTCATGTTGATCATGAACCGGACGACGATCTATGACAATATATAGGTGAATGGCCATTCAGAAAGGGGAAAACCATTGGATATCGAGGAGTTGGCAGACCTGATTGCACAGCATGGCAAAGCGATCTACGGCTTTTGCTGGAAGCTCGCAGGCAACCCGGTCGATGCAGACGACCTGTACCAGGAGACGTTCCTGAGAGCGGTCGAAGGACGGCACACCCTGGACAAGACGCGTAATCCCAAAGCCTATCTGATCGCCATAGCGGTCGGTCTCCATAGGAACCATCGTCGAAAACTGGCGTGGCGGCAAAAAATCGCTCCTGTCTCCCGGCTTGCAGACCAGGATGAAAGCCAGTCATGGGCGATCTCGCCGCACACGCCTGAGGACGCCGCGCTGTCTCGCGAGCAGCAGGCGATCCTCCGGCAGGCAGCTCATCAGTTGAAGGACAAGCTGCGGCTGCCTCTGTACATGTATTACACCGCAGAGCTGAGCGTGGAAGAGATCGCATCCGCGCTCCGCATCCCGCAAGGTACGGTGAAGAGCCGGCTGTACAAGGCACGCCAGCTGCTAAGAAAAGCTATGGAGGTGGGAAGCAGGACATGAAGGATGAGCAATGGGAACGCCAGCTTCGCGAGTTACTCGCGAACGACCATGAGCCTGACGAACAGCTAAACAAACAACTAATTGATCGAATGAGGGAGAGGAAGCAAATGAAGCCTTTACGCAAAAAAAGATGGTCTGCGGCGCTGCTGACAGCATCGCTGTTATTGATCCTGTCCGTCTCCGCCTACGCGGCGACGCAGCTGTACAACGCCCCCCAAATCGCTGAAAATGCTGGCGACCGCTTGCTCGCAGAGGCGTTCGCCAGCGACGATGCGCTGCGACTCGAGGAGTCCGTTATCTCCGGCGATTATCGATTCACCCTGCACGGTCTGGTGACCGGCGCCGGAATCAGCGATTTGTCGCAAGGCTCCGAGCAAGACTACCCGGACAGAACGTATGCCATCGTCTCGATCGCCAAGGCGGACGGATCAGCGATGCCGAACCCGAAGGATATCGAGCCTGCCGAGTATCAGGAGTCCTTTTTCGTCTCTCCATTGATTCAGGGCGTCAAGCCGTGGCAAGCCAACATCGTGACGATGGACGGCAGCTACACCGAGCAGGTCATCGATGGCGTCCTCTATCGGATCATCGATTGCGATCAGATCGAGATGTTCGCGGATCGCGGCGTCGTGCTGGCTGTGAGCAGCGGCAGCCCGTTCTACAGCAATGATGCGTTCCATTACGATGAAGCGACGGGAGTGGTCGAGGCTCGGACCGATTACTCCGGGGCTGCGGCACTGTTCGACCTGCCGCTCGATCCATCCAAAGCCGACCCGACCCAAGCCGAAGCTTATCTGAACGAGCTGCTGCAACCATCTGCCGAGCAGACCGGCGATGACGAAGCTTCGGAGCTGCCGGTCGTCGTTGAAACCTTGCGCGCACAGCTTCATACCGACCAACCGATCGAAGGCATCATTCCCGAATCGGTCGCCGAGGTGACCTATGACGAGAAAGGCAACATTCGTTACAGCTATGATGACTATACGGCGATTATCCCTCTAGACGAGCTATTCGAGGAAGGCCAGACAGGTTACTCGCTCCGTTACTCTGTTAGCGGCTCAGATCAAGGTTATACCGCACTGCTGTTCCATAAAGACGCCCAGGGCGTCATTACGGGCCGGATCGCCAAGCTTGGACTCGAATAACGCTATACGATGCAAAAGACGCCCTTGCCGGTACTTCCGGGAGGGCGTCTCGTTATAATAAGGGCTCTGGTTTCTGGAAGGCGGTCGCGAGCTGCTCGGCGTCTTGGTCTCGGGTGGCCGGATGATAATCGTCGAGCACGTCGATCTTGTACTCCTCGCCGTCTTTGCGTCCTGCGAAGATGACCCGCCGCTCGTCGATCAGCTTCACGTCATGACCGCATTCCTTCAAGCACTGGGCGAATTGGGCCAAGGTCGGCTCCGCTCCGGGCTCCAGCGGGATCAGGCCGCGCAGCAGTTTGATCTCGCCGTCGCGGATGACCTTGAAGTGGACGATAAATTCCTTTTTCATGACGTTCTCCTCCTTAAGATTGGCTTGTTGCTTGCTATACTTCTATTATAGAAGAATGGCCTTTCGTCGTATGTGATTAAAATCACAATATTAGCTGCTGAATATTCACAATTGATGTTCCGGGCCTCATCTGCTATAGTTCGGAGGTACTTACAAATTATCCGAAACTAAAGCGAGGTAAGCTCTATGTCCTCAACTTCATCCCGCAGCGGAGCTGTCGGCGCGCCCCCGATCGCATTGCGAGAAGGCGCAGTGACGTTGCTATTAGGCATCTCCATCGTCATGGTTATTATGAACACGATGATGTTTAACCTTGCGCTCCCTGACGTTTCCGAGGTGTTTGAGATGTCGCCGACTGCGACATCCTGGATCGTCACGGGCTACTCGATCGTCTTCGCAATCGCCACGATTACGTACAGCCGCTTGTCCGATTTTGTGCCGATTCGCACACTATATCTCGTCGCCATCACGCTGCTCGGCGCCGCTTCGTTCCTCGGGTTGTTCGGCGATAGCTTCCTGCTGCTGCTGGCTGCCCGGGTCGTACAGGCGTCGGGAGCAGGCGCGATGCCGGCGCTGTCGATCGTTCTGGTCACCCGTTACATCCCGCTGGCGCGACGCGGTCGCGCCATGTCCACCGTGATGGCCGCAGCCTCGCTTGGTCTTGGCCTCGGCCCGGTCGCCGGCGGCTTCATCGTCCAGTTGCTCGGCTGGCGCTATCTGTTCGCTGTCACTGCGATGAGCCTGCTGCTGCTGCCGTTTTTTGTCCGGCTGATCCCGAGGGAAAGCGGCTCGCCCGGCAGCTTCGACGCAGCCGGGGCGCTGCTGGCCGGGATCGGCACGACAGGCCTGCTGCTGCTGCTCACCTTCCCTGGCTGGCCGGCGCTCGCCGCTGGCGTCGGCGGTCTGCTGCTGTTCTCGCTGCGGATCCGGCGGGCAGCCGATCCGTTCGTACAGCCGGCGCTGTTCGGCAACCGGACGTACCTGATGCTGGTCGCTGTCGGGATCTCCGCCTATCTGTGCAGCTTCGCGACGCTGTTCCTGATGCCGCAGATCCTCATCCGCTTCTTCGATCTGACAGCGATCCAGGCCGGACTCGTCATCTTCCCGGGCTCGCTGCTGGCGATGATCCTCTCGCGCAAGATCGGGCTGCTCATCGACACCTACGGCAATGGACCGATCCTGCGCTATGCGCCGCTGCTCGTCCTCTCGTCCGTCGTCCTGTTCGCGTTGCTGGCCGGTCAGTCCTTTATGGCGATCCTGTTCGTCTACATGCTGCTGAGCACAGGCTTCACCGCCCTCTCCAGCAGCATCTCCAACGAGCTGTCGCGCATCCTGCCCGCCAGTCAGATCGGCTCCGGCCTCGGATTGTTCCAGCTGCTGCAGTTTTTTAGCGGCGCGTTCGCGGTCGCTGCCGCAGCCTCGGCTCTGGAGTGGCAGCATCATCTGCCTGCCGGCACCGCCTACGGCAATATCTACTGGGGCCTCTCGGTGCTCGTGCTGCTCGCCGTCGGCTGTGCCACGCTGTACCTGCGGCGCTCGCCAGCCGACGCCAGCGAGCGTGCTGCCTGACGCAGAGAGCGCTCCTCACGTCACAGCTTGACGCGTCGCAACTTGTCATGCCGCAGCTTGCTCTCGCTATGCGGGGCAACTTTGTAGGCAGCAACAGCATACCCAAACAGGACTGCTTAGGCGACACCGTCGTCTGGCAGTCCTGTTTAGTATGCGATGCGAGCTGTGAAGCGATGCATGGTTGCTTCGCCTCATCTGACAGCATGTCTGTGGTTCTTGCGGCCTTCTGACGAAGCTACAGCTATACTGTCAGTGTCGCAAGCTTCTCACGGCCCTTCCGCACCCTCTCCCTCACCCTTTAACGACGTGAACAAATGGGCCACCGAGCGCATCGCATATTCCTTGCGCACCGGCTGTCCATCCTCCAGCACGACCAGACACGGGACGCTGGCGATCTGCCAGGCGTCGCGCAGCTTGCCAGCATAGTTGATGTTCATCTTATACAAGGCCGTCGGCACGCCGGCCGCATCGACAACCTCCAGCATCCGCAAGGCCACCTTGCACGTCCCGCAAAACGGCGAGTAAAACATAAGCGCGTCCCGGCCGCCGCCGATCCGCTTC
This sequence comes from Paenibacillus sp. 598K, assembly GCF_003851045.1. Taxonomy (GTDB): domain Bacteria; phylum Bacillota; class Bacilli; order Paenibacillales; family Paenibacillaceae; genus Paenibacillus_D. Next base: position 2,628 of record NZ_BFBX01000155.1, on the reverse strand, counting down.
AGCCGCAGCCATTCGTCCTCCGTCACTTCAATAATGGCCATCTGCCGCTCCTTTCTGCGAGGCTCAACCTTTAAGGCTATTGACCTTTAGTTCCCTTAATCTTTCGTCTGCGCTCAAGCTACCACTTGATGCTTCGTACGAGCGTTTCATATCGCTCCCGCTCCTCGACGGAGATCGGCCAGGACGCGAGCTCGTCGCGCAATCGCTCGGCCGAGGCGAAGCCTTTGGCGATACCATTCAGACGAGCAGCCAGCGAGCCGTCCGTCAGCGCCGTCTCGCTGCCGTACAGTTCAAGTGCGCGCCGGTACGCATCCGGGTACCGCTTCAAGTAATATTTCTGATGCCGCTCCTCCGCCGGATGCCAGCTCGTGCAGGGCAGCACCGCCGTCGCCGCCACCGAGCGGCCTTGCTCGCCGATCCGCTGTCGCTGCGCCTCGATCGCCATCCGCTGCTGCTCTGTATGGTAGAGGATAAGCGAGCGATACTGGTTGCCTTTGTAATCGAGCAGATTGTCCGGATTGTGGCGTTCCCAGAAGGCCTCCAACAACTGGTCGTAGCCGATCAGAGCCGGGTCGTAGTCGACCTGCACCGTCTCCGTATGATCGCCCATATCCCGATAGACCGGCGCCGCCGTCGTGCCGCCCGCGTAGCCGACGCGCGTCCGCAGGACGCCGGGAAGATGGCCATAGTAGGCGTCAGGGGTCCAAAAGCAGCCCATCCCGAAGGTCGCCGTAGCCGTTGTTCCGGTCTCGCTATCCGAGCTTGGTGTCGCTGCGTTGCTATTCATCCTCGCATCCTCCTCGTCGCCTTTTTACAATACAGCTTATCAGGCAACACTGTATACTAAAACCGCAATCGCTCGCGCCTGATGCGCCAGCTATCCGCATTCATGATGCCAAAGGAGGAAATCCCTTGTCCATTAATCATGCCGGCAAAACCGGCGAACATACGACCAACGGCAAGCCCTATGGCTACACCTCGCTCACGCCGTTCATCGCTGTCGAGCGGCCAGCAGAGGCGATCGCCTTTTACGAAGCAGTGTTCGGTGCCAAAGCCAAAAGCGTGACCGAGTTTGGAGAGCCGGGCAATCAGCTGATCGTCCATGCCGACCTCGACTTCGGCCACGGCTTCCTGCAGATCGGTGTCGTCAATCCCGCCTACGGCCTCGTGCCGCCGCCCGGCGACGGACAAGCCTGCTACTCGATGGGCATCTATGTCCCCGATGCCGACGAGACCTACGCTCAGGCTGTAGCGCATGGCGCAACCGTCCGGGAGCCGCTCGCCAACTTCGTCTCCGGCGACCGCTACTGCAGCATCCTCGATCCGTTCGGCGTCCGCTGGTCGATCATGACTCGCATCGAGGATCTGTCCGAGGAGGAGAGCTATCGGCGCGTCGCCGAGTGGAGCCAGAGCCAAAGCCAGAGTCAGAGTCAGAGTCAGAGTCAAGGATAATAGCCCGCTCTCCAGGTACAACAGACACCCCCGCCCAGGACGATAGACAGCTGCGCTGTTTGTCGTAGGCGGGGGTTTCATATTAAGGGCGTAGTGTTAAGAACACAGGACGAGCTGCGGGTGCAGTGAGCTCGTCCTATCCGCTCCGCTCGAAGCGCCTACAGCTCGGTATCCTGCGGATGCGGCTCCGTCACCAGCTCGACGGCGCGCGCGTTGGAGCGGACCTGCTCCGGGTCCTTGCAGCCCGGGATGACCGAGGTGACCGCCGGATGGCGCAGACACCAGGCGAGCGCCCAGCTCGCCATATCGGTACCCACCGGCACCTCCTCGCGTCCGATCCGCTCGACCTCCTCCAGCTTGCGCCGCGTCGCTTCGGCGTCATGCCGGTGCCGCACATCGCTGCTGTCAAACACCGCACCCGGCTTGTACTTACCGCTCAGGTAGCCGCTCGCCAGCGGCACTCGAGCCAGTACGCCCAGATCCTGACGCTCGCAGGACGGGAATACCCGCTCCTCCGGCTGGCGGTCCAGTCGGTTGTAGACGACCTGGATGACGCGACTATTCACCTTGGTCGACTGCTCGGTCTGGTGCAGATTGTCGTTGCTGCCGATCGAGGTGCCCAGATAACGGATCTTGCCCGCCTTCACTTGACCCTCCAGCACCTGCCAGAGTTCCTCACTGTCGAAGGCGGCGTCCGGCCCGGAGTGGAATTGGTAGAGATCGATATAGTCCGTCTTGAGCGCCGCCAGCGAGGCATCGAGCTGGGCGACTACCCGGTCCGCGTCGAACACATCGGTGCGCGTGAACCGCTCATGGAACTGATGACCGAACTTCGTCGCCACGATCCAGTCCTCGCGCCGTCCCCGGCTCAGGTAGTCGCCGATCAGCGACTCGGACAGGTGATCGCCATAGCACTCGGCGGTGTCGATCAGATTGATGCCGAGCTCGCGCCCTTGCTCCAGGATCGCATCCGCCTCCTGCTGCGTATAGTCGCGGCCCCACTCGCCGCCGAATTGCCAGGTGCCGATGCCGACCACCGACACCTTCAGCTCCGTACTGCCCAGTCTTCTATATTTCACTCGTGTCACGCTCCTTTGGTTGGGGTAGTCTCAGCTCGCCATCAAAACAGAGCCTACGGTCACGGAATCGATCTTCCGATCGCTGTTGTCCCCAGAT
>NZ_BFBX01000154.1:3511-3751 GCF_003851045.1 Paenibacillus sp. 598K | reverse complement strand
CCGCCAGCTTCGCAGACTGAATCGCGCCATCCGCCACCGCTGCCGTGCCTACGGCTCCATCTGCGAGGTGAGCCGCGCTGAGGCTGCCCGGCTGCACATGCCCCCCGTTGACGCTCTGACGGGCCAATGCCGCGCTGTGGACAGCCTCTTCGCTCAGATGGAACGGCCGGATCGCCCCGGCGATCAGCTGAGCCGGACCGATGGCATCCTCGGACAGATGCCGCTGCTGCACCGCACGGT
>NZ_BFBX01000154.1:2445-3431 GCF_003851045.1 Paenibacillus sp. 598K | reverse complement strand
CTGCTGCACCGCACGGTTGGCCAACGCTGCCGAGCCGACGCTGCCTGTAGCGAGCTGTCCCTCGCCGACAGAGCCTTCCGCCAGTTGGGTCATGCCGACGGCACCGATGCCGATATGCTCCTCGCGGATAGCGAGCGACGCGATATGGTCGCTCTGCACACTCGCCTCCTCCAGGTGAGCGGAGCCGACAGCTCCCTCCGCGAGATGCTCGCCGTCGACGAGTTGCCCGGTCAGATGCTGACGTACGATGGAGCCGGGGGCCAGCTTATCCGCAGTGACGCTAGCGCGCCCGAGGTGCCGTCCATGGACGGCTTCGCTGCTCAGCTTTTGCGGACCGACGCTGCCGTCGGCGATTTTGGAGGTTGTGACTGCGTGATCGGCCAGCTTGATCGTCGTCACGGCCTGATCGGCCAGCGTACTGGAGGTCAGACTGCCACTCTCGATATGCTGTGAGCCGAGTTCACCTTGGGCGAGATGGACGCCTCTTACGGCTCCCGGCCGCAGATGCTCGCCGGAGATGAGTCCCGGCACGATTTTGTCCGGCGTTACGCTTCCCGCTTGCAGCTCCCGACTTCCGACGGCGCCCTCGGACAGATGGACGGCCGATACGATGTCCGGAGCCAGATGCTTTCCCTCGACAGCACCTGCCGTGATATGATCTGCGAGCAGGGCGCCCTTTTGAATATGCGAGCCATCGATCGACTTCGCCTGGATCTTCGACCCGTTTACAGAGCCGTCGCGCAGCTTGGAGGCCGTCACGGACGATTCGGCGAGCTTGGCAGTGTCGACCGCTTCATTGGCCAGATGGTCGGCACCGATTGCTCCGCTCTGCAGCTTGGCTGCGCCGATCGATCCATCCTCCAGTTGCTCGCCATTCAGGCTCCCGAGCGCCAGATGCCGCGCCTCGACCGCCTGATCCGCCAGCTTGTCGCCGCCGATCGCGTGATCGGCCAGCTTGTCGCCCGTGATGCTGCCGTCCTTGAGCT
>NZ_BFBX01000154.1:1241-2288 GCF_003851045.1 Paenibacillus sp. 598K | reverse complement strand
ATGCTGCCGTCCTTGAGCTTATCCGAGCTCACCGAGCGGTCGATCAGATGGCGCTCATCGATGATGCCGCCAGCCAGATGCTCGCCTGTCACGCTGCCCGGAGCGAGCTTGGACGAGGTGACTGCGCCATCGGCGATCTTGATGCTCTCGACCGCAAAGTCTGCGATTGACTGCGTGACGATGCCGCCGCGCCGCAGCCGCTCGCCGCCGATACTCTGTGGCGCCAGCTTCGCTTCCGTCACCGAGCCGTCGGCCAGGTCATCCGTATAGATGATCGGCGCTTGCCGGCTGGGTCGACGCCGCTCCGCTAAGCGATCCGTTCTCTCCTGATCGCTTAGCGTGATCAGACCGATGAGTTTATCGATATCTCGAAGACCGCTCAGCTCTGCTCCCCGCACATCCTGCGTTGACTTGACCGCCTCCGCCTTCGGCGGCTCCTGCTTGCGCTTAGTGTCCGCCGCGATTTCTTCGATTTCTTCCGCGACCGCGACATGGTTGATCGTCACGGGCTTTGGCTTGTCATCTTGACCTGCCGCTGCAGTCGCGCTTGGCGCAGTCGGCTTGCGGGGCAGATCATCCAGCCACTTCAACTCCGAACGGTTCGGATTATCTACATAGAACAGCGGCTTGCGCCGCTTTGTACTCTTGCCTCTCCTGGTCTTCGCCATAGTCCACTCCTTCTTCCCACCTTTAGTTACCCCAGCATATGCATTGACCTATGGGCAGGTCACACATAGCCGGGCAGCAAATGGGAATGCGGTGGATCAGGCAGTCGCCGGAGGAGAGCTGTCCTTGCATTAGCTCTTGCGTTAACTATAGATGCCGCTGCCGGCGCGGAATGCCTCCGAGCGCTCGCGCATCCCTGCCTCGATGGCCTCAGACTCGTTCGTCAGCTCGCGCGCGGCCGCATACGCCCGGATATCCTGCGTAATCCGCATACTGCAAAATTTGGGCCCGCACATCGAGCAAAAATGGGCGGTCTTGGCCGCTTCGGCCGGCAACGTCTCGTCATGATAGGCCAGCGCCCGCTCCGGATCGAGCGCCAGA
>NZ_BFBX01000154.1:0-1154 GCF_003851045.1 Paenibacillus sp. 598K | reverse complement strand
GCTCCGGATCGAGCGCCAGATGGAACTGATCGCGCCAGCGGAACTCGAAGCGAGCCTTGGAGAGCGCATCGTCGCGCAGCTTCGCCCGCGGGTGGCCCTTTGCCAGATCGGCGGCATGAGCAGCGATTTTGTAGGTGATAACGCCTTCCTTGACATCCTCTTTGCCCGGCAGGCCGAGATGCTCCTTGGGCGTCACGTAGCACAGCATCGCCGTGCCGAACCAGCCGATCATCGCCGCCCCGATCGCCGAAGTGATATGATCGTACCCCGGCGCGATATCCGTCGTCAGCGGACCCAGCGTGTAGAAAGGCGCTTCCTTGCACACCTCGAGCTGGCGGTCCATATTTTCCTTGATCTGATGCATCGGCACATGGCCCGGCCCCTCGATCATCACCTGCACGTCATGCTTCCAGGCGATGTCCGTTAGCTCGCCCAGCGTCTCCAGCTCGGCGAACTGGGCAGCGTCGTTGGCGTCGGCGATCGAGCCCGGACGCAGACCATCGCCCAGGGAGAAGGATACATCGTAGGCTTTCATAATCTCGCAGATCTCTTCGAAGTGAGTGTACAGGAAGTTCTCCTGATGATGCGCCAGACACCAGGACGCCATAATCGAGCCGCCGCGTGAGACGATGCCCGTCAGCCGCTGCGCGGTCAGCGGGATATATCGCAGCAGCACGCCGGCATGGATGGTGAAATAATCGACGCCCTGCTCCGCCTGCTCGATCAACGTATCGCGGTAGATCTCCCAGGTAAGATCCTCCGCTACGCCGCCAACCTTCTCCAGCGCCTGATAGATCGGCACCGTGCCGACCGGCACCGGCGCATTGCGGATGATCCACTCCCGCGTCGTGTGGATGTTTTTGCCCGTCGACAGATCCATGATCGTGTCCGCTCCCCAGCGGGTCGCCCAGGTGAGCTTCTCGACCTCGTCCTCAACCGAGGAAAGCACGGCGGAGTTGCCGATATTGGCGTTGATCTTCACATGGAAGGCTCGTCCGATCACCATCGGCTCGAGCTCCGTATGGTTAATGTTGGCCGGCAGGATCGCGCGTCCGGCGGCGATCTCGTCTCGTATGAACTCGGGCGTCATGCCCTCGCGGATCGCCGCATACTCCATCTCCGGCGTGACGATGCCCGCGCGCGCATAGTGGAGC
>NZ_BFBX01000153.1 GCF_003851045.1 Paenibacillus sp. 598K | reverse complement strand
ATTCTTGGGTAATTGCTCCTCTTGGAGCAAAGTGAACCAAGCGATCCCTGTGGTTCCCGCAGTTCATGGAATGTGCCGTATCAGACGGCCATCACCTTTATATTTTTCGCGGCATTGCCATCTCGATCATGCCGGGTCTGGCATGCAGGACATACCCAGACTCGTACATCTAGGCTCCTTACCTCGGGATGGATGGCTCCACACACATGACAGGTTTGGCTTGTCGGTACGAAGGCCAGAACTTCCTTGATCTGCCGTTCATACCATTCCGCCTTGTACTGCAATTGGCGGCGAATCTCGCCCCAGGCCGCATCGGCGATATGTTTTGCCAGCTTGCCCTTGGTCATCATCTCCATGATGTGCAAGTCTTCGAGGC
>NZ_BFBX01000152.1 GCF_003851045.1 Paenibacillus sp. 598K | reverse complement strand
CTCCTTCTGGAGCAAAGTGAACCAAGCGATCCCTGTGGTTCCCACAGTTCATGGAATGTACCGTACCGTATCAGACGGCCATCACCTTTATATTTTTTGCGGCATTGCCATCTCGATCATGCCGGGTCTG
>NZ_BFBX01000151.1:4934-5101 GCF_003851045.1 Paenibacillus sp. 598K | reverse complement strand
TCGGCCTGCTGCGGACGATGTGGCGGGAGCGCTCGAGCTATCTGATGCTGCTGCCGACCTTTGCGCTGATCGGCGTCTTCCTGTACTTCCCGGCGTTCTCCGGCCTGTTCCATTCGTTCTACGACTGGAATCCCGGCGGCCGCTCGACCTTCGTCGGTCTGGCCAAC
>NZ_BFBX01000151.1:4317-4766 GCF_003851045.1 Paenibacillus sp. 598K | reverse complement strand
TCGTCGGTCTGGCCAACTATGAGCGTATGCTGAGCGACCCTTATGTCGCCAAGGGACTGGGCAACCTGCTCCTGCTGCTCGTCGCCGGCCTGTTCAAGACGGTCGTGCCGCCGCTGTTCGTCGCCGAGCTGATCTACTACCTGCGGAGCAAGCGGTCGCAGTATTGGTTCCGCACCGGCTTCGTGACGTCGATGATCATCCCTTCGGTAGCCGGGCTGCTCATCTGGCAGAACTTCTACGATCCCAATGTCGGGCTGCTCAACCAGGCGCTGCGCGCGATTGGGCTTGGCGAGTTGGCCCACTCATGGCTCGGCGACCCCGGCACGGCGATCTGGGCGATCATCTTCATGGGCTTCCCGTTCATCGGCATCCTGTCGCTGCTCATCTTCTACGCCGGTCTGATCGCGATCCCGCAGGATATGGTCGAGTCGGCCAAGATCGATGGCGCC
>NZ_BFBX01000151.1:3634-4093 GCF_003851045.1 Paenibacillus sp. 598K | reverse complement strand
ATCGGCATCATCCAGGACTTCGGCAGCATCCTCATCGTCACCGGCGGCGGACCGCTCGACTCGACGTATGTGCCGGCGCTCCAGATGTACTATGCAGCCACCCAGTTCAACGATCTGGGCTATGCCTCGGCGCTTGGCGTGGCGATGTTCGTCGTCATCCTGACGCTGACGATTATCAATATGCGATTCATCCGCACTTCGGCGGATTAGAGAGGGGCTGACATCGATGTCCAAAAGCGCAACCGACCATCTGCCGCTGCGCGGCAAGACGCAAGCGGCCAGCCTCTCGCCCGCCTGGCGGGCGAGGGCGACCCAGGCGACGCTCTATACGCTGCTCGGAGCGATTCTGCTGCTGACGCTGGTGCCGATCCTGTTTATGGTCGTCAGTGCGTTCAAGAGCAATGCGCAGATTTACGGCAGCTTCTGGGGTCTGCCCTCGCCGCCGCAGTGGAGCAACTT
>NZ_BFBX01000151.1:3122-3492 GCF_003851045.1 Paenibacillus sp. 598K | reverse complement strand
CGCAGTGGAGCAACTTCGCCTCCGCAGGCGAGGCGATCTGGCGTTATATTTTCAACACCGCGCTCTATGCGCTCGGCGGCAGTCTCTCGGTCATCCTGCTCTCGACGCTGGCTGGCTACGTGTTCGCCAAAAAGCAATTTCCCGGCAAGGAGCTGCTGTTCATGATGATGCTGGGGCTGATGATGATCCCCGGCATCCTGACGCTCATCCCGTCCTACGTCCTCTATGCCAATCTGGGGCTGACCAACACGCCTTGGGTCATCCTCATCCAGGCAGCGGCTGGCGGACAGATCTTCGGCATCTTCCTGAGCCGCACCTTCATCGCGGGCTTGCCCAATGAGATCTTCGACGCGGCCAAGATCGATGGCGC
>NZ_BFBX01000151.1:2401-2949 GCF_003851045.1 Paenibacillus sp. 598K | reverse complement strand
TTCCCGCTGTCGATGCCGATCATCAGTACGATCTTCATCATGCAAGCCGTCGGCATCTACAACGACTACATCTGGCCGCTCTTGACGATCAGCGATGCGAGGATACAGATGCTCGGGGTCGGCCTCACCTTGTTCATGAATCAGTTCGGCATTACCGATATGGGCGTGCAATTCGCTGCGTATACGCTCTCGTCGCTGCCTTTGGTGCTGATCTTCTCGGTAGGCATGCGATACTTCATCCAGGGGATGACGTCAGGCGCGATCAAAATGTAGAGAATGGAGAGGGTTCATATGCAGAGCAAGAGCTGGGCGCGCACCGGCATCGCGGCAGTCGCCGCGATCGTGCTGCTCACAGGCTGGGGGCCGATGAAGTCGGCGGAAACGGCTGTAGCTGAAGGAGCGCTCGACATTACGGCGATGGATGATCTCGTCTCGATCAACTATTCGCTCTGGTTCGACCCGGTCGTCCCGAAGGGCGGCGGCACGATATACGATGTGGCTGATATCCTGACCGAATCGGGCATCCAGAAGGCCGCGCCGGCTTGGGG
>NZ_BFBX01000151.1:1517-2249 GCF_003851045.1 Paenibacillus sp. 598K | reverse complement strand
CCGCTGCACAGCTTCCACTACTGGGCCAAGCCGGCGCTCGGGTACTATCGCTCGGACGATGCGGCGGTGATCCGCCAGCATATGCTGCAGCTGGAGGAGGCTGGCGTCGACTTCATCAACATCGACAACACCAATGCCCGCAGCACCTGGGACAGCGCTTATTACGAGGATATCTTCGCCAACCCGGCCGAGGTGCTGCTGGACACGTTGCTGGAGATGCGGCAGGAGGGGCTGAGCACGCCGCACGTCGTGTTTTGGACGGCTTCGTGGAGCGACGATCCGAATCCGGCATTCTCCGGCATGGACATCTATAACCGATTTTATGCGAGCGGCGATTATGACGATCTCTTCGTCCAGTATGACGGCAAGCCGCTGCTCCTGGTCACCGACTCCCAGCCAGCCGCGTTGTCCGCGAACTTTACGCTGCGCAAGATGTGGGGCCTGCAGACGGCGATGGCGAATCAGGAATGGTCGTTCCTGCAGCCGCATCCGCAGCTGGTCGGCATGAACGGCACGCAGAAGGAGCAGTTGTCGGTGTCCGTCGCCTTCCAGCAGACGTATATCTCGACCTTCGACACGGCGACGCCAAGGCGCGGAGGCATCACCTTCGCCGCGCAGTGGAAGCGCGCCTTTGAGGAGCGGCCGAAGATCGTCACCTTGACGTGGTGGAACGAATGGATCGCCCAGCGCTTCGAGGACGAAGCCGGCCGCACGCGGTTCGTCGATAACTTC
>NZ_BFBX01000151.1:638-1358 GCF_003851045.1 Paenibacillus sp. 598K | reverse complement strand
CCTACGAGTACAGCCGCGACATCGAGCCGGTCGAGGGCGGTCATGGCGACGCCTATTATCAGTTTATGAAGCAATATATCGCCGCCTACAAGGCGAATCAGCCTCTCCCGCTTGGTCTCGTCGAGGAGACGGTCGATCTGGGCAGCTATGAGTCGGGGCTGGAAGGCTGGAAGGCGGGCGCCAACGTCGCGCTGACAAAGGTCGAGTATGACCAGGGCGCCGCCAATGTGCCAACGGCCTATGAGCAATACAGACTGCTCGGCAACACGAGCGGGCCGGTCAACGGCGACCAGTGGCGGACCGTGGTCCGCGAGTTCGAGCGCCCGGTCGATGCGAGCCAGCATCAGCAGCTCGAGCTGGCCTTCTCGCACTGGGGCGGCGCGCCCGGGGCTACGGGGTACGAGGCGCGGATCAAGCTGATCTCGGCCACCGGTCAGACGTTGGAGCAGACGTATACGACACACGGCGCCTGGCAGCAGCTGAGCCTGGATTACCGCAGCTGGGCATACCGCGACGAGCTGAAGCGGATCGAGATCAGCTTCCGGGCGGTAGGCGGCGACGAGCCGTGGGCCGGGAGATTCTTCGTCGATCAGGTGCGTCTGATCGATCCCGTATAGCCTGTCGCAGGCTACGAGGAGAGCGATAAAAGGGGAGAGATCACATGCTGACAATCTATGATCTGACTTGCGAATACCGCACGCGGCCGCTCGCGATCGAGGA
>NZ_BFBX01000151.1:0-538 GCF_003851045.1 Paenibacillus sp. 598K | reverse complement strand
CGGCCGCTCGCGATCGAGGAGGAGCGGCCGCGGCTGAGCTGGAAGCTGCGCGCCGATGCGCGCGGCGCAATCCAGACCGCTTACCATATCCAGGTGGCAAAGGATGAAGGCTTCGCGGAGCTGGCGTGGGACACCGGACGCGTGGAGAGCGACCGTTCGGTGCTGATCGCCTATGACGGCGAGCCGCTGCAAGCCCGCACCCGCTACTATTACCGGGTGCAGGTGTGGGACGGAGCAGATGAGCCGTCCAGCTGGAGCGAGCCGTCCTGGTGGGAGACGGCGCTGCGCCGGGAGGAGTGGCAGGCGGCGTGGATCACCGCCGCTCGTCAGGGGGCTGAGGAGGTCGAGTCCGCAGACTATCTGCGGCGCGACTTCACGCTGGAGGGCGAGGTTGCAAGCGCCAGACTGTACGCGACAGCGCTTGGTCTGTACCATCTGTATGTGAACGGCCGCAGACCGGACGACTCGCAGCTCGCCCCTGGCTGGACCAGCTACACCAAGCGGCTCCAGTATCAGACCTACGATGTCACGGAGCTGC
>NZ_BFBX01000150.1:44731-45620 GCF_003851045.1 Paenibacillus sp. 598K | reverse complement strand
ATCCTGATCGAGGAGGCGGTGACGCAGCGAGAACGGCGCAAGATCGAGCGGTCTGCGCGCTGGTTCCCTGGCAAGTGGATCGCACAGCGCAGATTCGTCAGCGAGCCTTTGGTGGCGGAGGATATGAGCGGGTCGCGAGCCCGTGACCGCCGAGGCGAGGGCGACGAGCCGCATCAGTCGGGTGAGCCGCCTGTACTGACGAGGGTGCCAGTCAGACTGCCCAGCACTGACCGGCAAGACGAGCCTCATGAGCAGTTACCGCCAGGTGAGCCGTCTTTAAGCAAGGACGGGTCGGGCAAGTACCATGTCTGCATCGGTGTATTTACCGTGGATGGCCGGTGCGCAGGCTTCTACGGCAGGATCAGCCCCTATGCGCGTATCGATCATCGCGCGATCGACATCCCGGTGTTGGTCGCCAAGGAAGGTGAGGAGCATGTTAGATAACAAGACCGCCTACAAAACGTGGGCCCCCACAGACGCCGTCTGGAGCGAGTGGGCGAAGCCCGTGCTGTTCATCCGGCCACCGGATACGGACTGGATCGCTATAACCGAGCCGCGCATCGAATATGTGACAGCGGCGGAGCGCCATACGATGCTGATCCTGGATCTGCCGGAGATACAAGGCGTGGAGGAGGGCTTGTCTCTGGCGCGCATGGGCTATCGGCCGGTGCCGTTGTATAACGGCGTGCGCAGTCCGCAGCGATTAGCGGCAATGGTTCAGGTGGACGCATTGGTCAAGGCGTTATTCCGAGGGGCGGAGGAGCTGGGCGGACTTGGGCTGTCTCCAGACGCGCCGCCAGCCTTCCTGCTTGATGCGAACCGGATGAACGGACATGGCATGAAGCCCGGCATGTTCGATAATCGCTGGTGCGTGCTGCCGCAGGATATG
>NZ_BFBX01000150.1:6025-44611 GCF_003851045.1 Paenibacillus sp. 598K | reverse complement strand
GCTGCCGCAGGATATGCCGTCGGCATTGTTTTTGCGCAAGCAGGGGATCGAGCGGATCATCCTTCGGACCGATGCGATACAACAGGACCTGACGCATGTGCTGAAGCGGTATCAGGAGCAGGGGATCAAGATCTACCACTCCCGAAGCGGCGAGGTACCGGGGGAAGCGGTCATCGTCAAGCCGTCCAAGTTCAAGAGCATTGGCTACCGACTGAAAGCTATGGCTGGTCTGGTGCGCAACAGCGCTGGCGGCTTCGGCGGCAAAATCCCCGAGCCGACGAGCAGCACGGGATTCGGTTGAAGCAGGACGATTGGGAGTTGGGGTAGGGGATCGTTAGAAACTGCTGAGTATGATGGATCGAGCGGCGGGGATCTTCAAAACTTAGACTATGTCGGTCAATATGTTCGACTTGAGGTTTTTCATATTTTTGGATAAGATAGCTATAGTGATGCAATCGAGAAGTTAATGGAGCAACCGTACAGAGTCAACCGTACAGAGTCAACCGCTCCTGGCTTGGGATCAACAATAAATGACCGTCTTTTGCGACGGTTTGCGCGGCGAAGCACGCCTCGAGGATTCTGCCTATCGGCAGGAGCTTCGAGGCGTTTTTTAGTCCAAGGGAGGCGATAACATGAGCAGCTTCGAAAAAGAACACAAGCAATGGATTACATGGCATCTAAAGCATCGGGAGGGAGAACGCAAGGATGCACTAAGACGAGGTCTGGGATACGGCAATAAGCTTTTTGCAGAGAGCATTTGGTGGACGCTCATGGGTCACTTCAACAACCTGCACCCGGAGTATGAAGTCAAGGATTGGCGCGGGCGTTCCTACTTTTTGGATTTTGTTTGGATTACAGGCAGCATGCGTATCGCGTTCGAAATTATGGACTATGGTTCTCATGGCAAAGACCGTACCAAGTACCGCTTGGATCTCAACCGACAATTGTTCCTCCAATCGCAGCAGTATCTGGTGTTCTCAATCTCGCTGGACGAGATGAAGGAGAATCCGCAGTTTGTAATCTCGATGCTGCGTGCGGTGTTAGCGACATTTTTGACAGCGCCAGATAAGAATCAGCGTTCGGAAGCGCAGGCTTTCGGCAAAATTGAACGTCAGTTGATACGCTATGCGGTTCGCAAGAACCGGATTGTCCGTCCTGGTCATGCGGCCAGCGAACTGGAATTGCATAGACATACGATCATAAAATATTGCCGGGAATTGGTCCGTAAAGGCAAGCTTCGTGCGGTTCATAGCGGAACATCCAACCGAGTGGACCGCTATGAGTACCTTGGCGCGATCCAAAGTCTAGATTGGTTATGATGATGTCGACTACTAGTTTGTAACGTGCAAATGGAATATGGGGAGTGAGTGAACGGTAGTGATTCGGTAAACGGTACATGCCATTGCAGTTTCGGGACTTATGCGAAATATGGCACAAAATGGGCCAGTAGACAGTGCGATGCCCGAACTTATGCGAAATATGGCACAAAATGGGTCAGTAGACAGTGTGGCGCTCGGACTTATGCGAAATATGGCACAAAATGGGCCAGTAGATGGTGTGACGCCTGGACTTGTGCGAAATATGGCACAAGTCCAGGCGTCTTCTCCCCATCCCCGCACGTGAGTAGCCGCCCCGATTCCTACCAGCTGTGCTATCTCACCGTAAGCGGTGGTGGTCCCATCCCGCGGATTCGGCTCCCACTACCCACCCAAGTCTGGGAAGTGGCAACACTTGTCCGCCACGCTCGCCGTTTGTCGCCGCGCCCGCAACACTCGCCCGCAGCGCTCGCCGTTATCCCCCCGCCTCGCCCCTTCGCTGCGTCTCCCACCACTCCTTCTTGCCTGCGCAAGGGATTTGGTCGCATTTTGTCGAATGAATAGGGGAGAGATTGGAAGTAGATTCGAAGCAAGTATGCTGGCGGTCGCATGCCGTTTACGTAAGGAGTTTGAAGAGATGAATCGTGTCGTGCTCATAGACGACGAAGAAGATGCGCTGGACCTGCTGGAGATTTTGCTCGAGCAGGTCGGGCCGGTCGAGGTTGTCGGCCGTTATGCCAATCCGTTGCAAGCGCTGGACGCCCTGGAGTCTCCCGACCTCGATCCAGTAGATGCGGTGTTTCTGGATATTCATATGCCGGGGATGAGGGGGATGGAGGCGGCCCGGAGGATCAAGCAGTTGCGGCCCGGGATCCCCATCGTGTTCACGACCGCCTACGCCGAATATGCGGTGGAGGCTTTTGAGATTCAGTCGATCGACTATCTGCTCAAGCCCTTCACACCGGCACGGCTGCAACAAACGCTGGCCCGCATCCAGGCGTTGTCGGCGCCGGCTCCGAGCGTTGGCCTAGCCGGACCGCTAAACAGCTTCCCCTACATACACTTTTTTGAGGAGTTCCGTATCCAGCTGTCGGATGACGCGACCTCCCTTTTGCCATGGAAGACGACGAAGGAAAAGGAGCTGTGCGCCTTCTTGCTCCATCAACAGGGCGCTTCGGTCAACACGGCGCTGATCATCGAGGCATTATGGCCTGAGCATGATCTGGGCAAGGCCAAAACCTATCTGTACACTTGCCTGTCGTATTTAAGGAAAACGCTGGCCGAGTATCAAGTACCGATTCAGATTGAGCGTATCGACAAAGCCTTCGTCGCCAAGCAGCATCGAATCGCTTCGGATGTAGCCGAGCTGGAAGAGACGATCCGGCAAGTCTTGACGGAGGAGCAACTGAATCTGCACGGATATGAGCGGATGAAGCGGCTGTACCGGGGGCCGTATATGGCGACCAGCGATTTTCGCTGGGCGGAGGCCAAGCGTATGGAGCTGCACGCTGCGTGCGTCCATGCGCTGCGCCGCTTCCAGACCTATTTTTACAATCGTGGGGAGACGACGCTGGCCGTGGACAGCATGGAATGGCTGCTGCGAGCAGCGCCTGACTCGGAAGCGGACGGACGCAGGCTGATCGAGACGTACCTGGCGATGGGCAATCGTCACGAGGCGCGTCGTGTTTACCAGCGCTTGGAACAGACGGTAAGCAGGGAGCTGGGAGCCAGGCTGGAGGCGGCGACGCTGAGACTGTATCGGCAAGTCAACCCTTCCTAAGCTGCCGACGATGAGGTGGAGACGATGAAAAAAAGTATCCTGGCGCTGCTTGCAACCTCGCTCCTGTTAGTGGCAGTGTGCTTGGCGTTGCTGCTCTATAGCTCCTGGCTTGACAAGCCATCTCCTGTTGCGGTTAACGGGGCGATAGACTTGAGTACATGGGATTTTGCAGAGGGAGGCGTCATCAAGCTCGATGGAGAGTGGGAGTTTTATCCCAACGAGCTGCTAAGTCCGGAGGATGTCGCCTCGCGTGCGCAAACCGGGCTGCCATTCGAGGGGATCCAGGTGCCGGGCTCCTGGTCGCAGGCGATGGATATCCGAGGCAGCGGGACGTACCGACTGCGCGTCTGGATCAGCGATCCGAGCCCGGTTTTTGGCATGAAGACAGGCTCGATCCTCCTCAGTCATCGACTTCTGGTCAACGGCGCAGAGGTGATCCGTAGCGGGCAGCCGGGGGGAGAGGCGTCGTATCGCGCTCTGATGAAGCCTGGCGTCGGGTTTTCCCCGATGCGCGCGGGCTGGAATGAGATCATCATCCATGTCGCCAATTATGATTTTCCCGCAGACAGCGGCATCGTCGAATCCATTTATTTCGGAACGGCGGAGCAGATTATACGGCTGAATGATCGAGCCAAGGCTTACGATTGGGTGACCATTACCGCATTTCTCATCATCGGTTTGTACTTTACCGGATTGTATGCCCAACGGAAAAAGGATCGTTCGTCGCTCGTGTTTGGCTTGATGTGCCTTGGCGTTGCGTTGTTTACAAGCGTCAGAGGCGAGCGCATGCTGTTGCACATTTTCGGCGATTTGCCGTTCTGGCTATACATACAGATTCAAGTGCTTTCCGCGGTAGGCGTAGGCATCGGGTTTGCGCTGTATGTCCAGACCACCTTTCGTGCGTATTGCTCCATGTGGATCGTCCGCAGCGGTGTAGCCCTCGGATCGTTGCTTGCGCTGCTCTACCTTTTATTCGCGCCGGCGATTAATACGCAACCGTTCCGCATTTTAACGACGTTCTATATTGCGTTTTATCAAGGGTATGCCATTTATATTTTTGTCAAAGCGGCGCTGGACAAAGTGGAAGGAAGCCCGTATCTGGTATTCGCCGCAGTAGCGGTCAATATAACGGCGCTCAAGCAAAATATGAACCTCTACTTCGGGCAGCCCATCTATACGACGATTCCATTCGAGCCGTTCCTGTTCCTGCTCATGCTGGCGCTCCTGATGTCGCTGCGGTTCTCCAATGCCTTCCATCGCATCGAGGAGCTGTCGGAACAACTGCTGACGACCGATAAGCTGAAGGATGAATTCCTCGCCAGAACGTCCCATGAGTTCAAAACGCCGCTGCACGGAGTGATGAGTCTGTCCCAATCGATGCTCGACGATGCGTCGACGCCGCCGACGGCCGAGCAGCAAGACAAGCTCCAGCTGATCGTCGGCATGATGGGCAGACTGTCGCAGCTCGTCTATGACATCCTCGATCTGTCCAGACTGAAGCAGGGACAGCTCCGGGTCGAGCCGATGCCCGTCGATGTAAGGGCCGCTGTGGAGCTGCAAGTGCGCACGTACGCTTATATGAGTCAGGAACGCAATATCCAGGTCATCAATGAAGTACCGGCTAGCTTGCCGCCTGCCCTGGCAGATGAGAACCGATTGGCCCAGATTATTAGCAATCTGCTCGATAATGCGATCAAGCACACCGATCATGGGCGCGTGACGATAACGGCCGCTGTACGGGGGCGATGGATCGAATTGGCATTGCAGGATACGGGAGCGGGCATCGCGAGCGATAAAATCCCATACGTGTTCGAGCCTTTCCAGGCCTGGGAGGACGACCGACGCGGCGGCTACGGGCTTGGTCTGCCGATCGCAAAGCAGCTGGCGGAGCTGCAGAATGGCACCTTGACAGTCGAGTCGTCCATAGGGGAGGGATCGACGTTCACTTTAATCTTGCCGCTGGCGGAGGAAGGACTGGCGAGGTCTTCGGAGGCTGCCTCGCTCGCGCTAGCTGACGCTTCGAAGCTGTCGTTGCAATCCAAGGAAGCGGACTTTTCGTTCGGCACGCCGTACGAATCGCAACAGAGCGGCAAGCATACCGTACTTATCGTCGATGACCAATATGTCAATCTGAAGGTGCTGCTCGATATTTTGCAAACGTTGGATTATCGTGTGATTGCCGTCAAGGACGGCTATGAGGCGCTAGAGCAGCTGGATCGGCCAGGCAAGATCGATCTGGTCCTCCTCGACCTGATGATGCCGGGCATGTCCGGTTACGAGGTGTGTCAGGAGATACGGAAGCGGTATTCGCTGCTGGAATTGCCGATCTTGATGGTGACGGCCAACATTAATCACCAGGACCGGTTAACTGCGTTAAAGGCGGGGGCCAACGATTATTTGCTGAAGCCGTTCGATCAGGAGGAGTTAAAGGCGCGGATCGGCGGGTTGCTGGCGTTGCAGGCATCGCTTGCCAAAGCCGTTCATCTGGAGGTCGCGTTCTTGCAATCGCAGATCAAGCCGCATTTCCTCTATAATGTGTTAAACAGCATCGTCGCCTCCAGCTATCGGGACGTGGAGCGGGCGCGCAGCATGATTACCGATCTGGCTGACTATTTGCGAGGCAGCTTCCGGTTCAGCAACACCGACGAGCGAATTCCGTTTGCCGAGGAGTACAAGCTGATCCAGACGTATATCAATATTGAACGCGCCCGCTTCAAGGGACGGATACAGTTCGTGGCCGATATCGCGCCAGGCGCGCTGGAAGTGCGCATGCCGCCGCTGCTGCTGCAGCCGCTGGTTGAAAATGCGATCCGCCATGGCATCGGCGATCGCATGGAGGGCGGGACAGTGACCTTGACAGCGCGACGATCCGAGGCGGACTGGCTGTTCATCGTGTCCGACGATGGACTCGGTATCGAGCCATCACAGAGACAAGGCTTGCTGGAGGCGAGGGAAGCGGGCGATGTCAGAGGCGTGGGCTTGCTGAATATTAATCAACGCCTGCACTACGAATACGGGACACCCTTGAAGATAGAGAGCGAGCCCGACCGCGGGACGACAATTACGGTTCGCGTACGCGATGCTGTCCGGGCGTAGCCTTTTTATAGCCATTATATGGAACGGAGTTTGCCTCATTGTGATGGGGCGAACTCCGTTTTTAAGGTTTTTTTAAGGTCCTATGAAGTAGTGTTGGAAGATAGGACATTAGGCGCATGCGCTGAAAAAGGGAGATGACCATGAAACGTAAGCTGTCGATGCTACTTATTTTTGTTATGCTGTGCTCTGGATTGCCGCTGTCGCAAGGCATTCAAGTGGTACAAGCAGCCGGAGATCCGATGACAGGAGCCGGTACGAGAACAGATCCATACATTATTATGACCCCGGCGCACCTGGATAGCGTTCGTCAACGGTTAAACGCTTCTTATCGGCTTGGCAGCGATATTGATATGAGTAGCTACAGTAATTTTGAGCCGATTGGTACTGCAGCAACCCGTTTTATGGGCTATTTTGAGGGCGGGGGCTACACGATCAGCAACTTGACGATTAATCGCCCTGAGACAGAGAATGTAGGCTTATTCGGTTACACCGAATCAGGTGCCAGAATCGTCAATGTAAAATTGACGAACGTGGATATTACAGGGAAAATGGCGGTTGGCGGTTTATCAGGAAAAAACTACGCCCAAATCAGCTATAGCTCTGTCAGTGGAATCGTTCGTTCCAATAATATGTACCTGGGGGGAGTTGCAGGTGATAACTATGGAGCGATCAGCTACAGCATCTCAACAGCGGAGGTTAAGGGGGACGGGTCATATCATGTAGGAGGATTAGTAGGATTTGCTAATTCTTATAATACGATAACGAACAGTTACGCCACCGGGCCTGTGTCTGGTCAAAGTACGGTTGGCGGACTCGTGGGACGGGCTTCAGCCAATGTGAAGATCATAAACAGTTTCTCTACCGGCAAAGTTACTTCTGTCGGTCTGGGTGGCGGCTTGGTTGGGGATCCTCTTCCAAGTGTTACGTTTACATCCAGCTTCTATGACACGATCACCAGCCAACGCTCGGATACCGGCAAAGGCGTTCCGAAAACGACGGCGCAAATGCAAAATCGTTCGACCTATGAAGATGCTGGCTGGGACTTTGAGACGGCCTGGATAATGACTGATGGGCAATATCCAACGCTTCGGCCTTATGTGTCCGACGCCGACTCGGTCGCTGCAGCCAAGCCTGTGTTGCAGATCGGCTACACTGCTGGCGACAGCGACACCAGCGTAACAGGCAATCTGACATTGCCGACGACCGGGCTTCGCGAGACGACGGTAAGTTGGACTAGCAGTCATCCATCCGTCGTCACGACAGCTGGTACGGTCACACGACCAAGCTATTTGCAAGGTGACCTAACGGTCAAGCTTACTGCGACAATTGCAAAAAATTTCACGAGTGAGACTAAGGAATTCAACGTCACAGTAATCGCCTTGCCACAGACAGATGCCGAAGCTGTGGCCGCCGCCAAGAGCGCCTTGGTTGTCGGCTACATCATCGGCGACAGCGCAAGCAGTGTGACCGCCAATGTGACACTGCCAACGACAGGCGCCAGCGACACAGCGATTAGCTGGTCCAGCAGCGACACCAGCGTGATCGCTATGAACGGCGCAGTGGCTCGCCCATCTTACGATACAGGCGACCAAGTCGTCACGCTGACGGCGACGATTACCAAAGGCACCGAGTCAGATACGAAGGTGTTCACGTTAACGGTTAAGGCGCTGCCAGAGAGCGATATCGAGGCAGTGGCGTCGGCGAAAAAAGCGTTGGCCATCGGCTATATGACCGGTGATAGCAAACAGAGCGTCACCGGCGATGTAACGCTGCCGACGGCAGGCGTGAGTGGGACGACGATCAGTTGGGCTAGCAGCGACACGAGTGTCGTTGCAACGAACGGTACAGTCACCCGTCCGACGTACGGTATGGAAGACCAGGTCGTAACATTGACGGCTACGATTACCAAAGGTACTGCTTCCAACACTCGAACGTTCACTGTCACCGTCAAGGTGCTGCCACAGACAGACGCCCAAGCCGTGGCAGCAGCCAAAAATGCTCTGGTTGTCGGTTACATTACTGGCGATAGCGCAAACAGCGTAACCGCCGATGTGACGCTGCCGACGACAGGAGCAAGCGACACAGCCATCAGCTGGTCGAGTAGCGACACGAGCGTGATCGCAACAAACGGCGCAGTGGCTCGTCCGTCGTACAATATGGGCGACCAACTCGTTACGCTGACGGCTACGATCACTAAAGGCACCGAGTCTGATACGCAAGAGTTCAAGTTGACCGTCAAGGCACTGCCACAGACAGACGCCGAAGCCGTGGCAGCAGCCAAGAACGCTCTGGTTGTCGGCTACATCACTGGCGACAGCGCAAGCAGCGTAACCGCCAATGTGACATTGCCGACGACAGGCGCAAGCGATACGGCCATCAACTGGTCGAGCAGCGACACAAGCGTGATTGCGCCGAACGGCGCAGTGGCCCGCCCATCGTACGATACAGGCGACCAGATCATCACTCTAATCGCGACCATCACCAAAGGCACCGAGTCGGACACGCAAGAGTTCACGTTGACGGTTAAGGCGCTGCCCGAGAGCGACATCGAGGCAGTAGCGTCGGCGAAAAAAGCGTTGGCCATCGGCTACATCACTGGCGACAGCGCGAGCAGCGTGACCGCCAATGTGACGCTGACGGCGACAGGAGCAAGCGACACAGCGATTAGCTGGTCGAGCAGCGACGCAAACGTGATTGCGACGAACGGCACAGTGGCTCGCCCCACGTACGGTACGGGCGACCAGATCATCACTCTGATCGCCACGATTACCAAAGGTACCGAGTCGGACACGCAAGAGTTCACGTTGACCGTTAAGGCGCTGCCCGAGACGGATGCCGAGGCGATAGTTTCGGACAAAAACAAATTGACTGTCGGTTATTCCGAGGGAGACACCGCCAATCATGTGACAGGTGAGCTGACGCTCCCAACTACAGGAGCAAGCGACACCGCGATCAGTTGGTCCAGCAGCGATGCCGGCATCGTGGCCGCCAATGGCGCCGTGACCCGACCGAGCTATGCGCAGGGCGATCAGATCGTCACTTTGACAGCAACCATTACCAAAGGCGCCGCGAGTGACACGAAGACGTTCACCGTCACGGTCAAGGCGCTGGCTCAGACGGACCAGGAGGCGGTAGCGCTAGTCAAAGGCGCGCTGGAGATCGGCTATGCCAGTGGAGATAGCGCGAGCAGTGTCGTGAGCGGTCTGACGTTGCCCACGACAGGAGCAAGCGATACCGTGATCAGCTGGTCCAGCAGCCAACCGAGCGTTATCGCAGCTGACGGCGCAGTGACTCGCCCTAGCTACACGCAAGGCGATCAGACCATTACGCTGACAGCGACGATCGCCAAAGGCGAAGCGACGGACATCAAAACCTTTACGGTGACTGTAAAGGCAGCAGCGGCGCCGAATAACAATAACGTGTATACACCGCTACCTGTACCGAACACGGAGCAGATTAACGTCGATATCGAAAGCGGGAACGGCACGAACCTGGCGAAAACGCCAATCACCCGTACCACCCAGCCAGATGGCACGCAAAGCGACCGGGTGTCGGTTACAGACGCCATCGCCAAGCAAATGACAGAGAAGGCCAAGGAAACCGGCGTGAATGTAGCACGGATCGTGATCCCTGATGCGAACGACCGGGTGTCGGAGGTCAGAGTAGACGTGCCGAGATCGGCCGTTCAACAGCTGCGCGAGGGCAACCTCCAACTGGAGATTGCTACAGTTAACGCTCGTATTGCGATTCCGGCAGCATCGTTGACTGGCTTTGCCGACGACCTGTACTTCCGCATCGTTCCGATCAAGGACGACGCCGAGAAACGCCAAGTGGCCGAGCGGATCACGGAGGCAGAGCTCGTAACCGAAGCGGCGCAAGATCGCGATGTGCGCATGCTGGGACGCCCGATGAGCATCGAGACGAACGTGCAAAACCGCGAGGTGTCGATCATCCTTCCTTTGAAGGAGGGTCTCCCGACTGACCCGACCGAACGCCAAGAGATGCTGAACAACCTGCATATCTTCGTCGAGCATAGCGACGGTACAAAGGAATTGCTGCAGGGAACGATTGTGGAGGCGGCGGACGGTTCTGAAGCTATCGAGTTCACCGTTACCCGGTTTAGTACCTTTAGCGTCCTGTACATGGAGCGTTTGGTTGAGGAGGAGCCTGCAACGTCACTGACTGCCTACATCAACGGCTTTGCGGATGGGACGTTCAGACCGGATCAAGGCATCACCCGTGCCGAGATGGCTGCGATTCTGGCCAGGACGGTTGCGGTTGGTACAGGCGCAGAGGCGAATTTTTCGGATCTGCAGTCGACCCACTGGGCCTACGACGAGATACAACAGGTCATTCAGAGCGGTCTTATGAAGGGTTATCCGGACGGACAGTTCAAGCCAGATCAACGGATGACCAGAGCGGAGCTGGCTGCGATCGCATTTGCATTGAAGGACTTGAGTGCAGCAGCAGGGTATAGCTACACCGATACGCAGCACCACTGGGCTGAACAGATGATTGAAGCTGTACGGACAGCAGGGCTCATGAACGGCTATCCGGATGGTTCGTTCCGACCGAACAACACCGTGACCCGGGCAGAAGTGGTCGTCTTTATGAACCGTCTCCTGGATCGCGGAGTTGCGCCAGCAGCATCGGTGCAGACATGGAGCGATGTGAGCCCGGATCATTGGGCTTTTGAAGAGATCGAGGCGGCTTCGGCCACTGCCAATTGATAGGACTGACGTCCGCGAACGATACACGTTTGCGGGCGTTGTTTTTTTATAAAAAACCGCAATGATACGCCGTCCGCCTCAAACGGCCCTGTGTCACAAGGCATTTGCTCCCGGTCAAGCAGGAGTAGTGCGAAGATTGTCGAATGTTTACATCATTATGAAAAAATATCAAGTTTTATTGTCGATTGTTATATTTGTAGCGGTGCTGACGGCTGGCCGTTTGGCTTGGTTGCAAACTGCGATGCCCGCTGACCCATCCATTGCAGTCGATGGTCAGCTTGATTTGCGCGGGCAGCAGCATTTAGACGAGCGGACGGTTACGCTCGATGGGGAATGGGAGTTCTACCCTGGCGTTTTTGTAATGTCAGTTGATGACGCTTCCTCCCCGATCGGCGAGGCGAGTAGAAAAGAGCCTATACCCATGAAGATTAATATTCCCTCCCCTTGGAATGCCGTGCTTGACCCGGATGAACCAACGCCGTATGGCTATGGCAGTTATCGGTTGACGATAATGGTGGACGAGAAGGAGCGGGTGTACAGCATTCAGGTGCCCAGTATCCGCAGCGCCTCGGAGTTCTATGTCAACGGCAGGCGTTTGGCCGCCTCCGGCCAAACGGGAAGCTCGGCGGAAGCGTATCGTCCGGAGAATCTTCCTTACATCGCTTCATTTATGCCGGATGCAGAGGGCAAGATCGAGGTTGTCATCCAGGCGGCCAACTATTCCGATCCGCGCAGCGGCGGACTGGTGCGCTCGCTCAAGTTCGGAGCGGACTACAACATTCTTCGCGAAAAGCAGCTATCGCAAGCGATGCAATATTTGATTGCCGCGGCGTTAATGATGCAGGCGGCCTATTTGATCATGTTCTTTGCTATCGAGCGGAGACGGCTCTGGCTATTCTCGGCGCTGGCACTGTCGAGCTATACGGTAGTCATACTCAACAGCAGCGAGGACAAGCTGCTGCATCAGTGGTTCCCGATCTCCTATGCGGGAGGTTATATGATCCTATGCACGGCGTTTACCGTGATGGGTTACTCGTTGCTCCGGATGGTTAGCGAGCGACTGCCTGCCGCATGGCGTCTTCCCGTCGAGCGCGTCTACGGCGTACTGGCGGTTATCGGCATCGCGGCTTCTTTGACCTTCCCTCCGCAAGCGAGCCAGAAGCTGCAATTTATTATCTTCGGATGTATGTTGCCTGTCGCTGTGTTGTTGATTCTGTCGATTATGCGCAGTGCGGCGAACGGCATCCGAGGCAGCATGGCTCAGTTTTTGGGCTACCTTGCGCTTGGCAATCATATGGCCTGGTGGAGCGTTTTGCTCTTTACAGGCACGAAGCTCATCTATTATCCCTTTGATCTGATGCTGGCGATGCTGTTCTTCTCCTCAATCTGGATACGGCGGTACTATGTGCTGTATACCGAGCAGCGAGCGCTGACAGCCAAGCTGGAGGAGGTTAATCGTCAGAAGGATCGGTTCCTGGCCAATACGTCTCACGAGCTGCGCAATCCGTTGCACGGGATGATGAGCATGTCGCAGGTCGTGTTGAATCGCGAGCGACAGACGCTAAGCGCTGACAGCGTACACCTGATGGAGACGGTAGCCAAGGTCGGTCGCCGCATGTCGCTGATGCTCGAAGACTTGATTGATGTGGTGCGTCTACGAGATAGCAGTGTGAGACTACAGCAGTCTGGGGTGGCTTTACAGCCTGTTGTGGAGGGCGTCCTGGATATGATTCGTACTATGTCCGATGGCAAGCCGATTGCGCTGCGCAACGAGGTGACGGAGAGCTTTCCTCTTGTGGCGGCGGATGAGAATCGGCTCATCCAGATTATGTTCAATCTATTACATAATGCAGTCAAGTTTACGATGCAGGGCGAGATCGTGGTGGATGCGCGGATCGAGCAAGGATGTGCCATTGTCTCAGTAACTGATAGCGGCATCGGCATGGATAAGGAGACGCTGGGTCGAATTTTCGAGCCTTATGAGCAAGGAGGAGACGACGTAGCCTACGAGGGAGGCTTCGGTCTGGGCCTCAGCATATGCAAGCAGTTGGTCGAGCTGCATGGAGGCTCGATCCATGCCCGCTCGCAGCGCGGCGAAGGCTCATGCTTCTACTTCTCCCTCCCGCTGGCGGACAGCGCCAGCCTGATGGAGTCTGCAGGAGCCTCTCGAATGCAGCAGAAGGGAGGGGATCGCTCTGTTCCGGAGGCTAGCGATGCGAGCGAGCACGCTCATCCGGGACGGCCTGCGTCCTTTCCGCCCCTCGCGCTCGACGAAGCGGCCGTGTCCGGGGAACTCCTTGCCCGAGATCGTCCGCGCGTGCTGGCCGTCGATGACGATGCGCTTAATTTGCAGGTGCTCGCTTCTCTACTGCCTCCCGCCGAATATTCGATTACTGCGGTTACGAACGGCGCTGCGGCGTTGGCCCGATTGCAGGAGCAGGCCTGGGACCTGGTCATTACGGATGTCATGATGCCGCAGATGTCCGGTTATGAGCTGACGCGTCGTATCCGTGAGAGGTATACCGTCTCGGAGCTTCCGGTCCTCGTATTAACCGCCAGGACTCGTCCGGAGGATATCGAGAACGGTTTTATGGTTGGCGCCAATGACTATGTGACCAAGCCTGTCGAAGGCAGAGAGTTGAGAGCAAGGGTGCAGGCGCTGACGCATCTGGCCAGCTCCTCGCGAGAGCGTGTACGGATGGAGGCCGCCTGGCTGCAAGCCCAGATCGAGCCGCATTTTTTTCTGAATACGCTCAATTCGATTGCGGCCCTGCAGATGATCGATTCGGAGAGAATGATCGACCTGATCATGCATTTTGGCGACTACCTGCGGGAGAAGTTCAAGTTCCAGAATGCTGGCGAACTGGTCGAACTGGGCGATGAGCTGAGGCTGGTGCGCGCGTATTTATTTATCGAGCAGACGCGCTTCGCCGATTCGTTGGAGGTCGCCTGGGAGCTCGACGAAGGGCTGGAGAAGCTGCGGATACCGCCTTATTCCGTCCAGCCGCTCGTCGAAAATGCGATCCGCCACGGCCTGACCAAGCGGAGAGGTCGCGGGATCGTGACGATCACGCTGTTGCGCCGGGCAGATCAAGTCGAGATCGCAGTCCGCGATAACGGGGTCGGCATGACAGCAGAGGAGGTCGAGGGACTGCTGCAGGCGAAGGAGGGGCAAGGCATCGCGCTTCGGAATATCAATCAGCGGCTGCAACGGCTGTACGGCAGCGGCTTGCAGATTGCCAGTACGCCTGGCCAAGGGACGGTTGTTTCCTTCCACGTAGTTCATAAGCAAGATAGCGCAGACGTCGTCTAGAAGGCGACGTCTTTACTCTATTGTCTTGGCTCTGTTCATCCGCCCTTGCAGCGGAGGGGGCTCGGGTTTGCATGCGGGCAGATTTAAGAAAAATCTTAGTTTTTCTACGTTTATTCTTTACTTTTTCCTTCTATCCTTAGTAAAGGACAGGTAAAGGGAGATGCGTAGGAATGCGAAAAATACAACTGCTGCTGATCTTCGCGGCGGTGATCGGCTGTGCAGCATATGTGATGATGCAACGCGAGACGATAACGGATGACGGACCGTCGAGTCAAGCCGAGCTCCAGCCGCCTCAGGCAGAAACCGCAAAGCTCTCGGAGCTGGTCGTGGAGCGGCGGCAGGTGCATCGTGGAGAGCTGCTGCTGATCGGGCCGGGCCACCCTGTGCCCGAGGTCGACCAAGCGGTAGAGACGGTCAATCTGTACGCCAATCAACAGCTGCTCGATGGCTTCGGCATCATGGACAGTGATATAGAGCTGCCAACGGAGCTGCTGGAACGCTTCACGACGATGGTCGGAGCGGCCAAGTTGGATGGTATCACAAACTTCCTCGTTACGAGCGGGTATCGGGGCAAAGCCTTACAGGCCGAGCTGTATGCGACAAACGGGCCAGAATACGCGCATCCGCCGGGATTCAGCGAGCACGAGTCGGGGCTGGCGCTGGATATCGGTTCGAAGCAAGGGAAGATGGAGTCGGCAGAGGAAGGACGTTGGCTGGAGCAGCATGCCTGGCGCTATGGCTTCATCCTGCGCTATCCGCCGGACAAGACCGAAGTGACCGGCGTGCCTTACGAGCCGTGGCATTATCGTTATGTCGGTCTGCCGCATAGCGCGATCATGAAGCAGCAGGGGCTGGTGCTGGAGGAGTATCTGGCTCAGTTGCAGGAGCAGGGGCGAGCGGAGATCGAGCTCGATGGCACGCGCTACGAGGTGTCGTATCATCCGGTAGAGGATGTTACGCGGCTGACGATCCCGGAGGGAGCCAGCTATACACTCTCCGGCGATAATGTCGGCGGCGTCATCCTGACGACATGGTGACCAGGTGAGCGGCGGCCGCTCGGTCGCCAAGCGCGCAGCAATAAGCCGCGAAGCGCTGACGCCCTCCGCCGTAATCGGCGAAGGGCGTCAGCAGCTTGTAGTTGGTCTTGCGATTAGGCGCGCGGCGCCAGCTCGATCGCCGAACGGATGGCGGCGAGCATCGATTTCTCATCGGCGATGTTGCGGCCGGCGATGTCGAAGGCGGTCCCGTGGTCGACGGAGGTGCGGATGATGCCGCCCTTCAGTCCGACCGTGATGTTGACGCCCTCTTCGATGCCCATGACCTTGATCGGCGCGTGGCCCTGATCATGATAGCAGGCGACGACGATATCAAAGTCGCCGCGTCCGGCGCGGAAGAACAGTGTGTCGGCCGGGTACGGGCCAGTGACGTCGATCCCCTCGGCGGCTGCCCGCTCGATGCCCGGGATCAGCTTGGTCTCTTCCTCGCCGTTGCCGAACAGCCCGTTCTCGCCGGCATGCGGGTTGATGCCGCACACCGCGACGCGCGGCTTGGCGATACCAGCCTTGCTGAGCGTATCGTGTGCCAGCTTGACGACGGTATACGTGCGCTCCGGCGTGATGCTCTCGATGGCGGCGATCAAGCCCATATGTGTCGTCAGATGGATGACCCGCAGATTCGGCGTGGTCAGCATCATCGAGAAGTCCTCGGTGTCGGTCAGGGCAGCGAGGATCTCGGTATGTCCGGGATACAGATGGCCGCCCTTGTGCAGTGCTTCCTTGTTGAGCGGAGCGGTGCAGATCGACTGGATGTCGCCTTGCTTGGCCAGTCTCACGGCCTCCGCGAGATATTGGTACGCTGCATTGCCGGCGTCGCCGGACACTTGGCCGAACGGCAGATCGGCAGGCAGCAGGTCGAGATCGAGCACATCGATCGTCCCGTGTGCGAAGCTCGCCTCCGCGACGCTGGATACCGGATGGATCGACAGCTTGGAGTCGACGATCGGCAGCACACGCGTCAGCATCTTGGCGTCGCCGATCACGAGCGGCCGACAGGTGTCGTAGATCTCCTGATGCTGCAGTGCCTTGACGATGATCTCGGGCCCGATGCCGGCAGCATCGCCCATCGTAATACCAATGGTAGGTTTCATGCGTGAACCGCTCCTTTCAGTCTCTGAATAGCATGGATGAAAACATCCTCGGTGCCGAAGCCGCCCGCCTTGGTGACGACATACAAGTCCTCTTTGCCGAGGAAGGTGGAGATCGGCACCCCGATTTCCAGCTCGCCCTGCAGCTCGAAGCCTTTGATGCCCCAGCGCTCGCAGATCTGCTTGGCCGTATCGCCGCCGCTCATCGAGACGCCTGTAAAGTAGCCCTGCTCCAACAGGGGCGCGCAGACCGCGCCGAGCGCTTTGACGATTTCGTTGCTCACCTCGGTCGCCGTCCAGCCACGCGCTTCGCCGATACGCTGGGCAGCAGCGATGTGTTCAGGCTCGCCCGTCGAGTAGAGGACGACGTCCTTGCCTTCCTGAGCGAGTCCGAGTGCACGCAGATAGACGCGCTCAACCTCGGCCGCCTGTGCTTCCGACGAGGCGACGGCCTGCGCGGAGTCAAGCGGGATGCCGATTGCATCGGCTTTATCGAGTAGTTGCTTCAACTGGGCGCGAGAGTTTTTATTGACGCTGCCGATGACGGTCAGGATCGGTCCGTCGTTCGGTGCGATATCCACCTGGCCCGGTCGCGTAGGCAAGTCGTAATAGGCGGGCAAATAGTTGGCCAGCCCTGCTGATCCGGCCCAGACGAAGGTATACGGCGCTTGCTTGACATACGATAGGATCTGCTCCAGATGTTGCTCCTCGGTCGAGTCGACGACGACGATTGCGATCTCGCGCTCACTGTACTGCGCCAGCTTGGCCAGCACATGCGCCTGGCCTTGCGCCAGATCGTCGACGGTGATGGTGCCGACGGCCCGCGAGGTTTGCTGGCCCAGCAGCTCGGGCAGATACGATACGGTGACAGGCGTCTTGGGATCGCGAGCGATCTCCGTTTCGCCGACGGGCACGCCCTTCAGATAGAGGGTGCTGCCTGCGACGGTCCGGTTATTTTTGGGATAGCCGGGCGCGAACATGACGAAGTCGGGCTGCAGCACATCGTAGACCGCGTCGATCTCGGCTCCGATATTGCCCCGCATCGTCGAGTCCATCTTTTTGAATACGTTGACGAAGTCGGCCTGCACCAGGAAACGGGCGGCCGCCTCGACGCGCTCGTACGCCGTCTCGCGCGAGACGGCGCGGCTGTCGGTATCATATACGACCGCTTCATAGCGCTTGGCGCCGTCCTCGTCCATATCGAACAGGACAGCCGTAGACAAGCCATGAGCGGCCAACTGCACGCCGCTATCATTGGCGCCTGTCAGATCATCGGCAATAATGGCAAGTTTCATGATGATTTCTCCTTCCTATCCACGAGCATGAAGCGCTCAGCGCTACCGCTTGCTTGCGAAGCGAGCTATGGGCGGACTTGCGTCCGCCCGTGCTTCGGCGCTGAGCGCTTTGCCTCGTTACATCCTCTCTCTATAGGGACAACCACTCTCTTTTTCTCGATCTACTCTCTAGTCCTACGCTATAAAGTTTCAGCCCTGTCGCTTCTCCGCCGCTTCGTTGTACTTGGCGAGCCCTCCGGGCTCCTTTTCCAGCCGCTTGGACAAGAAGCCGATGAAGATCGGCAGCAGTATGGCTGTCGTGACGACGCTGGCTGCGATCTGTACGGTGGCGAGCTCGGCGATCGGCGCAAAGGCGACGTTAGCGGCAGCGATCGCAGCCGGAGTACCGACAGCGTTGCCGGCGGTCGATCCCTCGGCTGCGCCGACGATCGGGTTCCAGCCGAGCATTTTGAACAGGACGTATAGTCCTCCGCCCGTCAGGATGACAGTGATGACGCCGAGCATGATGCCGCTCAGGCCGCCTTTGATGATGGCGTTGAAGTTGATGCCCATCCCGAGCGCAAAGGCGAAGAACGGCACGAGCTTGTCGCTGCCCTTGTACAGGAAATCGCCCATGTCCTTGTCCAGGTTGCCCAGGATGATGCCAACCGCGAGCGGCAACAGTACAGCGATAAAGGAGGTGGCGGAGAACATGCCTTCGGCAAAGCCCATCGCTCCGAAGATGGAGAGCGCCACCATCGTCAGGAACGGTCCGTCGCTCAGCGCGAGGAACGGGTAGGCTGCCTTGTCCTCTTCCTTGCCGTATTGGCCGGCCAGGGCGATGTACAAGCCGCCGTTGGAATTGGTCATAGCGCCGATGATCGCGATTGGGGCAAGACCGAGGAACAGGCCGTTGTTGTCCGCCAGCCAGTATGCGAGCAGTCCGACCAGCGCGCCGACCAGCCATTTGACGACGAGCAGGGTGACGCCCTTGGCGACCGAAGCGCGGGCCGTGCGCAGATTGATCTGCGTGCCCGCGATCAGCAGGAACAACGCGATCAGCGCGCTTGCGCTATTGACGAACAGCGCTTCAGTAAAGCCGCCGATTCGCAGTAAATCGGGGAACAAGGTGTTGATCGTTGCAGCGAGCAGCAACGGCACGACCATCATTCCTCCGGGGATACGATCTAACGTCGCTTTAATTTTCATTGTACACGACTCCCTCTCAACAGGTTGTTATAAAAGCGATTACATGGACCATCTTAATGGATGATGTTTATAAAAGCAACACTTTTCATCAAACTAAATGTCGGTTAAATAAAAATGTTTAATATTGCAACACTTTTTGTCATAGAAAAAGCGAAAACCAAAGGAATCATTCCTTTAGTTTTCGCCATAATGTGGCTCGATTAATCCCCAGTCTGTCAGCTGTGCGGGATTGGTTGTAATTTTCCTCTTGCAATACAGCCTGGATCACTTGTTTTTCGATTTCCTTCAACGTTCCTTGAGGAGCATGCCAGGCGGGCGGCGTATCGGATGCGGCGATGATCCGGCGAACGGTGTCTGCCTGGATGACGTAATCCCGTTCATTGAGCGCCAGTTGCTTGACCAGTTGTCGCAGATCGTCGATGTGCTGCGGGTAACGGTGCAATTGCAGCAGCGTCAGCGCCTCCGCATGCAATCGGACGGCGGTCGTGCCGTAGCGCTGGTTACAGGCGGAGAGGAAGTAGTGCGCCAGCGTCTCGATATCCTCCGTACGCTCCTCCAGCCCGGGCAGGATCAGATGCGCAGCGTCCGTCTCGCGCAAGAGCGACAGCGGCGGAGCCTGCTCGTCGATCAGGAATAGACGCACCTCTCGCTCGCGACAACGACGGACAAAGCGGACAATCTGGTCTTCTTCGGCCTTCCCCGGATGCAGCAGCTTGATCGTCGACACCATCGACAAGGACAGCTCCTCTACCGCCTTCATCCCGGTCTGCGCGAGATCGATCGACAGCAGCATGCCCTCGGGCGCGAGCTCGTGATGTATGTGGCTGGCGAGGAAGGCTTTGCCTGTCCCGCGTTCGCCCTGGAGGAAGATCGGCTCGTTGTTGCGGTATAGGGTCCGGATACGCTCCAATACGCCGCGGATGACCGGCGACTGATCGGCCAGCGGTTCGCTGTGCGTCAGGTGACGGGCGACGATGCCTTCCTGGTCGGCCAACTCCGGCTCGCTTGCCTGCAGCGCATAGACGGTATACGACTCGTCTCCGATCCGGTACCGGTATCGTTCTACGCGCAGGATTGTCGAGCCGTCGGTCAGTTTTTTGACGATGGGGCCTGTGGCCTCGGAGGGCCATTCATTGTGGAGCAGCGACAGTTGCTCTGCGGTTAACGGATTGCTCTCCCATGCCGGCAACTTCTCGTAGATGACGCGCTGAGCCGGATCAGTGACGATCAGGTTGGCATGTCGGTGCAGGGCGAGTTGTTCGAATACCTGCGCCAGCCGATCGTTCCGATGCAGATAGCCGAAGATGAGCTTGGCATCCTCTAGCGCTTTGACGATCGATTCTTTGCCGGACTGGATGAGGAAGCCTCGGAGACCGTAAGCGTTGGCCGTCTTCAGCGTGATGACGTCGCCAGCGATCTGCTTGTAGCCGCGACTACGCAGATCGAGCAGCAGCGGCGCGACTTCCTCGGAGGTCGTGACGGTAAAGGCCTTGAGCGGCAAGTCGAGCAGGTCGATAATCGCCTGCGCCCCCGACGTAATATTGGCAAAGCCGACGATAGCGGTCTTTTCGTTAAGGTTGCTGGCGAGCATCAGCGAGCGGATCATGTCGTAGCCGGATAACTGCATATCGATGACCGGCACCTGGACGGCTTGCTTGATCAGACGAGCTGTGCCGCCGCGACTAATAATCAGATCGGCGCCTTGCTGCTCGGCGGCGATGGCTTCCCGTACGCCGCTCTCCAGATCGCCGACAGAGTAATGTATGGCAAGCTCGGGGAAGAGCGGCAGACTCTCCTCGATAATCGAGAGCATCGAGGGGTACGGTGCGACGATATGAATGCGGATGGTCATGGTAGTCCCCCTGTAGTTAGTAGAGCGTCGAAGCCTTGCGGCACTCCTCTCATTATAGCCGATGACAGCCCCGGTTCAAATCCTGATCACCAAACGCAGCAGAACCTCCCGGCTCGCTCGCGGCGAGGCTCGGAAGGTTCTGTCTGTTGATGCGTCATGTCGCGTTATGTCAGTAGAGCATCATGAGCTTGCGGCTACCTGCTGCTGCGTGCGAGTCAGGATCAGGCGGCTTTGTCGCGGTTGCCGCGACGATTCCACGGCGTACCGAGGATCGGCAGCGCCCAGCGGTCCAGACCGTACCAGCCTGCGACCTTCCAGGCGAGGACTAGCCAGGTGGCCAGGATGAAGAGCAGTGGGTTGGTGCTCAGTGTGCCAGCGAACAGGAAGCTGACGTTCATGATGGCGCCGAAGAAAGCAGCGATGCCCGTGAGCAGCCCAAGGATCAGGCCCAGACCGACGAGTAACTCGCCGAAGGCGACGAAGTAGGAGAACAGCTTGGCGTTAGGCAGCACCGCATTCTCAAGGAAGGTCGCGTACCATCCGGTCACATCTCCGCCATCGGCGGCTTTGGCCAGGGAGCCATTGACGAAGCCGCTCAGAGCGGCGCCGGCATCGTCGCCGACCCAAGCGCTGCTGTTGACCTTTTTCCAGCCAGCCGTCAGCCAGGCATAGCCGAGGTAGAGACGGACGATGAGCCAGATCAGTGCGGACTTGGTATTGCTGAACAAAAATTGTGATACCGGATTGTCCGGGACGAGTATCGCCCCTGATGGTGATTTGTGTGTGTTCATGAGTAAGTTCCCCCTGTACGATGTTGAATAGATTGGGCGACGTTTCCAGCGCCATCCCCATTATAGCCCATATCTCTCGATAGATGAACCCCTCCAGGTTGTCCGAATTTGGGGCATAACTTGTGTCGCAGGTTGCATCGTATAGTTCTTGTTTTGCCCAAAAGCCTGACCGATCGACCCATGTGAGGGGGCAGGCAGCGCTATGTACAGGGAGGGATGAGGTATGAAGAGGCATATTGAGAAGGTTGGAAGGAAGGCGGCCCTGCTTTTGCTCGCGGGGATGCTGCTATCGATGTTGAGTGTCGGCTTCGCGGCTGCCGATACGTTGGTTGTGGGCGGGAGCGCTTGCGGGGCTGGACCGCACACCTTGACGCCGGTGGCCAACGGTCCGGTCGAGCTGTCTTACTACGGCGACCTCGGGTCGTATGCGACCGTCTACATGTACGGATCACCCTATATGAACATCTACAACGGTGGCACGCAAGTCATCTATGCCGCCCTGGGCTCGACGCTGACCATCACGATCCAAGGCGGCTCGGGGTGCGTGTACGCACAGTAAGCCCATATGATCAAGCGTGGGTCGAAGTGGGTGTGTAAGCCTAATAAGCCCATGCGACCCAGTGCGGGTCGAGGTGGGTGTGCGTTTGATAGGCCCAATGCGCCCTAGTGGTGTGATCCTGAAATACCGTTCCTATGGGCGTTTCGTGATTTCGCGTCTTCTTTGCTTATTGAGGTGAGGCCTGCTCCATTCCGATTCGCGCATGGCCTGCGTAGGAGCGATTCTCATGCGGTCGCTGGTTTTGCTTAACTGCAATACTACCTCTATTTATGCTCCAAAGCCCGTGCAATAGGGATTTTAATGCAAAAGTGCAGTTGTTTTTGGGAAAAAGCACACCGTCAGGGGAATCCGCCTCATTTAAGTGCACATTTGCATTTATATGCTTGTTTCCACCTCGTTTCGCCGAAAATAAACGTACTTTTGCATGTATTACTATCCGGCCTTTGTTTGGATTAAAACGTGAGATAGAGAACATTAATTAGGGAGCAATTTACTAGTTATTCTGGAGGGCCTCCTTATCAGAGGCCCTGTTTGGCGTGAGGAAGGGCTAATCAACGTCACCTTCGTCAGCCTACACTCTCCGTCGAGAGCAGCGGCTCCATTGCAAACGCGGTGCGGAAGCGCAGGCTTTCGGCGGCGTCGCGAAGCTCGCGGCCAGTCAGGCGCTGGCATTTGTCCAGCCGGTAGATGACGGTGTTGCGGTGTACGTAGAGGCGTTTGGCTGTCTCGGCGAGCTGACAGTGCGTCTCGTAGAACGTATGGAGCGTCTTCATCAACTCGATGCGCTCCTTATCCTCGAGCTGGAGCAGATCCTTGAAGGTCTGCGTGTAGTACTCCCGCATCTCCTCCTGCGGCAGCAGTCGCAGCAGATTAGTCAAGTCTTTTTCGCGATACGGCTGCACGAATTGCTGCTTGCCTGCCTCGTAGCCGTGGGCGAGCGCCTTGCTCGCCTCCTTGTAGCAGAGCGGGATGTCGGTGAGCTTGGAGACGGGATTGCCGATGCCGATCGAGACGGGCGTATCGTGTTCGTCGATCAAGCGCTGGACGAGCTTGCGGAGCTGCTGGAGGAGTGTCTGCTCCTGCGGGACGTCATCGCCGGATGTACCGGGGATCGCGAGCAGGCTGCAGAAGGTGTCGTTTTTGGTGAACAGCACGAAGGGCAGTCTCAGCTCGGCGAACTCCTGCTTGAGCAGTTGGTAGTGACGGTCGCGGTCGGAGATTAGCGGATTGAGGGCGAGCGGCGGATCGCTTATCCCTGCGTTGCCCCGCCGGGGATCGAGCTTGGCAACGACGCAGATATAGACGGGATGATGCAGCAGGTTATAATAGCGGCTGCGGTGCAGCAGCTCCTGCTCAGAGGTGATCAGACCGTCGACAAAGTCGGAGAAAAATTCGTTTTTGTACCGTCGCGACCGCTCCTGTACCGCTTGCTTCTTCACCAGCTCCAGTCCGATGACGTTGGCCGCTTGTTCCATCGCATGTCGGGTCAACGCCTGATCCCGGCCGTCCCAGTCGGCGAGCGCGACCAGATAACCCTCGGGCTGGAACGTGTAGATGGGGAGGAGGCGAGCGGTAATGTCCGCTTGCGATGGGGCTCCCGCGTGCAGCGGAAGCTCGATGAAGCCGTCCGGCGGCGCAGGGAAGGTTGCGCGCAGCGCCGCCAGCCAGTCTTCAGTTGTATCCGCATGATCGGTCTGAGTGGGACCGCCTGCCTTTCCCCTGTCGGATAGCGGGCTGTTATGCACCAGCTTCAGCTCCGTGTCGAGCAGCAGCACAGTCGCGCCGATCAATGTAGCAAGCGCATCGATGATCTCCGGCGTGCTCTCGCCCTTGAGGATCAGCTGCGATAGCTGTTTGTGCGTGGTAAGCGCGTAGTGTAGTTCATCGGTACGTTTCTCGAGGATGTAGCTGAGCGACTGGTTGGCGAGCTCGCCGATCGAGTAGTCCAGCGACAGCTCGATGATCGGGAAGGCCAGCTCGTCGGCGAGCCGGACGACCGCCTCCGGCACCTCCTCAAAAAAACGCTTCGTCTTGAGCGCGATGCCCGCACAGCCGACCTCGGCCATATGTCCGACCAGCGTCAGCAGCGCCTCGGGATGATCCTTGATCGCATAGGCGGTGGTCAGCAGCAGCTCGTGCGGCTTCAGATAATGGATAATGTCGGGCGCGTCCATGATGTTTACAGAGAGCACGTGCCGACCGTGGAGGCCGCTGGTGCCGGCGACGACCCGAGCATTCGTATAGAGCGGCAAGGAGAGGAGCTGATGGAGCTGCATCGACAGACCTCCTTCCATTCATAAGTTGCGTTATAATATATGACATATTTATATCACGGATCGAGGTGGATGTAAAAGGTTTATTGTACAAAATAGGCAAAGAAGGCCGTCGGATTTTAGTTAACTTAAACAATGACAATTGTTATGGGAGGGGGTATGATGAGTACATCACTCAAATGAGTAAGGTTATATGACATCTTGTTTAGCATTCAAAAAGTTTGGTTTTCAGCACCAAGCTGACTATTGGAACGATCTATATTAAGGAACGGAGTTGATGGCATGAAGCTGGAAGTAAAGGATGTAGGCAAAGGCTTCGGTGAGCGATCGATCTTGAGGGACGTTAATCTCGTCGTACACGAGCATGAATTCATCTGTATCCTGGGACACAGCGGCTGCGGCAAATCCACGCTCCTGAATATGATCGCCGGCTATCTGCACCCCGACACAGGAACGATCAGCGTGGACGGCGAGCCAGTCAAGGGTCCATCGAAGTCGAGGGGGATGGTGTTCCAGGATCATGCGCTCTTCCCCTGGATGACTGTGCTGGACAATATCGCCTTCGGACCCGAGGTGCAAAAGGCAGGCAAGGCGCAGGCGCGGCAGACCGCCCGGGAGTTCCTGGAGCTGGTCGGACTGGAGGCTTGCGCTGACAGTTATCCGGCCGAGTTGTCCGGCGGCATGAAGCAGCGGGTCGGGATCGCCCGGGCATTGGCCGGACAGCCGGAGATCCTGCTGATGGATGAGCCGTTCGGCGCGCTTGACGTGCTGACGCGCGAGACGATGCGGATCGAGCTGCAGAACATCTGCGCCAAGCTGAAGCCGACGATCCTGTTCGTCACGCACAGCATTAGCGAGGCTGTCAGCCTGGCTGATCGGGTCGTCGTGATGAAGCATGGCGAGGTGAGCGATATTTTCGAGGTAGGGCTGCCGCATCCGCGCTCCTTTCACTCGCCGGGCTTCGGCAAGATGATGAGCCGGATCGAGCGCATCCTGATGGATGAAGAGCCGCAGGCCGCGCTGCAAAAGGTGGGATCGTCATGAGCGGAGCCAAGCTGACGACAGTCAAGGAGCTGCATGCGGCGACCGCGACGCCTGAAGGCGGTGGAGAGGCGAGCGTGGCCAAGGTGGTCGGCGTCAAGCCGGGCAGGCGGCGGGGCGTACGTACGGTGCCGAGGCTGTCCTTCTTCCAACGATACAATGTGCTGCCAGCGATCGTCTTCTTCCTCGTCTGGGAGGGCTTCTCCCGTCTCAACGAGACGTTGACGCTGTTCAATCCGCGCTTCCTGCCCGCGCCGAGCGTACTCGTCCGGGAAGGCTGGGCGCTGGCGCAGACCGGCATCATCGCCGAGAGCATCATCTCGAGTACGATTCGGATCGCCGTCGGCTTTGTGTTCGGCAGTCTGCTGGCCGTTGCGCTCGGCGTATTCATGAGCAAGTTCCGCGCGGTAGAGCGCTGGTTCTCGCCGGTGCTCAATCTGATCGGCCCGATCCCGGCGTTGGCGCTGCTGCCGCTGTTTATCATCTGGTTTGGGATCGGCGAGTTTCCGAAGATTCTGCTGATCGCCTGGACGACATTCATCCCGGTGCTGGTCTACACGCTGGACGGCTTCAAGTCGGTGCCCTCCACGCTCATCCGTTCGGCGCTCAGTCTGGGCGCATCGGAGCGGCAGATCTTTACGCGCGTCATGCTGCCCGCGGCGATCCCGAACTTCCTCGTCGGCGCCCAGGTCAGTCTGGGGCTGTCGTTCTCGGCGCTGATCGTCTCGGAGATGATGGGGGCAAGCTCGGGACTCGGGTACATGATCGTCGATGCGCGCAATTATTTCAAAATTACGAACATGTTCGTCGCGATCATCCTGATCGGGCTGGAGTACAGTCTGTTCTCGTATCTGCTCAAGCTCATCGAGCGCAGAGTGCTCGCCTGGCGCAAGGGCGGTCTGCGGGATGCGCTGGAATAATGCTGATGCAGGCATGGTGCTGCGCGCTAGATAGAGATGGCGGGCATCGTCCCGCCTCAGCCGCCAGGCTGCACTGACTGCTTATAGCGGACAGTCGAGCCAGGCAGCCAGTCGCTTGCTATATGATATCTATTAAAGGGAGGCAATATCGATGATCAAGAAAACACTGCAATGGGGACCTATGCTGGCTGCCGCTATGGCATTGCTGCTGCTGCTCGCAGCCTGCGGAGGCAACGCACCGAGCAATACAACGGGCAACACGCCAAGCAATGCGTCCAACAATACGGCGAACAACACGCCAGCTACGACGACGGAGACGCCTGCCGAGGGCGAGGGAGAGACGACGGACGAAGCGCTCGAGACGAAGAGCTTGACGCTGGTTGGGGTGCGGGATGCGCAGATCTCCTCGCAGCAGATTATCGCCGACAAGCTTGGCTATTTCGCCGATGAAGGGCTGGACGTGACGAGTCAGCTGATCGAGAGCGGACCGGACATTGGGCCGATGGTCGCTGGAGGCAGCGCCAAGGTGAGCATCCAGACCAACTTTATGGACATCATCCTGAAGTCGACGGACGTCCCGGTCAAGATCATCGCCCCGCTCGCCCAGATCGCTGGCACGCAGGCTGTCGTCGGCTCGGCCGACCTGGAGTTGACGAGCGCCAAGGATCTCGAAGGCAAGACGATCGGCATCCCGAGCGGCGCCGATGTCATGATCGCGATCAACAATATGGCCGCCGAGCTCGGCGTCGATGCGAGCAAGATCAAGTACGTCAACCTGGCGCCAAGCGATGCCGTGGTTGCGCTGGAGCGCGGCGACATCGATGCGATGGCCAGCTGGGAGCCGTTCATCACCAAAGCGATCCAGGGCGGCGGTAAGTTCCTGTTCAGCGGTACCAAGAGCGAGCTGCCGGATAATCCAGGCGATGTCGAATGGATGAGCGTGCATACGACGATCCAGGTGACCGACGACTTCCTGAAGGCTAATCCCAATACCCTCAAGGCGGTGCTGCGGGCGCTGCAAAAGGCGACGGACTACATCAACGATAATCGCGCAGAGGCGATCGAAATCCTGGCGCCGGAGCTGCGATTGAGCGTGGAAGAGCTGACGGAAATTATGGGCCGCAACGTCTATTCGATGGAAGTTGACGCTTCGTATGTAAATGGAAGCAACGGACCGGCTGTCGGCGAATATCTTCAATCTGTAGGCAATATTACCTCGATCCCCGATCCGGCCTCGTACCACGACCTGTCGCTGCTGGAAGCAGTTGACCCGTCGCTGATCGTCGAGCCGCTGAAGTAAAAGGCTCTACAGCAAGTCTCCCCTGTGGGTAAACGAACGATGAGGCGCGTGTCGGCCGAGTCGGAGTATTAGGAGAGGGTGCTGGGAGACATAGTGGAATGAGCGAACGATAAGGCGTGTAGAGGAAGAGGGAGTCGTGAGTCACGAGCCAAGAGTTACGGGCCACGAGTCGGGAGACAAGAGCTATGGCTACGAGCCCCGACTATGAGTCGCTAACTGCGAAGCGTGCTCCCCTTCCCCGCGCTGATCGTATGCAGGATAGGCCTGCACATGTATGACGGGAGACTGCAAGGAGGCGTAATGATGGACCGCAAGACGACACTCGATCTGATCATCAAGGGCGGCGCGGTCGTCCTGAAGGATGAAGTAAGAAGGCTCGACATCGCCGTCCGGGACGGTCGAATCGTCCAGCTCGGAGAAGCGCTGGAGGGCGCAGCCGCTCAGACCGTCGATGCCGAGGGTCTGACCGTCATGGCAGGGATGGTCGACAGCCATGTCCATCTGAACGAGCCGGGGCTCGGCGACTGGGAGGGCTTCGACACCGGCAGTGCAGCGCTTGCCGCTGGCGGCTGCACGACGCTGATCGATATGCCGCTCAACGGCATCCCGCCGACCGTGAGCGTGTCGGCGTTGCAGCGCAAGCTGGAGGCGGCTGAGGGGCGCGTCCATATCGATTATGCGCTCTGGGGCGGACTGGTACCGGGCAAGCTAGGCGAGCTGGAAGGGCTGGCTGCCGCGGGCGTGACTGGATTCAAGGCGTTCCTGTCCTCGCCCGGCGATCCGTCGGAGGAGGCATTCCGCGAGGTCGACGATCATACGCTGCTGGAAGGGATGCGCATCATCGCCAGACTGGGCCGGGTGCTGGCGCTCCATGCAGAGAGCGAGCCGCTCGTCTCGGCGCTGGCGCGGCAAGCCCGCGAGGCAGGCCGGACATCGGCGCCGGACTATGCGGCGACGCGTCCGGTGTTGGCTGAGCTGGAGGCGGTGAGCCGTGCGCTATTCTATGCGGAGCAGACGGGCTGCGCCGTTCACTTCGTCCATATCAGCAGCGCTGCGGCGATCCGGCTCATCCGCGAGGCGCGGAGCCGGGGGCTGGATGTGACGGGGGAGACCTGCCCGCACTATCTGACGCTGACGGCGGATGATATGGAGCGTTGTGGCGCTGTGGCGAAGTGTGCGCCGCCGCTGCGCGACGCGACGGAGCAGGAAGCGCTGTGGACGCTGCTGGCAGAGGGGGCGATCGACCTGATAGCTTCGGATCACTCGCCATGTCCGTCGGAGCTGAAGGAACGGACGGATTTCTTCGACGTGTGGGGCGGCATCGCAGGGGCGCAGAGCTCGCTCGAGCTGCTAGTCGGCGAAGGTCATGTGCGGCGCGGTCTGCCGCTGCCGCTGCTCAGTCGGCTGCTGTCGCTCGCGCCAGCCGAGCGCTTCGGACTGCATCCGCGCAAAGGCGAGATTCGCGTCGGCGCAGACGCCGATCTGGCGCTGCTAGATCTCGGTAGCACCTATCGGCTGGAGCCGGAGCATCTGCTGCAGCGGCACCGGATCAGTCCATATCTCGGACGGACGATGCACTGCCGGATCGTCTCTGTCTACAGTCGCGGTCGTCTCGTCTATGACACGGCGTCCGGACTGACAGCACGAGGGGGCGGAGCGCGACTGGGACATCGATAACAGCAATACGAGGAGGGGCGGCCATGGAGCAGGAGCTATTATCTCAACCGCAAGAGCAAGAAGGGCTGCTGAA
The DNA here is from genome assembly GCF_003851045.1 of Paenibacillus sp. 598K. Classification (GTDB taxonomy): domain Bacteria; phylum Bacillota; class Bacilli; order Paenibacillales; family Paenibacillaceae; genus Paenibacillus_D. The sequence continues at coordinate 15,264 of NZ_BFBX01000150.1, read as the reverse complement.
CTGGCTGGAAGCGGAGGTGACGGATAAGCTGGACTGGCTGGCCGGCTACAGCGAGGGCGACGGCATCGGCGTGACGAGGCTGCTCTACTCGAAGTCGTGGCTGGCCGCGCAGCAAGGGCTGGCGGCCAAGATGACGAGCCAGGGACTGGAGACGGCCTATGACGAAGTCGGCAATCTGTACGGCAAGCTGCAGGGCAAGCAGGTTGACGCGCCGTCGATCGTCACCGGCTCGCATATCGACACGGTCGTCCAGGGCGGCAAGTATGACGGCGCTTACGGCATCGTCGCCGGGCTGGTGGCGCTGCGCTACCTGGAGCGGCGGTATGGACAGCCATTGCGCTCGCTGGAGGTGGTCTCTCTATGCGAGGAAGAAGGGAGTCGCTTCCCGCTGGCGTATTGGGGCTCCGGCAGCATCGTCGGCCGGCGCTCCCATGCGCAGATTGCGCCGCTCATCGACAGCGAGGGGACGGGCTTCGGCGCTGCGATGGCAGCCTGCGGCTTCGGCGCTGGTAGCGCCAGACCTGCGCTGCGTCGCGATATCGGCGCCTTCGTCGAGACGCATATCGAGCAGGGCGGCGTACTCGAAGCGGAGGGGCTGGCTGTCGGTATCGTCGATTCGATCGCCGGTCAGCGGCGGCTCTACGTCGAGTTGATCGGCGAGGCCAACCATGCTGGGACGACCCCGATGCATCTGCGCAAGGATGCGCTTGAGGGAGCAGCCTTGATGATCCATCTGCTGCGGCAGGAGGCGATCCGTCGCGGCGCGCCGCTCGTCGCCACCGTCGGCAAGCTCCAGGTGTACCCCAATGTGCCGAATGTCGTGCCGGGCAAGGTGCAGTTCACCGTCGACGCCAGACATACGGACGACGCGCAGCTCGATGCATTCTGCGTCTGGCTGCGGACGACCTTCGCGCAGCTCGCGGCGCAGCGGGGGCTGACGGCGGGCTTCGAGGAGTGGTTCCGGGAGCGGGCCGTGCCGCTCGACGCTTGGCTAAGCCGCCGTCTGGAGCGGATCTGCACCGCTCGCGGCATCGCTGCGCGGCGTATGCCGAGCGGGGCCGGGCATGATGCGCAGATGTTCGGCGGGCACTGCCCGACGGCGCTGCTGTTCGTACCGAGTCGACGCGGCATCTCCCATTCGCCGGAGGAGTATACGTCGCCGCGCGAGCTGGCGCTCGGCGTGCTCGTGTTGGCGGAGCTGCTGTATGAATTGGCCTACAAGGAGGGGGAGTAGCATGCGCACATATCCAGGATGGTCGCCGCCGCCGCGCACGATCATGACGCCGGGGCCGGTCGAGGTCGATCCTCGCGTGCTGCGGGCGATGGCGGCTCCGATCGTCGGACAGTTCGACCCGGCGTTCACCTCGCTTATGAACACCGTTATGGATCAACTTAGGGACGTCTTCCAGACAACCAATCGCTGGGCGTACCCGGTCGACGGCACATCGCGCTCCGGGCTGGAGGCGGCACTGGTCAGTCTGATCGAGCCGGGGGACACCGTGCTCGTGCCGATCTACGGCCGCTTCGGCTATTTGCTCCACGAGATCGCCTCCCGATGTGGCGCGCAGGTAATCGCGCTGTCCTGCGAGTGGGGCCGGACCTTCGCGCCCGAGACGATCGTCAGCGCGATCCGGACGCATCAGCCGCAGCTCGTGGCGATGGTACACGGCGAGACCTCGACTGGCCAGCTCCAGCCGATGGACGGGATCGGCAGCGCCTGCCGGGAGGTCGGCGCGCTGCTCGTCGTCGATGCCGTCGCCACGCTGGGCGGCGTCCCCGTACAGACTGATGCGTGGCAGCTTGACGCCGTCATCGGCGGCACACAGAAGTGCCTGTCCGTCCCGGCGGGCCTCGCTCCGGTCACATACAACGGCCGGGCCGAGGCCAAGCTGCTGCAGCGCAAGCGGATCGAGCGCGGGCTGCGCGCCCCTGCAGCCGCAGCAACTGCCGTCGAGCCGACGGCTGCGGTGCGGGAGTCGCTCGCATCGGATGCAATCCGCAGCAACTATCTCGACCTGAGCCAGCTCCAGGATTATTGGAGCCCGGCGCGGCTCAACCACCATACCGAGGCGACCAGCATGATCTATGCGTTGTACGAAGGGTTGCGTCTCGTCACCGAGGAGGGCGTCGAGGCGCGCTGGGCGAGACACCGGCAGCATGAGGAGGCGTTGGTGAGCGGCATCGAGGCGATGGGCTTGACGCTCTACGGCGATCGCCGGACCAAGCTACCGGTCGTCACCTGCATTACGATCCCGGACGGCGTCGATGGCGAGTCGGTCCGGTCGATGCTGCTGGACCGCTTCGGACTGGAGATCGCCAGCTCCTTTGGCCCGCTGCAGGGCAAGATCTGGCGGATCGGCACGATGGGCTACAGCTGCAGCATGCGCAACATCCTCTTCACCCTCGGCGCGCTCGAGGCCGTCCTCACCTGGCACGGCGTCCCTGTCGTGGCGGGCGCAGCGGTGCAGGCGGCGTTGCGGGTTTATGAGGGGCAGGCGGTGGAGGCCGAGGAGCGTGTGCAGGCGTAGTTCGATTGGGCTAAATCGGGGTAAGATATGTAGTGATTCTTGAATTATAGTAGATATATGTGCAGCCCTCTCGAAAGTGAAAGCTTTTGAGAGGGTTATTTTTGTCTGTTCATTGACAAGGGGGCATGACGTAGCGCCCCTGCGTTTCAAACATCGCCAGCCTACCTTCATAGAGCTAATGGTAGACCATTTTAGCAGATTCTTTCTATTTTGCTGTCGCACTTCATATTCCAATCCGTCAATGGTATTAATGGTATAATCAGGAGATCGGAGAAGTTCGAAGGAGGGGATCGTTGTGTTGAGGAATCATAAAGGTATTGTTTTTTTAGTTTTATTTATTCTTGTATTAATGTTAATAGGGATCTCTTTGCAGGGTAGTTCTCAAGAAATGCATTTAACTTCTATAGGGGTTAGTGCATTTATAGTTTTGTTGACTATCTATTTGAAAGGTAAAATAAAAAACAAACTGATTTTTGGTCATATAGGAGCGGCTATGTTATTTTTGTTTTTGTGGTATATGAAGCATTTCACAAATACGAATGTATCGTATTGGGCTGTAATAATATTGATTGTGTTTATTTGGATATTTTATTTTTGGGAAAGAAAACGTACTGGTTAAACTCTGGACTAAGTGAAGGCGTGCGAGCCAAATGTTTATTACTCGACTCCTTCGCTTCATAGTGTCCAATCTATACTGCACTACGGAGGGATAACAATGAGATTGCTGGTGATGGGATTGCTTTTATCTATCATTCTCAGTGGATGTTCACAAGGTTCAAATAATAGTGATACTTACCCTAGTGCAGTAGTATTGGACAATATCCTTTTCGGTCTATCGCGAACCGAGGTTCCATCTAAGGACATTGGGCAAGAAATTGGAAAAGTTCAAAAGATAAAAACACCGCTACCGGAGAGTAATGGAGAGTCGAACGACGTCCCTGTTGGTAGTGCCATTTTTGAAATTGAAGGTGTAGACCCCAAGGATTCCATCGCCATTAAAATCGACGAGATATATTATAGAGCGACACATCTGTTTCTTGTTGAAGGAAGAAAATAACTGAATCATAGAGTACCCCAGTCAAGGGGAGCTTTGTACAAGCTCCCTCGTTCCATGCTAATATAAAGCAAAAATAAAAGCATGGAGGGCACCCGAATTGGATAAGAAAGCAAAGCGTATTTTAATGCAAACCTTTTGGGGGTCTGGGGGTTGGAAGCCGGGAAACAGGGTGTTTGCAGGCGACGAATTCGAATATGCGCGCAGCTGCGGCTTAATGTTTGACCCTCTGACCATCACTCACGACGAATTGGTTGGGCGAATAATAGAGTTACATAAGATCATTACGCTTGATCAGGTAAGCGCTGCATTTTTGCATAGCTTATCGACGCGACAAACCCATCTGCGCAGCGCCCTGTCCAGTTGGAGCTTGACGAAAGATTTGACAGAGCATACCTATCGGGCCAATTTAACCGATACGGGCGGTTGTAAGGTGTGCATGGAGCAAGAGCTTATCGTGTCGGAGCAATACGTTGGCGAGGATTTAAACGTGCTTAACTTTGAACGAATCAAATGGGGCGGCATTCGGCTCAATTGGCTGCTTTACTGCTGGTTTGATCTCGACCAATTTAGCCAGGAGGCGCCTGCTGTCGTAACGGATGAAGATGTGGCCATCCTGCGCCGTATGCTGGATGAAGTCCGGGCTTGCTCGCCGGCAGACAGTGCGCGCAAGCTGGAGCAGCGTTGGAATGACGTGTTCCCTTCCAGCAAAAATGAGCGCGATGTCATCATGGAGGTTCTGGGCTATGCCGGAGTGCTGGAGATCACTAAACTGCCGCGCATCGGGCGCAGAACCGACAACGACTTCATGGCGATGGACGGCTGGCAAGGGCAAGACGGCTACAATCCGCATGCAGCCGCCCGTCTCTTTGGTAAATGGGGCATTGTATAACAAAGGAGGAGAGAATGTTGCGAACAGGAATGCTGTCGGTTACGTTTCGTCAGTTGCAGCCGGAAGAGATTATCAGGCTGACGGTTCAAGCTGGACTTGAGGCCATCGAATGGGGAGGAGATATTCATGTGCCCCATGGCGATGTGGCTGCCGCCAAGCGAGTCAAACGCATGATGGATGAAGCCGGACTCGTCGTAGCCTCCTACGGTTCTTATTACAAAGCGGGGGTGAATGACCCGAATGGGCCGGCTTTTGAGGAGGTTCTCTCGAGCGCGGTAGCCTTGGGCGCTCCGGCCATCCGCATCTGGGCGGGGGACAAGGGGAGCATGGAGAGCAGTCCGGAATGGCGCGATCAGGTAACCTCGGATCTAATCCGTGTGGCCGATCAAGCGGAGCAGCACAACATCCGCATCCATTTGGAGTTCCATGGCCATACCTTGACTGATACCCTGGCATCTACGATAGCTTTGCTAGAGGCGGCGGGCCATTCCAATGTACGTACGAATTGGCAGCCGCTCCCGCATATGGGCTACGAACAACAGCTCGAATCTTTGGACGGCGTGCTGCCCTTTTTGGCAGATGTGCATGTGTATTATTGGCAGGACGTGGTGCGATTTCCGCTCTCTGACGGCTCGGAGACCTGGGCAGCGTTTTTTCGTCGCATCCGTTCATCAGCGGCTGGCGATTGCTTTGCTATGCTTGAGTTTGTCCTTGATGACGATCAGCAGCAGTTCCTGGAGGACGCCAGTATGCTGCGTCGATTGCTTGGATCGTAGCGGAGCGTTCTCTGAACACCGCATAACAGAGAAAGGAGTCGCAGCGTGAGTGCTAAGAGGATTTTGTATGTGGAGGACAACCCGGACATCGGCGGCTGGGTGAAGGAGGAGCTGGAGCAGCGGGGGTACGAGGTTCAGTGGCTGCTGAACGGGGACGACATCGAAGCGGTCGCGCAAGCGGGAGACTGCGATCTGGTCATCCTCGATATTATGCTGCCGGGGTTGGACGGGTTCACGATCGGCCAGAGGTTAAAAAAAGCGATGCCGACGCTCCCGACGCTGCTCTTGACGGCGCGCACCGCTATCCACGACAAGCTGCAAGGCTTGAAGTTCGCGGACGATTATGTGACCAAGCCGTTCCATGCGGAGGAGCTGGTCGCGAGGATCGAGGTGCTGCTGAGGCGCAATGGCGCGAGACGGACGGAGACGATCAAGCTCGGTCAGCATATCCTCGTCGATCTGGACGGACGTACCGTGATGAACGCAGATACCCGAGAGGAGATTGCCTTGACGGGGAAGGAGCTTCAAATCCTCGAATGCTTCCTGCGGCACCCGAACCAGATTCTGACGCAGGAGCAGATATGGGAGCAGGTATGGGGCGAGAAGTACGTGGTAGGAGATAAAGCGCTGTCTGTCCATATCCGCCATCTTCGCGAGAAGCTTGAACGGGATCCTAACCAGCCGGAGTTGATCCAGACCCTTCGAGGGCTCGGATATCGTGTGAAGGTATGAGGAAGGCTTCCTTCTTTCGTCGGTATCTGATCCTTCACTTCCTGAGCCTTGTTCTACTCCCGGTGATGCTGCTCGTGTTGGTCTTCGGCGTGTCCCCGTCCTCAGATCAGAGCGATCTGGATACAGCGAACCGACTTGGCAGCGTACCGGTCCTGATTGGGCTTGTAATGGCGGTTTTCATTTTGCTCTCCGGGGTGTTTTTTTATCGTCTGCGCGGGCAGTTGATCCAGCTGCAGCAGGCGATGCGCTTCCCTGAGGATGGGTCGTGGATTCCGGAGCCGGTTCCCGAGCGCGCTTCGGGGAGGCATGAGGTGGACCAGCTCGCGAGCTCGTTTAATCGGATGATCCGTCAGCTGCGCGACAGCCGTTTGCGGGAGCAGGAGGAAGAGGCGCTAAGGAAACGATGGATCGCCAACCTGTCGCATGACCTGCGGACGCCGTTGACGGCTCTGCGAGGACATGCCTCCCGATTGCGCAAGGAGCCGCTTGGCCCGGAGGGGATAGCGTCGCTCGCGGCAGCCGACCGCACGATTACCCAGATCGACGAGCTGATGGAGGAACTGTTGTCCTATACCTTGCTCACCTCGGGCAAGTACCCGTATGAGCCCACGTCGACGGATGTGCCGAGCCTGGTCAGAGCATCGCTGGCTTCGTGGTATCCGGTCTTTGAGGATGCAGGCTTCGAGATCGACATCGAGATCCCGGACGACCGGACATTTTCATGGGATATCGATCCGGGTTGGATGATGCGCGTGCTGGACAATTTGTTGCAAAATGTACTTCGCCATGCCAGGGAGGGGCGATATATCGGGATTGCGGTGGACGTAGATCAGGAGCGAATACGGATCAAGGATCGCGGGCCCGGGATGGACCATCTATCCGCCAACCGTGGAGCCGGGATCGGGCTGGAGATGGCGAAGCTCATGTTAGCGGAAATGAAGCTGCGTATCCAATGGGATGACCAGCCTATCGGGACCACGCTATGGATAGAGAAAGCCAAGTAGCCATCAACCTGGGCATGTCTACACAACCTGGCCTTCTACGAAAAGTTGAAAAATTAGACGAAACTTAGACAAACCCTTCCTTAAGATTAGGCTTCGCTTGATATCGTGAGCAGTATAACAACGATAGGAAGGTGTTATACATGCTCACGATCAACCAACTGACCAAGCGTCGCGGCTCCGTCGACATTTTGAAGGGGCTCAGCTTTGAAGTGAAGCCTGGACGCGTGACGGGATTCCTCGGTCCCAACGGCGCCGGCAAAAGCTCCACCTTGCGCATCTTGTTGGGGCTGGACTACGCCACATCGGGAACGGCGCTGATCCAGGGGATGCCGTATGCCAAGCTTCCGCGTCCATTAACGACTGTGGGCGCTGTGTTTGAAGGCTCGGGCGCGCATCGCCTGCGGACCGGGCGGGCGCATTTGCACTGGATTGCGAAGGCTGCCAGACTTCCCCGTACCCGGGTGGATGAAGTGCTGGAGCTGGTAGGGCTTACGCATGCCGCATCCAAAAAGGTTGGCCAATACTCGCTTGGCATGGCGCGTCGACTAGGCTTGGCGGCTGCCTTGCTCGGCGATCCGGACATCCTCATCCTCGATGAGCCTACGAACGGGCTGGACCCGGAAGGCATCCGTTGGTTGAGGCTTTTCCTGCGCGAGCGGGCGGCGTCGGGGCGAACCGTGCTGCTTTCGAGCCACTTGATGGGGGAGACGGCCGAGACGGTAGACGACATCGTCATTATTCATCAGGGGCGCATCGTGTCCAGCGGTACGCTGGCCGAGATTGTGGGGACGCATCGTTCCCTGGAGGATGCGTTTTTCGCTGCGACGGCTCAGAGCAGGGGGGACCAACGATGAGGAAAGCCATCTCGGCAGAGGCCTCCAAGCTGATGTCCTTGCCCGCTGCCTGGCTAGCTGTAGCGTTAGCATTGCTGGTCGCTCCTGCCATCGCTGCCCTTCGTGCGTTCCAAGAGCTGTCCGAGATCACGAAAGGTACGCAAGCTGTGGTGCAATTTGCGATCGGCTTTGAAGAGCTGGCGTTTGGCGTCACGGGCGTTATTATTCTTGGGGTCATTGCGATTAGCAGCGAGTATTACACGGAGAGCGAAGAGTCCGGGAATGGACGTCAGATGGTGACCAGCTTGCTCGCCGCGCCATCCCGATTTCAGTTTTTCGTGTCCAAAGCGGTCGTCGTTGCGTCCTCCAGCGCGATTTTGGCCATCTTGACCATTCCAGTTACAATGGGCGTCATCCGGCTTATCCTTGGAGAATATGCGCCTGTGATCGGTGTTGCAGATGTGCCGCGGCTGATGGGGGTCGTCCTATACTGGACGTTTACGGCGCTCCTGGCACTGGGGATTACATTTCTGACCCGGCACGCTGCTTTGCCGCTGGCCTTTTTGATTCTGAACACCTCCGTCATGACGGTGTCTTATCTGCTGACGCGTATTACCCGATGGGCGAACTACCTGCCGGATATGGCCGGGATTCGTATGTTTCATGAGATCGATGACGCGGGCAGTCCTCTCTCCCCGTTAGGGGGCGGCCTCGTCATGACGGTTTGGGTGCTCTCGATATTGAGCGTCGCAGCCTTTTCGTTTTGTCGGAGGGATGTATGAGCGCGCCCGAAGTTCGGTCGTTCGGTCGCGAGCTGCGCCTGGCGATGGCAGCTGAGCTGTCCAAGCTGTGCTCGTTGCCGACGACATGGATGGTGCTCGGCAGCACCTTTATCGTCAATCTGCTGCTGGCGTTTGCCTTCTCCAATGCGGCGTTGCAGGGCATCGTGTCGATCGACAGCGCCTTGGATATCGGGCTCGCCTCTGTCAGCTATGCGCAAGCGGGATTTATGGTCTTCGGCATACTGATCGCTTGCTCCGAGTATGGCGGACAGATTCGCACGACCTTGATGGCGATGCCGCGACGGGGGACCCAGCTTGCAGCGGCCATGCTCGTGCTGACCTTTGCGCTTATCCCTGCGGCGATTCTGGTGTCGGCGTCTGGTCTACTGGTGACGCAAATATTTTACGACGGTACGGCGTCGCCTATTGCCCGGGATGAGCTCGCCACCTCCCTGGCGGGAGTGACGGCATACCTTACATTGACCACCCTCCTAAGCGCGGCGATCGCGATGGTGCTGCGTCGCATGCTGCCGGCAGTGGCCCTCGTGCTTGGCTACTACTTCGTAGCGGGTCCGCTGATCCGGGATTCTGTCGGCTGGGCCCGGTATCTCCCGGATACGGCAGGCGTGGTCCTGTGG
>NZ_BFBX01000150.1:0-5839 GCF_003851045.1 Paenibacillus sp. 598K | reverse complement strand
GCGACGATCGCGCCTGAGATCGCCAAGGAGCCTATCGCCAGCAGACTGCCATCCTCTTCATTGAACCAGACGAGCAGACTGAGATTGATTAGTTGCGATGCTCATTCACCCCTTGAGGGCTCCGACCAGCGCGCCTTTCACGAAGTGCTTTTGCAGGAAGGGATAGACGAGCAGGACTGGCAGCGTGGCGATGACAATCGTAGCGTACTTGATCGTTTCGCCGATTTTTTGCGCTTCGCCGACACCGGCTCCAGATGAGATCTGATCCGTGACATTGTTGATGAGGATCTCCCGCAGCACGAGCTGCAACGGATAGAGCGTGCGATCCTGTATGAACACGGACGGAATAAACCACATATTCCATTTGTCGGCGGCGGTGTAGAGCAGCAGGACGGCAATCACCGGCATAGATAGCGGGAGGATGATGCGCAGGAGCAGCGTCAGATGCGATGCTCCGTCGATCTCCGCCGATTCCTCCAGCTCGGACGGCAAGGACAAAAACGCAGTGCGCACGATGATGAGATGAAATGTCTTGACCGCAAACGGCAGCAGCAGCGACCAAAGCGAATTAATGAGCCCCAGCTCGCGAACGACCAGATAAAACGGAATGATGCCCGCGTTGATGAACATCGTAGCGATGATCGCCATCATCATTGGTCTTGTCCATAGCGCGCCCCGACGAGAGAGCACATAGCCTCCTGTCACCGTCAAGGTCAGGTTAAGGAGAAGGCCGCCCGCCACCAGGCGGAGCGTATTCCAGTACCCTGTCCAGATGGAAGGGTTGGCCAGCGCCCGCTCGTAAGCGAGGGTGCTGAAGCCGAGCGGCCGCCACATCAGGCCGGTATGCGCCATCAGCTGGTCGCCGTCGCTGAGCGAGGCGAACACGACATACAGCAGCGGATAGAGCGTGACGATGACCAGCACCGCCAACAGCAAATAGATGATGCATTCCAGCGTTCGGTCGGATCGTGACATCCTGGCCCTCCTTACCACAGACTATTCCCATTGATGCGGCGGCTCATTCGGTTAGCCGTCAAGAGCAGCACGAGATTGATGGCTGAGTTGAACAGCCCGATGGCTGAGCTGAAGCTCCAGTCATTGTCGAGCAGGCCTTTGCGATAGACGAAAGTGGAGATGACGTCGGCCGTTTCGTAGATGACGGGATTGTAGAGCAGCAAGATCTTCTCGTACCCGATGTCCATCATGTAGCCCATGCGCAGGATCAGCATGATCGTAATCGTCGGAAGGAGACCTGGCAGCGTGATGCTGCGGATCTGCCGCCACCTGCTGGCGCCGTCGATGCGCGCCGCTTCATACTGATGCGGATGGATGGTCGTCAGAGCAGCCAGATAGATGATCGCTTCCCACCCTGCGCGTTGCCAAATCTCGGAGAGCACGTAGATGCTGCGGAACATCTCCGGCTGTTGCAGCAGGTCCTGACCTGTTCCTCCGAGCAGGGGCATCAATAACCGATTGATGGGGCCGCCGCTGCGGGTCAGCTCCTTGACGACCCCGCAGACGACGATGAGCGAGACGAAATACGGCATGTAGGAGATCGTCTGGGCAATCGTGCGAATGGTTCGGGACCGTACTTCATGGAGCAGCAGCGCCAGCAGGATCGGCGCAGTGAATTCGAAGAGCAGGGAATACAGGCTGAGCAGGATCGTATTGCGCACGATCCGCCAGAAGTAATAGCTGCCGATAAAGGTGTGGAAATGCTCGAGTCCCGCCCAGTCGCTCCCCCAGACGCCTTTCATCGGCGTGTAATGCTGGAAGGCAATGACTGCCCCGAAAAGGGGCAGATATTGAAAGATGGCATAATACGCGAGGACTGGCAGCGCCATGGCATACAGCCATTTGTGCCGCTTGAAGTCTCTGGCCAGCCGAGAGCCCGGCGACCGGCCCGTAGCAGGGAGCGCGCCTTTCATCGCTGCAGGAAGCGGTCGTAAGCGGCTTGCTGGATCTCCAGCGCTCGTCCGATCTGGAGCGAGTGCAGCTTTTTCGCCAGATCGTCATAAGCCTGGATGCTCTCTGTGCCGAGGATCATCTTGAGTGACGTCTCGTCGACCAGCGTGTTGATATCCGCCATGATGCGCGCGTATTCACTGGCCTCGTCAGCAGAGATGGAGACGGGCGGCAGCACATGCTTCAGGTTATCCGTCTTCCAACGGTCATAGTTGTGGTCTTCGCCCGTCGCCGCCAGCGAACCGATCAACGCTTTGGAAGCGACGTAAGGACCGGGATTGACCGTGTGGGTGTACAGGCCGAGCGCTTCCAGATAGGACAGATTGTCCGGATTGTCGCGGATGAGCTCGGTCAGTTGGGGCTCGCCGTTAGCCAGCGTATAGCTCAGCCCTTCCGTCCCGTAGTTAAAAAACAGATAGCCTTCGTCGCTGTAGGCATAGTCCAGCAACTGAACGGCCAGCTCGGGATGCTTGGTCGAGGCGGATACGGCTGCCGAGGCTTCCGCCCCGTACATCCACGCCTCCTGTCCGAACATTGGCGTCTTGCCCGTCGTCAGGACCGGATACGGCGCAAAGACGAATCCAGCCGCCGGGTCGTTCGCCGACAAGGCGTGAGTCCACTTGTCGAAGCCGGCGCCAGAGGCGATCGTGGCGCCGGAGTCGCCGTTCACGATATTGGCGTCCTGGGCCTTGCGGTCAGTCTGCGTAAAGCTGGGATCGAGCAGACCTTCCTTATACCACTGGTTCATCGTTTCCAGGAATTGCTTGTACCCGGGTTGGAGAGGGCCGTATTGTACTTGCTGCTGCTTGTCGATATAGAACCCCCGGTTGACGCCGAAGGCGCCGACGAATGCTCCGTTCAGGAAGCCTTGCAGCGCATTCGGCGCATTGAGGATCGTTAGCGGCGCGCGGGCGTCTTTTTGTTCCTTGAAGGCTGTCAGCACGGTATGCCATTCGTCGATCGTTGTGGGCACCGACAGATCAAGCTCTGCCAGCCAATCCTTGCGCAGCGCCGGGCCTTCCCATTGGGTGGTCATCCCGCCTTCCTTCAGGAAAGGAAACGCATAATAGTCCCCGTTGTCCGTCTTCACGAGCTTGTCGATCTCGGGATGCGCCTCCAGATACCGCTTCAGATTGGGGGCGTGCGCGTCGATGAGCTCGTTGAGGCGCAGGATATAGCCGTCCTGCAGCGCCTTTTCTGGTCCTCCGGGCAAGCCGCTCTGCCAGTTGTACTCGATGATGTCGGGCAGCTGGCCGGAGGCCAGCATGACGCTAAACGACTCCTTGGCTTGCGCAGGCGATACCTCGACGAAGGTGACCGGTACGCCGACGCGTTGCCGCCATTCCTGGAAGAAGGGAACCTCGTCGATGCTTGGTTTGAGGGTAGTGGGCGTTTGCAGCCAATAAGACAAGGTCGTCTCCGTCGCGATAGGGTAACTGACAGCCGCTGCTGGCGCTTCGTTCTCCGTCTGAGTCGGGGGCTTTGCGTTGTTCGTAGTGCTTGAGGCTCCTGGTCCGGTGCAGCCGGCTGTAGCCAGTGTAGTGACGAGCAGAAGAGCGAGGCCTGCAGAAGGCTTAATGGTAGACATGGGAAGAGCTCCTTTCTTATCGTGGGGAGTGGTGGGCAGGGTAGTTAAGCTGGTTCGCATCTGTTATAATGTATTAAAAATACAGATAGGAATAGTTGGTTTTGTGCCAAACAGAAAAGAATAGAGAGAAGGGACGACAATGATTACATTTCGCGAACGTGACTATACCTGTACGTCCGAGATTACCTTAGGGCTAATCAGCGGCAAATGGAAGCCATTAATCCTCGGCTTTTTGTCCCAAAGAACCTGTCGGTTCAACGAGCTGCAGAAGCTGATGCCAAATGCGACGCAGAAGATGCTGACGATGCAGCTCCGCGATCTCGAGGAGGACGGCTTAATCATCCGCAAGGTGTATCCGGTCTCGCCTCCGAAGGTAGAGTACCGGCTAAGCGAGTGGGGAGAGAGACTCGTATCGGTGCTGCAGCAGCTGTGCGAATTTGGCGAGTCGTATTCGGATTATGCGGCCGCAGAGCACAAGCAGGGCCGGGCTGCATCTCGGGGCTGACGCAGCTCCGGCGTTCCTGGTTTTATCCGATTAGACTGGAGACAGCAGATATTTGGCCCCGAAGCTCTTACCCGCATGCTGCGCTGCCTCAACCGCTGCAGGCGTGTCGCCGGGCAGCAGCACGAGATTGGCCGGATGCAGCTTGCCGAGCAGCGCCCAGAGGATCAACGGGTTGCCCTGCGTATCGATACGATGCACCCCGCCATCGGGGCTGTCCGCGAGCCCCGGCAAGCGCAGCAGGCTCGCTGGACTGTGGCCGGCCTGCTCATCGAGCGCTTCGCTCGTAGCTTGCTCTGCGGATGGGGGAGCCTCTGTTGGCCGATATAGATACCGATAACCCCGCAGCATCTGACCGACATCCACAGCGTAGATATCTCCCGAGCCGTCCTTGATCATGTAGGTCAGCGTAGTGCGGCCTCCCTCCACAGGTAGCTGCGCCGCGATGACGGCTTCATCGACATGGTTGAGGCTCTCCTCCAGAGACGAAGAGCGCTCCTCGAGCAGCTCTGCCTCCTCTAGCCAACTGCGCGGCGCAGCCTCGTAGTCCTCATAGGCATAATCGAAGACCACCGCAGACGTCTCCGCCGAGCCGAGACGCGTGAGCACAGCCGGATACCAACGGAGCAGTGGCGTAGCCGGAGCGGCAGGCGTCCGTCCGAGTGCGGCGGGAAGGACCAGCCCGCCTTCATACTGAAACCCATATCCCGTCTCTCCAGCCCCGGGCTGCAGCGACTCCTGAGCGAAGCGTACCAGCTCGAGATGAGGCAGCCGCTTGACGAGCAAGCTGGTCAGGAATCGCTCTCTCGCCTCCGTGACATAACGCAATCCTCGCGTATTCCGCTGGCTCCCGACGGGAATCGCAACCTCCTGCCAATTCTCATACGGCAGCAGCAGGTCTCGCAGCAGCACGAACTGATGCAGATATTCATTGTACAGCTGCATCACGGCGGGATTGCCAGACGGCCCCATCAGGAGCCCGACCGTTGCCGGCGTCCACAGATGCTGCTCGCAGCGACTCCGCAGAGCAAGTGGTTCAGCAGAGCCAGGCTGCGCTGCAGCGCTGAGCATGCGGGATTGCCGTGCCCACTGCGCCAGCTCTGCGCCGATACGCTCCGCCCGCTCTGCCCAAGCACGCGAATCTTCATCTGCATCCAGAGAGCCTGCGGGCAACACGGCTTCTCTTGCGGTCGTCGAGAGGCTCGCCTGCAGATTGTTGAGGAGTACCCCTGCGGCAGTTGCGCTTCCGAGCTGGGCGCAGACGGCATCCAGCAGCTTGCCGATCTGGCTCGCCAGCTCTCGGGCCCGGTAGACGCCTGGCGCGAGATCCCACTCGCCGCTGAGGCGCTGCTTCCCGGAGACTGTTGTCGATCCCTCGGCCTCGATGCGGGTCCCGATCACGAGATTTCGTCCTCCAATGTCCAGTTTGTAGTCCAAGTGACTTCCCTCCTTAACCTGTGACCAGTATAAAAGGGATCGCCGAATTTGAGTAGTACGCACTTTTTTGTAAGGCGGTGTCAAAAAGGTGCCTGAGCACTAACAGCTTGCGGGTCATGAGGGGGCTTGGAGCTAGACTCGCTCCATTCCCGATTCGATCAAGGCATGCGTATGAGCGATCTCATGCGGTCCTGTTCTCACATAACTGCGATAATACCTTTATTTGTGCTCCAAAGCGCGTGAGATCGGAATTTTAATGCAAAAGCGCAGTTGTTTTGGGGAAACGGCACATTATGAGGGAATTTCAATCCGATTAAGTGCACTTTTCAGGCTGTTGAAAAACTCCT
>NZ_BFBX01000149.1:18621-19219 GCF_003851045.1 Paenibacillus sp. 598K | reverse complement strand
TTTGAAAGCGTCTTTGCGCATCATTGGAGGCCCATCCACTCGCCGATCGCCTTTTCGAGCTGCCCGCGCTTGCGCGTGCTTGGCCCTGGTCTTCGTTTCAAGCGCGCTGGATTGCGGTATGTATTCGTAACAGAACGTAGCGCGATCGAACGTAGCGCGAGAGGAGGAGATATCGTGCGCTGTCAGGTATTCGTATCCGGCGGCGGCGTCGCCGGACTGACGCTGGGACTCATCCTGGCCAGAGGAGGGATCGACACCGTCGTCGTCGAACGGAGCCCCGGCGAGAGTAAGATGTACAAGGGAGAGCTGCTGCAGCCCAAAAGCCTGCAAATCCTACACCGGCTCGGGCTGCTGGAGCAGCTGCAGCAAGAGAGCTTCGTCGTCCGGACGATCCGGATGCAGGAGCAGCAGCCGGATCCTCCCGAAGCCGGCAGACAGGCGCGGGATATCGTCTTCGACTACGGTCGCCTGGCCGCTCCCTATGATTATGCGCTCATGCATCCGCACGAGCAGCTGAAGCAGCGGCTGCTGCAAACCGCGCTCGCCCAGCCGACGTTCCGCTGGATCCAGCCCGGCTCGTTTGCCGGGCTGGCCCGCG
>NZ_BFBX01000149.1:0-18512 GCF_003851045.1 Paenibacillus sp. 598K | reverse complement strand
GGCAATCGTCGAGACGCCGGACGAGACGTTGCGCGTCGAGGCCGATCTGTTCGTGGGGGCAGAGGGGCGGGTATCGCGGATGCGAGAGGAGATGAGCACCAAGACAAGGCGCTCCGACTACAATCATCACTTCCTGACCGTCTCCTTTGACCGCCCGGAGACGCTGGATGAAGCGACGATCATCTCGCGCGGCTCCCGCTTCCTCGGCTTGTTCCCGCTGCCGGACCACCAGGTGCGCACCGTCTTCCTGATCCGGCCCGACGAGTTCAAGGCGATGCGGCGGGAAGGACTCGAACGGTTCTACCAGGAGTATCGAGAGCTGCGTCCCGATCTCTCAGGGTATGTGGAAGGGATCCGCAAGTGGCAGGAGATCCAGCTGATGATCCCGTTCCGGCACAACGCCGACCGCTACTGTCGGGACAACATCGCGATCCTCGGCGATGCCGCGCACAACGTCCATCCGATGGCAGGCGAGGGGATGAACATGGCGATCCAGGACGCCGATATCCTGGGCCATCTCGTGAGCTGGAGCTACGAGCACGGTCGCCCGATCGACGATACGCTCTCCTGGTACGAGCGGGTCAGACAGGGCCGAGCCCGCTTCATCTCCGAGCTCAGCCACCTGTCGGCGCTCGCCTACTCGTACGACGGGGATCTGGTCCAGCGCGCGCGCAGCCGGGTGCTGCAGCGCATCGAGCAATCCGACTATCTGCACTTCAAATATATGCTGAACATCTCCGGTCTTGGCGAATGGCCGGAGACGCTGTTCGACCGCTTCCGGCAGCTCGGTCTGCTGCCCGCCGAACGCTCGCTCTCCAAGGCGGAGCGGCTGGCTCGCCGCTTCCGGAGCAGAGAAGACTACCCCTGGCTGTCCCAGGCCGATAACCTGGCCGCGCCCGGATCGACGAATGGAGGAGTGAAGGATGCTTGAGACGATCAAAGAATGGAAACGACTGCTGCAAGCCCGCAAATGGATGAAACAGAACGCTTCCTTCCTGCCGGCGTGGCACGCTTATGTCGGGTATGAGACCGACCTCTTCGACGCCTTCGCATATGGCGAGGAAACGACCGACGTCGCCGAGCGCAACGGCATGGACGCGCAGCTGCTGCACAATTGGGTCGACACCGGGCTGGTGCTGGGCCATCTGTATCGCAAGGGCGGACGCATCCACACCTCGCCCGCCATGCTGGAGTATGTGTCCAAGTCCAGTCCTCAGTCGGTAGGCGCGCTGCTGCATGAGATGATGGAGCTGCATATCCCGACGCTGCTGCGCTTCCCCGATCTGCTGCAGGGCGAGCGCAAGCCCTCCTTCGAAAACGAGAAATTCGGCTCGACAGTCGCAGCCACCTCGTCGCTGCTGGAGAAGCTTGCCTTCCCCAAAGTGTCCCACTGGGTCCGAGCGAGCCAGGCTCGCTCGATCCTCGACATCGGCTGCGGCCATGGCGGCTACCTGTTGAAGCTCGCGTCCAAGATGGAGGGGCTCAAGCTGATCGGCATCGAGCAAAACGAGGACGTCGTCGCGCAGGCGCGCAAAGAGACCGGCAGCAGCCCCGATACCTGCATCGAGTTCGTCCATGGCGACTTCCGTCAATGGGAAGGTCCTGGCGCGCCAGTCGATCTGATCATGATGAACAATATCCTGCACTACTTCAGCCCGGAGCAACGCGGCGTACTGCTCGATCGGGCGCGCCAGCTCCTCAGCGAGCGCGGCTCCGTCTCGATGATCACGCCCCTGTACATGACCCGCAGCGGCCAAGCATTCTCTGCCGCCTTCAATAACTTCATGTCCTCTCATGAGAACCTGTACGGCTTTCCGACCGAGGCCGATCTGGAGACGATCGCCGGCGAGCATGGCTTCCGGGTCAAGGAGAAGCATCCGGTCATCCGCGAGGGCAGCTGGTACTTCGTCGGACTGGAGCAAGCGTAACCATCGGGCCCGCCGTCGACATGCGACTATTGCGGCTGGTAATCCAGCGTCGCGAACAGCTCGCCCAGCTCCTCTCGGGTCAGATCGCGCCATTTCCCGCTTGGCAGCTCGCCCAGACGGATGTTCATGATCCGCACCCGCTGCAGACGTCGCACCTGGTAGCCGAAGGCCGAGCACATCCGCCGGATCTGGCGATTGCGTCCCTCCGTCAGGGTGATGCGGAACGTGCGGGCCGACTGCGCCTCTACCCGGCAGGGCAAGGTGAGACTGCCCAGCACCCGGACGCCCTCGCTCATCCCTTTGACGAAAGCCGGCGTGATCGGGCGATCGACGGTGACGATGTATTCCTTTTCATGCCGCCCCTCAGACCGTAGGATGCGGTTGACGATATCGCCGTCATTGGTCATGAGGATGAGCCCTTCCGAATCCTTGTCTAGCCGACCGATCGGGAAGATCCGCTCCGGGTGGCCGACGTAATCGACGATATTGCCCTTGATCTGCTGCTCCGTCGTGCTGGTGATGCCTACCGGCTTGTTCAGCGCCACATAGACATGCTGTTTGTGCGCTCCCAGGGGCTGCCCGTCGATCCGCACCTCATCGCCGCTCTCGGCCTGACTGCCGAGCTCCGCCACCTTGCCGTTGATCGTCACTCTGCCGCTCTCCACCAGCTTGTCCGCCTCGCGTCGCGAGCAATACCCGCTCTCGCTAATGTACTTGTTAATACGCATGCTGCTCGATCCTCCTGCTCTGGTTGTCTTGCATCTATTGTACCCCATTTTCATCCATGGCGCCCGTCTCCCGCCGCGAGGCCGGCAGCACCAGCTCTACGGTCGTGCCCTCGCCGACGGTGCTGGAGATATGCATCGTGCCGTGGTGGCTGTGGATGATGCGTTGACTGACCATGATGCCCAGTCCCGTGCCCGCTTCCTTCCCGGTGAAGAAGGGGTCCCCAAGCTTCGGGATCATCTCCTCCGGTATCCCCGTACCCTGGTCCCGGATAGCGATCGTGATCGTCTGTCCTGGCGTACGGGCGACCGAGATCTCGATCTCGCCGCCCTGGGGCATTGATTCCATTGCATTTTTGAGCAGATTGATGAATACCTGCTTGAGTTGATTTTCCTCGCAGGACACGGTGCACGGCTCCTCGGCGAATCGCTCCAGGAAGACAACATTGCACAGATGCGCTTGACTGTCCAGCAGAGAGATCACATCGCCAAGTATGTAACGGACGTCCTTGATCTGGAACTTGATCGCTTGCGGCTTGGCGAGGATGAGGAACTCGCTGACGATCAGATTGATCCGGTCCAGCTCGGAGAGCATCAGATCGTTGTGCTGCAGATTGAGACTTTTCGTCTGCTGCTGCAACTGCAGGAAGCCTCGCAGCGTCGTCAGCGGATTGCGGATCTCATGAGCGACGCCGGCCGCCAGCTGGCCGACGGTCGTCAGCTTCTCCGATTGGCGCAGCAGCTCCTCCATTTTATTGCGACTTGTCATATCCCGAGTGATGCTGGCGATCGCCCCGATCGCGCCGTTGCGGTCGCGGATCGGCGAGGTGGTGACGCTGACGGCCAGATCCTCGCCCCATTTCGTCCGTCTCAGCACCTCCCGAGCATCGAGCAGCTTGCCACTGCGGAGCGCCTCCACCGCTTTGCGTTCCTCCTCCTGCTCCGATTCGGGCACGAGCGGCAGCACCTGGCCGATCGCCTCCTCCGTACTCCAGCCGAACATCTTCTCGAACGCGCGATTCACCTGGGTGATGCGCCCTTCGAGGTCGACGACATGGATCGCGTCCGTCGTATGATTAATGAAGGACTCCAGATATTCCTTCATTGAACGATTCTCTTCAAAGGCCTGCTTGAGCTTGGCCGTGTAGATCGCCAAGTTTTTGGACATGGCGTTGACGCGCAGCGCCAGCTGGCCAAATTCATCCTTGCGCCGCACGAGCAGCGAAGCGTCGAAGCGTCCCGACGACACTTCGTTGACCTTCCAAAGGATCGAGCGGATCGGCCGCAGCAGGAAGCCGGAGATCCAGTAGCTGAACAGAGCGACGACCAGCCAGGCCAGCCCCGACATGATGATATTCTGACGCATCTCTTCAGCCACCTTGTCATCGACAGCGATCTGCTCGTCCATCACCATCCCCAGCACATAAGCGCTACCATCGTCAAAGGGCACATACCCTTTGATCCAGGTACGTCCATCCATCTCGACCTTATGGTAATCCGGTCCGTTCTTGAGCGCCATCTGCGCCCGTTCATAGTCTGTCGGCTCCATGTAGCGGTTCGTCCCCAGTACATAGGTACCGCCATAGCGGGTGAACCACATCTGATCGAGCTGACGATACGTCGCTTCCTGCGGGTTGTCGACCGCGCTTGGCCCCAGATCGAACAGCCGGATCTCCACCATCGCCTCGATCGACTGGATCGCCTTGTCGTAGACAGGCGCCGGTCCTACGACATCGACTGCCTCCTTCAGGCTGGCATTGTCCAGCGACACCGCCAATATGTAGTCCAGCTCGGCGCTGGCATAATACCCCCATTTGTCCGGGTTGATCCCCCCGGCAGCCAACGGCTCGTAGGGCGGCGACCAATAGCCGACCGTCTCCTCGACCTTGGACAGCTCCTCAGCCAGCCATCCCATCCGGCTCTGCCATATGGCGCTGTCGAGGTTGGCGGCGGGCGAAGCGGAAGCGATTATGGGGACCGGCTGGTCTTGATTGGCTGACAGGACGACCAATTGCTTCAGGCCCAGCTCCCCGGCCGCTCCGTTCAGCGCCGCCTCGGAGACCTGATCCCGCCTCGGACCGAGCCTATCGGCTGCCGCGATGGCGGCGAGCCGTAGCCGTTCCTCCCATTCCCGGTCGATGAATCCGATACCATGCCGGTAGCTGGCGATCGACAGCATAAACTGCCGCGCGACGACCTCCATATCCTGCTCTGCCTGCTCATGCAGGTCGATGCGCGTCACATAATCATGCAGGAGAATGCTAAGTCCGAGCAGAATAAAGACGATAAAGGACAGGATGATTGCGAGCTTCGCTTTAACCGACAACAGCTGACACACCCTTTTATATGGTATAGCTTCCTAATTTCGATCATAACACAGATTCCAGAAAATTCTAGCGTTAAAAGAACTAGATGTGAATTAACATTACGCTAACTTATGCACAAGTTATCCTAGTTACACACAGTGAAATCGAATAAAATGTGTATAATAATGTGTACAATGCGTTGTTATCCACAAAAGTATCCACACGCTGTTAACAACGGAATATTTGTTCGCGGCACAATTCGCTATTTATCGACAGCCTGACTTCGGTCTCGCGACAGAAATCAATCGTATGGAGGCCTCATCATTATATGGAAGAAGAACAGCGGAAAGCAGACGAATACTGGATGCAGGAAGCCATCGTCGAAGCGCGCAAGGCGGAAGCCCTGCACGAAGTACCGATCGGCGCGGTCATCGTCAAGGACGGGGAAATTATAGGCAGGGGATATAACTTGAGGGAGACGAGCCACGACCCTACGGCGCATGCCGAGATGGTGGCGATCCGGGAGGCCAGCCGGCATCTTGATGCCTGGCGGCTGTTAGGCTGCTCGCTGTATGTTACGCTAGAGCCCTGTCCGATGTGTGCGGGAGCCATCGTCCAGTCCCGAATCGCACGCGTCATCTACGGCACACCCGATCCAAAGGCAGGCTGTGCGGGCACACTCATGAATTTATTGCAGGACAACCGATTCAATCATACAACCGAACTGGTCAGTGGTGTTCATCAACAAGCGTGCGCAGCGCTGCTTACCGAGTTTTTCCGGCGCTTGCGAAGCCGCACGACCTGAGCGCCTTACTCGCTGGCTGGCGCCACATTGCTGTTCATCTCGGACCTTTGCAAGTGCTGCAGGATTACGATCAGGCGATCCGCCTCTTCGCTTATGGCTAATACATCGGGGTCGGTCAAGCTTCCACGCGCTTCGGCCAGTTCATGCAGTTGGAGGCGAAGCCGTTGAAGCTGGTCAAGAAGTTTGGATTTATCGAATACTCGCCCCAAGAAGCTCGCTCCTATCCTAGACATTACTAGCTGTAAGTATAGTATACGCGCTTCCGGGTAAGGAATTTGTAAAAACCTGTCGACAAAATACAGGCATTTTCACGAAATATCCGACAAAAATCTACAAATATCTGCGTCAAATGAACTATTATCGCTCCTCTGAAGCGATATGGATGTGCATGCCTGAACCTTTGTGCGACTGCTCCTCTAGTGTCCTCGTCTGCTCAGACACGGCACTCTCGGGCAAGAGGAGCTTGCTCTTCTGCTCGTAGTGGGATTCGATCTGGCGCTTGAGGATGAAGGCGCGCAGCGTGCTCGCCTGCTCCTGCGGCAGTCCGCGGAAGGAAGCGCCGTAATAAAAGCCGCCAGCCGACTTGTCGATGCGTATGATCTCCAGCCCGCATGCCAGAGAGAACCCGAGATCCAGCCGTACATCCAGCGTCCAGGTGCGCGTGATCCCGAGGTCCACAGTCAGCATGAGACCCAGACCGCCCATGCTCAGGTTGTCCACAGCAAACGCCACCGGCGACGGCATCTGCCACTCCTGACGGTTGCGGGGGTCGCGCATCGTATGCAGGGTGCCTGAGCAATCCACCGAGACGCGCGGATGCTCTCGTTTGTCGTTGAACCGGCGCCGGTTCTCCGGCGGGTGGAGCACCATGAGCGCGCCATTGTGCTTGGCGATGATCGTTGATTCGAAGACGAACATCCCGCTCCGGGAATAGATGATCAGCTTTACTTGCTCGCCTAGCCCGAACAGATCGTACTGCGGCAGCTCGATTTCGATAATCTCGCCCAGCACATACGTGATGACGCCTGTAGCGACAAAGTTGCGCTTCTCGATGGCCACTTTGGCCTCCACCAGGACGCCGACATCATTTCCCTCCTTGCTGCCGTATAGGGAAAGCTTCTGCACCTTCCTTGACTGTTGATTCATCTGGATCTCAGCATCCTTCCCTACCGATGGTTTCTCTTACCAGTATACCAGCTTTCCTCACCTCCGACCATTTGCCCAGCAATTATTCTAGGTCTTGCAGCGGAGCTGATTAGGTCCCAGGACCAGCTCGTATTCCATGGCGAAGAGCGATTCACCGTCAGCCCTCCGGGCGAAGCTCCAGGATAGCGCGGCCCTCTGGAATATGCTATAATAAGGTTTGCTGTGGCCCCGTAGCTCAGCGGATAGAGCACACGTTTCCTAAACGTGGTGTCGGATGTTCGATTCATCTCGGGGCCGCCAGCTCATGCACACTCATACACCCGCCATACATAAGCCGCCCCTGGAGGGCGGCATGACCAGGCTGCTCGCTTTCTTGCGAGCAGCCTATTTTTGTTTGCACTGAAGCACGCGGTGAGTTGTGCCTTGCCTTACGCACTACAGGCGCAGCGGCATGGCCGCTGCGCCTGTAGTCGATCCTATTGTAAGTCTCTCGATCCTGTGATGCTGCGTCGCTTATGCAGGGGAGCCAGCTTAGATTGCCGAGCCGCCCTTCTCGCCAAAGGTTTGCAGGTACTCCTGGTATGCAGGGATCTTCTGGTCGAGCATCTGCTGCAGCGTCCAGAAGATGACCTGGGAGTATTCATTGTCCGTCTCCACCACGGTGAACAGGTAACCAACCTTGACCTTCTCGATCGACCCGGTCAGCGTGAACTGGATGGCAGGCTTGCCGTTGACGGTAATGTTTTTGTGCTCGGACTTCTCCGGGTTCTCGATCGCCTCGAGCATGCCATTTTGCAGTACCATGTCGAGATATCCTTCGAGGGTCACATCGTCTGCGAACGTCGACTTTTCTTCGGTGATGATCGCCAAGTAGTCCTCCTGCGCCATCCGTGCTGCCTGGATGTCCGCTCCTGGCGTCAGCATCGTCTCCTCCGACCAGTCGCCTGGCAGCATGATCTGGAAGTTCTCGCTGCTGCCCTCATAGACCTCCAGGTCGGCGTTGCCGCCATCCGGCTGCGTGGTCGCCTCCAGCGGCTTCAGCACTTGCAGGCTATGCGAGATCGCGTTGAACTCATCCCGATAGCCCGGGAACTGCTTTTGCGTCGACCACGAGACGACTTGATAGAACGCATCGTCCTTCTCGACGAAGGTCGCCAGATAATGCACCTTGATCTTCTGCACCTCGCCGGTAATCTCGACTTGCTTGGCAGGTGCGCCGTCGATAGTGGTGTCGGTTGGTTCCGACGGCGAGAAGTTCTCGACCGAAGGCGCTGTATTCTCGTTGAAGATCTTGATATAATCGTCCATCGTCGCATTATCGGCCAAGTCGCCCTTGGAGGTAGCGATGACCATGATGTACTTCTCCTTGGCGCGATTGGAGGCGCTCAGACGCGCGACAGGATTCAGCTGGTTGTCTTCCTTCCAATCCTTCGGAATCGTAATCTGCATATCCTCGTTCTGACTGAGCAACGGCGATCCTTTGACGGTCGGAGCCTCGGGCTCTTTATCCGTATCATTGTCGGCTCCTTGCTCGGCATTGCTGTTGGCATTCGTGTTGACTGGCGGCGGCGGATCATTTTTGCTTTCGCTTGAGCAGCCTGCCGCGATCATACTGCCGACCAGCAGGACGGCAGCGAGCTTTACTATGGATGACTTCATGTTCATTATGGACCTCTCCCTTTATGTGCAGATGGATAATTCTTGCTGTTTCACGTTTTTCTTACCCCTATGTACGAAGCAAGAAACGATAAGGATACACTTTAGGCGACTTCTTTATAATTTCTTTAGATCCCGCCTTTCCGCAGCAGAGGGGCCGCCTCGCCGCATCATCAGTCGATGACGCGGCAGACAGCCCCTCTGCCGGATGGACTCATGGCATTAGGTCACCCATCGCAGGTCCCATGTTGTAGAGCTCTTCCAACGGGATTGCGTCTGTTGGGATATCGAGCTGGAACTCGACGTCCTGGTTAATATTGTCGTAGGCGCTGGTGGTGAAGAAGCCCAGCGTCATCGTCTGATCTTCATTCAGGATGTCGACATTGACATTCACTTCCTGATAACGGATGTAGTCGTCCTTGATGGCTGCGATCGTATTGATCTCATTGACCGTCACAACTTCCTTCATCTCGTCGAGACCCGCTTGCAGATCCTCGTCCTTGATCTCGGCCAGCTCCCCCTGAGCGGCTTCGATATCGGCATCGGTCAGCTGGAGCGTGGCTTTGTACTCTTCATTGCCAGCGATCAGCTGGAGGATCTCCGGTCCCACCTGCCGGATCAGCTTCGTCACGAAGTCGTCGATATTGCCCTCGTTAACAGCGAACTTGACGATCTGGTCGGCGGACATGCCCTCCGGCTTGGCCTTAAGTTCCTCTTCGTCCGCTGCAGTGAAGTATACGCCCTCTTCATAATGCTTGAGCAGGACGCCTGCAAAATCCTGCATCATCTTGCGCACCGACTCGACATTCAGCTCCGGCATCGGCGTCATGGTCTCTTCCTCGGCCAGCTCGCTGAGCTCGTTCATGTCGACTTCGATATACTTGCCGGCGAGGCCTTCCATCGGCATCATCGGAATCGTCGGGATCTTGATATACATCATGTCCGCTGTCATGATCATCGGCACCGAGAGATTCATGGAGAAGTCCCCTTGGAGCGCCAGATCAAGCGTCATCTCCAGACGCATCGGATCCTCCTGATACGCTCCCGAGACGCTGATCTCCGCACCGCGCAGCGTATCCATGATAGCCAATGACGTTGGATCGTTGTCCAGCGCTTCCGTCGGGATCGTCAGCTCATTGAGCTTCATCGATCCGGTGAACGTATAGGATTTCATTAGCATCGAGTTCGCAAAAGCTTGCGTAACCGCTTCTTTGGGCTCCTTGGTGCTGCACCCAAGCAACGCCAGCGCCACGATGATCATAAGCATAGTCAGCTTTGCCCATTGTTTATTTCTGTTGTACAAACCTGTTTCCCTCCCCAATTGTCTGCGTGCTCAGTCGCACAACACACCCATTCTATTACAACTTAACCCAAGATGAAAGCCAATGAAACATTAAAAAACTCCCAGAATTTGAGGTGTACCCTCTCAAATCCGGGAGTTCTATGCGAAGAAAACGCTATCCTTGCGGGTTGTGATGGTCCACATGATTGGCTTGTTTGGTGTCCTTGGAGCCTGAATGCTTCTCCTGACGCTGGTCTGAGCGAGGTCGCTCATGCTGCGTCGGCGTTGCTTCGGGTACCGGTTGACTCTTCGGCTTGCTCATCGACTGTAACCTCCTGTACTCGTGTTGCCTCGACTAGCTGCGCTGATGCTCCAGATCGGTCGGCTCGTCATGATTGAGCGCATCCTGATGCCGCCGGTCGTTTTTATCCTGCTGTTGCTGCTGCGCCTGATGGCTGTTGACTGCGGTCTGCTCCAGGTCTTTAGACACACCCGCCAAGTTTTTGTCAGGCTGCTCATGGGAAGTCATGGACGATCTCCTCCTTTAGTCACATCAAGCATGCGTCAGGTGATGCAGCGCCTGCGCGCACTCATGCAGGTGCCGCGTGTAATCTTGTATGAGCTGTTGGATCGGCTCGGTTCGCTCATCAACTGATACGCCAGCTTTCTCGACATCGACCAGCCTTACGGCAACCTCGCGGCTATCCACATACGTTACGAGGAAGTCAAAATCATATTGCTGATGCCCCGCTGTCCGGATCGTCACACGCAGACTCCGCTCATCCGCTTCATCCGCTTTGACGACAGCGTGATCCCCATGATGGATGCGCTCAGGCAGCGTGTTCTCCCAAGCCTCCGTCAGTTGTCTCTGATCGAGCTGCAGCTCGTCCTTTTTTGCCATCGGTATTCCCACCTCCATAGCGTTACTATGGCATCCGACCGACGATTTTATACAGAAAAAAACCGCCGAGCGCGCTCGACGGGTTCGTTGATCTTTATAGAAAAGAATATGGCGGAGAGAGTGGGATTCGAACCCACGTGGGCTTGCACCCTAACGGTTTTCAAGACCGCCCCGTTATGACCGCTTCGGTATCTCTCCAGGTAATGTACATTCATGCAACAGAAGTATTTTACCACTCTTGCCGGAAGATGTCCAGCATCGCTTCGAGCGAGATCGGGTCGCTGTATGTGGCGGCTGTGGATCTCCTCCAGGTCCGCTTCAAGACGACCTTGACGCCATTAAGTCGCTCCATGAACAGCGAATTGCCCTGGGTCCATTGATCTACGCCGATCAGCCCGCCTCCTGCAGCCAGGACGTTAGGCGCATTCATCAGTGCGGCGATACGCTGCGGATGCGCCGAGATCTCGATTGGCCCCCGCTCAGACTCATAGGTGACGGTGGCCGATCTATCGGCCTGCTCGGAGGTCTGGTTGTCAATGCCCGCAAAAAAACACCATGCGCTCAGATAGCGCATGGTGTAAACCAGTAATCTCCATATCCACGGATTAACGCGGACGAATCACATCGAGATTGCCCATGTACGGGCGCAAGGCCTCGGGGACAACGACCGAACCGTCAGCCTGCTGGTAGTTCTCCAGGATCGCCGCAACGGTACGTCCGACGGCTAGCCCGGAGCCATTAAGCGTATGCACGAACTCCGGCTTGGCCTTCGGCTCTGGACGGTAACGAATCGCCGCCCGACGCGCCTGGAAGTCCTCGCAGTTGGAGCAGGACGAGATCTCGCGGTACATGCCGCACTCCGGCAGCCATACTTCGAGATCGTACGTCTTGGCCGCTGTGAAGCCCATATCGCCAGTACAGAGCGTCAGCACCCGATATGGCAAGTCCAGCAGCAGCAGGACACGCTCCGCATCCGCAGTCATCGCCTCGAGCTCACGGTACGAGTCCTCTGGCTTGACGACCTTGATCAGCTCGACCTTGTTGAATTGATGCTGGCGGATCAGTCCACGCGTGTCCCGACCAGCCGAGCCGGCCTCCGAACGGAAGCACGCCGAGTAGGCGACATAATGCTTGGGCAGCTCGTCTCCAGCGAGGATCTCGTCGCGGTGGATGTTGGTGACGGGCACCTCCGCCGTAGGGATCATGAAATATTCCGTATCGGCGAGCTTGAACAGATCCTCCTCGAACTTGGGCAGCTGTCCGGTGCCGACCAGACTGTCGCGATTGACGATCTGAGGCGGCAGCACCTCCTCATAGCCGTGGCGGTCGCTGTGCAGATCCATCATGAAGTTGATTAGCGCCCGCTCTAGCCGCGCGCCGAGCCCCTTATAGAAGACGAATCGCGAGCCTGCGACCTTGGCGGCAGCCTCGAAGTCGAGGATACCCAGCCCCGCAGCTACGTCCCAGTGTGCTTTCGGTTCGAAGCTGTCGAATACGCGCGGCTCGCCGACCCGACGAACCTCGACGTTATCCTCCTCCGAAGCGCCCGTCGGCACGCTGTCATGCGGCAAGTTGGGCACGGACAGCATCACTTCGTCGATCTGCTCCTCCAGCCCGCGCAGCGCTTCGTCAAGCGCCTTGATCCGATCGCCTACCTCGCGCATCTCCAGGATGAGCGCCTCGGCGTCGCCGCCCGACTTTTTGAGCTGGGCGACCTCCTGGGACACGGTGTTGCGACGATTTTTGAGCTGTTCGGTTTCTTGCAAGATGTCGCGGCGCTTCGTATCCAGCGCGGTGAAGCCAGCCAGCGCTTCGGCGGCTGAGGCGCCCCGCTTGGCTAGCGTCTCCTGTACGCCGTCGAAGTCCGTTCTCAGTCTTTTGATATCTAACACGAGTGGAAGTCATCCTCTCTGCAACCTTGTAATTCGGTGTCTTAAGCCCGGTTCTCCCGGATCATATCCAGGAAGTAACTATGCATCCGGTAGTCGCTGGTCAGCTCCGGGTGGTACGAGCATGCCAGCAGATGTCCCTGCCGCACCAAGACGATCTCATCTCTATACGTCGACAGCACGTCGACCTCCGGTCCCACCTGCGTCACGAGCGGCGCCCGGATGAATACCGCCCGTACCGTCTCTTCGATACCCTTGACCGGCAGGTCGGTCTCGAAGCTCTCCCGCTGCCGGCCGAAGGCATTGCGCGCCACCGTCATGTCCATCAGCTCCAGATGGGCTTCATCCTGCCCCTCGATGCGCGCAGCCAGTACGATCATGCCGGCGCAGGTGCCGAACATCGGCTTGCCCTGCGAGGAGAACTCGCGCAGCGCTTCGATGAATTCGTACTTGCGCATGAGCCGGCCGATGACCGTGCTCTCGCCGCCCGGGATGATCAAGCCGTCCAGTTGGGCGAGCTGCTCCGTTCGCTTGATGGCGACCGGCTCGCCGCCAGCCAGCTCGATACTCTTCATATGTTCAGCTACGGCGCCTTGCAGCGCCAGTACACCAATCTTCATTGCTTGTCCTTCTTTCTTGCTGATCGATCAGCGATTACAGGCTGCGGTCCTGCATCCGGTCCGAGCCGGCCAGCTTGGAGATCTCGATGCCCTTCATCGGCGCGCCAAGGTTTTTGGACACTTCGGCGATCAGCTTATAGTCCTCATAGTGCGTCGTCGCTTCGACGATCGCACGAGCGAACTTCTCCGGGCTGTCCGACTTGAAGATACCGGAGCCGACGAATACGCCGTCTGCGCCCAGGTGCATCATCAGCGCCGCGTCGGAAGGCGTCGCTACGCCGCCAGCTGCGAAGTTGACGACTGGCAGACGGCCCGTCTCATGGACGGCCAGGAGCAGGTCGTACGCCACGCCCAGTGTCTTGGCCTCATGGTACAGCTCGTCCTTGGACAGGTTCTGCACCTTGCGGATCTGTCCGTTGATCAGACGCAGGTGACGTACTGCTTCGACGATGTTGCCAGTACCTGGCTCACCCTTCGTACGCAGCATCGACGCGCCTTCGCCGATCCGGCGCAGCGCTTCTCCGAGGTCCTTGGCGCCACAGACGAACGGCACGGTGAAGCCGGTCTTGTCGATATGGAACACTTCGTCTGCCGGTGTCAGCACTTCGCTCTCGTCGATATAATCGACGCCCATCGACTCCAGTACCTTCGCCTCGACGAAGTGACCGATTCTGGCCTTTGCCATTACCGGGATGGAGACAGCGTTCAGCACTTGCTCGGTGACGGTCGGATCTGCCATACGGGCGACGCCGCCAGCAGCGCGGATATCCGAAGGTACGCGCTCCAGCGCCATAACGGCGGTTGCGCCTGCCGCTTCAGCGATTTTTGCTTGCTCTGCATTCATGACGTCCATGATGACGCCGCCTTTTTGCATCTCGGCCATGCCGCGTTTTACACGTGAAGTACCTGTTTCCATTGCTCTTCTTCCTCCCTGGGTCTATACGTATCGTTATTAATCTAACCTTATATGATAAATGAATCCATGAACCAACCGCTGTCTTTAGAACAAGCCGACGATGCCGTTGAACAGATCAACGAAGAAATCCTTGATCGCCCGGAACATCAATCTCCACCAGCTGCCTTTTTTCACTTCTTCATTCGTTACCAGATTGACGGTTTTCTGAATCTTTTCGCCCTCAGGATCGGTATACTCGTAGGTCGCTGTACCGACGACCGTGGCGGCCTCCAGCGGCGCTACCAGCTCGTCCGGCTCCTTCAGATTGGTCTCGAGCAGCTTAATATCCGGCTCGATATCGCGTTTCACGAGGAAGCTGACATCGCTCTGCGTGACGATCGGCACGCTCGTCTGCACGCCCTTCTTGACCTTGATCGTCTCTGCCGTCTCGACGACGCTCTTGGGCTGGACGATCGTCTTCATCTCGAAGTTGTTGAAGCCGTAATCCAGCAGCTTAGCCGTCTCCAAGAAACGTTTGCCCTGGCTGCCCGCGCCCATCACGACGCTGATCAGGCGCATGCCGTCGCGCTCGGCGGTACCGGTGAAGCAATACCCTGCCGCCTTGGTATGGCCGGTCTTCATGCCGTCCAGGCCTTCATAGGCATACATGCGAAACGCCTGTACGTCCTTGTTGCCTTCGAGCATCCAGTTGTAGTTAATCAATGGGTCCTTATCCCGTTCACGAAACTTGTAGGAGGGGATGCTGGAGTACTTTAAGAAATCGTCATGCTCATTCAGCATATGGTAGGCCAGCATCGCCGCATCGCGAGCTGACATGACGGTCTCGCCGCTGATCGACGCAGGCTGGTATTTGGCGCTCATGTCGTCGCGGCCCAGACCAGTTGCATTGATAAAGTGCGCCGTCGTCAGGCCTAACCGTTTGGCCGTTTCGTTCATCCGCTGAGCGAACGCTTCTTCCGTACCGGCGATCCGCTCGGCGAGCGCGATCGAGGCGTCATTGGCAGAGCCGACAGCCATAGCGATGAACAGCTCTTCTACTGTATGTTTGTCACCCTGTGCCAGGAAGACATGGGACCCGCCCCGTGTCGTAGTCGCCGCATTTTCTCCTACGGTTACTATCTCGTCCCAGCGCAGATTACCATTGGTTATCTCTTCTAATACGATATACTCCGTCATCATCTTCGACATGCTTGCCGGCGGCAAGGCTTCATCCGCATTGATGTCGACCAGTACTTGGCCGGTTGCGACATCCATCAGGAAGGCCGATTCGACCTGCAATCCCAACTCGTTGGCCGATTCAATCTCACGTGCGTCTACTTGGGCTGCCGTTGCCAGCAATGTCATCCAGATGGCCATAAAAGCGGCCAAGGCCTGCTTCCAGGGCTTCGCCTTCCGGCTCTCTACCACAGCACTCCTCTCCCTCTCTACCTGTAATTAGTCCGTCTATCATTGTACCACAAGTAGAGCAAGAGCGTTATATCCCGGAACAAGAAAACAGACAGGAATATGCGGTGATTGGCTCACCCTCTCCCCTGCCTGCTCTCTGATGGTTTTCCGATCATAATGGAGACTGTGAATACAGGCTTACAGCGAGTAGTTCGGTGCCTCTTTGGTAATCTGGACGTCATGCGGATGGCTCTCGCGCAGACCGGCTCCGGTAATCCGGACGAACTGCGTATCGTTCTTGAGCTCTTCGATCGTCGCGGTGCCGCAGTAGCCCATACCGGAGCGAAGACCGCCCATCAGCTGATGCACCGTATCGGCGAGCGGCCCCTTGTACGGGACGCGACCCTCGATGCCCTCGGGGACGAGCTTGTTCTCGTTCTCCTGGAAGTAGCGGTCCTTGCTGCCTTCCTTCATCGCGCCGAGCGAGCCCATGCCGCGGTAGACCTTGAAGCGGCGGCCCTGGTAGATCTCCGACTCGCCGGGGCTCTCCTCGGTGCCCGCCAGCAGACTGCCGATCATGATGGCGCTGGCGCCTGCGGCGATCGCCTTAGTGATGTCGCCGGAGTACTTGATGCCGCCATCGGCGATGACCGGGATGCCATACTCGCGCGCGACCGTCGCACAGTCATAGATAGCAGTGATCTGCGGCACGCCGATACCGGCGATGACGCGGGTCGTACAGATCGAGCCAGGTCCGATGCCGACCTTGACGACCGATGCGCCAGCCTCGATCAGATCGCGCGTCGCGTCTCCGGTCGCTACGTTGCCCGCGATGATCGTCAGCTCCGGGTAGATGCCCCGCAGCTTGCGAACCGTCTCGATGATGTTGATATGATGGCCGTGCGCCGAGTCCACGACGAGCACGTCGATGCCAGCCTGCACGAGCGCTTCCGCGCGTTCGAAGGTATCCTTGGAGATACCGACCGCCGCGCCGCACAGCAATCTGCCTTGGCTGTCTTTAGCCGCATCAGGGAATTGGATCGCTTTCTCGATATCCTTGATCGTAATCAAGCCCTTGAGGACGTTATTGTCGTCGACGAGCGGCAGCTTCTCGATCTTGTGCTTCTGGAGCAGGACCTCCGCCTGCTGCAGCGTCGTGCCGACTGGCGCCGTGACGAGCTCCTCGCGCGTCATCACTTCGCTGATCTTCATCGAGTAATCATGCACGAATCGCAGGTCGCGATTGGTCAGGATACCGACCAGCTTATCCTCGCCGTCGACGATCGGCACGCCGGAGATCCGGTATTTGCCCATCAACTCCTCGGCGTCGTATACATGATGGTCTGGCGTCAGCGAGAACGGGTTGGTGATGACGCCACTCTCCGAACGCTTCACCCGATCCACCTCTTCGGCTTGCTCCGATACAGACATGTTTTTATGGATAATGCCGATCCCGCCTTCTCTAGCCATGGCAATCGCCAGCGCCGACTCCGTCACCGTATCCATCCCTGCGCTGATAACCGGCATATTGAGCTTCACCGACGAGCTCAGCTGCACCGACAGACTTACATTGCGAGGCAGCACTTCAGATTTGCGGGGGACGAGCAGCACGTCGTCAAACGTTAATCCTTCTTTGGCAAACTTGGTTTCCCACACGAGTATAGTTCCTCCTTGTCCTATGTCTAACCGTCTATTCTCTGTTAAGAGCGCCAGCTTCCGCCCTGCGCCCTGATCGATATTATTGCAATAGTAGCAGAGGGGTATAGGGCTGTCAAGCATTCTCCGGCAAGCTTACATTTCATTTTCATACCCGCTGGAATAGCAGCCCAGGACCGGCCGCAATCAGGTCTGAAAGGTGGTCGTCAGCCCGTCGCGGCTCCGTCGAAAGCTCCGATTCCCATCGCCTGCCACCGCCTCAATGACCACCCCGCCATAACGAGAAAAGAGGGCTCGCGCCCTCTGAAGAAATAGTATGTGCTAGCGCCGAGCTCTTAAGCTATGGCAACCGATGGTAAGCGCGCAGCGTCCGTAGCGCATTCAATGTAAGGATTCCCTTCCACGCCTCGCGAGCCGCTGGCCAATGCTCGGGGTATTGGTGCCAATCCCAATTGGGCAACCACGCGCCATCCTCGCCTTGCGCTGCAATCAACGCATCGAGCTCTGCTGGAATCAGGCCCTCATACTTGGAGTAATACTGTGACTCCGGAGTATCTGCAATCTGCAACGGCCGGGCTCCATATCCCTCGCTGCCGTCTTGAATAACACAATTGTCCAGAAATCGCTCGATCTGCGAAGCCAGCTCAGCCTGTTGCTGCGCATCGAGACGCTCATACAGTCGCAGGTAACATAACATCTCGTGCATCTCCGTCAGCTCGGAGGTATGAAGCAAGTAATCGATAGCTCGCCGCACGAGCGATGCGGCGCCAGCATAAGGATATGTCTGTTGGAATGCCAGGAAATAAGCCGCGATCTCCGCATTAGGGTTGCCCCAAAAGGCGTCGAAGCTGCCATACTTCCACCAGACGGCGCGAGGTGAGGCTTCGGCTCCCTCCGGGATGATCTCCCAGCCGCCGCAGGCTTCATTATAAGTATCTGCGAGATAAGATAAGCCGCGATGCACCATCTCCAAGAGCCCCTCGCTCTGAGGCAAATCGCTCAGAATAGCCAGTGCGTTAGTCGTAGTTAGCGCCGATGACAGCGGCGTTTGCAGATCTGGTTCCAGACCGTGGCCAAAGCCGCCGTCGGCATTTTGATACTCAGCTAGCGCCGACACCACCTCATCCGCTTCACCCTCCTCGAACAGATGGCGATAGATTGCCTGCTCCAGCGGACGGGCAGTCGATTTGATATATTGGACAGCTTGCTCGGCTCTGAGAATGTTCATCATCATCGCTCCTTCGTCTTCCTACCCACGATTGTACCGATACCTGCTCCCGCGCACAACATCGAGTA
>NZ_BFBX01000148.1:21903-22217 GCF_003851045.1 Paenibacillus sp. 598K | reverse complement strand
CCTGCCGCTGCGAGAGAAGCTCCGGCTCACCTCACAGTTGGCCGACTGGGCGCTGCCGCGCTTTGCAGACGGCCGGCTGCGTCCGGTCATCGACACGGTCCTGCCGTGGACCGAGGCCAATGAGGCCCATGCCCGGATGGAGAGCGACGCCAACGTTGGAAAGATCGTCCTGCGTGTGCAGGGCTAGTCGTGGCAAGTGCCGTCATACTGTCGTGTCGCAGTGTTTCCCCGAAGTTCGGGTGGAGATGGAGAAAGGCGACGCGCAGTACGCCACTAGCAGCACGATCGCTGATATACCGTTACTATAGACGTTG
>NZ_BFBX01000148.1:12059-21777 GCF_003851045.1 Paenibacillus sp. 598K | reverse complement strand
TACCGTTACTATAGACGTTGCACGGTTTCGTGTCTTCTTCGCTCATCGCGCAACTGCAAAAATACCACTATTTTTACTTCAAGGCGGGTGAAAACGGAATTTTAATGCAAAAGTGCAGTTGTTTTTGGGAAACGGCATATTAGGAGGCCATTTCAATCCGATTAAGTGCACATTTGCATTTGTTTACCTGTTTTCACCCTGTTTCGCCGCAAATAAAGGCACTTTTGCAGTTATCTCTATCAGCATGCAGGCCTCTGACGAACCACGCAGGAGACAAAAAAGCCAGCCAGCGCCACTCGTCCAGTCGGGTGGATGCTGTGCTGGCTAGGCGCGTTATTGTGACTTGGGCAGGGGCAGTCCGCGCGAGCTGTTGTAGAGCAGATACCACTCGATACGGCTCAGCTCGACGCGCTCGGCGTCCCGGCATGCGGCGATCCGCTCCGGCTTGGTCGTGCCGATGACCGGCTGGATGCCAGCGGGATGCTTCAGCAGCCAGGCCAGCACGATCGCCTCGCGGGTCGTGCCTTTCTCCTCGGCGAATTGGCCGACCAGCCCAGCCGTCTGACGGATCGCCTCGCTCTCCTCCTCCAACGAGCGGCCGGAGAAGCGGCCCTGGGCCAGCGGACCCCAGGCTTGCAGTTGGATGTTTTCGAGCTGGCAATATTCCATTGTGCCTTCCGGGAAGATGTTGTCCTTGCCCTTGTCCTGGTTGACATAGACCTGCGTGTTGACGAAGCCCGTGCGCGAGAGGCTCATCTCCAACTGGTTGACGATGAACGGCTCGTCTGAATAGGTTTGCAACAGCTTGATCTGGCCCATGCTCATATTGGAGACGCCGAAATGACGAACCTTGCCGGACGCCTTCAATCGGCGCAGTGCTTCACCGACTTGCTCGGCATCCATGAGCGGGTCGGGACGGTGCAGCAGCAGGATGTCGAGATATTCGACGCCAAGCCGTTGCAGGCTGCCATCGACGCTGCGCAGGATGTGATCCGGCGAGAAGTCGAAATGGTTCGGCACGCCGGGCTCCTCGAGCACGATGCCGCATTTGGATTGTAGGACGATCCGTTCCCGCAAGCCGGGCTGGCGCCGCAGTACCTCGCCGAACACGCGCTCCGACTTGCCTCGCGTATAGATGTCAGCCAGATCAAACATATTAATCCCTGCTTCGAGAGCGGCTTCGACCGCCGCTTGACCTTCGGAATAATGCGCCTCTGTTATGGGATCGCTGTTCCAGCCGCCGCCGAAGGGCATGCAGCCGAGCACGAGTCGACTGGCGTCGACGCCTCTGCGTTTCAAGGGAATCATCGTCATTATGTATCCTTCCTCTCTCTTCATTCATAATAGGGAGCGCTTTCTTTTTGAAAAAGCGAGCGGCCTCTCGACGGGCGAGGGTTTCCACCCAGCGGCGCGCCCGCGAGGGCTGGCCACTATGCGTCTGCCAGCCGCCGCGAAGCGAGGGTCAGCGCTGGCCGACCCAATCGTCCTTTGCGACCTCCGCCCAGCGGCCGCGGATCGCATGGTACTGGGCTTCCGGCAGGTAGCCGGCCTCCAGGAGCCGGGCATTGTCCACCCAGCGCTCCGGCCGTGCGGTACCGACGATCGCCGAGTGGACGCCAGGTACCGAGAGCGTGAAGCGGAGCGCGGCGCTGACAGCCTCCTGCATGTCGCCGCGCAGGAAGTCGTAGTCCAACTGCTGAAGCCTGTCCCAATAAGGCTGCACATAGCTGTCCTCGGGCCGGGTCCGATGCTTCCAGACGGCGTTGGCGATCGGGCGCTTGATGACGACGCCCATGCCTTGCTCGATCGCCTTGGGGATCGTCAGATCGGCTGCCTCCTGATCGGCGATGCTCAGCGACGTCTCCAGCGAGTCGAACTGCCCCGACTGGACGGCGTACAAGGCGTCCTGATGGTCGCCGCTGTAGCCGATGTAGCGGGTCTTGCCCGCCTCCTTGGCCCGCTGCAGCACCTCGATCACATCGCCCTGGCGCAGGATCTCCTCGCTGCAGCTATGCAGATGGATGACATCGACATAGTCTGTCTGGAGTCGCTGCAGGCTGCGGTCGATGCTGAGCTGGAGCAGCTTGGGGTCCCAGTCCGGGTGGTCGAGGCCGGATGCATGGCCGCACTTGGTGAACAGGTAGTAGTCGCCGCGACGGTGCGATACGGTCTTGCCGATCAACTCCTCGCTGCTCGCGTAGCATTCGGCGGTGTCGATCAGGTTCAGTCCCGCGTCGAGGGCGCTGCCGAGCAGCCGATCGACATCGGCGACCGAGGCGTTCTGGAAGCCGATCTCCGCACCGCCGAAGCCAAGTACGCTTACATTCATCTTCGTCTTGCCATATGATCGCAATTCCATCTTCATCCACTCCTTCTACACATAAGTATACGTAATGTTTACCCAACATGGGAAGCGATGAACACAAGGTAAAACGGCACATGCTCTGCGATATGCCACGGCCACGCCGTCCTTTGGCGGCGTACTAAGTTTCAAAAAAGCGATCTCGTCCTCTGGACGTACGTCGCCCGCTGGCGACAATCGCTCCCAATCTGGTATACTCTTAAAATGTTCACTACATAGAATACTAGAAATGCACGCCAAGGAACGGACGTAAGCTGAGGAGGGAAATGAAGGACATGAATGAGCTGTGGTTGTGGCTGGAGTATGCATTCCTGGGACTTCTCCAGGGTGTGACCGAGCCGATCCCGATCTCGTCGAGCGGTCATCTGATTATCGCACAGACGCTGCTCGGACTGGAGATCGATGGACTGAGCTTCGAGGTGCTTGTGAACTTTGCCTCGCTGCTGGCGGTGTTGATGATCTATCGCAAGGACCTGGTCCGATTGGCCTCGGGAAGCCTGTCGTACATACGCCATCGGGACGAGGCGTCCAAGGCGGATTTTCGGTTCGTCGTCTATCTAGTCATCGCGACGATCCCGGCCGGTCTGGCTGGCGTGTTCCTGAACGACATGTTCACCGAGCTGAAGGGGCTGTTCACCGTTGGCGTCACGCTGCTCGTCACCGGTCTGGCGCTGTGGCTGATCCGCAACATGCGCGGCCACAAAAAGGACAATCAGCTCAAGCTGAAGGATGCGGTCATCATCGGCTTGGCGCAGGCAGTGGCGCTGATCCCAGGGATCAGCCGCTCCGGCGCGACGATCGTCGCTGCGATGGGCCTCGGCTTGAACCGGACGACAGCGCTGAAGTTCTCCTTTTTGATGTATATTCCTGTGAGCGTAGGCGGGATGGTGCTGGAGGCGGGCGATATTATCCGCGATCCGCAGCTGTCGTCGCTGGCGGTGCCTTACGCGCTGGCCTTTGTCACGTCGCTGGTCGCTTCGTATTTCGCATTGCGCTGGTTCATGGGCATCATGGAGCGGGGCAATCTGAAGTATTTCTCGTGGTACGCCTTTACGGTCGGCACGATTATCGTCGTCAGCTACCTGTTGTAGCTCCGACGCGCAAACGCATAAGAGAAGGCTCCGGCCCAGGCAGCGACGATGCTGCCCGGGCCGGAGCCTTCTTGTGGATAAGCCTGCTGCCTGCGGTCGCCCCAGGCAACTACGCATCTAGATAGCGTGCAGCGAACCGCCCTTCCCATGCGACAGCAGCAAACAGTTGGGGGAAGGGAAGCCAGGGGAGAGCCCTGACATCCAGTCCATGCTCCAAAGCTACAGCGTCGTCTCCTCGCGGATGCGGCGGCGGTACGTCTCCGGCGTCATCCCGACCTGCTGCTTGAACAGCCGGCTGAAGTGGGCCAGATGCTTGAAGCCGACCTGGAAGCCCGCTTCTGTCACGGACAGATCGGAGTCGAGCAGGAACAGCACGCGAGCCTGATTGATCCGTCGCTGGTACAAGTACTCGAAGATGGTGACGCCGGTCACCTCCTTGAAGATCTTGGCCAGATACGAGCGCGTCAGGTGGAGCCGCTCCTCCAGCAGCTCCATCGTCAGCGCTTCATGATAGTGCTGCTCGATAAAGGAGACGATCGTCTGCACGTGCTTTTCCTTGTCCGACGCGTAATCTCGCGGGCGGTGCATCGGCTGCATGCAGCGCTCGTGGATAAAGTAGAGCAGGTCGATAAACGCCAGCTGCATCCGGCATTGGCTTGTCGCATCCTGCCGCTGTTGCAGCTCATGCATGCGCACCAGCAGTTGCTCGGCTTCATCCTTGTGCTCGCCGCGCAGGCAGATCCGATGATTCTTGTACGACTGGAATGGCTCCAGCACATTAAGCGCGCCCGGCATATCGAGGAAGGGCTGGACCAGCGACGGCTCGAAGTGGATGATCGAGCGGATGTATGGATACGTGGGATCGACCTTGGCCGAATGCAGCGTCATCCCGTACATGATGATCAGATCGCCTGGAGCGAGGTTGTAGATCCGGTCGCCGATCAGGTAATTGACCTTGCCCTCGTGAAAATAGTATACCTCATAGTAGGGATGAGAGTGCAGCGTCGGCAGCAGCGGACCGCTGCTCTGGTACGTATAGCTGATCATCCCTCGCAGATCGCTGGCTGTCGTCATCGCTTCGCCTCCCATCCCATTCTTATTCTCGTCCAGCTCAGGCCCGGCCGCTCTCGCTGAGGAGTGCCTTAAGGTAATGCGCGGCCTCGCGGAGCATCTGCTCCGAGCCATACGTACCGCTGAAGTCCTCGATGCCCAGATAGCCGTCATAGCCTACGGAGCGCAGATCGGCGATTAGTTGACGCCAAGGCACGATTCCGTCAGGAATAGCGGTCCAGGAGCCGGCCCATTCCGTCTCGCGAAGCTCGCCTACCGGCTCTGCTCCTTTTATCCAGCCGGCATTTTTCACATGCACATGCGCCAGGTAAGGCCCGAGCATCTCCAGGCCCATCCGGTAGTTCTCATAGCCTTCGAACACCATGTTGCCCGGATCGTAGAGGACTCCGAGGCAATCGGGATCGAGCCCCTCGAGCAGACGGTATGCGGCGGAGGCGCTTGGCGCGATCGTCACATGATGCGTCTCGATCAGGCCTTTGACGCCGTACTGGCGGCATAGCGGCTCGCATGCGCGCAGATAGGCGCGCGCCTCCTCGAATAGCTCGGGGAACTTGCGTGTCCGGTTGTAGGAGGGGACCCCTACCCGGATATAGGCAGCGCCCATCTGACGAGCGGCATCAAGCGTCTGCTCGACCGCCTCCAGGTCGCCTGTCGTCAGATATGAGGTGAGGGAGAGGGTGGTAAGGCCTGCATCCTCGGTCGCTTTTTTGAAGCGGGCGATCGCCTCGGCACCGCCGGAGGGCGCCAAGGTGCACAGATTGTTGCCCCAGAAGGACGGCGCTTCGTTCGTCACCTCGGCCGGCGTATCCTTGTAACGCCATTCGACGGCCTGGATGCCCAGCTCGCGCGCCTTGAGCGCCAGCTCCTCAGGCTGCATATCGGGGGTGGCTACCGTGAAGATGGACAATTTCATTGGATTATCGCTCCTTCTATTCGATGCGAATCGCTTGCGCTTGGGCTTTGAGGCAGAGCTCGGCCGCCTTGAAGGCGTGTTGCTGGGTCATAGCGTTTTCGGTGCCGTTTATGCAGTCGAGGATGAGCTGACCAAAGTACGGGTAGCCGACCTTGCCGCTCAGCTCCATATGACGCTCGCCGTCCTCGTTGACCAGGTAGAGATGATTGCCGCTGCCGGAGCGGGCGATATCGACATACTTGCGCAGCTCGATGTAGCCTTTGGTGCCGAGGATCGTCGTGCGTCCGTCACCCCAGGTCGACAGACCGGACGGGGTCAGCCAGTCTACGCGGAAGTAACCGGTGGCGCCGTTGTCTGCGCGCAGCGTCGCGTCGCCGTAGTCCTCCAGCTCAGGGTAAGACTTGTTGTGATAGTTGGCCACTTTGCTGTGCAGCACCTCGCCATCCTGCGCGCCGGTGTAGTACAGGAACTGCTCAATCTGATGCGAGCCAATGTCGCACAGGATGCCGCCGTATTTCTCCCGCTCAAAAAACCACGCCGGGCGCGACGGCGCATTCAGGCGATGCGGTCCGAGACCAAGCACCTGGACGACGCGTCCGATCGCGCCGTCCTTGATCAGCTCGCCGGCGAATACGGCGCTCTCCACATGGAGCCGCTCGCTATAGTAGACGGCGTATTTTTTGCCGGACGACTCGACGGCTGCCCGGGCATCGGCGAGCTGCTCGAGCGTCGTGAACGGCGCCTTGTCAACGAAATAATGCTTGCCATGGTTCAGGACCACGACGCCAAACGGTCCGCGCTCGGAGGTGACGGCTGCCGAGGCGACCAGTTGCACCTCCGCGTCCTGGAGGATCTGCTCCTCGGACTCGGCAACGCGCGCGCCCGGGTATTCGGCAGCGAACTTGGCCGCCCGCTCCGCATCGTTATCGTACACCCACTTCAGCGTAGCGCCGGCCTCGATCAGGCCGTTAGTCATGCCGTAGATATGTCCATGGTCCAGCCGACTGGCTGCGAAGATAAATTCCCCGGCGCCGACGACCGGCTGCGGCTTGCCCTTGGGGGCATAATTCATGCCATCCTGCTTGCTCATTACATGCATACCTCCTGTAATTGGAATCGATCAGACCTCTGGAATCGCCCAGGTGGCGAAAGGGATGTCAGTGTGTGCCCGTAACGTCGAGCGTCTCGTAGGCGTCTGCTTGCTTGTTGCTCTTGGACTGCTGGATCTGCTCCTGCAGCTTGGCATAGAACAGCTCCTCGTCGATCGGCAGATCGACCCAGTTGTCGGTCCAGGTCGAGAGCAGCATGCCGTTGGAGATCGTCAAGCCCTTGATGCCTTCCTCGCCAGGGGCGAGCAGTGGAGAGCCGGTACGGATCGCTTGCACCCAGTCTCGCGTGATGCCTGCATGCTGATCGCCGCCGCTGGCGATCGGGATATCGATCTTCCAGCACTCGGGCTGGCCAAAGCCGCCCTTGAAGTCGCGGTTGAACTCGGACTCCGGCACGAGGTTGCGCCAGAAACGGAGCTTGCCGTCCTCAATGACGATCTTGCCGCGGTCGCCGGCGATCTCGTAGCGATTCGTGCCAGGCGCTTCGCAGGTCGAGGTGACGAACACGCCGGTTGCTCCGTTCTCGTATTCGACATAAGCGGTCACTTCGTTCTCGACCTCGATGTTGCGGTGCTTGCCGAAGGCGCAGAAGGCGCGGATCCGCTTCGGCATCAGACCGGTCGTCCATTGCCACAGATCGAGCTGATGCGGGTCCTGGTTAATAAGCACCCCGCCGCCTTCACCGGCCCATGTCGCGCGCCAGCCGCCGGAATCGTAGTAGCTCTGCGAGCGATACCAATCGGTAATGATCCAGTTCGTCCGACGCACC
The DNA here is from genome assembly GCF_003851045.1 of Paenibacillus sp. 598K. GTDB lineage: Bacteria > Bacillota > Bacilli > Paenibacillales > Paenibacillaceae > Paenibacillus_D. Next base: position 14,462 of record NZ_BFBX01000148.1, on the reverse strand, counting down.
TCGCCCAGCTCGCCGGAGGCGATCAGGTCCCGAAGCTTGGCGTAGAGCGGGTTGGTCCGTTGGTTGTACATGATGCCGTACAGCTTGCCGCTGCGGGCGGCTGCTTCGTTCATGAGGCGGACCTGCTTGGTGTAGACGCCGGCAGGCTTTTCGACCAGCACATGCAAGCCATGTTCAAAGGCGGCGATTGCCTGCTCGGGATGCTCGTAATGCGGCGTGCAGATGAGAACCCCGTCCACCTCGCCGGAGCGATAGAGCTCCTCCGCTGTATTAAAGCGCTTTACCTGATCGCCCCACTCCTCGCGAGCGACCTCCAGACGTTCGGGCCGTATGTCTGATACCGCTGTCAATCTGGCGCCCTTAACCTCACCTGCGATCAAATACTTGGCATGGCCTGTGCCCATATTGCCCAGCCCGACGATTCCGATTCTGACCGTTTCCAATTGCGCACTCCCTTTCTTACATTATAAACAACTTGTCAGACGGTTGAAAATGATCTTTATCTGTCTGAATTGTGACTGAACCTGCCCCTATTGTAGCATGAGAGAGCGCTTTAAACTTCACTATCCGTTACCAATGCACAAGGATAATTTGACTGTCATTGTACTCGGGGGTTAACTGTGGTTGTACATAATGGGGCGCAAGGAGGGGAGGAGCAGGGGCCTGTGGTGTGAAACGGATCATTGACTTGATGAGGGTTCGTGATATGATACAATCATTGCCCGCCAGGCTCTGTGGAGAGGGTAGAACTTATTAATTGATGGAGTGTAGAGATAAACAATGGATAGAAGATGGATGTACTATGCGGGATTGATTGCGGTAGCGGCGATCTGGGGCACCAATTTTGGCCTGGCCCGAGTGGCGATGGACGTTATGGACCCGATCCTGTTTACGTTTTTGCGTTTTGGCTCGGCGGTGCCGTTTTTTTTCATCCTGCTGAAGCTGAAGGAAGGCAGCATAGGCATCCCGTGGCGGGTCGCCGGAGCGCTCATGGCGATTGGCTTGGTCGGGATCACGCTGCTGGAGATTATGGTCATGTATTCGATCAAATATACGACGCTGGCCAACGCTTCGCTGCTCAATGTCGCGCCCTGGCCGATCTTCGCGGCGCTGCTCGCGCCGCTGTTCACCCGTGAGGTGATCACGGGCCGCCTGCTCGCAGGCGGAGCGGCCGCCATCGTCGGGGTGTGTCTGGTCATCCTCGGGGGCGGCGAGGGCTTCACGCTCTCGGGCGAGCATATGATCGGCAATGCGCTAGCGCTTGGCGTCAGCTTCATCGGCGCGCTATTCAACCTGGCGAGCATGCCGCTCATGCGTCGCTTCTCGGCGCTTCGCATCAGCGCCTGGACGATCCTGTTCGGAGCGTTGTTCATGCTGCCGCTGACGCGCTCGGCCTGGGGCGCGATGGACTGGGGCGCGCTGACGGGGATGCATTATAGCATCCTGCTGTACAATGTGATCGGCTGCACAGTGATCGGCTTCGTCGTCTGGAATGCCTGCATGTACCAGGTAGGGGCGACAAGGGCCAATTTCTTCCGGTATGTCGTGCCGGCGGCTGCCGTCATCGCGGGCTATACGCTATTCAGCGAATCGCTGACATGGCTGCAACTGGCTGGCGCGGCCTGCATGGCTGGCGGCTTGATCTGGATCAGCATCGAACGGCGGCAGCGAGAGCCGTTGTCCGCTGCGCCTCGCTCGGCTTAGAGGGCCGCATGCATCGTAAAAACGCCTCCCGCATCTCTTGTGACAGAGATGAGGAGGCGTTTTTGGCGATTGTGATCGATCGCTTCTGACAGACGTCTCGGTCAGCGGCCCATCCGTTCGCGCACCAGTTGCTGCTGCCGTTTTGATACGGTCAGCGACTTGGCGTCCTTGGCCCCGAAGTAGAGACGATCGTCCTCGATCGAGCTGACTTTGCCTGCATTGACATAGCAGTCGGACTTCAGGCGGACGAAGCTCGCATGTCGGGTCAGCGTCTGCACTTCATCGGCAGACATTCTCTTTTTTAGGTTATAATTCTGACCGTGGAAGCTTACTTGTCCGTGAGAGCCGAGCTTGAAAAACAGGATGTCGCGCTCCACCTCGAAGTCCTCATACAAATCACGGGTTTGTACTGCTAAACCTGCCATTCCAATTCCCCCCTTAAGAGATTGTAAAGCCGATTTATTGAGAGCGCTTTCATTATATCATGTTTTTGAACCGATTTAAAGGGGGTAAGCAATAAAAAAACGTTGGGCTCGTCCGGTCACTTGCCCGCTGTCGCAAAGAAAGGCGGGCAAGTGGTATCATTATGAATGAAACATAACCGAGCGGGAAAAACGGGCAGCCCTCAAAAGGCCGAAGAGGCACGGGATCGAATCTGTAGAAGCGAAGCGTTCGCCTTTGTCCCCGGATTTCAACCGC
>NZ_BFBX01000148.1:694-11950 GCF_003851045.1 Paenibacillus sp. 598K | reverse complement strand
TCAACCGCTAATGCGGTTAATAACCAAGAAATCTGGGGACAACAGCGATCGGAAGATCGATCCCGTGACCGTAGGCCCTCTTTTGAGGGCAGCCCGATACCTATTATAAAGGAAAGGGGAGCGAAACCCATGACGTACTGGCAACGGATGTATCTGATCGGAATGGGGCTGGCGATCCTGCTGTGCATCGCAGGAGAACTGATCTGGATCCCCGATCCTGTCCATATCGGAATGAACGTCTACTGGATCGATCTGCTCAACGGCATGGTCTTCCTGCTCGCGGCTGTGCCTTTGCTATGGGGCGCCGCCGCGATCGGCGGCATCGGTCATGCCCGCAAGGAGGCTCTGCGGATCGCCCGGGCTGGGCAAGAGGGCGACGGACAGCCGAGAGGACAAGGCATCCGGCTGTATGTGGATGTGCTGCGGCGCTGGCTGCTGCTGCTCCTCTCTGTAGGAGCGGCCGTATTTATCGGCTGGATGGCGGCGACGGGGGAGATGCGCCTGGCGCTGCTGATCTGGGCGGCGGGGCTGCTCGCTGCGTCCTGGGCGATCGCGCTCTGGGACCTGTTCGTGCTGGAGCGGCGACGGCGAGGTGGCAGGATGCCTAGGCGTGCCGTAACAGCGGCGGCGTTGTCGGTCGTGCTGCTGCTGGCCTTGTTTTACCCGATGCCGTACATGGTCACCTACCCCGGACTCTCGGTCAATATGCACCGGTATGCTGTTGCCGAGGGAGAGAGCGGCGAGGGGGGGAACGGGGAAATTATGGGCGTGCTCGTCTTCGATCGTCCGGCCTTCCCGATCGACTGGCTCTATGCCGAGCTGTTTCCAAATTATAAATTCCGGCCGATCCGCAAGCTCGGGATGTCGATCGGCTCCTATGAGAGTCTGGTCCATAATCTGAAGCTCGAGGCCAATGACCTGGGCAGCGCAGTCGGCTTCAAGCTGGCCGGCATCGGCGACGGGGCGGTCGCTTACGGCGCGCTCGTGCAGAGCGTGCAAATCGGCGGTCCCGCCTACGGTCAGCTGCGGCCTGGCGATATCATCATCCGGATCAATACCCATGCCGTGTCCTCTTCGCTGACGTTGACCAATGTGATGCGCCTTATCGAGCCCGGCGACACGGTCGAGGTGACGCTGCTGCGCAACAATGAGCCGCTCACGCTGCGCCTGCATACGGTCGTCCACCCGGAGGACGAGAATCGGCCGGCCGTCGGAATTACCGTCGACGACGCGCTCATGCTGGACCTGCCGATGAAGGTGCGCTTTCGCTCCTACTTTGCCCATGAGGGCGGACCGTCTCACGGCGCAGCGCTGGCGCTCACGCTGATCGACCAGTTGACGCCGGGCGGCGTTACTTTTGGCAATCGCGTCGCCGTCACCGGCACGATTAATGCCAACGGCACCGTCGGCAAGATCGGCGGCATTCGTCAAAAAGCCTACACCGTTTATCGCAATGGCGCCGACGTCTTCTTCGTGCCATATGGGCAGGCGCAGGAAGCGCGGCTCGGCGCGCCGGAGCTTAATATCGTGCCGGTACAGACGTTGCGCGACATCCTGGACTGGCTTAAGGCCCATCCGCGCTGATGGGCAAGCCCGGCAAATCGCGACCAACGTTGCCAGCGCATGAACAACGGCGTTATCGTAAGCTCGTTGACTGTTTTATGAGGTTTTCGAGAGCAGGAGAGCACATAGCGATAGCCACGACCGCACGGTGTTTTTGACTTTAAGTAAAGGCCGTAGCATAATATGCTTTGTCGCTGCGGATTTAACAAAGCTTTTACAGGGTATAAATAGATAAGGATTGTCTTGCTAGCGCAAACTGCAAGAAAATGTGGATTTTTTGCAACTAAGAAGCGAGCCCAATCGTTATTTTAATGGGGAGTAGAAGGGGCGGATTCCGAATCCGGCCTGTTTGGTTCTTGTTTACAGAGAAAGGTGGGGAATTTTGTGTCGAGGTTTCTGGACACGGTACGTGCAAAGCCGTTTGTCTTCTTCTCTATTATTATGCTGCTCAAAAGCTGTCTGGCCTATCTGGTCATCTTTGACAACGGCTTCTCCATGATGCCGCTGCTGACTGAGATTCCTTTCGTGTGGGCGCTGTTCTGCCTGATCGAATGGTTCGCGTCGAAGCGCAAGCTGCTTTATTATTTTATCGTCAACCTGCTGTTGACGGCGATCTTTTTTGCAGCGATCATGTACTACAAATATTATGGCGTTATCGTCACTTATCATGCGCTGGACCAAGTCAATCAAGTGACCGCAGTCAAGAACAGCGTATTCTCGCTCATGCATCCGTATTACCTGCTCATCTTCATCGATATTATCGTGTTCGCGATCATGCTGTTCCGCAAGCGGGAGATTCCGATCGATATGAGCCACAGACCGCGCAAAAAAGCACTTGTCATGAGTCTGTTTGTCCTGTCTGTCATCGTCTGCTTCGTCAATATTATGCCCAACCGGGCGAGCATGAACGAGATTAAAAAGGCCGAGGATATGGGTATCCTCAACTATGAGGCCTACACCATCTTCTCTAAAGAGGAAAAAGAGCTGGTCGATCCGCAGCAGATCACTCGCAGCGCGATCGATCGCATCAAGCGGACCCAGCCGGTCGTGTCGGGCAACTATGCCGGCGCTGCCGAGGGCAAAAATCTGATCATCATCCAGATGGAGTCGTTCCAGAACTTCCTGATCAATCTGAAGATCGACGGCCAGGAGATTACGCCGAACATGAATCGGCTGATGAACGAGAACTTCTACTTCTCGAACTTCTATCAGCAGGTCGGCCAAGGCAACACCTCCGACGCCGAGTTTGTCGTCAACACATCCTTCTACATCCCGCCGCGCGGCGCGGCATCCGGCGTCTACGCAGCCAAGCAGCTGCCGAGTCTGCCGAAGCTGCTGGGGGAGAAGGGCTATAACAGCGCCACCTTCCATACGAACGTCGTCGAGTTCTGGAATCGCGGCGAGATGTACCAGGCGCTGGGCTTCGACCGTTACTACGACGAAGAGTTTTTTGGCAAAGAAGATACCGTGTTCTTCGGCGCTTCGGACGAGGTGCTGTACGATAAAACGGCCGATGTGCTGCAACAGATGAATGACTCGGGTGAGCCATTCTACGCCCAGGTCATCTCGATGACCGCGCATCACCCGTTCACGATCCCGGCAGAGAAGTACAAAATGGAGCTCCCGGAGCGTTTTGAGAAGACATTCGTCGGCGACTATATCCGCTCGCAAAACTATGCCGACTACGCGCTTGGCCAGTTCATCGAGCAGCTCAAGCAAAACGGCGTATGGGATGACAGCCTGATCGTCATCTACGGCGATCATCTGGGCTTGCCGATCTACTCGCTCACCAAAACCGACAAGCAGCTGATGGAAGAAATCTACGGTCGCGAATACAGCTATACCGATATGATCAATATTCCATTGGCGATCATCTCCAAGGATGTCACTTATCCGGCCGTATTCGAGCAGATCGGCGGTCAGGTAGACATCCTGCCGACAGTAGCCAACCTGCTCGGCGCATCGGTGAAGGACCGCATCTACTTTGGTCAGGATATTATCAACCAGACGTATAACCTGTTGCCGCAGCGCTATTATCTGCCTTCGGGCTCGCTGCTCAGCGACGATGCGCTGCTCATCCCGGGCAGCGGCTACGAGGACGGCACGGAGTACCCGTTAGCCGGCGAGGGCGGCAAGGGCGGCAGCATCACCGAGGATGAGTTCAACCGGGCGCTGGAGCTGCTCAATCTCTCGGACAGCTACGTCAGTCAGCTGCCTGATCGCGAGCCGGCGAAGGACGAAGCTGCTTCGGAATAATATACCGATCTTTTATTGAAGTATTTCGCTTATAAAGCAAGCCAAAGAGCGACGCCGGGCATTCAGCCTGGACGTCGCTCTTTGGCGTCTCTTTCACGGTACCAATCGGATACCGTCCTCGAGCAAGCCATCCTCAGCAGACCGCGCCTGGGTGCTTGCATCCGGCTTGAGGTCGCTCGGATGAAGGCCGATCAGACTGGGCGAGGCCTTGTACGTATCGCGCGAGATGCGCTCCCGCGACACCTCCTTGCCATCACGCAGCATCGTCCGATACGTCTCGACGACGTAGCCCGGCTTGCCCTGCCGCAGTTGCTTGGGCTCGCCGGGGGCGGCCAGTTCGCTCGATACCTCGCGGACCGGCGGATCAATCGTCTTGACAGTCTTGGAGGTGATCCGATACTGGACATTGTCCGGCAGCGAGCCGAACAGCTTGATCGTCAGCTTGCGCCCCTTCGTCTCGGTCCGGATGACGAGATGCTTGCCGGTCGTGTTGCGGAAGCGGAAGTTGATCGTCCCCTCGGAGAAGGTCGCGTCGCGGCCAAGCGGCATGTACGATACGGGCAGGGAGTGATTGCGCCGCTCGACGATCTCGAGGCCTGCCTGCAACACAGCCTCGTACAGTGTGCTCGACACCTGGCAGATGCCGCCGCCGATGCCGGGCACGAGCTCGCCGTCCAGGATAACCGGAGCTTCCCGGAAGCCGTACTCCCGTTCGGCAGCTGCGATCACCCGCTCGTAGTCGAACACCTCGCCGGGCGCCAGCGTCCAGTCCTGCAAGGTGCGGGCCGTCGCTTCGACGTTGAAGGCTCGTCCGGCGGGGCTGGAGGAGTAATCAGTCGTATGCGAGGCGATCTTGCGCTCGACGCCTTGCGCTTGCAGCTGTCCGAGCGTCACCGCAGGCTGCGCGACCGCAATCGGCAGCTTGAGCACGGCAGCGCCTCCCGAGGTCGGCGGCTTGGCGGCCGCCTGACCCTCGCCGGCCGAGGCTCGGAGCCAGTGCGCGATGACGCTCTCCCGCACCTGCTCGCTCAGGACGGGCAGGTCGACTCGGTAGGCGTCCCGGTGTCGATGGTAGACGATCTTGTCGTCGGCGGTGATGCGCCGTGTCGCGTCGACCGGTTGGTATTGCTCGAGCCAGCGCCATTGCTGACGGATGCGCGCTTCGAATTGCTGCGTGTTCCAGGCGAGCTTCATCCGGTGCTCGCGGGGGAAGAGGAGACGATAGCGGGCGCGCTGCAGCAGTCCGCCCTCGCGTAGGGCGAGCAGCTCCGAGACGAGCGGCTCCCGCTCGATGCGGAAGCCCAGCTCGGCGAGCGTCCAGCTATGCCTGTCCTGCTGACCAAGATTGGCCCAGACGACGAGCTCCTCCTCTTCGAAGGCGGTCCATTGCCGCTCCAGCAGCTCGAGCGATGCGTCGATAGCCAGTCCGCCGATCGGCGTGCCGTCGACGACGGTGCCGTCGGGCACGGTCTCTTGCTCGGCATAGAGCGCCAGCAGCCCCCAGGCGGTGGAGGAGAGCAGCAGGATCGCTATGGATACGATGAGCGACAGATGGATTTTTTTCATCGTTTGATCACCTCGTCCCGTTTCGTTTCTATATCATAGATATGCAAGGAAACGCCGCTTTATTTTCGCTTTGGGGCGCCGATGAGAATTATTAAAATGCTGTCGATTACCTGGGGATTGGAAGGAATTGCGTCCTTATTGTCGAATGTCTAGTAGCTGACACTGTACAGGATGTGATAATGTGATAGAAATGCAAGACATCTGGAAAACGTACGCGAATGGCTCCCATGCCTTGCGCGGCGTTTCCGTCCTTATAGATCGCAATGAGTTCGTCTACCTGGTCGGACCATCCGGGGCCGGCAAGTCGACGTTCATGAAACTGATCTACCGGGAGGAGATCCCGACCAAGGGCCAGATCTCGGTCAATGGCTTCAACATCGGCAAGCTGAAGCCGCGCAAAATCCCGTATGTCCGTCGCAATATCGGCGTCATCTTCCAGGATTATCGTCTGCTGCCGAAGCTTAGCGCCTATGAGAATATCGCCTTTGCGATGGAGGTCATCGAGGCGCCTCGCCGGCTCATCCGCAAGCGGACGATGGAGGTGCTGGAGTTGGTCGGACTGCGCGACAAGCACGCGAGCCTGCCGGCTCAGCTGTCCGGTGGCGAGCAGCAGCGGGTGGCGATCGCCCGCGCGATCGTCAACAACCCCGCCGTCATCGTCGCGGACGAGCCGACGGGCAACCTCGATCCCGATACGTCGTGGGGCATCATGCATCTGCTCGAGGAGATCAACTTCCGGGGCACGACGATCGTCATGGCGACGCATAACCGCGAGATCGTCAATCGCCAGCGCAAGCGCGTCATCGCGATCGAGGACGGTCTGATCGCCCGCGACGAGGCCAGAGGGGAGTACGGGTATGAAATTTAGCACCATGCTCCGCCACCTCCGGGAAGGCGCCAAGAGCTTGCTGCGCAACGGCTGGATGACCTTCGCCTCGCTTAGCTCGATCGTCATCTCGCTGTTCATCCTCGGCGTCTTCCTACTGCTCGCGCTTAACGTCAACAATCTGACCGAGCAGATCGAGAGCCAGGTGCAGATCCGCGTCTTCCTGCAGCTCAATACGGAGCAGGAGAAGATCGATGAGCTGAATCGGACGATCGGCAATATGCCAGAGGTAAGCAGCATCGTCTTCGTCTCCAAGATGGAGGGGCTGGAGCTGCTGCGCAACAGTCTGGGCGAGGACGGGCGGGAATTGCTCGATGGCTACGACGAGACCAATAATCCGTTGCCGGACTCCTTTACCGTCGAGGTGGTCAATCCGCAGGAGATCGGCTTCGCCGCCAAGAAGATCCAGGCAATCAATACAGAGAACGATGCGGCGATCAGCAGCGTCAAGTACGGACAAGGCACAGTAGAGACGCTCTTCAAGGTGACGACGGCGGTGCGCAATATCGGTCTGGTCATCGTGGCAGGGCTGGCGCTAACGGCGATGTTCCTGATCTCCAATATGATCAAGATGACGATCCTCTCGCGCAGCCGGGAGATCAAGATTATGAAGCTGGTCGGTGCGACCAATTCGTTCATCAGCTGGCCGTTTTTTATCGAGGGCGCGCTGATCGGGCTGTTCGGCTCGATCATTACGTCGACGATCGTCCTGGTCGGCTACTCGCAGCTCGTCTCGTTTTCGCAATTTGAGCTTGGGCTGATGATGATCAAGCTGGTTACGGTGCAGGAGTCGGCGCTGCTCGTATGCGCGCTGCTTATCGGCATCGGCACGTTAATCGGCGTATGGGGCAGTACGATATCGGTTCGCAAGTATTTGAAAGTGTAGGTGAAGAGATACGTGAAGAGAGCACTTGCCCTGCTGGCATTCCTGCTGGCAGCGGTCCTCGCTTTCCCGCCGATCGCCGGTCAGGCCGCCTCCGAGGTGGATCGGATCAACCGGGAACTGAACAAGGTACGTTCGCAGATGCAGGAGGCTACCAGCAGCAAGGCGCAGGCCGAGCAGGAGCGTGAAGTGGTAAGCACGCAGAAGGATGAGGCGACGCGCTCGATCAATCAGATCCTCGATGAGATCGACAACGTCTCGCGCAATCTCCAGAACACGCAAAGCGAGCTGGCGACGACCGAGGGCGAGCTGCTCGATGCCGGTCGCAGCCTGGAGGAGACCGAAGTACGGATCGTCGAGCGCGACAAGCTGCTTGACTCGAGGATGCGGCTCATGTATACAAACGGCTTCGTCTCTTACATGGATGTGCTGCTGAGCGCGACCAGCTTTAGCGACTTCCTCGACCGCGTCGACGCGCTCTCCTCGATCATGAATCAGGATAAGGATATCCTCGAGGAGCATCGCAGGGACAAGGAGCTCATCCTCGTCAAGAAGGCCGAGATCGAGACGAAGCTGGACGAGGTCAAGGATCTGTACGGACGGCTGGAGACCTATCACAACCAGCTCCTGGTCAAGGAGAAGGAAAAAGAAGTGATGATCCTCCAATACAACGAGCAACTGGAGGAGCTCGAGGGCATCTCCGAGGAGCAGGAAGCGCTGCTGATGACGCTGGCATCCAAGGTGTCTGAGCTCGAGAAGGAAAAAACAGCCGAGCTGGAGCGTCAGCGCAAAGAAGAAGAGCGCAAGCGCCAACTGGCCCGTCAGCGGGAGCTCCAACGGCAGCAACAGTCGCAGACGCGCTCGGAATCGGACTACAAGGATAGCGGCGGCCAGCTGCTGCGGCCGATCTCCTCGTCCTATCGGATGAACTCGCAGTTCGGTCCCCGGGTCGATCCGATCACCGGCAAGCGGGGCAGGATGCACAACGGCGTTGACTTCGCAGCGCCGGCCGGCACACCGATCTATGCGGCAGAGTCCGGCGTCGTCATTGTCGCCCAGTCGACGAGCGGCTACGGCAACACGGTCATCATCGACCATGGCGGCGGGATGTGGACGCTGTACGCCCATATCCGCAACGGCGGCATCAAGGTCAAGAGCGGCGATAAGGTGAAGCGCGGCCAGAAGATTGCCGAGGTCGGCACGACTGGTCGATCGACAGGCAATCACTTGCATTTCGAAGTGCGGATCAACGAGAAGCCGGTTAATCCGGTTAGTTATTTGCGCTAGACACGCCCTAGGCAGGTCGCAGGGCGCTGGGAGGGTCGAAGGGGCGAAGCTGGATCTCGGGCCACGCCGGTGACATGATCACAGAACAACGACAGACCTCCAGACTCGCCGCTTGCGATCGGCTGTTCAAAACGGTATACTACCCCTTATAAGCCGCCCTCCCCAGGGCGGCAATAGCCGTTTGGGGCAAGACGACGCTTCGCGTCAATCGAAGCAGTCCAGGTTTAATAATTGCTGAAGGCTTGTCATAGACTAGTCTGACAGCTGGTTCCAAGGAGCCTGAAAATCGCGGTCGGCAGCGGCAAGCGCGCCGATGGCACAGAGGTGGTGAAACTATGCAATTCAAGGGAAGAACAGTCGTCGCCTACATCGTCCTGACGGTCGTGGCGACGGTCTTCTTCACGCTGACGGTCGTCGACCGCTCGCTGCTGCAGGAGTTGGGCAGCCGTACGGGGTTGGTGACGGCCCAGGGCGACCCGTTGGTGACGGAGCGGCTAAGCTCGGAGGAGCTGAAGAAGCTCAATACGGTGTTGTCGCTCATCGAGAACAAGTACTACAAGCCGATCGAACGCGAGCGCATCGTCAGCGGCGCCTTGAACGGGATGATGTCGGTGCTCGAGGACCCTTATTCCGTCTATATGGAGCAGGATGCGGCGGAGCATTTCTCGGAGTCGATCGAAGGGTCGTTTTCCGGCATCGGCGCTGAGGTCTCGATGGAGGACGGACAGGTCATCGTCGTCTCGCCGATCAAGGATTCGCCGGCGGAGCGGGCAGGGCTGATGCCCAAGGATATCATCCTCTCTGTCAACGGCGAGCGTCTCGACGGCCTGCAGCTGAGCGAGGCGGTGGCCAAGGTGCGTGGTCCCAAAGGCAGCAAGGCCGAGCTGGAGATCCGGCGCGGACAGCGCGCCCAGCCTATTCAGGTGACGGTCGTGCGCGACGATATCGACGTCGAGACGGTATTCTCCGAGATGCTGCCGGGCGACATCGGCAAGATCGAGATCCGTCAGTTCGCGATGAATACTGGCGAGCGCTTCGGCGAGGAGCTGGCGACGCTGGAGGAGCAAGGGATGAAGGGGCTGATCATCGACGTGCGCAACAACCCCGGCGGCGTGCTGCCGGTCGTCGTCTCGGTGACCGAGCCGTTCATCCGCTCGGGCGAGCCGATCGTCCAGATCGAGGATCGGAACGGCGAGCGGGAGCAGACAGTATCCAAAGGCTCCGGCAAGCCGTACCCGCTGGCCGTGCTGATCAACAAAGGCAGCGCCAGCGCCTCCGAGGTGCTGGCCGGCGCGCTGCGCGAGCGCGCGGACGCGACGCTGGTCGGCGAGACGACCTTCGGCAAGGGCACGGTGCAGGTCAGCTACAACAAGGCGCTGAGCGACGGCTCGCTGGTCAAGATGACGATCGCCAAATGGCTGACGCCGGATGGCAACTGGATCAACGAGACCGGCATCAAGCCTGACGTCGAGGTGCTGCCGCCGGAGTTCTACAATGCGCCGCGACTCTCCAAGGAGCAGACGCTGAAGCTAGACATGCTCGGCGAGGAAGTGCGCAGCGCCCAGCTGATGCTGAGCGGACTCGGCTACAGCACCGGCCGCAAGGACGGGTATTACAGCGAGGAGACAGCCAAGGCGGTATCGGCGTTCCAAAAGAGCGCATCGTTGCCGGTCAGCGGCCAGCTCGACGAGAAGACGGCGGAGCGGCTCGAGGAGGAGCTGTTCGCTTGGGTGCGCGATGCCAGCAACGACCGTCAACTGAGCGCCGCCGTCGAGACGATCAAGGGCAAGCTAGCGGGCGAATAATCGCCCCGTCGCTGCCTTTCGCGAGCAGGAAATCGCGGGTGGCGTGTCGAAAGTATGAAGGCTGGCTGACGCCGATCAATCGGCGATGGCCAGCCTTCTGTTATGCTTCAAGCATCGGGGAGAACGATGCGCGAGAGGAAGTGATCCAAGGTTGGATACGTTACTGGCCATACTGCAGCTGCTCGGAAAAGCAGCACTGCAGCTGGCGACACAACCGTTCTATTATATTGCGATCCTGCTGATCATCCTGATCTACCGCCATCAGATGCGGACGGAGCAGCGACTGTTCCATGCGCGCCTCCACCCGTGGCCGATAGAGACGCTGCGGTCGCTGCTGACAGGAGCGGTGGCTGGTCTGCTCGTATCGGCGATCGCCCTGTTCATCGGCGTCCGCTTGACCCCGGATACGGTCTGGTGGATGTGGGGCGCCGCCGGCGCGCTGCTGCTGCTGCGCTTCCGCTATCTGTGCATCGCGTACAGCGTCGGCTTGCTGGGGCTGCTGCAAGGTGCAGCGAGCTGGCTCGATGCCGGAGCGTACTCTCCGCTGGCGGGGCGGCTCGCGGAGTCGTTGGCGGCGCTCGACATCCCCGGCCTGCTGCTGCTGGCGGCGCTGCTGCATCTCGCCGAGGCGCTGCTGCTCGGGCGTCAGGGGGCGCGGCTAGCCAGCCCGCTCGTCCTGAGCGGCAAGCGCGGCCGGCTCGTCGGCGGCTACCGGCTGCAAGGATATTGGCCGGTGCCGTTGCTGCTGGCGACACCCGCTGCGGGAGGCTTCGCGGCGGCCGGGACAGCGCTGCCCTGGCCGCCGCTGCTCGGCGGGGGGACCTGGGCGGAGGGCTGGACGATGATCGGACTGCCGGTCATCATCGGCTTCACGACGCTGACGCGCTCGTTGCTGCCGCAGCAGAGCGCGCGTCAGAGCGCCAGGCAGCTGTTGCTCTACAGCGTGCTGCTCGGAGCGATCGCGGCGGGGGCTCTCTGGTGGCCGCCGCTGACGGTGCCTGCTGCGCTGG
>NZ_BFBX01000148.1:0-536 GCF_003851045.1 Paenibacillus sp. 598K | reverse complement strand
GGTGGCCGCCGCTGACGGTGCCTGCTGCGCTGGCTGCGTTGCTGCTGCACGAGGGAATGGGCTTGCTCGCCTCGTGGCGCGAATCGTTGCGCAGTCCGTACTACGTCCACGACGGCCCCGGCCTGCGCGTGCTGGCAGTCGTGCCCGGCAGTCCGGCGGCGGAACTCGGGATCGCGGTTGGGGAGATGATCGTCAAGGTCAACGGCGCCCGCGTCCGCAACGGCGCAGAGCTTCATGAGGCGCTGAGCGAGGGCGGCGCGGCCTTCTGCAAGCTGGAGGTGCTCAACCTCGAGGGCGAGAGCAAGTTCCTGCAGCGGGCAAGGTATGCCGGCGAGCATCATCAGCTCGGCATCCTGCTGGCGCCGGATGAGCGGTCCACCGACTATGAGCCGGCGGCCGCGCCTTCGCTCTGGCGACTATTCGGCAGCGGCAAGACCGGGCGCAGACGACGCGAGCGAGAGATAGACCCGCTGGACGAGCTGTCGATGTGAGGCGAGTGAGTCGGATGCTGGCTGCATACTAGACAATGCAGTACA
>NZ_BFBX01000147.1 GCF_003851045.1 Paenibacillus sp. 598K | reverse complement strand
CACTTTCGTAATTCAGGTTCATACCTTCTCTACCATCGTTTAACGAACTCCTGTGATCGTCATCTTCTCAGCGCTATGATGTGATTTTTTTCTATAGGTTTTCCCACTCTTCTATTGATAATTTTTGGGATAAATTCTTCAAATGTTCAGGGACGCTTATAAAACACATTAATTCCAAGCTGTTTCCATCAGGGTCATTGAAATATACAGAAGCATTTCCCTGATTAGGTCGGATAAATGGACTTATCGAAGCTCGATTGCCAAACGGAACAGGATCGATTCCGAGCGTTTGAAGCCACTTCACGCTGTCTTTAAAATCTTCATAGCTCACTCGAAATGCTAAATGTCTTAATGATGGATGATAAGGAGTTTCAACCTCTTTCCCTTCCCATAGACCCACCCAACTTTTTTCTTTTTCAATCCAGAAGAATGCTGTCTCATCGTCTCTCCATGCAAGCTCTAATCCTAATTTAGAATAAAATGCGATGGATTTATGCAAGTTGCTCACTGGTAAATGTGCTTCATACAATCCAAGTATCATGTTTTTCTCCTTTCCAAACGTACCGATTATACATCACGTTCCGGTGTTCCTAATCCCGATCATCAATTCAAGATTATACCAATTTATTATAGTATAGCACAAGCGTTCGTATTCGAACACAAAAAAGTCATTCGTTCAAAAGGATCGTCGCGCGGTTTTGAAGCAACTGTGCGGCTTCCTCTGCAGACATCTGACCGCTAAAATAAGCGAGCGATTCCTCCCCGACGATGGAGATCAATCTGGCATTGAGCATGGAGTATCGATCCGCCAGATCCAGAAGTTGCGCGAATCGGGTAAACTCTTCGTCCTCTGCCTGTGCCACTTGTCCATTAGACAGCTTGTAGCTCCCCGCTTGAACTTGCTTTTTCACCTCGTCGAGCTTTTGATCATTCACTGATTTGAGCATAGAGAATCCCTCTCTCTCGGGCATCTGTTGCATCTCCTCGGACAGCAGGAAGCTTAACAGCTTCCACGCCTCCTCTTGCACCGCTGTATCTGCCCGAATCGCAAATTGCGCCGTCGGCAAGATACGCATATGTCCAGACTGCGCCTGGCTATGCGGCTTTTGCATCAACTGCGGTTGGTCAAACCGGATGTGGGTCTGGTTGATGACGTCAGCCGGCCCATACAGGACGGTGGAGTAAAACAACTGCTTGCCAGGCTCGGCCGCTTCTGTCGTCATGACGCCATCCTCGTACAGCTGCTGCACCTGCTTCAGCAAGGCGATAAACTCCGGGGAGTCGAAGCGGACGGTTTTGGACCCTTCATCTACATACGAGCTGTATCCATCGATGATCATTTCCTGCATCAGCATATCCGGGGTATAATCCGCCATCGCGTACAAGCCGCTATCCCCCTGCGTCAACCTCTTGGCCACATCGGCGAAGTCCTGCCATGTCCAGCTCTCTTCATCGATGTTAGCGTCCTTTAATGCCTCGCCATTGCCGATAAAGGCGCGCAGATTAAATCCGGAAGGCAGGGTATACGTCCCGCCATTTTGCTTCATAGCCTCTAGCACGTTGGCGTGAAGCTGGTCTTGTTGTAATGTCTCCTCCTGCTCCAGCAAGCGATCCATGTTCAAAATAAGCTCCTTCTCGACATAGTCGTTGACGGACATTCCCTCCAGACTAAACACATCCGGCCCTGTCCCAGATAAAAGCGCAGTATTAATCGATCGTTGGTATTCCTCCTCCTCCCCGAACACATACTCCGCTCCCGGCTCTTTCTGAGCCTGTATACGCAGATCGATGTCGGGGTAACGGGCTTCGAACTTTTTCTCCAACGCCTCGTAAAAGGGCGTAGACTGCAACATGGACAACGTGAGGATCGTTTTTCCGTTTTCCGTGACCTTGTCCTTTGTTCCCGCTTCGGAGGAGCTGTCCTCAGAGGAGCAAGCGGTAATGAGCATCAGGAGCACCGTCGATAACACCGTGGCAAGCTTTAATTTCTTGTTCATTCATCTCAACCTTTCATCTTTCGCCTCTTCGGCTTTTTGAGGGCAGCCTGATTTTTCCTAATTCAGGCGGATGCGATTGCCATCCTGCAAGGGTTCGCTGCTGTCCAGAATGACGAGATCTCCCTCATATAGTCGATCCTCTGCGATCATCGTTTGTTGCTCTGTCGTCTCGATCGCTTCGACCGGAACCTTGCGAGCCACGAACACATTGCCCAAAGCGCCTCTTTGCACATACACGGTAAAGAGGAATAGGCTGTCCCCTTCCCTATGAATCGCCTCCTGCGGGATTAGCCATCCCTTTATTTCCGATGCCCGCTCCAGTTTGACCAAGGCCCGTTCACCTCCCTTCAGCATATCGTCGACCACATGGATCCGCAGTTGCGTCTGTCCAATCGCTGGCTGCGATCCGGGATTCGCCCCTGCGAGATCGGAGGCTCGCGGATCCGCGTCAATCATCTCGTGGATCGTTCCCTCCAGCGAACGGACCGCTTGTTCTCCCTTAGCTTCGAGACACAGCTCGATCGATTGTCCGACTTCAAGCCCGAGACGATCGAGGAGCTCTGTATCCACCGTAAGGTCCAGTCGATATCCTGCGTCTCGGTTGGCAATCACTACATCCGGTTCACCGATGGCAGCAAGCCCTTCTACGGCATTCATCTCCTTCACCACGCCATCAAATGGAGCGTCCAGCCCGCCGTGCTCATTCAGTTGTTCTCGCAAGGCATCGATTTTGCGCTGCTGTATCGATAGATCGAGTTGCTGCGTTTTGATCGCTCGTCTGATCTCTTGCGCCTCAGCCTCGTTGCCCTCGAACATCAATCGTTTGAACTGCTCGTCCAGCCCTAGCAGGGCAACGCTCATCTTCTCGTGATACACGATCTCATCCTCGAGCTCGCGCTTGGCGGAGGAGCTGTCATATAGGACCAGCTGCTGCCCCTTCTTCACCGTGTCGCCTTGCTTCACGAGCACTTGCCGGACCTTCCATCCTGCCGGGTTGGGCAGCTCTGCCTGACGTACCGGCTGCATGACGCCTCTGGCCTCCAGCTTGTAAGTCACTCCCGCGACGGTCATCGTCTCGGCTCGAACCTTCGGCAAGGTAACCGACTGCAGCGTATTGCTAAACAGCGTGAACAATAACAGCACGCCCATTAGCAACAGCAGCAGGGAGAGGAGCCACTTTTTCCTCCTGCGTTCCGTCTCTTCCGTCCATCGTTCCATAGCTTGACCTTGTCACCTTCCTATCCCTTAATGCCGGACAATTGGACGCCTTCTACAAAGTACGTCTCTGCGTACAAAAATAACAAAAGCATAGGAGCCATATATAGCATCGATGCGGCAAAAACCGTATCCCATTGGCCGCTCAATCGCGATAAGAACACCGATAATGGCTGTTTGAACGCATCGTTCATAAAAATCAGCGGCTGCTCGACCATATTCCAGTAATCGACGAAAAGTAAAATGATCAGTGCGGCTAGCCCTGACTTGACCATAGGAACAATGATCCTCAGGAAGGTCGTCAGATGACCTGCCCCGTCAAGCTTGGCCGCTTCGATATAGGCATACGGGATAGGCAGCATAAACTGGCGCAGCATAAACACACCAAATGCAGCGAAAATCCCTGGATAAATGACAGCCCCTGAACGATTCAACAACCCCAGTTGATCGACCATGATGTAGTTCGGCACGAGCGTCACTTGAAACGGCATCAGCATCGTCATCACATAGACGAGGAACAAGGCGTTGCGGCCACGAAAGTTCAGCTTCGCAAACGCATAGGCCGCCAGCGCCGCAACGACCGTTTGACCGACCATAATCGGTACGACCAGCCCCACCGAATTCCAGAACAGCAGCAAATATTGAGCGGAATAGACGAGCAATTGTCCGTACTGCGCCAGCGTCACCTGGTCCGGCAGCCATTTTAGATTGACGAACGTGTCCGCGCCCGTTGATGTGATTGGCGTCAGCTTGCCGATCACGCCGTAGTTGATGTTCAGCTCGAACTGGCTCATGAGCGAATGGGTAAAGGTGATGACGATCGGTAACAGCATCAGCAGTCCAACCGCCCCCATCCATGCGGTGATCAGGCTCTTATGTACGATTGATACGATCTTCAATCTACCCCTCCTACTCCATAAATTGCCGATACCGGCGCTCTAACCCGAACAGTAGCAAAACGATCACCATGATCCCGCAAAACATTAAGCACGCAGCCGCCGTCAGCTTCTGAAGGTCCAGCGCCCCGAACATATTGTTCATGTAATGCTGCAGCATGTAGATGCTGTCATGCGGATAATCCCCTGCCAGCAAATACGTCTCCCGAAACACCTTGAAGGAATTAATAATCGACATGATGACTACAAAAAAAGTCGTCGCCGTGAGATAGACCAGCGTAATCCCGAAAAACTGGCGAAGGCGGCCAGCGCCCTCGATCTGCGCCGTTTCGTAATAATCCTTTGGGATTTGCTGAAGGCCCGCCAGGAACAAAATGACGTTGTAGCCGATGTTTTTCCATACATAGAGCACGATGACCACATACCGAGCGGCTTCCGACTTCATCCAATCCACCCGATTCACGTCAAACCAGCTCATCACGCGATTTAACAGGCCATTCCAATCAAAGACCACCTGCCAGATCATGATGATCGAGGCGACTGGCACGACAAGCGGCAAGACATACATGAGACGCATCCACTTCCGCAGGTAGATTTGCCGATGGAGCAGTAACGCCAAGACCAGGGACAAGACGAGCATCAGCGGGACGCTGACCGAGCTGAAATAAAACGAATTGTAAGCCGCTTTTTGGAAGGATGCGCTGTCTAGCACCGCCTCGTAATTTGCGAGTCCTACAAACCTGCCTCCCGAGACGTTGGTCATCAGCGAAGCCTTCACCGTCATCAAAAAAGGGAGGAGATAAAACAGGGAAAACCCTATGGCGCTTGGCGCCAGAAACAACCATGCGACCGTACTGTCACGACGCATCCATCGAACGAACCCTTTAGGAGCATACAAAAAACCCCACCTCTTCATCGATCCTTCCCCTAACTGTTATGCTCCTAGCATAAGGGGGACGGATAAAATAAAAAGTAGGGTAAATCTAAAATATATCTTAAATGGACTGTATTTCCTGAGCAGCAGATAAGCGAGGAATCCGCACCTCGAAGGCGGTATGACTGGCATCGCTTTGGACTGAGATGGTTCCTTCATGCATCTCAACAATATTTTTGGCAATAAACAGTCCCAGACCCTTGCTTCCGTGCTGATGGGTGCGGGCATGATCGCCTGTAAAAAACATATCAAACACATGAGGAAGCTCGTCAGGGGGAATGCTGCTCCCGTAATTGACGACTTGGATGACGACGTTGCCCTCTTCATGGCTGCCTCGGACCTCAACATACTCGCCATCGCTCCCGTAACGGGCCGCATTGGATAGCAGGTTTTCGAACACGCGCGCCAGCAGGTCGCCGTCGCCCAAAACCTCCAGCTGTGAAGCCAGCGCAAGGCGCGGCGTCAGCTCGTTTTTTTCGAACATCGGCACCATCTCCTCGGTCAATTGGGTCAACAGCTCTCCGAGGTCAAGCGGCTCCTGGCGGATCTGCAGCTTGCCGTAATTCAGCCTTGTAATCTCGAACATCTCGTCGATGAGCTTTTCGAGCCGCTGCGATTTCGTGTAAGCGATCGTCGTGTAATGCTTCATCTGCTCGGCTGTCAGATGATCCCCTTGCAGCATAAAGTCCAAATACCCAATGACAGACGTCAATGGGGTACGCAAATCATGGGCAAGGTTAAGCACCAGTTGGTCCTTGCTGTTCTCGGCGAAATCGCCACGCTCCTCCGCCTGTTGCAGCTTCTCGCTGGCCCGGTTAATGTCATGGGCAATATCCTCGAATTCATCATTGGATGCGATATGGACGCGATAAGAGAAATCGCCCCCCGCCAACTGGTTGATCCCTCGGGAGATCTCTTGGAAATAGGAGACATAACGCCGGGTGAAAAAATAAAAGAAGCCAAACGAAATCGGAAAAAACAAGATCAGGAACACGTTAATGTCCCCGATATCCCGTACCGTCTCGCGGAAATGAAACAACGGGTTATCGCGAAGCAGCGTATGGTAATACTGCCGCAGCGCCAGGTAGATCAGGAAGGTAGTGCCAGCGGATAGCAGCATGCTGATCCCAAACAAGCGGATCATCTGGAAACGAAAGCTTCGAATATTGAATTTAGCCATTGAACGTGTACCCTACTCCCCATACGGTTTTGATCAGCTTGTTTTTTTGCTGGTCCTCTCCCAGCTTCTTGCGCAGCGTTCGGATATGCACCATCACCGTATTCCCGCCTTCAAAGTATGCCTGACCCCACACATGCTGAAAAATATGATCCTGGCTAAACACTCGTTTCGGATTGCTCGCGAGCAACACCAGGATATCAAACTCCTTGGGCGTAAGCTCCAGCACTTGTCCGTAAAGCGACACCGTTCGCTGCTCCATATGGATGACGAGTCCCCCGACCTCGAGGACCGACTTCTCCGAAGCGGCCATCGAGGGATTAAACAGCATCGATCGACGCAGGTGGGACTTGACTCGCGCTACCAGCTCCAACGGGTTAAACGGCTTGGTCATATAGTCATCGGCGCCCTGAATCAGACCCGTAATCTTGTCCAGGTCGGTCACCTTGGCACTCAGAAAAATGACGGGGAAATGATACTTCTCGCGGATCGATCGGACGACCTCATATCCATCGAGCTTGGGCATCATAATATCGAGTATCGCCAAATCTACCGCCTGTCCCCTGATCATGTCCAATGCCTCTTGTCCGTCTGCCGCCTTGAGACATCTGTAGCCCTCTTTGACCAGATGCAGCTCGATCAGATCGGCGATCTCGACCTCATCGTCGGCGATCAGTATCGTAATGGGTTTCATATTGCTCCGTCCTTTCCATGACAAATCTCACCGCTCGGTACACGATGAAGCCTAATAAGCCGCCCAAGGTGTTCAGCAACATATCATCCACATCAAATTGTCCGATCATGAATACGAGCTGCGCCGATTCGAGCCCCAAGCTCAACAAAAATGCACAGCTCACAATCTTTACTCCCGCCATCCTAACACGGTTCCACATAAAAGCCAACATGAAGCCCAGGGGCAAAAAAATAGCGATGTTGCCAACTAAATTAACCATTGCGTGGACGGATAACGATTGGAACGAGCGGTTGATCTCCCGGAAAGGGACCAAATTCGCCGTTTCCAGGCGGATCGAGAGCAAATAAGGCTCCTGAAGACCGATCAACAATTGGCCCCACAGAAAGCTGAGATCCATCGTTTGAAACTTCAACAGGATAACTTTGATCAGCAGGTAAAAATAAAACAAAAGAAAGGTCCAGCAGCTTAGCGATTTGATGCGTTCTCTTTTGATCGCTTCTTCCCAGCTCATATTCATCTTATGTCGTCACCCGCTTTGTCTGTTGTCTATGGTCTAAGGATAGACCTGATAGTTAAAAAAGACATGCGGGTGAACTTAAAGTTTTCCTTAAGCTTCAAAGGTCGCGCCCCAGCGCGTCTGCCTAAGGCGCCTCAATATCTCGTCTTCTGAACCCGACGAAGCTCGCCACAATCAATGCGCTGGCGATGACGACAAGCAGGAACAGCGGTAAAAATGCCGCATCATCCATAGGGATGCGGGGTACAAAACCAAAGGGTGTAATCCATTCCATCCAGTGCGGGACCTGCAATAGATCTCCCATGTACAGGATAATAAAGGAATACAACAGATACAACCAATTCAGAGAAATCAACTTCGGCAAACAGCCGACGAAAAAAATGGACAGGCCGATCATAACGAGCATCGCCGGATAATACGCTAACGCTGCTCCATAGATGGCGCCGAGGCGCAAGCCATCTGCAGTCGATACCTGACCGGCAGACCACAGACCAAGCGTGGCAAGAGCATTCATAAGCAATCCGCTCAGAAGACCAACTACGACATACCCTCCAAGCAGACGGCTGCGAGAGACCGCTCTGACGAGCAGCGGTTCGATTCGTCCCTTCTTCTCTTCTCCGTGGAGCCGGTTGACAGCCATCATCGGGGGGATCGTCGCACCAAGCGCAATAACGGTCATGAGCATCGCAATGAATTGTTCCGTTAACGTTACGCCTTTAATCTCCCCTATCATTTGACTCAGCATTTCGTTATTTTGGAGGAATGTTTCCAGATCGCCCAGGATCGAACCATACGATGCGCCAAGCGCATACATGCCAATGGCCCAAACAAGCAGCCCTGTGCGCTGTAGTCGCAACACCAGACCAACCGGGCTTTGCAGGAAGCGCGAGGCGCGAGTTTTGCCCGATGTGGACGGCAGCAAGCCCTTGTCCAGATCCCGAATGGCGTTCAGCCCGTTAGCCGCGATAAAGAGGAGCAGCGCCAGCGCCGACATCAGGCCGACAGGTCCCCAATGGTTAGCTGAATAGACCTCTGCCTTGGAGACCCATCCAAGGGGAGATAGCCACGACAACGTCGCATTGCCGACATCGCCCACCGCCCGCACCAAGTAAGCGATCATAAGTATGGCTATGGAATAGCCGACCGTCCCCCGAGAACTATCCGAAAGCTGGGCAAACAGCGCCGCTACCCCGGCGAAGACCAATCCCGTCGCACCAATAACCGCCCCATACAATAATGAACCTTCCCTATCGATGCTTTCGATGGATAACATCGCCAGCCCGAAGCCCGTAGCTAGCGCAAGCAACGTAAAAACGCCCATCTGTACAATCAACGTCGCGTTCAGCCATGAAAGACGGCCAACCGGGAGCGAGCGGATCAGCTCCAGTCGTCCCTCTTCCTCATCCCCCCTCGTGTGGCGCGCGACGAGCAGAATACCCATCAGACCCGCTACAATCGATGTCAAAAGCAGCATCTGATGCGCGGTCATCGCACCGACGGTATAGTGGTCCAAATCCCCGGTCCCGAGCATCGCCGTCATGGCGGGGTTGGCCATCGTCACAGCCATAACCTCCCTGTCCTGCTGCGTTCCGTACATCTCAGACAGCGCAGGGGGCACGATCAAAGTAAAAAAAACAATGCCGAGCAACCATAATGGAATGCGCATCCGGTCAAGTCTCATCACGAATCCGATGCATCGGCCCAAGCCCGCCCATAACGAATAGCTCATCCCCGTACGCCTCCCCCAGCGCCTTCGTAGTGGCGGATAAACAAATCCTCGAGCGTTGGCGGCGAGCATTCCAGCTTCACGATGCCAAACGAGCTCAGATGCCGAATGACGTTGTCCGTCTCATCCATATCCAATTGGAAAGATAACTCCGCTCCATTTGCCTTTAGGTCGTAAATCCCGGTCAACCGCTCCATGGAAGAAACCGCCTGTTTCGTTTCAACCTTAACATGCGTACGCGTCAAATGACGCAGCTCCCTCAAGCTTCCGCTTTCGATCATCTTCCCTTGCCTTATAATCCCTACCTTGTCGCACAGACGTTCCACCTCAGACAAGATATGGCTCGACAGCAGTACGCTCCCCCCGCGCGCCTTTGCTTCCATGACACATTTCTGAAAGATATTTTCCATCAATGGGTCCAAGCCGGAGGTCGGTTCGTCCAAAATATACAAGTCCGCATTGGAGGAAAATGCCGCGACCAAAGCTACTTTCTGCCTGTTGCCTTTGGAATAGGTGCGGCACTTCTTTGTCGGGTCCAGATCGAATCTCTGGATGAGCTCTTCGCGCTTGCTTTTGCCATGCCCGCCTCGTAATTTGATCAACAGATCTATCACTTCTCCGCCTGTCAGATTCGGCCATAGATTGACGTCGCCGGGAACATACGCGAGACGTTTGTGAATCTCGACCGCATCGCGCCATGCATCCTTGCCAAACAATCGCGCTTCTCCAGAGGTAGCTCGCAAGATACCGAGCAGTACACGGATCGTCGTGGATTTCCCCGCACCATTCGGACCGATGAACCCGAAGATTTCGCCGCTGCTGACTTCCAGATCCACACCGTCCAGCGCTGTAAATGCTCCGTATCTCTTCGTCAAGCCCTTGACCTGTAATAGAGCCATGTCCTTTGCCTCCCGTTAATGTTTTGAAATAATTTTATTCATATCGTTCATAATATATGATAACGACAAATGATTCAATATGTTTTGAACTTATTTTATTGTTGTATTTCATAACATGAGTTACACTGTTTAGGAGAGGTGGATGAAATGGACGGCTATCAGAAACGAAGCGAGCAGAAAAAACAGGACATTTTGCGAAGTGCCGTCAATTTGTTTTTGACGTACGGCATCCAAAAAGTGTCCGTCGCCGAAATCGCAAGGCAAGCTAATGTGTCACAAGTTACCATTTACAACTATTTTGGGAGCAAGCATAAGCTTGTTGAAGAGATGATTATCTTTTATCTCGATCAGGTTTGGTCGGATTTCGAGAACATATTGACCAGCGATAAACCTTTTATCGAAAAAATCAAACATCTGATGTTTACTAAAATCGAAGCTGCCAATGATTTGCATCGGGACAGCTTTAACCATTTCATGAAAAAATACGCCGCCGGCCTTCCTTACGTGGAACAGATGATGCAGGAAAAAATAATGCCTGGGTTGATGGCATTGATTGAAGAAGGCAAACAGGAAGGCTATGTCGACCCCAATCTGGCGAATGAATCTGTGCTTGTTTTCATTCAAATGTTCAGAGACTACATGCAAAAAGAAGAGGCCTTGCCGCATCTGCAAAAGATGACGGGAGACCTCATGAAGCTGTTTTTTTATGGACTGATCGGAAGCAAGCATAATTGGGAAGAGTGAGGGGAGCATGGGAGATCAGCGTAGGTGCTCCGACGGGAAAATGAGGTTCGCCAAAGGCAGCCTGATCGTAAACACGGAACCTCGATCAAGCTCGCTCTCTACCTCGATTGTCCCTTCGCACAAGTCGACGATGCGCTTGACAAGCGTTAATCCGAGTCCGTTTCCGGTCATCGCGCGAGAGGCGTCACCTTGATAAAACTTGTCAAACATTCGTCGCATCGTCTCTTCGCTCATCCCGTAGCCTTGATCCTCCAGCCGGAACACCGCATCCCCACCGTGCTGCCACAAGCCAATCTTTAGCGTCCCGCCGCCCTTCGAATGCTTGATCGCATTATCCAGCACATTGATCCACACCTGCTGAAGCAGGTTTTTATTGCTGTTGATCTCGATCTCCTCGTCCAGGGCAAGCTCCAACTGGAGGCTGCGGGCGCTCCACTTCGGCTCCAGCATCAGGATCGCCAGCCTCACTTGCTCGTCCAGGCGGTAGACTGACCTTTCGCTCACGATCTCAAGCGTCTCGACCTTCGACAGGTTGAGGATGCTGGTCGACAAGCCGACCAACCGTTCGGATTCCTGGATGATGCTGTCCAGATACTCCTGCTTGTCCTGCTCGCTGAGACCGCCCTTCTTGAGCAATTGGGCAAAGCCGCTAATCGAAGCGATCGGAGTCTTGAACTCATGCGAGAAATTCCGCACGAAGTCGCTGCGCAATGTCTCGATCCCCTTCAGCTCCTGCACCATCTTGTTGAAGCTCGCCGCGAGGGCGTCCAGCTCAAAAACAATGCTGCCCTTCGACGTCACCTCGGCCGAAAAGTCCCCCTTCGCTACCTTGCCGGTCGCCTCCATCATATCCCGGATCGGTCTCACCGAGCGCCGGCTCAACAGCGTGGCGATCACTACTCCCATGAACAGACTAATATATAACAGCACGTACACTCCGCGCAGGGGCTCCGGCTCATTCATGTCGAGCAGTCCAGTCCGATAAAGCAAAAATGCCAGCAAGCCTGCGGAACCAATCGACAACACCATGACCACAAACACCAACGCCACCAAGGAAAACGCCAGACTTATTTTTTTTGGAAGCAACCTTTGCCTGCTCGACATCCCTCTCATCCCTCCCATCCTTTTCACTTGCGCTTCGCGACCTTGTAGCCCAGCCCGCGCACCGTCACGATCTCAAAATCCGGATTGTCCCTGAATTTATCGCGCAAACGGTTAATATGGACATTCAAGGTATGACTATCTATCTCGGTATCCACTCCCCAGATTTCCTCCATCAGATGCAGACGCGTAAATATTTTATCGGGAGAGCTCATCAGCTTGAATAGCAGGTAAAACTCCTTTTGCGGCAGAAGCGTTTGCTCCGCTCCCCTCGTAACCGTCAACGCGTTGTAATCCAATGTCGTCTCGCCCAACACGAGCTTGTGCTCGCTGACAGCCTGTGCCCTGCGCAGCAGCGCCTTGATACGGAACAGCAGCTCCTGCTCGTCGAACGGCTTGGTCATGTAATCGTCCGTCCCCGCGAGGAAGCCTTGATGCTTGTCCGTCATATCGTCCATCGCTGTAACCATCAGGATCGGGATATCGTCCCTGACGCTGCGCAATGCCTTACACAATTGATATCCGTCCATCTCCGGCATCATCAGGTCCAGCACGATCAGGTCGAAGCGCTGTTCCTCCATCCTGCTGAGCGCTTCGAGCCCGTTGTTAACCGGATGGACATGATAGCCCCCATGGGTGAGCACAGCGCAGAGCAGCTTTTGCGTATTGGCATCATCCTCGACCACCAGGATATCGAACACGTTGCACACCTCCCTATACGATAACATTACTATACTGGCCCAAAGTAAACCGAACATCAACCCCGATTTGTCGCCTCGCTTGAGGTTCAGTTGAGGTTGGCCGATTATAGTGTGGCTAATCCCATCATAGAGAGAGGTTAAGAAAATGAAAATCAGCCCATCAGGCACCATTAACGCTACCAACGTCATCCATCTGGACAATGTCAGTAAAAGCTTTGGCGACTATACGGCCGTGCGCAATCTTTCGCTCCAGGTCAATCGCGGCGAGGTGGTCGGCTTCCTGGGATTAAACGGAGCCGGCAAGACGACGACGATCAAAATGCTGCTGTCGTTGCTGAAGCCGTCATCCGGCAGCATCTATATGCTGGGGAGCAAGGTGGACGCGGGCAACTACAAGCTGTGGGAGAAGGTTGGCTATCTGGAGGAGGCTACCTTCTATCCGGAGCTTACAGTCAAGGAAAATCTCGACATCGCCCGCAGGATGCATCTGATCGCCGACCGCAGCTCCGTCACTCGCGTCATCGAGCAGCTCGATCTGGTCGCTCATCAGGACAAGCCGGCCAAAGCGCTCTCGCTCGGCAACAAGCAACGGCTCGGCCTAGCAAAAGCGATGCTCCACAATCCGGAGGTGTTGATCCTCGACGAGCCGATCAACGGCCTGGACCCGGCCAGCGTCGTCGAGATCCGGGAGCTGCTGCTCGACCTGTCGCGCAATCGCGGCGTCACCGTCCTCATCTCCAGTCACTTGCTAGAGGAATTGTCCAAGCTGGTGGACCGGATCAGCATCATGCACAAAGGTCAGCTCATCCAGGACATGAAGGTAAGCCAGATGGAGCAAGCCCTGCAAAAAAGCGTCATGCTGGACGGGCGCAATCGCATGGCGCTAAAACGTATCCTCGCAGACCATGACTACAGCTATGAAGAAGCCGCTGATGGGCGCTTGGTCCTGACAGAAGGCCGCGCGATCGCGCAGCCGGAGAAGCTGGCAGAAATGCTGGTTCGCATGGGCCAACCACCCACGCATCTGAGCGTCGATACGGAGGATCTGGAAGGGTATTTCTTGCGGATGATCCGTACAGAGGGGAGGAAGCAGGCATGAAGCTTCTTTCACTCCTTCACAACGAAGCGCGTAAAATCGTTCGTTCCGTCGTCTTTTGGGTGATGCTTGGCGCCTTCACGGCCTTGCCGCTGATGATCGCGATGTTCAACAGCTCCGCTGCGCACTGGGGAGCCTACTTCGCAGAGCTGCTCGGCTCGATAGGCTCCTTGCTCGTCGTAGGATTCTCCTTCACCTCCGCCTGGGTATTTGGCACGGAGTACACCAACAACACCATCAAGGACATCCTGGTGAAGCCGGTCCCGAAGACCTATACCGTATTGGCTAAATTCATTGCGGTTACGCTATGGAATACAGGATTGGCTGTGTTTACCTTTGCTGTCATCTCAGTAGCGGGCGCCCTGATCGGGGTCGGCGGGGGCTCCCTGTCCGTCATCTTGCAGGTGTTCTGGCCGTTCCTCGCCGCCTGTCTGCTGATCATGCTCGTCAGCACGACGAGCGCTTTGATCGCCAATCTCACGCGCGGCTACCTCGCGCCGATCGGGGTCATCTTTCTCATCGTCATCGTCTCCAATGTCATCGTGCAACTCGGCTTCGGACCTTATTTCCCCTGGACGATTCCCGTCCTGCTGCTAACCGGAACCGACATCGGCTGGACCAGCTTCGCCATCCTGGCGGCCACAGGACTGGCCGGATTCGCCGGCACCGTCGCCTGGTGGCGATTTGCGGAGCATAAGTGATCCTTCCGATCGCCCAACCGATACACAGAGAAGCGAGTGATAATAATTATCAATTTCATCTTCACAAATGAAAGCTGACCTGCTATAATACAACCCATATACCAAACATCCTACGTTTAAACAGAGGAGTGATAGGGTTGTTAATTCAGACGCAGCGTTTAACCTTGGTGGAGCAAGTAGCCGCCCAGATCCAGGGGAAGATCGAAACCAATGAATGGCAAATCGGCATGCGTATTCCGCCAGAGCCCGAGCTGATGGAACAGCTTCAGGTCAGCCGCAATACGCTGCGGGAAGCGATCCGTGCCTTAACGTATGCTGGACTGCTGAAGACCAGACAAGGGGACGGGACTTACGTCTGCTCCTCCAGCGTCTTGGGGGCGGTCATTGAGAAGGTGATCCAGCATACCGACCGGCTGGAGAGCCTGGAGGTGCGGTACGCGCTGGAGAGAGAAGCCGCTGCCTTGGCTGCGTTCAGGAGGAGCGAGGAAGATCTCGAGGCCATCCGCTCCTGCCTGGAGCAGTGCAGACAAGCGGCTAGCGAGCAGGATGTGCGGGCTTATGCGCACTGGGATGTCGAGTTTCACAAGATGGTCATTGCCGCCGCCCATAACCAATTGATGTCCAACCTGTATAACCATATCTCCGAGGCCATGCATACCACGATCCTGGAAGCAGCGGAATCCGAGCATGCCGAGGTGTATCTCGAGTCCCATGAACGGCTCTATCAAGCCCTTGTCCATCAAGATCGCCAGCAAGCCGAGGACGCGGTTCGCTCCTATATCGACAAAGCCCGTGCTTCTTCCTCAGAGAAGAATTTGACGATCAACTAATACCAGCTCTGGGAGGAAGCCTTATGCATTCATCAAAACCATTAATCGAAAAACAGCAACCCATGCTCCTTGCTGGAGCTCGCCCGCAGGCGACATTCTGGTTTATGATCATCGGCATTATTTTTATCTCGGCCAATTTACGCGCTCCCCTGACCTCGGTAGGACCAATAATCGGGCATCTTCGGGACAACATCCATCTTTCCAATACGTTGGCAGGCTTCATCACCACCGTTCCGCTGCTTGCGTTTGCGTCGCTATCCCCCTTCATCCCAAGATTAGGACGCAGGTTCGGTATGGAACGATTGATCCTGATTTCGCTGATCGCGCTAACGATCGGGATCGTTGTTCGCTCGTTGTCCGGTGCGTTGACCTTGTATGTCGGGACCGCCATTCTGGGCTTCGCCATTACCGTATGCAATGTCATGCTGCCGAGCTTGATCAAGCGGGAATTCCCGCAGCACATGGGTACGATGACTGGTGTCTACTCGGTCTCCATGAATCTATGCGGAGCGATCGCTTCGGGGATCAGCATCCCCTTGGCTGTAGGGGCAGGCATGAGCTGGCAAGGGGCGTTGGGGGTATGGGGGATTCTTAGCTTCGTATCTCTATTGATGTGGCTACCGCAGCTCAAGGCTCCGGCACAACCAGCCATGGTAGCCAGCGTCTCAAGCAACGACCGTCCAGTCAACATGTGGCGCTCTTCATTGGCTTGGCAGGTGACGCTTTTTATGGGCATCCAATCGACCATTTTTTATGTATTGGTAGCATGGTTGCCTGAGATCCTGCAGGGTCAAGGCATCAGCTCCAGTCAATCCGGCTGGCTTCTTTCGATTCTGATAATCGCTTCGCTGCCCTTTGGGTTTATCGTGCCTGTACTGGCTGGACGCATGCGCAACCAACGGTTGTTAGTTCTCCTTACAGCGATTTTGCTTGGATCGGGAACGCTTGGCCTTCTTTACGGCAGCCTGCATCTGTTGGTCTTATGGGTGATTATCCTGGGGATTGGCGTGGGCTTTGCCTTTGGCTTGTCCATGATGTTTTTCGGCTTGCGTACCCGGAGCGCCCAGCAGGCCGCCGAGCTGTCCGGGATGGCCCAATCGATCGGTTATCTGCTCGCTGCTACGGGCCCGGCGCTCATCGGATACTTGCATGACGCCACGCACAGCTGGAGCGTCCCGCTCCTGCTCCTGGTCGGCGCCTCTGTCGTGCTTGGTATCGTCGGGTTGGGAGCGGGGAGGGATCGATTTGTAGCCTCTGTATAGCGACGCTCGCAAAAAAAGCTTTCGGATAAGCAAGTGCCGCCTTGGCGGCCTCTTGCTTCGTCACGAAAGCTGTATCATGCTCAAATGAATGGATCTATTTCACTTTGACCCGGAGCTGCGGTTGATCGTTATTTTTCGGCGGTGTGTCTGCGGCTCTGCCCGCTACCGGGCGTGTAGTCGCATTTTTCACAGATTCCGTGACATTATGCAAGACTTCCCCCACATCGTGCACCGATTCTAGCAACGGATCGATCGTTTCGATCTTGCCTTTGACCTCTCTGGTCATCTGATTAGCGGTATGGATGAATTGCGACGCTTCCTGAGTCAAGCCGTGAACCGCGTTTCTGACTTCCTTCAAGGTATGATTCGTCTCCCCCAACGTCGTCATCGATTTTTGTAATGTCCGGATAATATAATAAACCAGACAACAAAAAGCCAGCGCTGCAAAAGCGATACTGATTTCAATAATCATGTTGTCCCTCCTTCTCTCTATCATTGTATGATGGCGAGGGAGTGGACATTCCTTGGATGAGTTACTTCAGTTACTGTCCTTAATAGATACAATTACTTTTCCTTTCGCTCTGCCGCTCTCCAGATATGCCATCGCTTGCGGGGCATTCGCAAAATCAAACACCCGATCTATAACGGGCATCAAACGCTTCTCTTCCAGCAGAAGCTTGATCTCCCGTAGTTGCGCGCCGCTAGGCTTCATAAACAGGAAATGATAGTGGGTCTGAGTCTTCTTCTCCATGGCTGTCAGCTTCCGACTGACCAGCGATAAAAGCGTCGTTTTAAACCAACCCAAGCCTGCTCCTTTGGCGAATGCGGCATTGGGAAGCCCGGATACCGATACGATTTTGCCCCCCGGCTTCAATACCTGAAAGGATTTATGCAAAACCTCGCCGCCTAATGTATCCAAAACGGAATCATAGCCTTCAAGCAGCTGTTCGAAATTTTCTCGCTTATAATTGATAATGTGATCTGCACCCAAAGATTTAACCAGCGCATAACCTTGTTCACTGGCCGTTGTCGCTACGTAAGCCCCCATCAATTTGGCCAATTGAATCGCAAACGTTCCTACCCCTCCGGAGCCGGCATGAATGAGAATCTTTTGCCCTTGTTGCAGCTTGAGGATGTCGTGAAAGGCTTGATATACGGTCAGCCCGACCAAGGGTATAGATGCTGCCTCTTCAAAACTGAGGTTCGTCGGCTTCAGCGAAATATCATCCTGATGAACAGCAATATATTCCGCAAGTGTTCCGATCCTGTTCTTCCGAGGCCTTCCGTATACCTCATCGCCGGGTTTAAATTGATCCACTTTGCCGCCAGTCTTGACTACAACACCGGAGAAATCATTGCCCAGTATTAAAGGCATCTCATAGCGCAATAAAAGCTTCAGCTTGCCTTCTTTTATTTTTTGGTCAATCGGATTCAGGCTTGCGGCGTGAATCTCAACCAGCACATCGTATTCGCCAACAACCGGCATCGGACGATCCTTCAACAATAGCGGGACATGCTCCCCATATTTCTCAATGACCATAGCTTTCATTACCAACACCCCTTATTCGTTTATTCGTCCAAACACTTAAACCAATAGGGCAAAAATTTTTAGCTCAACTTCTTACGTTTGGCTGCACTGGGCTTCAATCGAGGCAATTAATAGCTTTAGTTGCTCCAGCGGTTTACGGATCGTCAGCACATAATAATTTTCCACATTCTTTTTTTCATAATCAACAAAGCCCGCCTGTCGCAACACCTTCAAATGATGAGAGATCGCAGGTCTGGACAACGGGATATGTTCTGCTATTGTATTCACATTCAGTCCAGACTTGTTCCGGGCCAGCAACAAAATAATGGCGTGACGATTTTCGTCTTTCAAGGCATCCAGTATAGGAACGTATTGTTTAAATTGTTGCTCCATTTGCTCAAACTCTTGCCCCACAGACATCATCTCCACCATTGGTTTATTCGTTTAATCATTAAAACATAATGAATTATGGATGTCAAACCAATGGTGGATTGAGGGTGCTAACCCAACCGTGAGTGAGTGTGGTATAATGGAAAATCCTTTTTAAACTCCTCTGATAATGCTTGTTTCTATATAGAAAACTGAATATAAAGCTACAAGCATCGTAATTATAAAATATAGGAGTGAAAAAAGTCGATACCGTTTAACGGTTAGCAAGAACACGAAGATATTAATAAGTAGATACACTGATATTGGTATACGAACGGAAAATAATGCTTCCCTAGAGTAAAAATCTTCTCTGTCTGGTATCGTAACTTCAAGTATCGTGATGCAGTATTTATAGATAATAAAGAGAAAGATCCATGAGATAAGGCTAGAGACTGTCAAGTAAAAAGT
>NZ_BFBX01000146.1 GCF_003851045.1 Paenibacillus sp. 598K | reverse complement strand
CGGGACGGCGGATGTACCGGACCGGCGACCTGGCGCGCCGCGCGGCGGACGGCACGCTGCTCTACCTCGGACGGCAGGATGAGCAGGTCAAGGTGCGGGGCTACCGGATCGAGACAGGCGAGATCGAGGCATGTCTGCTGGAGCAAGGACAGGTCCGCGAGGCGGCAGTCATAGCTCGGCAGGAAGGGGAAGCCGGCGCAAGTCTGCGGGCCTATGTGACGGCGGACCGCCCGGTCGAGACGGAGGCGCTGCTTAGCTACCTTGCAGAGCGGCTGCCGGAATATATGCTGCCTTCGGCAATCGTGCAGCTGGAGGCGCTGCCAGTGACGCCGAACGGCAAGACGGATCGGCGGCAGCTGATGGAGCAGACGGAGGCGCCCATGCAGGGAGGCTTCACAGCGCCGCAGGGCGAGACCGAGAGCCGGCTGGCGCAGCTCTGGCAGCAAGTGCTCGGGGTGGAGCGGATCGGCCGGGGAGATCGATTCTTCGAGCATGGCGGCCATTCGTTAAAGGCGATCCTGATGCTGTCCAAGGTGCAGAAGGAATTTGGCGTGACCGTGCCGCTGCAGACGCTGTTCGACGCGCCGACGATCGAAGGGCTGGCGGCGTATCTGATCGCAGGCGGGGCAACGGAGTCGGACGCCTCATCAGGCAGAGGAGATAAGCAGGAGGAGGCTGACCCCGCCGGCGATCAAGCTTTTCAACGAATTCAACCGGTCGAGCCTAGCGCGCATTACCCGGCCTCCTTTGCCCAGAAGCGGCTCTATGTGCTCAATCATCTGGCAGATATTACGTACAATGTGCCGAATATCACGCTCGTGCGAGGGCCGCTCGATGTCGATCGGCTGGCCAAGGCGGTGAATGCGATGATCGACAGACATGAGACGCTGCGCACTTCGTTCGGCTGGGTCGACGGGGAGCTCGTACAGCGGGTGCATACGGGACTCGCGATCGACATCGCATACGCATTGGCCGACGAGGACGAGATCGAGGGGCGGATCGAGGCGTTTGTCCGACCGTTTGATCTGAAGACTGCGCCGCTGTTGCGATTTGAGGTGCTGAAGCTGGACGAGGACAAACATCTGTTGCTCACCGACATGCATCATATCATTACGGACGGCGTATCGATGGAGATCTTCCACGATGAGCTGGCGACGCTTTACTCGGGCAAGCCATTGCCGCCGATGAGGGTGCAGTACAAGGACTATGCCGTCTGGCAGATCTCCTCCACTGGCGAGCAGCGCAAAAAAGCGGCGGAAAATTATTGGCTCAGCGTGTACGCAGACGCCAGTCCGGTGCTTGATCTGCCGACCGATTACCCTCGTCCCGTCATTCAGAGCTTCAAGGGCGGTCGGGTCGACTTCAAGGTGCCTGCCAAAACGACAGAGGCGATCTTCAAGCTGAGTCAGGACAGCGGCGCGACGATCTATATGATCCTGCTGGCGGCTTACAATGTCTTGCTCTCGAAGTACAGCGGACAGGACGACATCGTCGTCGGCACGACGATAGCGGGGCGCAACCATGCGGACACCGATCATATGATCGGAGCGTTTATCAATACGCTGGCGCTGAGGAATACGCCGCAGGCGGAGCTGTCGTTTGCGGAGCTGCTGCAGCAGGTGCGGCGCAATACGCTGGCTGCTTACGAGCATCAGGACTTCGCCTTCGAAGAGCTGGTCGACCGACTGAAGACGCGGCGCGACGTCAGCCGCAATCCGCTGTTCGATACGATGTTCGTGCTGCATAATCACGGCAAAGGCGAATTGGTAAAACCGCTCGGACCCGGCGTCAAGCTGTTCCCGTATGGCGGCTTCCAGCACCGGGTAGCCAAGTTCGACCTGACGCTAGTTGTGACCTTGACCGAGGATCAGCAGTTGTTCTGGAGTCTGGAGTACTGCGTCGACTTGTTCAAGCATGAGACGATCCAGCGGATGGCGGATCATTACATGCAATTGCTCAAGAGCGTCTCGGAGCAGCCGGACCAGCGCCTCTCTGACCTAGATATGCTGTCGGAAGCGGAGCGGCATGAGATTATGCATTCATTCAACGATACGGATACACCGTTGCCAGAGGGGACGGTCGTGAGCTACATCGATGACCAGGGCTGGATGTCGGCAAGCAATCGCGCTGTCGTAGCTAGCGATGGCGAGCTGACCTATGAGGAGCTGCTGGCAAGAGCCGAGCGGCTAGCCGGCTGGCTGCGCAAGAGAGGGACGCGCAAGGGGGATATCGTCGCGCTGATGGTCGAACGGTCGACGGATATGCTCGTCGGGCTGCTGGGCATCTGGAAGGCGGGCGGCGTCTATCTGCCGATCGATCCAAGCTATCCGAAGAAACGCATCGAATACATGCTGCAGGATAGCCAGTGCCGTCGCGTCCTGACGCATGCAAGCTTGAGGATGGGGCTCGATGCCGAGGCGGATATCATGCTGCTGGAGCAATTGGACGATGGCGCAGAGCATGCGGGCTCGCCGGATGAGCCTGTGCAGCTCGCCCCGGAGGATGCGTGCTACCTGCTCTATACCTCCGGGACGAGCGGCCTGCCGAAGGGCGTGCTTATCCAGCACGGCTCGCTCCTGAACCGGCTGCAATGGATGCAGCGACGTTACCCGATCGGCAAGGACGATGTGCTGCTGCAAAAAACGCCGTTTACCTTCGACGTTTCGCTCTGGGAGCTGCTATGGGGCGCTATGCAAGGCGCCAAGGTTGTCTTCCTGGAGCCGGGGCGCGAGCGCGAGCCGAAGGCGATCATCGAGGCAATCGAGCAACACCAGGTGACGGTCATTCATTATGTTCCGTCGATGCTCGGCGCATTCCTCAAATACGTCGAGGTGCATCAAGCGGCGGCTCGCCTGGCGTCGCTGCGCTACGTATTCGCTAGCGGCGAGCCGTTAAAGCCAAACCAGGTTGAGAGCTTCTATGCGATGTTCGCGATAGAAGCGGCGAGACTGGTCAATCTATACGGCCCGACCGAAGCGACGATCGATGTCACTTCCTATGATTGTCCGGAGCAGGTGTTGGGCAGCTCGGTTCCGATCGGCAAGCCGATCGACAATACGAAGCTGTATGTGTTGCGCGAAGGCAAGCTGCAGCCGGTCGGCGTGAAGGGCGAATTGTACATTGGCGGCGCAGGCGTGGCATTGGGGTATACCGGAGGCAAGGAGCTGGACGAGGAGCGGTTTATGGCCAATCCATACAACCCGCAGGAGCGCTTGTACCGGACAGGGGACTTGGCGCGCTGGCTGTCCGATGGCAATCTCGAGTATCTTGGTCGCGTCGACGACCAGATCAAGGTGAGGGGCTATCGGATCGAGCCTTCCGAGATCGAGGCCTGCTTGTGCAATATTCATTTTATTAGGGAAGCGGTCGTGCTGGCGAAGGATGAGCGGCTAATCGCGTTTGTCGTCGCGGATACGGACTCGGATGCGGCGACGGTCCGCATGCTCCTCGCCTTCTATCTGCCGGACTTCATGATACCGGATCAGATCGTATTCGTGGATACGCTGCCGCTCACAGCCAACGGGAAGACCGACAAGAGCAAGCTGCTCCAGCTCAGCCTTCCGTCAGAGGATCGGGAGAGCTATGCGGCGCCGGAGAGCGAGCTGGAAAAGACGCTTGTCCTCATCTGGCAGCGGGTGCTCGGCGTCTCGCCGATCGGCATAACGGACAACTTTTTCGAGCTGGGGGGCACCTCTATTCAAGCGGTGCTGCTGGAGGTCGAGATGGAGCAGCATAATCTGGCTCCGGAGGATCTGATCGCGTTCCGGTTCAATACGATCCGCGAGATGGCTCAGTATCTGAGTCACCGGGATATCGTCAATTCATGAGTTTGCGGCGGGAGACGGCATGCTGGAATACAGCCTTCTTCCGCCGCTATCCATGCAGGATAAGGAGGGCATAGCAGCTTGAAGACAACAAAACGCAAGGCTGGCGTATACGATACGCTGGCCAGACTTCTACGCATCTCAAGATCCTATTGGCCCTGGTATCTCGGAATTGTATTGCTCGCTGTAGCGCTGTCACTCGCCACGCCCGCCTATGCCGAGCTGATGCGCCGGATCGTCAATGCGATCGTGGAACAGCAGATGTCGGCGATGAAGGTCGCTTGCTTGTTCTTGGCGGCGCTAGCGCTGCTCGAGGCGGGCGGCAACTTCCTGAGCGGCTACTTCAATACGGTGCTGCAAAATCGCTCGACGCTGAATTATCAAAAGCGACTGCTGGACAAGACGGTCCGATTGCGCCAGAAGGACCTGCACAAATACCATACCGGCGACCTGATCTCCCGTATTCACGATGCGGCGCCCGAGGCGCAGTCCGCCATCAACGCCAAGACGATGGACCTGTTCCGCAACAGCCTGCAGCTTGCCTTCTTGTTGGCCTATCTGTCCGTAGTGCATGTCGGCTTGACGCTGGGCAGCTTGCTCATTACGCTCGTCATCCCGTTATTCGCCAATCCGCTGGCGCGCAAGATGCGGGAGACATATACGATGCGTCAGGAGGCGAGAGCGACCCAGGATGCCTTTTTGATGGATAGCATCCAGGGGATCGAGGTCGTCAAGAGCTATTCCATTCAAAGCAAGATGACCGCCAGGTTTCGGGACAAATGGGACCGCTATTTAACGCATCATCTGAAGGCGCTGGCGCTGGAGGCGGTATTTTATCGCGTTAATATTCTCGTTTATATTTTAGGTTTAATGTACATTTTGGGCTATGGCGGTTATCTGATTATTGAGGGTAAGCTGGATGTCGGCGCGATGGCGGCGTTTCTGGTCGTATTCGAGCGGCTGTCCGGACCGATCTCCAATCTATCCTCGCTATGGCCTCAGCTGCAAGGCGCGATCTCCAGCGCGGGGCGGACGTTTGAAGTGATGGACTTGCCGGATGAGGGCGTTCGGATGGGCGGCGGGGCTGTCGACGCTAGCGGGGTGACCGAGGGCGATATGCGGTTCGACGAGGTGTCGTTCCGCTATGC
The DNA here is from genome assembly GCF_003851045.1 of Paenibacillus sp. 598K. Classification (GTDB taxonomy): domain Bacteria; phylum Bacillota; class Bacilli; order Paenibacillales; family Paenibacillaceae; genus Paenibacillus_D. The sequence goes on along the minus strand of NZ_BFBX01000146.1, from coordinate 34,641 downwards.
GGATGATGCGGAGCCTGCGCTCGAGCATGTCAGCTTTGTGATTGCCCAGGGGAAGATGACGGCTCTCGTAGGAGAGAGCGGCTCGGGCAAATCGACCGTGGCCAGCCTGATCCTCGGCGTGCATAAGCCCGATCAGGGGAGAATTACGGTAGGAGCCCAGGATCTCGCCGGGGTCGACCTGAGACAGTGGCGACAGTCGCTGTCTTATGTCTCGCAGGAGCCGTATCTGTTCTCCGGGTCGATCGCGGACAATATCCGGCACGGCAAGCCGAACGCCAGCCGGGAGGATATCGAGCGCGCGGCGCAGGCTGCGAACATCCATCGCTGGATCGGACGCTTGCCGGAAGGCTACGACACGGTGATAGGCGAACGGGGGACGACGTTGTCGGGAGGCGAGCGCCAGCGTATCTCCATCGCCAGAGCGATCATCAAAAATCCATCCCTCCTCGTCCTTGACGAGCCCACCTCGGCGCTCGACAGCGAGAATGAGCGCTTCATCCAGGAGTCGATCCAACAAGCCTCCGAGGGAAAGACGGTCGTCATCATCGCGCATCGTCTATCGACGATCCAGGGCGCCGACCACATCGTGTGCCTGCATCAAGGGAAGGTCGTCGGCGTAGGCACGCATGATGAATTGATGGCGAGCAGCAGCTATTACCGGATGCTGTACGAGCGCGGGACGCGCGAGCGGAAGGAGGGAGCCGTGTGAGTGCGGAGCAATCGACATCGCGGGCGTGGCCTTTGTTTGCCGCTATTATGAAGTATGCCAAACCGTATAAGCTCGCCTTCATCTTCTCCGTGCTGCTGCTGGCTGCGGATATTGTGTATGATGTCGGCTATGCGCTGGTACAGCAATTATTCGTTGATGCGGCGGAGCGGCGGCAGATGGATACGCTGTTCACCCTGACCGGAGTTAGCCTGGCGGCGGGCATCGGCATCATTCTGTTTTTTACGCTTCAGTTTTATTTGCGCAACAAGGTGCAATCGTTGATGCAGCGAGACTTGTCGACGGATGTGTTCCAGCAGATCGCCGCGCTGCCGATGCCGTCACTCTTGAAGTTTCATTCCGGCGACCTCGTCTCGCGTACGACCCGCGATGTGCAGCAGGCCAATGGCATGGTGGCCAACATTGTATACGAGCTGACCTACAATATTGTCTTGTTCGTAGTTGCCTTTGCCTACCTTGCGACTATCAACTGGCAGCTGGCGCTGCTCGTTGTGCTGTCGGCTCCGCTTGTGTTTGCGATCGGCCGATTGTTCGACCGCAAGCTCCGCGCCTACGGGGGGCAGTTGCAGAAGAAGGATGCCGAGGTTCGCGGGTTTTTGCAAGAAACGATGCAAGGGCTCTCGATTGTCCGCATCTTCCAGATGGAGCCTGCCGTAGCTGCCGAATACGGGGAGAAGCGGACCGCGCAAAATCGTCTGCAGGTGAAAAATATGCTGCATCGAACCTCGATGAACCAGTCCGTATATCTCGCTAATCAGCTCGTTATGATCGTCTGCGTCTATTTTACGGCGTACACGGCGATCGAGGGTACGCTGACCGCCGGGCAGGTGCTCGCTTTCCTCGTGTTAATCAGCCGGGTGCAAAACCCGCTGCTAAGCGTCATTAATACATGGGGCAACTTCCAGCAGGGACTGGGAGCTGGAGAGCGCATCTTCGCGCTGTTCAAGTCGGTGGGCGGAGCGAAGCGTCCTCGGATCGGACACGCGGAGCAGGCGGCTGCAAGTGAGCAGGCTCTGCATGTGGAGTCGGCGATTGACGATGAGGAAGGATCAGAGAATGAGGCGGCTGTCGATGCCGAGCCAATCGTTGCCGTGCGGGAGGCTACGGTCGCGCTGGAGTCGGGAGAGGGCGAACAGACGACGCTGCTGGCCGGTGTGACGATGACGGTGCGGAGCGGGGAGTTTGTGGCGATTGTCGGACCGAGCGGCGCTGGCAAGTCGACGCTGGCCCGGCTATGCTGCGGCTTGATCCCGCCGACGACGGGCGAAGTGAAGGTGCTGGGCTCGCGCCTGGAGGAGCAACCGGCAGCGGCAGAGACGCTGCGCAGCATCAGCTATGTCCCGCAGACGCCTTATCTGTTCACCGGGACGGTGAGGGACAATATCGGCCTCGGTGTAGAGGACGCGACCGACGAGGAGATCAAGTGGGCTGCCCGGGCAGCCTGCGCCGATTCCTTTATCGAGAAGCTGGATGGCGGCTACGATTCCGTCGTCGGCGAGCGGGGGGATACGTTGTCCGGCGGGCAGCGGCAGCGGATTACGCTCGCCAGAGCGCTTATCAGACGACCCAAGCTGTTGATCCTAGACGAAGCGACCTCGGCGCTCGATACGGTGACGGAGACGGAGGTCATGCAATCGGTCATTGACGCTCTGCCTGGCATTACAATCTTGGCGGTCTCGCATCGCGAGTCCGCGATCCGGCAGGCAGACCGCATCGTGGCTATGGAGGGCGGTAAGGTCGTCGAGGAAGGTTCGCGAGCTGAGCTGCTTCGGCTTGGCGGGGTGTATGCCCTGTTGTTTGCCGATCCTCAGGGCCTCGCGTCCGAGAGCTAGAGCGCGTATTTTTCATCGATAGTAACGATCATCCGGCGGGAGGGAGCAACCTTCCCGCCTTTTCTCTCGTTATATCTGTAGCCTGGAATGTTCAGGAAATGCGGGGAGGGTGATTGGAGAGATGGTCTTCAAGACGTGGAGGTTAGGTCTATTAACCTTGCTGACCGCAACGATGCTGCTCAGCGGTTGCGAGGGGGCGGCGGTAGAGCCAACAAACGAAGTCGTCTCGGCGACGGCAATAGAGGCGGAGCGCGTCGCAACGACCAACTCTGTCGCGAGCATCACGACTGCTACGATTGCCGAGTTGTTGGACAAGTCGACGACAAAAGAAGATGTGCGGGCGGCCTTTGGCCAGCCCTCCTATATTGGTAAAAGCGTCTACTGGGTAGGCGATGATCTGGTGCACACCGAGATATGGCGGTACGATCAAGCGCCGCAGGGCTACAGCTATGAATGGGGGGACAATCAGGGGGCGATCGATCTGGACGGGCTGATTTCCAGAAAGTTGAATGCCCAACTGCTGTTGTATTGGAGCGAGGAGGGCAAGCTGCTCGATGCAATTTATTATTACCGCGATTCCAACGGTAAGTTGCAGACCTTGCTGCCAGCGCTGCGCCTGTCGCAATCGTCCAGCTCGACCGATAACCGGATCGCTCGCGAGGAAGGCTTGCGGATCGGCAGCAGCGTCCGGGTTCAGAACGGGTTCGATACGACCCGACTGCCGGAAGGCGCGGACAATGCGGTGGCGTTCCGGGCTGTGCCTGGGCGGACATATCGTCTGGCGGCGTTGACGGAGCATTTTGCTCAGCTCATAGAGGTCAGGGAAGGCGAGGGCTGGTACGATGGATGGGTACCGGTCTGGACGCTGACGGATGAAGCGGCGCCGATCAAGGAGCAAGCGGCGGAGCGCTGGCGCGCTGACAAGGCAGGGGCATCGATCTACTGGCAGCCGACGGACGATGCCGAGGCGCGATCGCTCGAGCCGGGAGAGCGTCTGCTGGTCGTCGGCGCGAGCGGGGACTGGCGCGCCGTTATCGTCGAAGAGGCGGCGCAGGCGGCGTTGCCGCGCATCGTCTGGGTGAAGGACGAGGGCGACGCGTTGGTGTCGGAGAGCAAGCTGCAAGGACTATTCGACTCGGCTGAGGCAGCATATCCGCTGGTCCGGGCGGTGGTCTATCATTATGTAAGGGAAGGCGTCGCCAAAGCGAAGCTCGCGCACTTGCTCGGAAAGCCGCAGGCGGTCGAACGATCAGGCAATGTGAGGTCGACAGGCGAGCCGATGGAGACGCTGACGCGCTGGCGATACGAATCGGACTCCGCGGAGCTGCTCATCGACTGGTCGTCGGAAGACAAGGTCGCCAGCTTCCGTCTCTCGCCGCGCGAGGAGGGACAGCCTTATACGGCAGAGCAGCCGCTCCTGTGGCAGGCGGATAGCGATCTCGCCTATAACTTCTTCATCGGACGCACGGATCGAGCGCTGCTGATCTCGGGCGAGGATGGCGGCTTCAGCGGCATGCATTACGACTCCAATGTGTATGCGCTGGACCCTGAGACGGGACGCAAGCTATGGCAGCGCGATCTGGGCTATGAGAATGATCGCTATATGTTCTCGCCGGATCGTCGTGTAATGGCTGTCCATATTCCGACAGGCGCAGCTGACGAGGGACAGCGGCACGAGCGTCTCGAGGTGCTAGACACCTCGAGCGGCAAGAGCCTGTGGACGCTGGATCGGGAGCTGGCGGATGATACGATAGACGTAAGCTATCAGCTGGCAGGCGATACGATAGCGATGCTCTATACGACGGGAGAGTTCGACCATCCGTCCACGCATCGCTCCTTTATCGAGGCGTATGCGCTGCGGGATGGCGGCAAGCGATGGACACGCGAGCTCGAACAGGTCGGCAGCCTGGTGCCCACTCTGGTTGCCACCGATCAGCTCCTGATCCAGTACAGCGGCTTAACCGGTGTGTCTATCGGCCGCGAGGTCGTAGCTTACGACCCGAGCACTGGCGAGGAGAGCTGGCGTAAAGAGGGTCAGGCAGCTCAACTGTTGGGATGGGTAGAGAACTTCAACTTCGAGGCTAGAGCGCTCGATAACAAGCCGAACCGGCTGTGGATGATGGACGCAGCGGAGTGGACATGGATAGATATGAGCACGGGCCAGTCGCTGGCCAGGCTGTCGAGGGGGCCAGACAAGGGCTATGAGATCGTCGACGATCGCTATGCCGTCCAGTTGACGACTAAGGATGGCAGCGAGTTGGCGTATGGCGGCGAGGTGACCTCGGCGTGGATCGAGCTGGCATCAGGCCAGACGAAGTGGACAGCTCCGGGACGGCTCGACAGTGCGATCGTCGTCGACGACGCCGTCTATGCCCGCGTGGACGGCAAGCTGCAGCGCCTGCGATTGAGCGACGGACAGCGGCAGTGGGAGAGCAAGCTAAACTATGGCGGCAGGCTGCAATGGTTCGACGGGCATCTGCTGTCGGCCGTTCCGTCCGGCATCGTAGTGATCGATCCGCAGAGCGGCGAAGCGCTCTATCGGATGGCCGGCACGGGCAGCGGCGCCTATGACGCCATCGCCCACTGGCAGATGCGCGCGCAGCTCACGGCTTTGGATGGCAAGCTGTACATCGGCTCCGACAACGGCTTGTTCAGTGTGGCCGATCGTCTGGCCAAACTGCCTGCCGCCCCCGCTAACCGTTAGAGCTTGGCGACTTGCGTGAAGTTGCTATTCGAGCTATTGAAGCGCGGGTTAATCCACAAACAAGCCCGCTGGCGAGATGCCAGCGGGCTAGTGTTGGTGGGAGGGGGCTAGACGCCTCTTCTGCCACGCACAAGGTTGAAGATAAGCGCAATCAGTGCAAAGACGAGCAAAATATGGATCAGTCCGCCAGCGAGATCGATCGCAAACCCTACCCCCCAAAAGATGAGTAGTACAATGAAAATTAGCCATAACATAAGCCGCACTCCCCTTCGTCTGTATGTGATAATTCACATTAAACAATGTGCAACGATTCGAATCGGGGAGTATGGTATAGAAATAGAAAAAAAACAAGCAGCTCCGCCAGATGTGGGGCTGCTTGTGTTCGCAATAAAAGCGTCGGCGGAGCGGGATAACCCTTCCGCTATGTAGCGTGAATAACTACGTGATGTCGCGGAATACGCCGATGACACGGCCGAGAATCGTCACCCGCTTCAGCAACAACGGCTTCATCGTCGCATTTTCCGGCTGCAAGCGAATATGGTCTTTCTCTTTATAGAAGGTCTTGACGGTCGCTTCGTCATCCTCAGTCATCGCAACGACGATCTCGCCGTTATTGGCGGTCTGCTGCTGGCGGACGATAACATAATCGCCATGATGGATGCCCGCCTCAATCATGCTCTCGCCGACGACGTTGAGCATGAACACCTGATTATCGCCTACGAAGTGGGTAGGGAGAGGGAAATACTCCTCGATGTTCTCCGTTGCGGTGATCGGGATGCCTGCGGTTACCTTGCCGACGACCGGAACCTTGGAGACGGCGAGCGGGAAAGGAATCTCGCCCGGCTCCTGATCGAGAATCTCGATCGCCCGCGGCTTGGTCGGGTCGCGACGGATCAGTCCCTTCTTCTCCAGACGATCCAGGTGACCGTGTACGGTGGAGCTGGAGGCGAGTCCGACTGCTTCGCCGATCTCGCGGACGGATGGCGGGTAGCCCTTTTCTTTGACTTCGGTTTTTATGAACTCAAGTATCGATTGCTGGCGGTTCGAGATCTTGGACACGGAAATCACTCCATCTGTTTAGTTGTGTTAAATTATAGCATAGAACCCGAGTTCGTACAAACATAAGTTCGAAAACATTTGTTCGGAATAAAGAAGGAACAAATGTTCCTAAAATGATTGACACCAAACAAGCGTTCGTGATATTCTCATATCAGAACAAATGTTTGGAGTGGTGACGATGATGATGCAGACAACAACTTATCGGAGTATTCATATGAAGGGCAAAGAGAAGACGTCTCAGCGCGACGCTTTTTCCAGCAGACTTGTAACTGGCTACCTGCCGAAGGCTGTCGCGGGCTTACTACTCATTGTACTGCTTATGTCCGGCGTACTGCTGGTTCATTCCTACGGCAATCTTGGCGTTCAGGAACAGCAGGCGGGCGAACAACTGGTTGTGGTCTCCTCTGGCGATACCTTATGGAGCATTGCCAAGGCGCACAAGCCGGCGGGCATGGACGTCCGGGAAGCGATACATCATTTGCAGGCACGCAACGGCATCTCCACTTCATCGTTGACGACCGGACAAAGTCTGATCATTCCGTTCTGATTCATCGTCTTGCTCTCGATAAGAGCAGTTTGAATATTGTTATTCTACTCACGCTGCCGGACGGCATCGTTGATCTTTCGATCGACGATATGCCCCGGTTTTTTGGCGTACGTTCGCCTTATCTTGACAAGCGCTGCTGCCTAATGTCAAAGTATAGAGTGGAACTGAAACACGGCATCGCGTAGGAGGCAAGCAAAGGATGGATATGGATCGATTGATCGCTCGGATCAATGAGTTGTCCCGCAAGCACAAGCAAACCGGCTTGACGGAGGAAGAAACAGTCGAACGAGCGAAGTTAAGACAGCAGTACCTTGAGGTATTCAAGCGCAATTTCCGCAACCAGTTGGACGCTATCGAGGTTGTTGACGGCGACGAGGAAGGCGAGGCTGGCGAGAACAACGGAAAACTGCGTCACTGAAGGCTTGCCTTCAGTCTTACATAACCGCTTTATCGCCAAGGTCCGCCGTCTTGATCTAATTTCGAGGAGGAACAGGAATGTCCCGAGAATGGGAGAGGAAGGTTCGCAAGAACACTTCTGCAGTGAGCAAGTACAACAAAAAGCGCGGCATCCAAAGTTATGTGCCAAAGGAAACCCGAATCGACCGGTTCCGCGGGCGCAACTACATTTTGCCGATCGCGATTCTGATGTTCGTCGCGTTTTATACGTATCTGGGGACGATGCCGGGCAATCCAACTGCTGAAGCCCAGTCTACATCAAGCTTGTTTTGGATAACGATCGGCTGTTACCTTGTGCTGGCGCTGCTGTTTTTCTTCCGCCGACCTTATCTGGCGGTCGCCCACAACTATGTGCAGACCCGCAAGATGACCGGCGACAAACGGCTTGCTTCAGAGGGGATCAAGAAGATTCAGATCTTCAAGAGCCACATCATCATCGAGCAGACGCGTGGCGCCAACTGGATGTTCTCGCGCATGCTCAATCGTTTTCCGATCGAGGAGATGGCAGTACGGCTGCGCGAGTTTGCCAAGGATCATCAGATCGAACTGCAAGAAAACGAAGGATAGAGATAAAGGGGATAGGGACGAGCAATGAACAAGACAGCGGTATTATTTGATCTGGATGACACGCTGCTATGGGATGATCGCAGCGTCAAGGAGGCGTTCGAAGCGACCTGTCAGGCGGCAGCCGAGCGGACGGGCGTGAATGCGGAGGAGCTGGAGGCGGCTGTGCGCCGGGAAGCGCGCGCGCTCTATGAATCGTATGAGACCTATGCCTTCACCTCGATGATCGGCATCAACCCATTCGAAGGGCTGTGGGCCGACTTTCGCGAGGGAGAGCAGACGGAGTTCCGTCAGCTGGAGCAGCTGGCGCCGGGCTACCGCAAGGCGGCATGGACAGCCGGTCTGCTGGCGCTTGGCATCGACGATGCCGAGCTGGGGTCGGAGCTGGCAGAGCGCTTCCCGGCGGAGCGTCGCAAGCGTCCCTACATCTATGATGAGACGTTCGAGGTGCTCGATGCGCTGCAAGGACGCTACAAGCTGCTGCTGCTGACGAACGGCTCGCCGGATCTGCAGCGGGAGAAGCTGGCAGGCGTACCGCGCATCGCGCCGTACTTCGACCATATCATCATCTCCGGCGAGTTCGGCAAGGGCAAGCCGGCGGGCGAGATCTTCCTGCATGCGCTGGAGCGGCTAGGCATCGAGCCAGAGGCTGGTATCATGGTCGGCGACAAGCTGACGACGGACATCAAGGGCGCCAACGGCATCGGCATGACGAGCGTCTGGGTCAACCGTCACGGCATGCAGCGCAGCGACGAGATCGTGCCGGATTATGAAGTGTCCAATCTGAAGGAACTGCTGGAGCTGCTGCAACCGGCCACAGCCGGCGGAATTTGAGCTCAGCGATTTGAAGCCATTGTCGCAACAGTGCGTTAATTAGCCAGAGCGTTAATGAGGGCGGCGCGTCGGATTCTCTTAGGAGACGGGCGCGCCGCTTTTGGCTTGAGACCAGGCGGATTAGCAAAGCAGCCCCGACGCGGATCGCATCGGGGCTGCAGCTATGGTAAGGCGAAGCAAGGTAGAATCAGGCCTTCTGGAATGCCGGATCGTCGAACGGATGCGCGATCCAGCCCTCGGTCTCAATGAACAGGCGAACGGCGACGATCTGACGGTTGTCCATCAAGGTGAAGAAATGCGGCTTATGCTCTGGCACGGAAATGACATCGCCCGCTTCCAGCTCAACATCGAAGTAGCCGACATCGTCGGAGCCTTTGATAATGAAGATGCCGCGGCCGGCTGTGATGGCCCGCACTTCATCCTCGGTATGCGTGTGCACCTGCTCGAATTTTTTGAGCACCTCGTCCAGATTCGGCGTCGCCTCGGAGAGCGCGACGATATCCCATGTGCGATAGCCGCGGCGAGCAGCCAGATCCTTGATCTCGCCATCGAATGCAGCGAGGATTTGGCTTTTCTCTTCATCAGACAAAATAAATTTATCCTTCAGCTCGGCCGGCAGCTTGCTGGCATCCCAATGCTCATACAAAACTTCCTGGTTGGTCAGAAACTCGCGGACCTGCTCTTCGCCTTTGATGCGCTGTTGCGTGTTGCGGATAACAATCTCAGCCATCCTAATCCCTCTTTTCCCATCGAATATATTACCGAATGTCCTTATTATAGACCAAATCGGGCATGCTGTCGACCAGATGTGCCTTTTCATGCGATGGCGATTCTGGTAGACTAAAGCTTAATTGATTTTGGCGAATGGAGCTAAACGACTGATGAATAAACCACCCTTACAGCAATTAATGAATGAACGCATCCTCATCCTCGACGGCGCGATGGGCACGATGATCCAGCAAGCCGATCTGCAGGCCGAGGATTTCGGCGGAGAGGAGCTGGACGGCTGCAACGAGATGCTCGTGCTCACCCGTCCCGATCTGATCCAGGATATACATGAAGCGTACCTAGAGGCAGGAGCAGACATACTGGAGACCAACACGTTCGGCGCGACGAGCGTCGTCCTGCTCGAGTACGATATCCCCGAGAAGGCGCGCGAGATTAATCTGGCGGCTGCGGCGTTGGCGAAGGCGGCTGCGGACAAATATTCGACGCCGGAGCGGCCGCGTTATGTCGCCGGTGCGCTCGGCCCGACGACGAAGACGCTGTCGGTGACGGGCGGCGTCACGTTCGATCAGCTCGTCGAAAGCTACTACGAGCAGACGCTGGCGCTTATCGAAGGCGGCGTCGATGCGATCCTGCTGGAGACGTCGCAGGATACGCTTAATGTCAAGGCTGGCAGCATCGGCGTCCGCAAGGCGTTCGAGACAGCGGGCAAGGAGCTGCCGATCATGATCTCGGGCACGATCGAGCCGATGGGTACGACGCTTGCCGGGCAGAACATCGAGGCCTTTTACATCTCGCTGGAGCATCTGCGGCCGGTCTCAATCGGTCTGAACTGCGCGACCGGCCCGGAGTTTATGCGCGACCATATCCGCACGCTCTCCGGTATCGCCCGGACCGCTGTGAGCTGCTATCCCAATGCCGGTCTGCCGGACGAGAACGGTCAGTATCACGAGTCGCCTGACTCGCTGGCGCGCAAGCTGGCGGGCTTCGCCGAGCAGGGCTGGCTCAACATCGCCGGCGGCTGCTGCGGCACGACGCCGGCCCACATCCGGGCGATGAAGGAGACGCTGTCGGCGTATCAGCCGCGTCCCGTAGCTGGCGATCATCCGCCAGCGGTGTCGGGGATCGAGACGGTGTTCATCGAGCCGGACAACCGGCCGATCATGGTCGGCGAGCGGACCAATATCTCGGGCTCCCGCAAATTCAAGCGGCTCATCAAGGAAGGCAAGTTCGAGGAAGCGTCCGAGGTGGCGCGCGCCCAGGTGAAGAACGGCGCCCATGTCATCGACATCAACCTGCAAGACACGGATGTAGACGAGGCCTATGCGATGGAGACGTTCCTGCAGGAGGTTGTCAAGAAGGTCAAGGTGCCGCTCGTCATCGATTCGACCTATGACCATATCGTCGAGCTGGGGCTCAAGTATTCGCAGGGCAAGGCGATCATTAACTCGATTAACCTCGAGGACGGCGAGTCCAAGTTCGAGGCGATCGTGCCGCTCATCCACAAGTACGGCGCGTCGGTCGTCTGCATCCTGATCGACGAGCGCGGCCAGGCGGTCTCGCGCGAGGCGAAGATGGAGGTCGCTGAGCGGGCGTACAATCTGCTCGTTCACAAATACGGGATGGCCGAAGAGGATATCATCTTCGACCCGAACATGTTCCCGGTCGGCTCCGGCGATCCGCAGTATATCGGCTCTGCCGTCGAGACGATCGAGGGCATCCGGATGATCAAGGAGAAGTACCCGAAGGTAATGACGATCCTTGGTCTCAGCAACATTTCCTTTGGTCTGCCGGATGCAGGCCGCGAGGTGCTGAACTCGGTCTACCTGTACCACTGTACGAAGGCCGGGCTGGATTACGCGATCGTCAATACGGAGAAGCTGGAGCGCTATGCCTCGATCTCGGAGGCGGAACGGCAGCTCGCCGAGGATCTGATCTTCAACACGAATGACGACACGCTGGCGGCGTTCGTCGCCTTCTTCCGCGAGAAGAAGGTCGACAAGAAGGAGAAGATATCGACGCTGACGCTCGAGGAGCGTCTCGGCTCTTATGTCGTCGAGGGGACGAAGGAAGGGCTCTTGCCCGACCTGGCGCTGGCGCTTGAGAAGTACTCGCCGCTCGACATCATCAACGGCCCGCTCATGAAAGGGATGGAAGAGGTCGGTCGACTGTTCAATAACAACGAGCTGATCGTCGCGGAGGTGCTGCAAAGCGCTGAAGTAATGAAGGCATCGGTCGCCTTCCTGGAGCAGTATATGGAGAAAAACGAGTCCTCTGTCAAAGGCAAGATCATCCTGGCGACGGTGAAGGGCGATGTCCACGACATCGGCAAAAATCTGGTCGAGATCATCCTCTCGAACAACGGCTACAAGATTATCAACCTCGGCATCAAGGTGCCGCCAGAGCAGCTGATCGAGGCGTACCGCAAGGAGCCGGCCGATGCGATCGGACTGTCCGGGTTACTCGTCAAGTCGGCGCAGCAGATGGTCATTACTGCCCAAGATATGCGGAGTGCCGGCATCAGCGCGCCGATCCTCGTCGGAGGAGCGGCGCTTACCCGCAAGTTCACCAAAAATCGGATCGGACCGGAATATGACGGTCTAGTGCTGTATGCCAAGGATGCGATGGATGGCCTCGATATCGCCAACAAGCTGATGAATCGCGAGCATCGCCAGCAGATGGAGGAGGAACTCGCGGCGTTTAAGGCATCAGGCGGCGTCGAGGTCGAGGAGAAAAAGGAGCTGCCGAAGCTGACGCGCGCGGTCCGCTCCAAAATCTCGCAGGATGCGCCGGTGTTCGTGCCGCCGGATCTGGATCGCCATGTGTTGCGCGAGATTCCGATTAATCAGATCATCCCTTATGTGAACATGCAGATGCTGCTCGGACATCATCTGGGTGTGAGGGGGAATGTCGACCAACTGATCGCCAAGGGCGAGCAGAAGGTAATCCAGCTCAAGGAGACGGTCGACGAACTGCTCAAGGAAGCGGCGACGGAAGGCACACTGCATGCAAACGCGATGTATCGCTTCTTTCCAGCGCAGGGCTCGGGTAATGACATCGTCATCTATGATCCAGCGGACCATACGAAGGAGATCAAACGGTTCTCCTTCCCTCGTCAGCAGGTCGAGCCGAATCTCTGTCTGGCCGACTTCCTGAAGTCAGTGGAGAGCGGCGTCATGGACTATGTCGGCTTCCTCGTCGTCACGGCGGGACAGGGCGTGCGCGAGCGGGCGACGGTGCTCAAGGACAACGGCGATTACTTGCGCTCGCATGCGCTGCAGGCGGTGGCGCTGGAGGTGGCCGAGGGCCTGGCCGAGCGCGTCCATCATATGATGCGCGATGTATGGGGCTACCCGGACCCGCCAGAGATGACGATGAAGCAGCGCCTTGGCGCTCGCTATCAAGGCATCCGTGTCTCCTTTGGCTATCCGGCTTGCCCGGATCTCGAGGATCAGCAGCCGCTGTTCGAGCTGCTGCAGCCGGAGGATATCGGGGTAGAACTGACCGAAGGCTTTATGATGGAGCCGGAGGCATCGGTCTCGGCGATGGTATTCGCCCATCCGGAGGCGCAATATTTCAACGTGGAGAAAGTGTAGCCGCATCGCTCGCATGAGGTCTTCGCGTCCGCCCGTTCGTCAGGCGCTTGCGTCGGCGCGCCGGGCGAGCGCGGCCGCAGACCCCGCAGGGACCACCCTCCCGGCGGGGTCTTGTTGTGAGGCAGGGTAATCATCGGGCGGGTAATAAAGCGCGGGCAATACGGATACTTTCCCGGGAAAGCGCAGGAGTCGACAGGTTCGGCTACATAATCGGTCTTGCGGGGTATCGCGCTGCTACATTTCGTGGCAGTTCGACAGCATTGGGATTGCCGAGCGAACATGTATTCCTGTACAATAAAGAAAATAAGGAGCGAGTAGAGCGACCAGAAATAAACGGACGATGAAGCATGGAGAGGAGAACAAGCGATGAACCGATGGACGGGCAAGGCCGCCACCCTGGAGGACTGGCTGGGTCATGTGCGCACGCAGCCGGAAATCATGGAAAATGTGACGCATTGGCATACGATACCGCCACGCGAGGCGAGGTGCGCGCCGCTGCCGGTGGATCTTGACCCCCGGCTGGCCGGAGCGCTGCGAGCGCGCGGCATCGGGGAGCTGTTCACCCATCAGCGGGACGCTTATGCGGCGGTGCGGCGGGGCGAGCATGTGGTCGCTGTGACGCCGACCGCCTCGGGCAAGACGATGTGCTACAACCTGCCGGTGCTGCAATCGCTGCTCGAGCGGGAGAGCGGGCGCGCGCTCTATCTGTTCCCGACCAAAGCGTTGGCGCAGGATCAGGTCGCGGAGCTGCAGGAGCTGGCCGATGCGATGGAGGTCGACATCAAGACGCACACCTATGACGGAGACACACCGCCGACGGTGCGGACGGCGATCCGCAACGCCGGACATATCGTCGTCACCAACCCGGATATGCTGCATTCGGCGATCCTGCCGCATCATACGAAGTGGGTCAAGCTGTTCGAGAATGTCCGGTATATCGTCATCGACGAGCTGCATGCGTATCGCGGTGTGTTCGGCAGTCATGTCGCCAATGTGATCCGCCGACTGAAGCGGATCTGCCGGTTCTACGGCTCGTCGCCGCAATTCATCTGCGCCTCGGCGACGATCGACAATCCCGGCGAGCATGCGGAGCGGCTGATCGGCGAGCGGGTGACGCTCGTCGATAACAACGGCGCGCCGTCCGGCGAGAAGCATTTCGTCTTCTATAACCCGCCGGTCGTCAACAAGCAGCTCGGCATCCGCCGCAGCAGTGTGCTGGAGACGCAGAAGCTGGCGGCGCTCCTGCTGAAGCAAGGCGTGCAGACGATCGTATTCGCCCGCAGCCGCGTCCGCGTGGAGATCCTGCTGACATACCTGCAGGAGCTGGTGCGCCGCGAGCTCGGCAACAAGACGATCCGCGGCTATCGGGGCGGCTACCTGCCAAAGCTGCGGCGCGAGATCGAGCGCGGGCTGCGCAGCGGCGAGATCCGCGGCGTCGTCAGCACCAACGCGCTGGAGCTTGGCATCGACATCGGGCAGCTCCAGGCATGCGTGCTGAACGGCTATCCCGGCACGATCGCCAGCACGTGGCAGCAGTCTGGCCGGGCGGGTCGTCGTCAGGGAAGCTCGGTTACCTTTATGGTGGCCAGCAGCAATCCACTGGACCAGTACATCATCCAGCACCCGGACTACTTTTTTAACCGGCCGCCGGAGCGAGCGCTCATCCACCCGGACAACCTGCTCATCCTGATCGATCATATCAAGTGCGCCGCTTACGAGCTGCCCTTCGAGGAGGGCGACACGTTCGGCGGCGAGTCGCTGCGTGATATGTTGGAATATCTGACCGAGTCTCAGGTGCTGACCCAGTCGGGCGGCCGCTGGTACTGGATGGAGCAATCCTTCCCCGCGCATGGCATCTCGCTGCGCTCGGCCGCTCAGGAGAATGTCGTCATCGTCGATATGACGCTGCCGGAGCATCGGGTGCTCGGCGAGGTCGACCGGTTCAGCGCGCCGACGCTCGTCCACGAGGAGGCGATCTATCTGCACGAGGGCGTCCAGTATCAGGTCGAGAAGCTGGACTATCATGAGAAAAAAGCCTACGTCCGCGAGGTCGATGTCGATTATTTCACTGACGCCAACATGGCGGTCGAGCTGAAGGTGCTGCATGTCGACAAGGAAGCCCGCTTCGGCGAGCTGCTGCGGCAATACGGCGATGTCACAGTTAATGCCAAAGCAACGATCTTCAAAAAAATCCGCATGCGCACGCATGAGAACATCGGCTCCGGGCCGATCCATCTGCCAGAGGAGGAGCTGCATACGAGCTCGTACTGGTTCGCCTTCAGCGAGGAGGCGGCGGCGCGCAAGACGACCGACGAGATGCAGTCTGCGCTGCTCGGCCTGGCCAATGTGCTCGTCCACATCGCGCCGCTCTACCTGATGTGCGACCCGCTTGATATCCGCGTCGTCCCGCAGGTGAAGGCGGTCCACTCCAAGCTGCCGACGATCTTCTTCTACGACCGCTACCCTGGCGGCATCGGCCTCTCCGAGCGTCTCTACGACGTGCATGACAAACTGATGCGGCAGGCAAGGGATCATATCACCTCTTGCACCTGCCTGAGCGGCTGTCCGGCCTGCGTAGGGCCGATCGAGGAGGTCGGCCTGCTCGGCAAGCAGCAGGCGCTGGAGCTGCTCGGAGAGGCAGGTGAGGCGATATGAGCGGACTGCGCGAGAGGATGAATCGGCTGCTGGGCGCGCCAAAGTCGCAGCGCGAGCTGTCGCCGGAGCCTGCCGAGGCTGCGCCGAGCCCGGCAGCAGGCGAGACGTTAGACAGGCACGAGAGCAAGAGCGGTGCGGGCCTTCAGGGTGAGGAGAAGCCCGGTTCGCAGCGGACGAAGGACGAAGCAGGAGAGCGGCAGTCGACCGATGCGGCGATGGTCGGCAGCGATTCGGCGAGCGGGCTCGAGATAGCTGCGGCAGCAGAGGCGCTAGCGGACGGACCGGTTATGCGTGCGCGCGATGAGTCGAGCGCGCCTGACCGGAGCGATGGGGAAACGTTGCGTCAGCCCGAGGACGGCCCGCAGAGCGAAGCGACCGCTGCCTTGGAGCGGGGTTGGCTGGCGCTTGGGGTCGAGCCGCTCGTCCATGCGGGAGAGACGTTCCTGCGGCGACGGCTCGTCTACCCGCTCGACCATCGGCATGGCGATCAGCGGCTGGCAGAGCTGCAGGAGACGGCGCATGAGCTGGCGGCCTTCCATCCGACGCTGTCGGCGCCGGAGCCGGGAGAGATCCTGTTCCTGGACCTGGAGACGACGGGTCTGGGGGCAGGCACGGGGACGATCCCGTTTATGGTCGGCATCGGCTATATGGAGGAGACGCAGTTCGTCATCGAACAGCTCTTCATCCGGCACCCTGCCGAGGAGCGGGCGATGCTGAGCTATCTGCACGACTGGCTAAGCCGCCGCCGCTTCCTGGCGACGTACAACGGCAAGACGTTCGACTGGCCGGCGCTGAGTGGCCGCTATGTGATGCATGGCTGGCGCAGCGGCCTGACGGCGCCGCTCCATCTGGACTTCCTGCATCCCTCCCGCAGCATCTGGCGGCATACGCTCGACTCTTGCAAGCTGAGCCGCGTCGAGGAGGCGCGGCTCGGCATCCATCGCACCGACGATGTGCCGGGGGCGATGGCGCCGGCGCTCTACTATCAGTACCTGGCGGACGGCGATCCGCTGCCGTTGGCAGCGGTCTTCCGGCACAACGAGATCGACATGCTCTCGCTGGCGGCGCTGGCGATCCGCTACGGCCGACTGCTGGGCGGCGCGCTCGGCAGCGAGCTGCCGTATCCCGAGCAGCCGGAGGAGCAGCTGCGCACCGGCCTGTGGCTGGAGCGCATGGGCAAGACGGCGGACGCGGAGCTGCTTTACGACCGTCTGATGACGTCCGAGCAGCCTCCCGGCGGCTGGTGTCTGGCGCTGGCGGCGCGCGACAAGAAGGTTGGTAATTGGGAGCGGGCTGTGGTATTGTGGCAGAAGGCCGCCCATCTGGCGGAAACGACGTCCAGCCCGATAACGGAAGCGCATATCGAGCTGGCGATGTACCATGAGCACCGGACCAAGGATCTGGCTAAGGCGCTGCATTACGCCAAGCTGGCCTTTGCGATGTCCGGAGGCGCGAGCGCCCCGCGCAAAGGTCCGAAGCCGCAGGATCGCGAGACGATCCGCAAGCGGGTCGAACGGCTGCTCACCAAAGTGGAAAGGAACAAACGAAAATGAAAACTATTCCGTTTGCATTTGCGGGCTTCGGCAATATTGCCAAGACCCATATGACGGCGCTGCGGGCGATGCCGATCATCAAGCAGCTGCCGTTGTTGCCGGTGCTGGATACGCTGGTGACCCGCCAGCCGGACAAACACCAGGCGCAGGCGGAGGCGATCGGCTTCCGGCGCGTCACCGACTCGGTGGAGGAGGCGGCGGCAGACGAACGCGTCCATGTCGTCGACATCTGTACGCCGAACAGCCGGCATTATGAGGATGTGACAGCAGCGCTCGCTCACGGCAAGGGAATCTATTGCGAGAAGCCGGTCACCGACAGCTACGAACGCTCGTCGCAGCTGCTGGACGACGTCCGGCAGCGGCCGGAGCTGCCGGAGCAGCTCGCCTTCACCTTCCGTTATCACCCGGCGGTGATGCGGATCCGCGCGATCGTGGCCGCAGGCGTGATCGGAGATATCCTGCAGTGCAGCATCTCCTATCGCCGCTCGGGCTACCTCGATCCGCAGCGGCCGATGAGCTGGCGACTGCAGGGCGGGCTGTCCGGCGGCGGCGCGACGAGCGATCTGGCCGTCCATGCGCTGGATATGGTACGTCACTGGTTCGGCGATTACCAGGAGGTGAAAGGGGAGGCGCGCGCGCATGTGAGGCAGCGACCAGAAGCGGCCGGCTCCGAGGTGCTGGTCCCCTCTGAGGTCGACGACTGGGCGATGATGACCTACGCTACGGTATCCGGGGTGCGGGGCACCGTCGAGGTGTCGCGGATCGCGCTCGGCTCGGAGGCGTTCGAGATCCGGATCGTCGGTACGCATGGCAGCATTACGGCCGACCTGGAGCGCGATACGTCGCCAGCGGTGCAACTGGTGCGCGGCACGCTGCCTGTGCTGCCGGAGCCGGACTCGCTGGCGCTGCTGCCAGGGGACAAGGCGACGATGGGCATTGCCGTCGATACGCATTTTGCGGCGCTCTATCATTACATACAACGTTATGCCGGGGAGGATCGTTATCCCGATCTGGCGCCGCGACTTGCCGACGGCGTCTATGTGGAGGGCTGGATCGACCGCGTCCTGCGAGCATCGGAGGAGGCGGCGCGATGAGCGCGACGGTCTGTCCGCCGCTGCCGAGAGCGCTGCTGATCGATCTGGACGGCACGATCTATCATGGCGGCCGCATGATCGAGGGCGCGGATGTCTGGATCGCCTCGCTGCGCGAGGCCGGTCTGCCGTATCTGTTCGTCACCAATAACTCCACTGCGTCTCCGGAAGCCTTCGCCGAGCGGCTGCGCGCGATGGGCATCGCAGCTGAGCCGGATCAGGTGTGCACCTCTGCGCAGGCCGCGGCATCGTATATAGCTACGGAGCGGCCTGGCGCCTCGGTGTTCGTCATCGGCGAGAGCGGCTTGCAAGATGCCGTGGTTGGTCAGGGGTTAACGGTCGTCGAACGGGATGCGGATGTGGTGCTGCAAGGTCTGGACCGCGAGCTCAGCTACGAACGGCTCACCCGCGCGGTCCGGATGATCCATGCGGGAGCCCGCTATGTGCTGACCAATCCAGATCTGCTCTTGCCCATGGAGGAGGGCGTCATCCCTGGCGCCGGCTCGATCGCGGCGCTGCTGGAGGCGGCTGGCGGCGTTCCGCCGGTCGTCATCGGCAAGCCCTCGAGCATCCTCGTCGACTATGCGCTGGCGCGCCTCTCTGCGTCTGCGGAGCAGACGTGGATGGTCGGCGACAATATGCTGACCGACATCGCCGCCGGCGCTCGCGCCGGTTGTCCGACGGCACTGATGCTGACCGGGATTACGACGGCTGACAATCTGGAGCGCTACATCGACAGAGCGGGCGTGCGTCCCGATCTGGTGTTTCATACCCTTCACGAGCTGCAAGCGTATATTATGCAGCGGCTCGGGACATAAGAGAAGCTAACGACGAGGACAGGAAGGAAGATGACCGATGCCGGAATGGCCGGAAATGGAACGATATCGCACGCTGCTCGGGGAGAGAATCGCCGGAGCTCGGCTGCAGGATGTGGAGGTGACGCGGGAGAAGTCGATCAATATGCCCGTCGAGCAATTCAAGGCGGAGCTGCTTGGCCGCTCGGTCTGGTATGTCGAGCGCCGGGGCAAGCATCTGATCTTCCACCTCGATAACGGCAAACGGCTGCTGCTGCACCTGATGCTGGGCGGCTGGCTGTTCTACGGCTCGGAGGAAGAGAAGCCGGAGCGCACTGTGCAGATTACGCTCACCTTCCCGCAAGGGAAGCTGTACTTCATCGGCCTGAGATTGGGCTACCTTCATCTGCTATCGGTGAGAGAGCTGGACGATCGGCTCAAGGATCTCGGACCGGAGCCCTTCGACAGCCGGCTGACCCAGGATCGCTTCCGGGCGTTGTTCAAGGGCAAGCGCGGCGTCCTCAAGGGGGCGCTGGTCGACCAGAAGGTGATCGCCGGCATCGGCAACTGCTATGCCGACGAGATTGCGTTCACGGCAGGCGTGCGCCCCGGAGCCCGTATCCCGGCGCTCAAGGACGAGACATGGAGCCGCCTGTATGCGGCGATGCACGCCAAGCTGCAGCAGGCCGCCTCGCTGGGCGGATATATGGAGGATCGCTTCACGACCGACGATTTGCTCACCGGCGGCTACAACGACAACTGCCAGGTCTATGACCGGGGCGGCGAGCCATGTCTGCGCTGCGGCAGCGAGATCGTGCGCGAGGAGATCAACTCCCGTAAGGTTTTCTACTGCCCGAGCTGTCAGCACGAGGCTTGACGCTATGAGCTATCCGGGATGTCATGTCAGCATCGGCAAGGGCTACTACGAGGCGGCCCGATCGGCACAGCGGCAAGGCGCGAGCGCCTTCCAGTACTTCCCCAAAAACCCGCGCAGTCTAGCGGTAAAGTCGTATGACGCAACGGATGCCATGCGCTGCGCCCGTTACTGCCGCGAGCATGGGCTGCTGTCGATTGCTCACTCGTCCTACCCGGCCAATCTGGCCGCTGACGACCCGGATCAGGCGACGCGCGTCGCCGACTCGCTGCGCAACGATCTGGAGATCGCCGAGGCTTGCGGCTCGCTGGGCGTCGTCGTGCATTTCGGTATCTACAAGGGCAAGGAGCCGCTGCAGGGCTACCGCAATATCATCGCCGCCCTCAATCGCGTCCTGACAGGATGGGATGGCGCGGCCAAGCTGCTCATCGAAAATCAATCCGGCGAGCATGCGCGCATGGGGATGACTGTGGAGGAGCTGGCGCAAGTCCGCAGTCTCTCCCGGCACCCGGAGCATATCGGCTATTGTCTCGACACCTGCCATCTCTACGCCAGCGGCGAATGGGATGGGAGCAATGAAGCGCAGTGGCTGGAGAGGGCTGCGACAAGCGGCGTGCTGGCCGAGCTGGTCGCCGTCCATCTGAATGACTCGCTCCATCCGAGCGGCTCGCTGCGGGACAGGCATGCCCGGCTCGGCGAGGGCTGCATCGGCGCGGAAGCGCTGCAGCGGCTAGTGACACACGGGGCGCTGCGCCATGCGCCGCTCGTCCTCGAGACGCCCAAGGGTGCTGACGGCACGCATCGCGGGCAACTACAGACCGTGCGCGGCTGGCTGGAGCAGACGAAGTAATGGCGCACCCCGGTCAGCGACAGTCATGAGCAGCTTGACTGCTCGTTGCTGCTGACGACCGGGGGACGCCCATGCCATTGGTTAACTGCTAGTCATAGGAAGGCGGGGAAAACGTCATGATCCATGTCTATCTGGACGACTATCGTCCGACGCCAGCGGGGTTCGTCGGCGCGCCCGACGCAGCGGCCTGCATCGCGCTCATCGACGCGCACGAGATCGGCTTGCTGTCGCTCGATTACGATCTCGGCTGGGGGCAGCCGACCGGCCTGGAGGTGGCGGCGCATCTCGTCGAGAGCGGGCGCTATCCGCAGGAGATCTATCTGCATACCTCTTCGCCCTCGGGGCGCGAGCGGATGCATCATCTGCTGTCCCAGCACGCCCCTCGGCATGTGCGCATCCACAATCGCCCGATGCCGGAGGAGCTGATCTTACAGATCGCGGCAGAGCAAGGCTAACACAACGATACAGATCGGGAGAGAGCTTATGATACGATTACAGCAATTGACGCTGCGGCGCGACGAGCGCGCCATCCTGAGCGGCGTAGATCTGGAGATGAAAGAAGGCGAGCACTGGGTCATCCTCGGCAAAAACGGCTCCGGCAAAACAACGCTGCTGGAAATGATGACCGGCTATATGTTCCCGACCTCGGGAACGGTCGACGTGCTCGGCAATCGGTTCGGTCAATGCGATGTGAGGGAGGTGCGCAAGCGGATCGGCTACATCAGCCAGACGCTGATCGAGAAGCTGACGCTGACCGACGCCGTATGGGAGGTCGTCGCGACAGGCGCATTCGCGTTCCTGCGGTTCTATCAGGAGATCCCTGAGGAAGTGAAGCGCCAGTCGCTGGAGCTGCTCGAGTCGATGGGCATCGGACGTCTCGCGCATCAGCAGCTCGGCACGATCTCGCAGGGCGAGCGCAAAAAGGTGCTGCTGGCGCGCGCCCTCATGGGCAAGCCGGAGCTGCTCGTCCTGGACGAGCCGTGCGCCGGACTCGACCTGTACGAACGGGAGAAGTTCCTGACGGAGCTCAACCGGCTCAGCGCAGGCAAGATGATGGCGATCTACGTGACGCATCATATCGAGGAGATCACGCCGCTGTTCACCCATGTCGCGCTTATTCATGACGGCAAGGTGGCAGCCAGCGGTCCGAAAGCAGAGGTGCTGCGCGATGAGGTGCTGAGCGCCGCCTACGACCTGCCGATTGAGGTGCATTGGGCTCATGACCGGCCGTGGATACGCGTAGCCGGTCAAGGAGCGGGGCTGTGAGCCGCTGGATCGGCACGGCCAATCGCGGCTTTGCGTCCTATGCGATGGAGGAGCTGCGGCGCATGTACCCGCAGGCGCGCTTCACACAGCTGGCGGCCGGCGAGGTGTTCCTGATGGAGCTGCCAGGGTCCCGGGAGGAGGTGCAGGCGTCGCTGCTTGATCGCGAACCGATCTTCCTGCGCCACGTGCAGCCGGTCGACCGCGAGCTGCCGCTAAGCGGCAATGCGGACGATCTGGAGGAGCTCAGCCATGTCGTCCGGCTGGCTGAGCCGGTATTCGAGGGCAAGCGCACAGCGGTCCATGTAAGGAGGGCAAGCGCGACGCCATTCCCTTACTCGGCTGCCGATACCAAGGCGCTCGTCGACGCCGTGCTGCTGGAGCTGGACAGCGAGCCCTCGCTGCAGGAGCCGGAGGTCATCCTGTCGATCTACGCCGCAGCGGACAGACTGTTGATCGGCTGGGGGACACCGCGCGAGCTGCTGTCCGACTGGCCCGGCGGCGCTGTCCGTTTCCAGCGCGAGGAGGGACAGATCTCCCGCGCCAAGTTCAAGCTGCTGGAAGCGGAGCGCGCCTTTGGCCTGAGCTACGCCGACTACCGGCAGGCGCTCGATATCGGGGCCGCTCCTGGCGGCTGGACGTCTCTGCTGCTCGAGCGCGGACTGGCGGTGACAGCGGTTGATCCGGCGGCGCTGCATCCGACGCTGCTCGGCTATCCTCGCCTCACGTATTTGCAGCAGAATGCCTCCGAGGCGAAGCTCGAGGCCGGGCGTTATGACCTGCTCGTATGTGATATGAGCTGGAGTCCGCTGCAAATGTGCCGGCTCGTGCTCGATCTGAAGCAGGCGCTGGCTCCCGGGGCGACAGCGATCATTACGATCAAGCTGATGCACCGCAAGCCGATGCAGACGATCCGCGAGGTGATGGAGCGGCTGCAGACGGCCTTTCACGTACGCAAAGCCAAACAATTATTTCACAACCGGGACGAAATTACGTTATACTTGACGTATAAGATGTAACTAAACAGGCAGCGGGAAAGCATCCCGATGATTCGCCTCCAGACGAGGCGTTTGATCGGGGTGCTTTTCTTGTTGTTCACACAGGAGGTTATGCTCAGTATGACGATACAACACACGGATCCTAATGCAGCTGCACAAGGATCGCAACGGCAAGCCAATACAAGCGATGTAGGAGCGACGGAGACGTTGAGTGCAGGTACGGTAATCGCTGGCCGCTATCGGGTCCTCAGCCTCCTCGGCCAAGGCGGCATGGGTGCTGTCTATGCGGCCGAGGATGAGCGGCTGGGCGGCAAGCTATGCGCGATCAAGCTGTCGCGTCCGCTGCCGTCGGAGCTGGAAGCCCAACTCGCCGAGGCCAAGGTGCTGATGCGGCTCAGCCATCCGAATCTGCCGATGATGACCGACTATTATCCGCCTGGCAGCGATGGCCGTTCGATCTTGGTCATGGATTACATAGAGGGACAGACGCTCGCCATCTGGCGGCAGCAGGCGGTCGTCGAGCCATCGCCCGCCCAGCTCGCGCCGATCATCCTGCAGCTCTGCGACGCGCTCTGCTACCTGCATGAGCAACGGCCGCCGATCATCCATCGGGACTTGAAGCCGGCCAATGCGATGATCAGCGGCAGCGGCCATGTCAAGCTGATTGATTTTGGCATCGCGCGCAATTACAAGACCGGTCAGCTCCAGGATACGGTGCTGCTCGGCACGCCGGGCTTCGCAGCGCCGGAGCAGAGCGGCACGGGGCAGACCGACGTGCGCTCCGATGTCTACGGCCTGGGCGCCCTGATCTATTATCTGGCGAGCGGGTTCCTGTACGCAGGACCGACTGCAGCCGGCGGCGAGGATGTCATCTCGCGTCTGGCGATGCCCGAGAGCTTCCGCGCGATCCTGGCGCGGATGCTGGAGCGCGAGCCCGATCGGCGCTTCGCTTCGATCTCGCAGGCGCGTGCGGCTTGGCGGGCCTATGCCGAGTCGCTGCGCGCCCACGGCAGCGCGCAGCAGGGCGGAGCCGCGCCATGGACGCCGCCGGGCGGAGCTAGCGTCGCTCCTGCGCCCGACGGTCGCTCCTCCGGCTGCCTGGTCGTCGCTGTAGGCGCGCTGGCGCCAGGGGCAGGCGCGACGTTCCTGTCGCTGACGCTGGCGCGCCTGCTGGTTGCGCAAGGCGTCTCCTGCGCCGCTGTCGAAGGGCCGGGCCGGACAGCCGAGTGGCATGGGCTGCTCCATCTCGGCGGACGCGGCGGGCCGGAGCCGTCGCCGCGGCAGCTGCCGGAGCAGCGGTATGCGCTCTGGCAGGAGCGCTGCCTCGATTGGTACGCGCTGCGTCCCGATGCGGCGGACGAGCTGCCGCTGCCGGGCGGCCAGCGCCTGGCGCTCATGCTGCGGAGCATCCGAGGACGGGTGGCGATCCTCGATCTGTCGGATCTATGGGAGGATCGCGAGCGGCGGGAGCTGGCCGAGACGGCCGATCTTTGTCTGATCACAGCCGATCCGTGGCCGGCCAAGTGGCCGCGCGACCGTCTGGACGAGGCTGCGGGACTGATCGCCAGTCGTCGGCGCTCCGGTCGCGAGACGTCGCTGCTGGCCAACAAGGATATGCGCTTTGCCGGTCGCGACGAATGGCTGCGCATGCTGCCCGAGCGTCCGTCAGCCATCGTCCCGCAATTGCCGCCTCAAGAGTGGGCCGACTGTCTGTGGCGCGGACGGTGGGCGACCGACCGCAGAGATTGGCAACGCCTGCTCGGCGGGGCGCTCCAGCCGGTGCTGCGCCTGCTGACGGAAGCCGCGAGGCCGCTCTCCGGCTAAGAGTTGCCGCCTTCGACCGGAGGCGCCGCTGCGGCCTCCTGTGGCCGTTGACTTGCTTTTCGGGACAGGGTTCATTATCATAAAAATCATGCGGAAGCATCGCGGCGGCTGCGGCCCCGCCGATCGCCGCACAAACTAGGACCGATGGCAAGGTCTTGCGAAACAGGTGATTATAACGTGGAACAACAAGAACGCATACTTGTTATAGAAGATGAAGACAGCATCGCGCGCATCCTGGAGCTGGAGCTCGAGCATGAAGGCTACACCCCCGGCAGGGCCGAGGACGGGCGCAAGGGACTGGAGATGGCGATGTCCGGCGAATGGGATCTGGTACTGCTAGATGTCATGCTGCCGGAGCTGAACGGCATCGAGGTGCTGCGCCGTCTGCGCAACGCCGGCAACCCGATCCCGATCATCCTGCTCACCGCTCGCGACACGGTGCCGGACAAGGTGAGCGGCTTTGAGCACGGCGCCAACGATTACATTACCAAGCCGTTCGCGATGGAGGAGCTGCTGGCGCGGGTGCGCAACCTGCTGCGTATCTTCCATCAGCAGAATAAGGAGTCCGAGGGCGCGGACCTGATTCGGGTATCCGATCTGTCGATCGAGATGCGCACACGCAAGGTGTTCCGCAAGGAGCTGGCGATCGATCTGACGCCGCGCGAGTTTGAACTGCTCGTCTTCCTGGCGGAGAATAAAAATCAAGAGAAATCAAGAGAGGAGATTCTCTCCGAGGTATGGGGCTATGATTTCATCGGCGAGACCAACCTGGTCGACGTCTATATTCGTTATTTGCGCCAGAAGATTGACAAAGGCTTCCGCTACAAGCTCATCCATACCGTTCGCGGGGTAGGGTATGTGCTGAAGGAGCCCGAATGATGACGCTTCGTCGCAGATTTACTTTATTCACCATCTTTTGGTTAATTTTCATCCTGATTTTATTCAACATTTTCGTCTACTTCTTCGTCATTAAGATAACGACCCGCAGCGAGCAGACGGTGCTGACCAACAAGGTCAATCTGATCCTCGACAATAAACGGATGGAGACGCCCGGCAACCTGGACGATCCCGATCTGTTGACCGAATTCTATAATGTAAACGAGATGATCCGGATCATCACGCCAAGCGGCCAGATCATCAACCAGATCGGCTCCGACGAAGAGCTGCTGGCGTTGCCGACCGATTACAGACTGACGCACAACAAGGGGGTCAACTCCTACGCGGGCAAGCGAGTGCTCTATCTGAAGGAACCGATCTACGACGAGATGAAGGTCGTCGCCATGCTGGAGATCGTCCGCAAGCTTAATGTGCTCGACAGCTACCTGCAAATTCTGGTAGGCGCGCTGGCGGTCACGAGTATGGGCGCGGTGCTGTTCGCGATTTTCGGCACCTTCTGGTTCACCTCGCGGCTGACGGCGCCGATACAGCATATGGTGCAGACGATGCGAGAGATCGACCGCAGCGGCAAGCTGAGGCAGATCGATCTGGGCGGTCGGGAGGAGTCGGCCGAGCTGCAGCAGCTCGTGCGCGCCTTCAATCAGATGATCGACCGGCTCGACCGCACCTTCGAAAAGCAGAAGCGGTTCGTCGCCGACGCCTCGCACGAGCTGAAGACGCCGCTGACGGTTATCAGCAGCTATGCGAATATGCTGAAGCGCTGGGGCCGCGACGATGAAAAGGTGCGCGATGAGGCAGTGCTGGCGATCTCCAACGAGGCGGTCCGTCTGCAAAATCTGACCAAGTCGATGCTGATGCTCGCCGAAGCGGAGCAGGAGGACTGGTTGAAGCTGGAGCGCTTCGACATCGTCAAGATGATCGACGAGATGGCCCGGATGATGCATACGACGTTCCACCGGACGATCCGGGTCCACTCGGAGCCGGTCGGCATGATGATGTATGCGGACAAGGACAAGATCCGCCAGCTGATGGTGATCCTGCTCGACAATGCGATCAAGTACAGCAAGGAATCGATCGATATCCATATCTCCTCGACCAAAAATGCGATTCGCATCGATGTCGAGGACAAGGGAATCGGCATTCCAGAGCAAGAGATCCCGCATCTGTTCGAGCGCTTCTACCGGGTCGATGGCGCGCGTGCCCGCTCGACGGGGGGCGTCGGATTGGGCCTCTCGATCGCCAAGCGGATCGTTGAGCTGCATGACGGTAGTATCGACGTCTTCAGCAAGCCAAATCAAGGCACGGCGATCGCGCTGCAATTCCCCAAAAAAAACCACTGACCGGCGGACAGGCCGGTCAGTGGCATCGGAAGGCTGATCGAACAGCCTATACGTATCGAGACAAACCGAATTAACGGATGACGCGACGGGCGGTCACGTAGTTTTTCTTCCAGTGGCTGGAGTTCAGGCTGGAGTAGCGTACGCCGCCTTCGCCATACGTATGGAGGATGCGGCTGGCGCCGGCATAGACAGCGACATGGCCGATCGATTTTTTGCCGACGCGGAAGAAGACGAGGTCGCCCTTCTTCAGATTGCCCTTGCTGACGTAGCTGCCCTGCTTCGACTGAGCGGCTGAGGTACGCGGCAGCGAGATGCCGTTTTTCTTGTAGATAAACTGGGTAAACGAGGAACAGTCGAAGGCGTATGTAACGCCAGACGGCGCGCCGAAGCGATATTTGACACCTAAGTATTTGTTGCCGGTGCTAATGATGCGGTCAGCCTTCGAGGATGCAGCTTCTGCTGTTCCTTGCTGGCCCAGGCCGATGGCGGTGAAGCTGATGGTGGCGCACAGTGTAACGCTGATGACTCGTTTGATAAGTGTTCTGGTTTTTTGCACTGCGGTTGTCCCTCCGTTGAGGGTGTGTCTGAACACCCTAGTAAAGTTGGCTTGTCCTGACAAAAACTATAACAGATTTCATCTTTCCTAAAACTTGACAAAGAGAGATGGGCCCTAGTCCTGCGTACGTTTGGACAGGGTTTATTAAATATGCATGAGAGTTTTCTAATCTATGGAACGAGGTGTTTCGCGGCATGAAATATCGTGTAGCGGCTGTACAATACTACCTGCAGGATATCGCGGCTTGGGATGAATTCGCCGAGCAGGTGACGCATTACGTCAAAAATGCAACTGAATACGGCGTGCAGTTCCTGCTGTTCCCCGAGTTTATGACGACACAGCTGCTGTCGATCGGCGATGAGCAGGGCGAGCCCTTGCCGATCACTCGCTTGCCGGAGTTTACGGCGGCTTATGAGGAGTTGTTCCGCAGTCTGGCTGCCGATTACGGGCTTTATATCGCGGCAGGGACGCACATCATCGAGGTCGAGGGCAAGCTGCGCAATACGGCCCATCTGTTCCATCCGGACGGCCGGATCGACCGCCAGCCCAAGCTGCATCTGACGCCGACGGAGGTGACGGAGTGGCAGATGTCGCCCGGGGAGGGACTGCAGGTGTTCGATACGCCCTTCGGCACGATCGCGCTGCTCACCTGCTACGACATCGAGTTCCCCGAGATTGTCCGGATGGCGAGGGCCAAGGGCGCCGACGTCATCTTCTGTCCGTCTTGCACCGATGATCGCCACGGCTTCTACCGCGTGCGGTACTGCTGTCATGCGCGGGCGGTGGAGAACCAGGTTTATATCGTCACGACAGGTACGACCGGGGCGCTGCGACGCGTCGACTTTATGCGAGCTAATGTCGGCCAGGCCGCCGTCATCACGCCCAACGACATCCCGTTCCCGCCAGCCGGCATCATGGCGCAGGGCGAGCTGAACGACGATATGCTGATCGTCGCTGATCTTGACCTGGATCTGCTGGAGGATGTCCGCAAGAGTGGCTCGGTGACGACCTGGCGCGACCGTCGCACCGACCTGTATCCGGACTGGAAGTAATCATGCTCGCGCATCACAGCACAGGAGGTTGATCTGATGTATAAGCAATTGCTGTTGTCGTCCGGGGGCAAGCGATTGCCGGTGACGATCCGCAACTATGAGCTGGCCGACACAGAGCAGATGATCGAACTGCAGCGCCGCAGCTTCCCGCCGCCCTTTCCCGAGGAGCTGTGGTGGAAGTCGGAGCAGCTGCAAGAGCATGTGAGCCGCTTCCCGGAGGGCGCGTTATGCGCGGTAGCGAACGGCGAGATCATCGGCTCGATGACCGGGCTGCGCATCTCGGAGTCGACCGCACAGGCAAGTCATGGCTGGGCGGAGGTAACGGACGAGGGCTATATCCGCAATCACGACCCGCATGGACAGACGCTCTATGTCGTCGATATTTGCGTCGATCCGGGCTATCGCGGCGCCGGAATCGGACATTGGCTGATGCAATCGATGTATGAGACGACGGTATATCTTGGGTTGGATCGGCTGCTCGGCGGAGGGCGGATGCCCGGTTATCATCGCTATGCGGCAGAGATGAGCGCCGAGACCTATCTGTCGCGCGTAGCGGCGGGGGAGCTGCGCGATCCGGTGATCAGCTTTTTGCTGCGCTGCGGCCGGATGCCAGTGGGCGTTGTCGCCGATTATCTTGAGGACGAGGAGTCGTGCAATTATGCGGCATTGATGGAATGGCGCAATCCCTTTTTACAGTGGGTACGCCAGTAAGCTACAATAGGAAAAGGTCCAGTCTTACATAAAGAAACATCTATCGATCAGGAGGCATGAGCAAGATGGAATATCACCGCATACAATCCATAGAAGATCCACGCTTCGCCCAGATGTACAAGCTGATGCAGGAGGTGTTCCCGCCGGAGGAGGTGCTGGAATACTCGCTGTGGGCAGAGCCGCTCAAGGATGAAGGGATTCACGTCTATGTTGCCGTTCATCAGGATGAGGTAGTGGGCGCGACTGAATACCGGTATTATGCCGATTTTCGCGTCGCCATGACCGATTTTACGATCGTAGGTCAGCCGGGTCTTGGCGTCGGCCGCTTCCTGCTGAAGCGGCGAGAGCGCGATATCGAGGGGCTGGCGCAGGCATCGGGAACGACGCCGATCGGCATGTTCGCCGAGATCTACGATCCTTATCAGACGATGCATGACTTCGGCGGCGTTACGCCGATGAACCCTTATGTACGGCGCGAGGTGCTCTCGCATATCGGATATCAGCGTCTCGATTTCCCTTATGTACATCCGTCCTGGGATCATGAGGGGCAGGCAGTGAGCGGACTCGACCTGTGCTTCCTGCCGGCGCATGACGAGCTGGGCGAGCTGCCCGCCTCGCTCATCCACGATTTCCTGACGCGCTACTACAGCGCGCTTCCCAACAAGCCGCAGGAATGGCAAGCGATGATGGATGAATTAGCCCAGCGGCCAAGCGTCAAGCTGCTGCCGCTGTAAGAGAGCAGAGCTACAGGTATCTGCAGGAGCAGCTGATTCGAAGTCGAGTCGGCTGCTTCCGCTTTTGGTCGAACCGCACATTCATGTGAGGCCACAGGAGGACGACTATGACAACATTGACATTTCTGGGCACCTCAGACGCGATGGGGGTGCCTCGCATCTACTGCGATTGCTCTGTATGTGAGGAAGCCAGAGAGAGCGGGCATAATGCGCGGCAACGCGCCTCTGTGCTTCTCCAGGACGCGGACTTGGGCGATACCGTTATCGACTGCGGTCCGGACTGGAGCCGTCAGATGCGAGCCGCCGGTCTGCGGGGGATGGATCGGCTGCTGCTGACGCATGCCCACTTCGACCATTACGGCGGTCTGCCGGAGTGGGCCGATGTTTGTCGCTGGACGGGCGTCAGAGGCGAGGCGCATGCTCCAGCAGAGGTGATCGAGGAGGTGCTGCAGCGCTTCCCGTGGCTGGATCGGCAGATCGACTTCCAGCCGATCGACGGCGGCAGGACGATCGGCGATTGGCGCGTCGCGACCTGGCGAGTCAACCATGGCAAGAATGGCTACTCGTATGCGTACCGCTTTGACCATCAGGCGACCGGCTATGCCTGGGTGTACTGCTCCGATGCGATCGCGCTGACCGAGCAAGAGCTGGCGCCGATGCAAGGATTGGATCTGCTGGTGCTCGGCACGAGCTTTTTCCGGGAGCCTTATCCGTTCCATACTCGCTCTGTCTACGATGTGACAGAAGGGATCGCGTTGGCTGCGCAATTGCAGCCTTCGCTTGCCGTCTTCACCCATCTCTCGCATGACATCGATCTTCCGCTGCGAGCGCAGGAGCTGCCGGAGGGCTGCATGTTCGCCAGGACAGGATTACGGCTCGAGCTTGTTCGTGCGCTCCCGTCTGCATGAATCGATACTCGCGTCGCCATCTCTATGCAAGCTTCCTGCGGGGAGCTTTTTTGTGCTGTCCTGCGTGGGGCTTGACCTTGACCTTGGGTCAGAGTATAGGCTGAGGGAGAAAGGGAGGAGTGATCAACAAATGAGCAATCACGAAGCAATCTATCGAAGTCAGGCAGAGCAGTACGAGTATATGGTGGGGCGACAGCCGGAGCTGGATGAGGTAATCAAGAGTATCCGTCCGGCGACTGGACTCGATGTCGTCGACCTGGGGGCGGGGACGGGGCGGATGAGTCGTTACCTGGCGAGCGAGGCGGCCAGCTACACCGCGACCGATCTGTCGGCTGCGATGCTCGAGGTGCTGCAGCGCAAGGCCGAGGCGGGCGGCTATGGAGCTCGCGTGCGCACGGTTGTCGCCGATCACCGCGAGCTGCCACTGGCGGACGACTCGGCGGATCTGGTCGTCTCCGGCTGGAGTATCGGCTATCTTGCCAGCGCCAAGCAGCCGGAGTGGCAGGACAATCTGGCGCGCGTGATGACCGAGGCGCGTCGTATCTTGCGGCCGGGCGGCACGATGATTATCTTCGAGACGCTGGGCACCGGCGTCGATGAGGCAGTACGGCTTGATTTCCTCGTCCCTTATTACGAGCAGTTGGAGACGCACTATCGCTTCGAGCATCAGGCGATCCGGATGGATTACCCATTCGAGAGCGTCGAGGAAGCAGCGCAGGCTTGCGGATTTTTCTTTGGCGACTGGCTGGCGGAGCGGATCATCGGGCGCGGCTGGTCGGTGGTGCCGGAGCATGCCGGCGTCTGGTGGCGTCATGACTTCTGCGTGTAACGGGCGGATGCGCTCAGGCTTGACGAATACAGTTCCAGCTTGACGCATATAGTTAATGTCGTTAATTAAGTTGGCCAGAATTCGCCACATCTCAAAAAGCCCCTTCACCGATAGCAACGGTGAAGGGGCTTTTGTGGTAATACTGCGGGGACTCCTTGACCCCCGCGTCATGCAGCGCATCTCACAATTAAGCCAACGGCGGCGGCGAGTCGCCCGGGGGAAGATCGCGTGGCGCGTCGTCGTCTGCATCTGTTGGCTTCTCCGCGCCAGGCGGCCGGGTCTGCTCCGGCTTGCGCGAGGACAGCCAGCGCGCCAGCGTATCGGCGCGCTCCTGCGGCGCATGACGGATGCCGAAGCTGGCCGAGGCGGAGCCTGAGGCGAGCGCCATCGTAAGATGTGCCAGCGAGCGACGCCTCTGGAAGATATTCTGAGAGACGCGATGCCACTGAACGCGGCGTTTCGGGATCAGACCCTGGTGCTTGTTAAAGCTGCCGTACTGAATCGAGATCTGATCCTCCTGAAGCGACCATCCGGCCTGTCTGTAGGCCATCACGCATCCCGTATAGACGAGGATCGGCAGCAAGAGCGCGAGCCAGCCCAAGTGATCCGGAATCCAGATGACAGCCGGGATAACGGGCAGTATCGCCAATAGAGTTGGTACGAGCACATAGTGCCGGAGCGAGCGCCGACCGACATGCTCCCAGCCGGACGGAACGGCGAATTGCGGGGCAAACTGCTCCAGGAACTGTGCCAGCTCGCCTCGACGGATAAACGGGAAGAGCAGGGCCGACTGGCCTTCCTTGCCGGCGTACCCGGCGGTGACGATGTGGACCGTCACCCAGCCGAACGGTCGGCGCAGCAAGGGCTCGATCAGATGGACGGCCTGGATTCGGCGCAACGGAATCGTAATCTGGTTGCGCTCCAGCAGCCCTCGCTCGATGATCAGCTTGTCTTCGCGGTGCTGCAGCGTGAAGCCGAACTCCTTGATGAAAGAACCGATGAAGGCGAGCAGCCAGGCAAACAGAAGCAGCGCCAGGACGATCAGGACGACCCATCTCGAGCCATACCACTCGGAGATCCATCCCCATACGTCAAAGGTCTGCTCCAGC
The DNA here is from genome assembly GCF_003851045.1 of Paenibacillus sp. 598K. Classification (GTDB taxonomy): domain Bacteria; phylum Bacillota; class Bacilli; order Paenibacillales; family Paenibacillaceae; genus Paenibacillus_D. Next base: position 1,558 of record NZ_BFBX01000146.1, on the reverse strand, counting down.
CACTCCCTCAACTGCGAGAAGGCGGCTGCGGCAACGGCCAGCACGACGCCGATCTTGCCGGAGGTGGCGCTGTAGAGGACGAGATCGCCGACACTTAGCTTGCGGGAGGCCACGACTTTGGCGGGGGCGGCGGCGAGCTCGGGAGTACGAGGCGGCTCCGCGACGGCAGACGGATCTGCGACAGTATCGCTACCGACTTGATCGTCTGGTATTGTCGGCCACTCAGGCGCGGTGGCAGAGACTTGGCCGCTCTCGCTCATCCCGAGACCTTGGCTGATCCGTTGTCCCTCCGCCGCAGAGATACCGTTCAGCACAGCCTCGGGCTTTTTGCCGCCTGCGGTCTCGATCTGGAGCTTCCTCAAGCCAAACAGGCGATGCAGCAGGCCTGCCGACGTATCGACAGACTGCACGCGCTCTCTGGCGATCCACAGCTTCTTGCGGACGAAGACGCCATGCTCGACCCGCAGACCGCCCGCTTCGACCGTATAGGTGAAGCGCAGATAGCCAAGCACGCTCATGCTGATGAGCAGGACGAGGAACAGCGCTGCGCCGCCGACGAGCCACAGGAGGTTGACGTTGTCGCGGAAGATCGTCGTGGCGAAGAAGGCGATCAGCGGGTACAGCAGGTCCTTGATCGTCTTGCCGATCAGGAATATGACCGACAACGGATGCAGCCGCTTCATCTCCTCAGATCTCTTCATCGGACAACCTCGCTAGATTGGCGATTCGTCTGCGCACTTGCTCTGCCGCCGCCTCGCTGAGCGCCGGGATCTCATGGCTGCCAGCCGCAGTGGAGAAGGTGACGGTGGCCAGGCCATAGCGGCGCAGAATCGGGCCTTGCTTCGTATCGACATGCTGAACGCGGATCATCGGGATGAGCGTCCGATGACGGACGAGGATGCCGTATTGCAGTTGGATCTCCTCCTCCAGAATCTCGTATCGCCATTGCTTGTACTTGAGCTTCGGCCAAATGAGGATCTCCAGCACCGACTCGGCCAGCGCAAGCACCGTCACTGCTATGGCGATCCAGGGCGGCCAGTCGAAGCGTACGCTTAGATAGATGACGCCGGCGACGATGACGCCATAGACGGCGGCGGAGATCCAGCCTGAGAGCATCCATGCTTTCAGCGCGCTAGGATGGATTCGTTGTTGCGGGTCGTTGTACATATGCATTTTCCCTACTTTCCTCATGCTGGAAGCGACGCCCAATTACTCTACTATAGCATATTCTGCGTAGGGATTGACAGAGGGGCTGCCGCTGACTTATGATAGGTCCATCAAGCCAAAAGGGGAAATTTTGATGCGGGTAGTTGTTCTTAACTCTTAAACGGAATAGCTTGGCGACGATAGCGATCGCTGCAGTCTTGCGCGTACGGGGCAGGTCTGTTTGTCGACGGCCATCGCAGCCGGCTCATCCATGAGTTAAGAACATGACACCGCCTGCGCAGTTCCCGGCAGCGGATCGCCGTGCTCTTGCAGCGCGGCGATTTGCGTTTTTAGGGAAAAGACAGGATCGGGACGTTCATCGTTCTGGTCCTGTTTTTTGTGCGCTTGGCAG
>NZ_BFBX01000145.1:16697-17084 GCF_003851045.1 Paenibacillus sp. 598K | reverse complement strand
CTCTAGAAAGTAGAGTTACGTTGGTGCGCCGAGCGGCCCGTAAGCACGATGCAATGACGATAGGGAGTTAATTTCAGAGCAAACGACTAGGAAATGAATTGAAAATTGGCTCAAAAGGGGGACCGACAACATGCCAAAGAGTGCGCGTCTTACCAAATTGACGTTGATCGCCCTCTGCTGCTGCCTCTGTCTGGGAGCGCTAGGCGGTCAGCGGGCAGAGGCGGCAGAGGTGGCGCCTTCGTATATGTATTCCTTCTATGGGGAGTCCATCGCCGCTCCGGCCGCCTATCAGGCGACGTCGCTGTATGACGGCCGGACGCTGGGGGTGGGCGCCTTCAAGGAGCCGAGCGATCTGGACGTCCACCCGGACGGCACGATCTACATCCT
>NZ_BFBX01000145.1:15673-16613 GCF_003851045.1 Paenibacillus sp. 598K | reverse complement strand
GCACGATCTACATCCTCGACTCCGGCAACAACCGCGTTGTCCTGCTGGATCAGCGGATGGAGCCGCGAGGCGTCGTCGACAGCTTCGTGAACGGCGGCAGCGCCGACAGCTTCGCCAATCCGCAGGGGCTGTTCGTCGCCGACAACGGACATCTGTACGTCGCCGACAGCGGCAATCAGCGGGTCGTCCATCTCGATGAGCAGGGCAAGCTGGTGAAGATCATCGACGCGCCGGAGTCGGAGCTGCTGCAGGCGAACTTCGTCTTCAATCCGGTCCGCCTCGTCGTCGACACGAGCGAGCGCGTATACGTGATGGCGGCTGGCGTGTTTGACGGCTTCATGGAATTCAACTCCGACGGCACCTTCTCCACCTTCATCGGGGCCAATCGTGTCTATGTCGACCCGATGGAGTATCTGTGGAAGATGTTGGCGACGCGCCAGCAGCGCAGCCAGATGGTCATGTTCACGCCGACCGAGTTCACCAATCTGGACATCAACGACGAGGGCTTCATCTATGCGACCAACGGCGATCGCTTCGGCGACCCGATCAAGAAGCTCAATGCGCAAGGCGCCGATATCCTGCGCCGGGAGGGCAACTACACGCCGCAGGGCGATCTCATCTTCAGGAGCGCTACGGGACCGTCGAGGCTGATCGATATCGATGTCGGCGACAGCGAGATGTACTCGGTGCTCGACGCCAGGCTGGGCCGGGTGTTCACTTACAACGGCGACGGCCATCTGCTGTACATCTTCGGCGGACTCGGCAACCGGCTGGGCGAGTTCAACACGCCGGTGGCGATCGCCCGGTCGGGCGACGATATCCTCGTCCTCGACAAGGCGCTCGGCGAGCTCACCCGCTTCCAGACGACCGAGTACGGACGCGTGCTCAACGAGGCGGTGCGCAGCTATCATCGCGGCGACGAGGCATCGGCGGCCCCCCC
>NZ_BFBX01000145.1:15015-15559 GCF_003851045.1 Paenibacillus sp. 598K | reverse complement strand
CCCGCCACTTCTATGAGGCGGTCAACCTCAATGCCAATCTGGAATACGCCTACGCCGGCATCGGCAAGGCCGAGCTGCGTCAGGGCAATTACGGCGATGCCGTCCATTACTTCAGGCAGAGCATGGACCGCGCCAATTACTCCAAGGCGTATCAGTTGCTGCGCAAGGAAGTGCTGCGCGAGCATTTCTCGACGATCATGACCGGCATCGTGCTGGCCATCGTCGCGCTGCTGCTCGTGAGACGGTATCTCAAATCGAAGGCGAGAAAGAAGGTCGTGCCTGTATGAACCGTGAGCAAGTCACCTATCCGCTTCAACTGATCGTGCGCCCGTTCCAGGGCTTCTGGGATCTCAAGTACGAGCGCGACCGCAAGGGCGTACTGATCGCGGCCTGGATTATCCTGGGGCTGCTGGCGCTGACCGTCATCCTGCAGCGGCAGTATAGCGGCTTCCTCGTCAACTTCAACAATCCCAAGTATATGAACAGCTTGCTGGAGCTCGCGTACGTCATCGTGCCTGTGCTGTTCTGGTGCGTGGCCAACTGG
>NZ_BFBX01000145.1:9862-14890 GCF_003851045.1 Paenibacillus sp. 598K | reverse complement strand
TCTGGTGCGTGGCCAACTGGTCGCTGACGACGCTGATGGACGGCGAGGGCAAGTTCGCCGAAATTTTCATGGCGACCTGCTTTGCCCTGGTGCCGCTCATCATTATCCAGTTCCCGTGGATCTGGCTGAGTAACTTTATCACCTTTCAGGAGGCGTCGTTTTATTATTTCTCCGGCAGCCTCTCGGTCCTCTGGTGTCTGTTCCTGCTGTTCGTGGGCAACATGACGGTGCATCAATTCTCGCCGTCCAAGACGCTGGTGACGATGGCGCTGACGGTCGTGGCGATGGGGTTCATGGCATTCCTGTGTCTGCTGTTCTTCAGTCTGATCCAGCAGATCGTCGGCTTCGTCTCGACGATCTACCAAGAGCTGTCGCTAAGAAGCTAGAAAGGAAGGCAACGGATGAGAGTAACGAAAACTTACCTAGGGTTGGCGCTGCTGCTGACGGGCCTTCTGCTGCTATCGGGCTGCTCGGGCGGCGACTCGGAGGCTGCGCAAGCGGCGGCAGAGCCTCAGATCATCGCCGTCGCCGACGGGGAGCGGCTGCAGTCGGCCTTTACGGACAATCGACTGCCCGGCATGAAGGGGATCGCCCAGAACGAGTCGCTGCAGCTGTACGTCGACGAAGCGACGGCAGGCATCGCCGTGCTCAATCGGGCGAGCGGCGACATCTGGCGGAGCAATCCGGCCGAGCCCGATGCCGATACGTTGGCGACGGGGACCAACAAGGATATGCTGTCCTCCCAGGTGCGGATGAGCTTCTACAACAATCTCGGGCAGGTCAGTACGGTGAACACCTATACGGACAGCGTGCTCAACCAGCAGATGAAATACGAGGGACTGCCGGATGGGCTGCGGGTGTCCTACCAATTCGGTACGAACAAGAAGTCGATGGACGATATGCCGAAGCGAATCGCCAAGGAGCGCCTCGAGGAGATGGTGCTGAGCAAGCTCGACAAGGCGGGCCAGCGAGCGATACGGATCGCCTATACGGAAGACAAGGACGCGCCTTTCTATACGCGGAACGACTCGGCGCTGCAGGGGCTGCAGCTGGAGCGGGCGCTCAAGGCATTCGAGGAGGCCGGCTACACCTCCGAGGATCTGGAGCAGGACATCGCCGACAACAGCCTCGACCAGCCCAAGCCGACGCCGCGGATGTTTAATCTGACGATCGAATATACGCTCGACGGCGACAATCTGCTCGTGCGGGTGCCGTCCTCGGAGATACGCTATCCCGGAGACTATCCGATCAACGCGATTTCCGTGCTCGACTTTTTCGGGGCGGGCGGGACGGACGAGGAGGGCTCGCTGCTCGTCCCTGACGGCTCGGGGGCGCTGATCCACTTCAACAATGGCAAAACGGCGTATCCCGCCTACCGTCAGGCCGTATACGGCACCGACAACACGACGAACAGCTCGCTCACCTACTCGCTCGACGAGACGGTGCGGCTGCCGGTCTTCGGCATCCTCAAGGAGGGGCGGGCGATGCTCGGCATGATCGAGCAGGGCGCGGCGGTCGCCTCGGTGACGGCCGACATCAGCGGCAAGATCAACAGCTACAACTACGTCTACCCGAGCTTCATCGTCGTCAACAAGGACGACATCACGCTCAACGCGGACGGCGCTGTCCGTACGCTGCCCAAATTCCAGGAGGCGGCGACGAGCTCCGACTTCGTCATCCGCTATGCATTCCTGGCGGGGGAGGAGGCGTCCTATGCCGGGATGGCGAGCAGCTATCGGCAATCGCTGATCGATCGCGAGCAGCTCGCTGCCTCGCAGGAGCTCGCGCCGGATGCGCAGTCGCCGTTCTACCTGCAGCTGGTCGGCGGCATCCCGAAGCTCAAGCATCGGCTCGGCATCCCGTATGAGGCGCTGGAGCCGCTGACGACCTTCGAGGAGGCGCAGACGATCGTCGAGGCGCTCCAGGAGCGTGAGGTCGATCGGATCAAGCTCCAATACGCCGGATGGTTCAACGAAGGACTCGACCACAAGGTGCCGGACAAGGTGAAGGTCGACGGCGCGCTCGGCGGCAAGCGCGGCATGCAGGAGCTGGCGACATTCCTCGAATCGCGCGGCGTCGAGCTGTATCCCGACACGGCGCTGCTGATGGCCAATCGCAAGCAGGGCTTCCGGGTGTCCAAGGAAGCGTCGCGGATGCTGAGCGAAGCGCCGGCGGAGCTCTATCCGATGAATCAGGCGCTCAATCGGCGCGACCGCGACCGCAACCCTGCGTACGTCGTCTCGCCGACGAAGGTGCCGGGATATGTCGAGTCGCTGCTCAAGGGGCTGGCCCCTTATCCATCTAGCGGCATCTCGCTGCGGGACCTCGCCGACCAGGTGAACAGCGACATGCGCAAAAACCGCCAGATCGACCGGACGCAGTCCGAGGGCGTCTCGGTGGAGGCGCTCGAGCGGATCAGCGCCAGCCAGGACAACGTCATGGCGCAGGGCGGCAACGCCTACGCGCTCCCGTACGTGACCGACATTACGCATGCGCCGCTCAGCAGCAGCCGTTTCAAGCTGGAGGACGAGGAGATCCCGTTCTACCAGATGGTCGTGCGCGGCTCGATCGATTATACGGGGACGCCGTACAATCTGTCGACGCATACGAACGCGAGCCAGTATGTGCTCAAGAGCCTCGAGTACGGTTCGCATGTGTACTTTACCTGGATCTATCAATCCGGGCACAAGGTGAAAGACACCGAATTTGATTATCTGTACGCGGTTAACTACGAGCAGTGGCTCGACACTGCGGCGCAGATGTACGGCGAAGTGAACGAAGCGCTCTCCAAGGTAGCGGGCCAGCGGCTGAGCGATCACGAGAAGCTGGCGGACGGCGTGTTCAAGTCCATCTACGAGAACGGCGTCTACTTCATCGTCAACTACAACCGCGAGCCGGTGACGGCCGAGGGCCGGCGGATCGAGGCCGAGAGCTATGCGATAGGTGGTGAATCGTCCTGAGAGCGAACCTGAAGTTTAGATCAAAGCCGCGTACGTACGCGCAGCAAAAGGCGATGTGGGGCTTCCTCTACGTCCTGCCCTGGCTGCTCGGCTTCATCTTCTTTTTCCTGACGCCGCTGCTGACCTCGCTGAGATATAGCTTCAGCAAGGTCGAGTCGAGCGCCGAAGGGCTGTCGGTGCAGTTCACCGGAATGAAAAACTACATCGAGGCACTGACGGTCAATACGAGCTTCAATCGTGTGCTGACCGAATCCATCGTCAATATGGTCGTCAACGTGCCGCTGATCGTCATCTTCAGCCTGTTCCTGGCTGTGCTGCTCAATCAGAAGTTTTTTGGCCGCTCGGTAGCCCGCTCGATCTTCTTCCTGCCGGTCATCCTCGCCTCCGGCGTCATCATGACGCTGGAGAGCACGAGTCTGATCCAGGCGATCAACGACCAGAACAGCGGCGCACGGATCATCAATGCGCTGGGCAGCTTCGAGCTGGAGAGGATCATGCTGCAAGCCGGCGTCAGCGAATGGATCGTCGACTACCTGACCGGCGCCGTCGACCGGATCTATCAGATCGTCAGCCAGTCAGGCGTACAGCTCCTGATCTTCCTGGCGGGCATCCAGACGATCTCGCCGGCGCTGTACGAGGCGTCCAAGATCGAGGGCGCGACCGGCTACGAGGCGTTCTGGAAAATTACGTTTCCGATGGTCAGCCCGCTTATCCTGGTCAACATCATCTACACGATCATCGATTCGTTCTCGCGCAATGCGTTGACGGACCTCATCCGGGAGACGGGGTTCGTACGGTTCAATTTTGGCCTGAGCTCGGCGATGGCCTGGATTTATTTCCTGTCGATCGCGCTCATCCTGGCCATCGTCTCGTACGTCGTGTCCAAGAGAGTGTTCTATCAAGACTAGCTGCGCAAGGGAGGACGGAATAACATGCATGCCATCCGGATATTATCGCTGGAGAGCTGGAAGCGCTGGCTCTGGATTATTGTTCGCTTCGTATTGATCGTCGGCCTGTCGTTCGTCGTCTTGTACCCGATCTTCCAGAAGATCGCGACGGCCATCAAGGCCAAGTCGGACCTGTACTCGCCGATCGTCGTCTGGGTGCCGCAGAACTATACGCTCGATAACTTCCGCCAGGTCATCTCGGTGATGGACTACTGGCAGACGCTGCTCAATACCTTTACCCTGGCGGGGACGACGACGATCCTGACGACGATCTCCTGCGCGCTCGCAGGGTACGGCTTCGCCCGGCTGAAGTTCAGAGGGAGCAACCTGCTGTTCGCCGGGGTCATCCTGACGATCCTGGTGCCGCCGACGACGATCCTGATCCCGCTGTATCTCAATCTGAAGGACTTCACGCTGCTCGGCCTGATCCCGCTGCTGACGGGCAAGCCGGTTAACCTGCTTAACTCGTATTGGCCGTTCCTGCTCACCTCGCTGACGGCGACCTCGTTGAAGGCGGGGCTGTACATCTTCATCTTCCGCCAGTTTTTCCGGGGTATCCCCAAGGAGGTCGAGGAGGCCGCCTATGTCGACGGCGCAGGGGTAGGCACGACATTTATGCGGATCATGCTGCCCAATGCGATCCCGTCGATCGTCACGGTGTTGCTGTTCTCGTTCGTCTGGCAATGGAACGACAGCTTCTACACGACGACCTATCTGACGAGCAGCAAGGTGATGGCGACGCAGCTGTCCTCGCTGCCGCATAACCTGTCGATCCTGCTGTCGGGCGGCGATACGTCGACGGCCGATCCGTTCTATCTGAGCATGGTGCAGGACACCGGCATCCTGATGGCGATCCTGCCGCTCATCATCATCTATCTGTTCGTCCAGCGCTACTTCGTCGAGAGTATCGAGAGAACGGGCCTGGTCGGGTAGACCGGCTTTAAATGTGTGTTCAAAAAGGCCGGTGTTCAGCACCGAGAAGGTTGAAGGCAGGAGGAAATGAGGAGCGGAGCGTAGTGGAAACTACGTGAGCACCGGAAGTTCCGACTGCATTCAAGATTCGATGTCGATTCCACTTCACTGAACTGCTTCGTGATCAACAGCGGACTTTTTGAACAACC
>NZ_BFBX01000145.1:9367-9644 GCF_003851045.1 Paenibacillus sp. 598K | reverse complement strand
GACTTTTTGAACAACCTCTGTGAGGAAGGAGAATGCGTAATTGGGGAACCAACGTAGTCGTACACTGGCGCTGATCGCCACCGCCGCGCTCCTCGTCGTCCTGGCGGCGGTCGCGCTGTGGCCGCGCGGGGAGGCGCCCGAGGCTCCTGTGGCGGCCGGGGAGACGGCGGCCGAGACTTCTGTGGAGAGCGGGGCCGAGGCGACGGGTGCCGGGACGAACCAGCAGTCGGAGGGGCCAGCCGCAGATGAGGAGGAGCCGCCTGCCGAAGCGGCAGCG
>NZ_BFBX01000145.1:4699-9339 GCF_003851045.1 Paenibacillus sp. 598K | reverse complement strand
GACCGAGCCGGAGCCCGCAGCCGAGGAGCCGGCCGAGCCGCAGGTGCAGGCGGAGCTGCGCTCGCTGGCCGAGGCGTACGAGAGGAGCTTCCCGATCGGCGCTGCGATCGAGCCCTTCCAGACGCAGGGGCCTACAGCAGAACTGCTGAAGCGGCATGTCAACTACCTGGTTGCGGAGAATGCGATGAAGCCCGCCTCGCTGCAGCCGGTCGAAGGGCAATTCCGCTTCGAGCCGGCCGACCGGATCGTCGCCTTCGCCCGCGACAACGGGATGGCGCTGCGCTTCCACACGCTCGTCTGGCACAATCAATCGCCGGACTGGTTTTTCCTCGACGAGGAAGGCAAGTCGATGGTCGAGGAGACGGACGAGGCCAAGCGTCAGGCCAACAAAAAGCTCGTCCTCGAGCGTCTGGAGACGCATGTCCGCACCATCGTCGAGCGGTACAAGGACGATATCGTCTCGTGGGATGTGGTCAATGAGGTGATCGAGCCGGCCGACCCGAACGGGATGCGGGCCAGCCCGTGGTATCAGGTGACGGGCACCGACTACATCGCCACTGCCTTCCGCGCTGCGCGCGAGGCGGGCGGGCTGGATATCCGGCTCTATATCAACGACTACAACACCAACGAGCCGATCAAGCGGGACCGGATGGTCGAGCTGGTGAAGACGCTGCTCGCGGACGGCGTGCCGATCGACGGCGTCGGCCACCAGACGCATATCAACTATCGTTGGCCGTCCGTCGACTCGATCCTTGAGTCGATGCGCAAGTTCGCCGAGCTCGGGCTGGACAACGAGATCACCGAGCTGGATATGAGCATCTACGAGTACCAGGATCGCAGCGACCTCGGCTTGCCGATCCCGGACGATCGTCTGGAGGCGCAGGCGCGTCGCTACGGCGAGCTGTTCCGGGCGCTGCGCGAGCATGAGGAGCTGCTGAGCGGCGTCGTCTTCTGGGGCATCGCCGACAATCATACGTGGCTCAACGGCTTCCCCGTGGAGCGCACCGACGCGCCGATGCCGTTCGACCGGCAACTGCAGGCGAAGCCGGCCTACTGGTCGATCCTCGAGGCTGCGGGCGAGTAAGAAGTAGCGGAGCGAGCGGCAGGCAGCAGACCGAGCAGTGCCGCTCGTCTAGGAGCAACGGGCCAAGTGGCGCTACTCGGCCGGACGTGGCGGGAGCAGCCCCGCTCGCCTGGAAGCATCGGACCAAGTGGCGCTCGCGCCGCACAGCAAACGTCCATCACCCTAGGCGGTGATGGACGTTTGTTTGCGATAGGCGTTGGCGCTGACGCCGGTGTACGCCTTGAATTTTTTGTAGAACCAGTCGGTCTCGCTGTAGCCGACCTCGCGGGCCACCTCGTACACCTTCATGCTGGTCTGCGAGAGCAGCGTCTTGGCCTTCTCCATGCGCCGCCGCATCAGGTATTCGTGGAACGTAATATTCTCATGCAGCTTGAACTTTTGACCGAGATACGCGCAGTTCAAGTGCAGCAGGCGCGAGATCTTCTTGAGCGTAATGTTCCGGTGCATCTCCTGCTCTACGTAGCTCTTGACCTGCTCGATATCCGGCGATGCCGCCCCGAGGGCGCAATGGGCCAGGCCGGGCTGCTGCCGGAGGAGTTGCTGCGCGTCATCGAGCGCGACGCACAGCGCCTTGGCGCTGGCCGGCTCGGGCAGGATGGCGTAGATCGGGCCTTGCGGTACTTGTATCTCATGGAGCCAGTCGGCGTAGCCGCCCATCAGGATGACAGGCAGCGCAGAGGTGTGCCTCACCTGCTCATAGAGCTGCCGCTGCTCGGCCGGATCTCCATTCATCTGAATCATGATCAGCGTATAAGGCGACTGCTCAGTATCGGCCGTCAGCATCGCCGCCGCCTCCTCATAACCGTCGGCGTAGCCCTGGATCGACCAGCCGGCCGGATGCCGCTCGAGGATCAAGCGCGTTTTCTCCCGGGAGTAGATGCTGGGATCGACCAGCAGCACATGGTACATCTTGTTTCCCCCTCCTTGGCGAATTCGCATGCCTACCCAGGCTCGGCGTGTCGATCATTCGACAAAGCTCAGCGCGTTCTTGCCGATAACGACAGCGCCGCTTTACCTGGTTACGCTTTCATTATCGTCGTTACCCGCCTTCGGGACAATATCCTAATCTTTAGATTACTCGCCATCCTTTACCTGATGCGCGAGGCGGGCCTGCTGCCCCCAGATATCTATAGTTTTTGCTGCATAATCTAAGCTTTGACAGGTTGTTGGGGCAGGGTGTAAGCGTTACAATGAGGGGTGAATGCCACCCCTGGACGTGTTTACATACTCGGAGGGTAGCCTAAGATGCCCCTGAGCGGGTGTGCAAACACGCCCTAGGACCATCCGGGCGTCCTGCCCGCGATCGCGTCCGTCACCTCGAGAAAAGCATAACGACGATAAAGGAGAGACTGATATGAGCCCCCAATTGAAGCAGCACCGTCCGATCGTAACGCATATCTATACGGCCGATCCGTCGGCCCACGTATTCGAGGGTAAGCTGTACATCTACCCGTCCCACGACCTCGACCATGACGAGCCGTCCAACGACAACGGCGACCAGTACAAAATGGAGGACTACCATGTCCTGTCGCTGGAGGACTTCGACTCTCCGGTCGTCGACCACGGCGAAGCGCTTCATGTACGGGACGTTCCGTGGGCGTCCAAGCAGATGTGGGCGCCGGACGCCGCCTTCAAGAACGGCACCTACTACTTCTACTTCCCGGCGCGTGATCTGGAGGGGAACTTCCGCATCGGCGTCGCCACGGGCGCATCGCCGGCAGGTCCGTTCCAGCCGGAGCCTAACTATATGGAAGGCAGCTTCAGCATCGATCCGGCCGTGCTGGTCGACGATGACGGCCAAGGCTATATGTACTTTGGCGGGCTATGGGGCGGTCAGCTGGAGAAGTGGCAGGGCGACGTCTTCGATCCTGAAGGCAAGGAGCCGGCGGTGGACGCGCCAGCGCTTGGACCCCGCGTCGCTCGGCTGAGCGAGGACATGCTGACGATCGACGGCGGCGCGCAGGAGATCGCGATCCTGGACGAGCAGGGGCAGCCGCTGCTGTCCGGCGACGAGGACCGTCGCTTTTTCGAGGGCGCCTGGGTACATAAGTACAACGGCCTCTATTATCTGTCCTACTCGACAGGCACGACACACAAGCTGGTCTACGCTACGAGCCAGGCGCCGCAAGGTCCATACACGTTCCGCGGGACGATCCTCGAGCCGGTGATCGGCTGGACGACGCATCACTCGATCGTCCAGTTCCGCGACAAGTGGTATCTGTTCTATCATGACAGCTCGCTCTCCGACGGCGTCAACCACAAGCGCTGCGTCAAGTACAGCGAGCTGCAATACAACGAGGACGGCACGATCCGTCTCGTACAGCCGGACTAAACGAATCCAGGGAGGCGAATCGCATGAGTCAATCTGTACAAGAGCTTGCGAAGCTGAAGAATGTATTCCAAGGTCAATTTCTGGTGGGCGCTGCGGTCAATCCGCGAACCCTTGTCGATCAGCGCGACTTGCTGCGCGAGCACTTCAACAGCGTCACTGCCGAGAACGAGATGAAGTTCGAGCGGCTGCAGCCGGAGGAAGGCCGCTATACGTTCGAGCATGCGGATCGGATGATGGACTTTGCCAAGGAGTATGGCATCGGCGTACGCGGACATACGCTCGTCTGGCACAACCAGACGCCAGCGTGGGTGTTCGAGGACGGCTCGGGCGGCACGATCGATCGCGAAGGGCTGCTGGCGCGGATGAAGAGCCATATCGATACGGTGGTCGGCCGCTACAAGGGCGAGATCTACGCCTGGGATGTCGTCAATGAGGCAGTCGCCGACAGCGGTCCCGAGGTGCTGCGGGAATCGCCGTGGCTGTCGATCGCCGGCGAGGACTTCATCGCTCGCGCCTTCGAGTACGCCCATGCGGCCGACCCGGGCGCGCTGCTCTTCTACAACGACTACAACGAATCGGTGCCGGAGAAGCGCGAGAAAATCTACACGCTCGTCAAGTCGCTGCTCGATCGCGACGTGCCGATCCATGGCGTCGGTCTGCAGGCGCACTGGAGCCTCTTCCACCCCGACACGGACGATATCCGGCGGGCGATCGAGCGGTATGCCAGCCTCGGCCTGAAGTTGCATATCACCGAGCTCGATGTATCGGTGTTCGCGCATGACGACAAGCGGACCGACCTGAAGGAGCCCTCCGCCGAAATGATGGAACGTCAGGCGGAGCGGTACGGCGAGTTCTTCGGCCTGTTCCGCGAGTACAGCGAGTACATCACCTCCGTTACCTTCTGGGGCGCGGCAGACGACTACACCTGGCTCGACTACTTCCCGGTCCGCAGTCGCAAAAACTGGCCGTTCCTGTTCGACGCGGCGCATCAGCCGAAGCCGTCGTTCTGGAAGGTTGTCCAAGGCTAGCGGAGAAGATAGGCGGAGGCAGCCGAGGCGGTTGCGGTACGGAATCGGCCGGAGCATGCGGCCTTAGGCGTTCGTGAACGAGGGTAGGCGCGTCGTTGGCGAGCGTAGGTGATCGTAGGGGAATCAAAAGAACGGCAGGGAGCCGGGATGCGTGTCAGACACGTGTCCCGGCTTCCTTGTCGTGAGTAGCCTATCG
>NZ_BFBX01000145.1:0-4589 GCF_003851045.1 Paenibacillus sp. 598K | reverse complement strand
GTCTGGCACCGCCTCCGTCTGCCGCCGGGCATGGGCCGCGCTCTCGCCCGCCAGCTCGGCGGCGGTGACGATGATGCCGCCGCTGTTGATGGCGTAGTCGGGCGCATACAGGATGCCGCGCGCATGCAACTGCTCCGCCTGGTCAGCGCTAGCGAGCTGGTTGTTGGCGGCGCCGGCGACGATTCGGCACCGCAGCTCCGGCACCGAGCGCTCGCTCAGGATGCCTCCGATCGCGCAGGGGGCGAAGATGTCGCATGCGGTGCGATGGATCTGCTCCACGGGCGCAGCAGCGGCTCCCCAGAGCTGGCGCATCCGCGTCACCCGCCCGGCGTCGAGGTCGGCGACGACGATCCGGGCGCCGGCCTGGGCGAGATAGCCGCACAGGAAGGAGCCGACCTTGCCGAGCCCTTGCACCGCAACCGTGCGGCCCGTCAGGTCGTCCGAGCCGAGCCGCCTCGCCGCCCGGCGCATCGACAGGTAGACGCCATAAGCCGTCATGTCCGCCGTCAGATCGTCTGTCGCGCCGAGCGAGCCGGTCGTATCCGTCACGTAGGCGGTCTCCTGACGTATCGCATCCATATCCGTCGGCAGACTGCCCAGATCGAGACCGGTGATGTACTCGCCCTGCATTCGCTCGATCTGCCGCCCCAGCGCCCGGAACGCCGCCGCCCGCGCGTCGCCGGCAAGCTGCGGCGGCGCGAGTATCACCGCTTTGCCGCCGCCGTAGGGCAGGCCAGCGAGCGCGCATTTCCACGTCATGCTGCTAGCGAGTCGTATCGCGTCCTTCCAGGCCTCCGCGTCGCTGCCATAGGTATGGACCCGGCAGCCGCCGAGCGCCGGCCCTCTCCCGGTGTGGTGCACAGCGATGATCGCTCGCAGGCCGCTTTGCCGTTCATGGACCCAGATCAGCTGCTCCATCGGATCGTCGCTCCATCGCTTGCATTCGCTCATTGTGTCCACCCTCCTTTGCACAGCCATCGGCCGTTATACCTCTATAGGATGCAGTCGTCAGCCGCCATGCGACAAGGCGGATGCCCGGCCGGGAGAAGCGCCGTGTGCGATCGATCGGAATCAGGACGAAAGTTGCATCATTTGTAGCGCAGACTACAGAATTTCGCAGGAGAACATGGTATAGTAGTACCAGAATCAAGTGATAGAAGGAGGTGCAGCCATGTACCCAGCACAACCGCAAATCAAAGATACGAAGAAAGGCAGCGGATTCGGGAAAATCATCCTGAACATCCTCTCCGCCAACGAGCAAGTACGCACTTCGGCTGCAAAATAAGCGACACGGCTCGGGCCTTCGTTGGTGTCCTAAAGACGCTGGCTGGCCCCTTGCCCCTGACGCATGGCGAAGGAGTCGGTCACAATGGACTACTACATCCAGACATGCAGTACAGAGATGTATATGGAACGTTACATGACGCTTGTATTGGAGCATTACGAACAACTGAACCTGCCGTATACATTCCCGGTCGCACTCAGCTTCCTGTCCTCGCCCTTGCTGCTGCATAAGGAAGCGTTCGTATGCTTCGCAGGCGAAGACCAAACTGTAGGCGCTTTCAGTTACATCCGGGGGACGGCGGACGAGCAGTACAAGAACACCCATGTCGCACAGATCCAGATTGCCTTCATCCAGGAGGAGCATCGTTGTGGCCGGTTATTCTATGAAGGACTGCGTTATCTGGCCGAGCACAATGCGATGGAGAAGGAGCCGATTCGGGAATTCCGTTTTTGGGTGCCGTCGCGACTGAACCTGCAACGTCTGCTGGGCAGATTCGCAGCGTTGGCTCACACCTGGGAGACGGAGCATGGGCTGCTCGACGAGTACCATATGTCAGCCGCCAGCCTGGAGAGTTACGTCCATCGTGTCAGACGCACCGTCGCTTCCTAGGGCATTCATTTATGCAGACAATGAGGTGTTTAATGACGATCCGATTCACCTGGTGCCGGAGCGATGCGGATTATGCCCGGTACGTCCTGTATTACATCCGCAACCGACAGCTATTCAGCGACAAGATGAATCTGCTCGATGCGTTGACCGATGTGCTCACCAGCATTCAGGATACGCGCATCCTACTCATCCTCGCGGAGGATGACGTGATTGGCTGGGGTCAGTTCGGCGTGGTCGACGAAGCGTACAGACCGGATGCGGGCGGGACCATCATGTTTATGCATTCGACGATCGTCGATCCCGCTCACCGCAGCAACGGGCTGTTCCTGCGAGGGTTCCGCGAGCTGCTCATCAGTGTGGGGGAAGAGCTGCCGCAGCTGCGCGAGTTCCATTTTTTCGCCCAGCGGGACAACGCGTATCTGAACCGCTTGTACCGCAAGTTCGCCCGCGTCGTGGGACAGCGGGAGGGTATGCACGGGGAAGAGAACATTTACGCGACCGGCATCGACGAATTAAAGCAGTACCTGCGGCTGGCCTGAGGGCCGGTTTTTTGTCGTTTGCGCAGCGGCGAACAAGGGCGGGGATCAGGTCTGACGAGAGCGGTGTATTCCGTCGGGGATAGTGCACGGGTGAGAGGGGGTACTCGGCCTAACTTTTCCGGGCCTTGCTCAAGTGCGCAGCGCGCCTGCTGTCATGATCGTAACGCTCGCCATGAGAGCGTTAGAATCTGGCATGGCCCAGAAGGAATTGCCTAGAAGGTATGGGTGAGGTGGCAGCCTTCCCGTTGGCGCAAGAGCCAAGTCGCGCGCATTAACTGGCCGGGCATCTGGTGGCAGAGAGCGCCTGAGAGCCAAGTAACAAGATTGCGTAACCATGCTTTGGGACCTTTAACAGGAGGAGATTGGTGCGATCAAGGGTTGTAATTAATTTTCCGAGGAGGACAAATGAGGCTGAAGAAATTATTTGTTTTACTTTTACTGATTGTTAGTGTCGGAATGAATATATTTCTTCTTAATTCTATGCAGACTACTCCATCTCTTTCTATAGGTAATGCGGAATTATACCTTGAGGAAATGAACAATATTAAAGTTAACGTCGCAAAGATAGTTCAAGTAGAAGATAGCATTGAATTTGTGGTAGATGTGAATGGATTGAAAGATGACAAGCTGTACACGATTAGTTTGGTTTCAGCACATGAATCCTCTGGCGTTACCTTATCGGAAGGAAATGTTCTCATGAGGGTCGGGGAGGTGGTGAATGAAATGCAATTCATTCCTACCAATACCAGATTAAATTTCTGGACAACGCATCCACGCCGAATTATTAATGATAATGTCATGTATTTCAGAATTGTTGATGAAAGGAATGTCGAAGTTTTTAAGATGGAAATATAAAAGTGTAGTTACCTTTGAACAATGCAAAAGTAATTGGTCGTAACAAGACCCTGTGCTTTTGCTTTTTTTGTGCTGGCAGGGACTCTGCCTGTCGATGTAGAAACAGTATACATCCAATGAACAGGGGGACACATCGTGAGTATCAGAGCGGTAGTAATAGGAAGTCTGAATATGGATTTGACGGTCCGAGTGGACCAGCTGCCGGGTGAAGGCGAGACGCTGATGGCGAGCAGCTCGACTGAGCTGCCAGGGGGCAAAGGCGGCAATCAGGCTGCAGCGATCGGCAAGCTCGGCGTACCGACAGCGATGATCGCCAAGGTCGGCAACGATGCATACGGCGAACGGCTGAAGGGCTCGTTGCAGAGCTGCGGCGTTGACACGTCCGGAGTGCTCGTATCTGAGCATCCGACCGGGATGGCGATGATCACGATCGACCGCGAAGGCCGCAACCATATCGTCGTCATCCCCGGCGCCAATGGCGACTTGACGTGCGAGGATATCGACAGTCAGCGCCACCTGATCGAGCAGGCAGAGGTCGTCGTGCTCCAGCTCGAGATTCCGTACGAGACGGCGGTCTATGCGCTCGCGCTGGCCAAGCGACTGGGCAAGCGGACGGTTCTCAACCCGGCGCCGGCGCGGACGCTCGCGCCAGAGGTGCTGGCTAACGTCGATATGCTCATCCCCAACGAGCATGAGCTGCAGACGATCACCGGGATCGCTCCGGTCAATGAAGAGCGTCTGCTGGAGGCTGCCGGCAAGCTGGCGGAGCAAGGCACGGCGGCGATGATCGTCACGCTGGGATCGGCGGGCTGCGGGCTGGTGCGGAGCGGTAAGCTGCAAATGTTCGAGGCGGTCCGTGTCGCGGCTGCTGATACGACAGCCGCTGGCGACAGCTTCATCGGCGGCTACGTGGCGGAGCTGCTGGAGAGCGGCGATGACGAGCAAGCGATCCGTTATGCGATCGAAGCGGCGGCGGTCACCGTCACCCGCTACGGGGCACAACAGTCGCTTCCGACACGGTCCGAGGTCGAGGCGTTCCACCGGCCGTCCTAGCGTCGAGTTGAGCGGGCCGGCGGCGGGAACGCGGAGCGGCGGTACGGGCGACGCAGGCGCGGGGCACAAGTAGGGTCGCTACCCGTCCCAACGGCCCTGATCTGTGCGAAAAGTCGTTACTACTCAGGTACCCCTGGAAAGGAAAAGTTGTTTGTGCCGATGCGGATGAGGGATTGAAGGATGCCGAGACCTTGTTTGCGTAGCGTGGAGATGACGCCCTGAGCCCGTGCAAATTGCCGTGCGCCTTC
>NZ_BFBX01000144.1:13324-13741 GCF_003851045.1 Paenibacillus sp. 598K | reverse complement strand
CGCCGGCACGCAGCCGACCGAGATCGCCTGCGGCGAGTCAGACAGCGAGAGCGCGCCGCCGGACAACAGCGCCGTCATCGACGCCGAGACGCGCAAGCGCCAGTCATGGTGGCAGCAGCTGAAGCGGTGGTGGGAGTAGGTCTGCTTTTAATTAGGGCAGGGCTCCTGTTACAATAGAGGCAAACCGATCCCCGCGATAGACGGAGGATCGCCCAAGGAGACCTGAACCATGACCCAACCGATACCTGTTGACTCCGACAGCGCGCCCGGAGCCCAATCCCCCGCTCGCGTCCTCGTCGTCACGGCCGTCGCCGCCGAGCGCGACGCCGTGCTGCGCGGCCTTGGCGAGAGCGAGGGCGACACGCTGTTCGACGTGCGCGCCGTCGGCGTCGGACCGGCCGCCGCCGCTGCCGGTAC
>NZ_BFBX01000144.1:0-13171 GCF_003851045.1 Paenibacillus sp. 598K | reverse complement strand
GAGCAGCCATACCGGCTCGTCATTAGCGCCGGGATCGCCGGCGGCTTCGCCGGCGCCGCCGAGCTTGGCGAGCTGGCCTTGGCCGATCGCATCATCGCCGCCGACCTTGGCGCCGAGACGCCGGACGGCTTTGCGAGCGTAGACGAGCTCGGCTTCGGCTCCTCGAGCATCGAGAGCGATGCCGCGCTCGTCGAGCGTTGCCGTCAGGCGCTCGAGGCCGCTGGACTGACCGTGCGCGTCGGCCCTCTGCTGACCGTGTCGACCGTCACCGGCTCGGCCGAGTCGGCGGAGCTGCTGGTGCGTCGCATCCCCGGCGCCGTCGCCGAGGCGATGGAGGGCTATGGCGCGGCTGTAGCTGCCCAAGCGCGCAGCCTGCCGGTCCTTGAGCTGCGCGCCATCTCCAATATGGTGGGGCCGCGCGACCGACTGGCCTGGCGCATCAAGGAAGCGCTCGATGCGCTGGCGGACGGCGCGGCAGCGATCCGGGAGGTACTCGCATGAGTCGATTGCAGATCGCCTACTCCCCTTGTCCCAATGACACGTTCGTCTTCCACGCCTGGGCGCACGGGCTGCTCCCCGATGCGCCTGCGCTCGATGTCACCTACGCCGACATCGATATCACGAACCGGCTGGCAGACGAACGCAGCGGCCCCGAGGTGATGAAGATCTCCTACGCCGCGCTCCCCTGGGTGCTCGACGACTACGCCCTGCTGCCCTGCGGCGGCGCGCTCGGGCGCGGCTGCGGCCCGCTCGTCCTGACGCGGGGAGAGCAGCCAGAGGGGCCAGATCCTCTGGCAGCTACAGCTGATGTTCGGACTGACGGCATCGACCCGGCCCGCCTCTCCGGCAAGCGGGTGGCGGTGCCGAGCGAGCGCTCGACGGCCTATCTACTGTTCCGGCTGTGGGTGGCCGATCATGTGCCTGGCGGCGTCGGCGAGATCGTCGTCATGCCGTTCCACGAGATCATGCCCGCCGTCCGCGACGGTCGCATCGATGCCGGCCTGGTCATCCACGAAGCCCGCTTCACCTACCAGGACTACGGCCTGCAACTGATGACCGATCTGGGCAGCTGGTGGGAGAGCGACACCGGCCTGCCGATCCCGCTCGGGGCGATCATCGCTCGCCGCGGTCTCGACACCAAGCGCCTTACGGAGTGGATCCGCGCCTCTGTGCGTCATGCCTGGGACCATCCGCAAGACTCGACCGACTATGTGATGGCGCATGCTCAGGAGATGTCGCCCGCTGTCGCGCAGGCGCATATCGAGCTGTACGTCAACACGTTCACCGAAGCGCTCGGAGACGACGGCTATGCAGCCGTGACTGCGCTGCTCGGCCGCGCGATGGACGAGGGACTCGTTCCGAAGTTCGACCTGGCGCTGCTGTGCAAGCCGGACTAGGCGAAGGCGAGCCGGGCCGCGCGAGGGGGCCGGGAAGTATGTCAGCGTCCCCGCGCTACGGCCTGACCATGCAAAAGGCCATCAATGCAAATAGACCTCCAAGCCAGCGAGCTTGGAGGTCTATTTGTCGTGCGCAGAGCAGTGACGCGCTGCTTGCTTTGCTATTCCTTCTTTTTGTACAGCAACCGCGAGGCGACGATGCCCGCCGCGCCCAGGGCGATGAACAGCACGGCCCGCACAGCCGTCGAGAGCCCCGGCAGATCGACGAAGACGATCTTCAGCAGCGTCAGACAAAGGAACGCTACGCCGGCCAATCGTACCCGAGCCTTGGCCAGGATCATGCCGACCACGATGACCGCGATCGCGTATACGATCCAGACGCCTGAGACGACCAACTGCTGCCCTTCATCCGTCAGCGAGGCGGAGAGCAGCTGTGCCACGCGCGTCAAGAAGTAGAGCATCAACAGCCCCTCCGCCCACATGATCAACTGGAGTGCAGGCTGCTGCGATGCCTCTTCCCGGCGCGTCGTAACATAGTACCCGTACAGTACCGGCAGCGTCGCCAGCAAAATCACCCAGCTGACCGTCTCGCCGGAATACAGCTGCTGCATCGGCATGCTGATCACAGCCAGCGCGCCTACGAGATAGAGACCGAGACCGGAGTAAAATTGCAGATTGCTGCGCAGACGGAGACCGAGAACAATCGCCGCTGTACCCTGCAGCAGGAGTGCGCCAGCCAGGAGCTCCTGCTGGAGCGTATGCAGCAGCCAGAGCGCTACGCCTGCCATAGCAGTCACCGCGTAGACCGCATAGGCCGCTTGACCTTGCCGATAAGACCAGTAAGCCGTGCCCGCATAGACCAGCGCGGTAACGCCGATCAGCGCGCCGTACATGCCTGGTGACTGCAGCCCGTACATCGCGTAAAACCAGCCAGCCATCACCATAAAACCGGTGAACAGCAGCGCTTGTCGATACGTCGAGGGCTGATCCCGTCGATAGAGGACCGTCAGGATATAGAGTGCTGCATGCTGGATGAGGATCGCCATCAGGAACAATGGACGCTCAGCCTCGAGTTGGGATATCGAAAGCAGCATTAGCGGCAGATGGAGCAACCCGAAGGCCGCGCCATAGGCTGTCCGGAACTCAAATCGTGTCGACAGCACGAGCATGGCGACCGAAAACACAGTCAAATAGCTGGTCGAAAGCAACAGATTCGGCTCGTTGACGATCAGCAGGAACGGCAGCAAATATCCGGCCACCATCGCCGTCACCATCAGCGACTCCGAACGATGCCGCAGCGAGGCGTATACGCCCAAGGCCACCGTCCCGATGTAGTATACTGCCGCCACTTCGGCTGGGATCAAGCCATACAACGTATACGCAGCGAAGCCGGACAGCATGAGCAACGCCACAGCGCCGCCGAGCAGCACCTGGCCTAGCGCATCGCGCCCCCCTCGGATCTGCCTCTCGCCCAGCCAGTACATGACTGCCGCTGCGATTACGCCAAGCAGACATCGCACCGGTTCATTGATATAGCCAGCGGCGATAGCCGCCGAGAAGCCCCAAAGCACGCCAAGCAGCAGCACTACGATAAATACGCGCGGCAGCCAGACGCGGGCAACGGCTTCCCAATCGATAGGCGGCCGTGGCGGAGGCGGCGTATACGAAAACTCCGGCGGTCGCCCTCCCGGACCATAACCTTCCGGCAGCATCGTGGCGCGCTGACCGTAACCGTCCTGGCCAGGCGACACCGGCGGCCGTCCTCCCGAGCCATAGCCCGCAGGCGATACGCCAGGACGCTGACCGTAGCCATCTTGCCCGGGCGGTACTGGAGGGCGTCCGCCTGAGCCATAGCCCGCAGACGGCACCCCGGGGCGCTGGCCGTAGCCCTCCTGACCAGGCGACGCACTCGGGCCGCCTCCCGGCCTGTACCCCTCCGGCGGCATACCGGCGCGTTGTCCGTAGCCCTCCTGACCAGGCGACGCACTCGGGCCGCCTCCCGGCCCGTACCCCTCCGGCGGCATACCGGCGCGTTGTCCGTAGCCTTCCGGCGTTCGTCCTTTCGGCCCGTAGCCCCCTTGCGCAGGCGGCGCAGAAGCCGCCGCCTCGCGAGGCTTGCCAGATTCCTGCCCCAGTTGTTGACCCTCGCCATATGAGTCGCGTTGATCTGGCCCAGCAGCTGCGCCAGGATCACGCGAGCGCCGCAGATCAGTCAGTTCCTGTTCCATTTGCGCTATCTTTTTTTCCAGCGCGCGGAGCCGTTCTTCCATCGCCATTGCAAGCCTCCCTATTCGAATTTTATGTACAAGTCGGATTGTATTCGCGATTAGGCCGGACGTAATAGTCCTCTGCTTGTAACGACTCCTTCAGCGAATGCTAAGCATTTATTAAGCATTTCCACCCTCCCCCGCTAAGATATAGCTCCTATAATGAGAGTTCATAAGCCTCTTTATAACATACTTACCCTCATTAGAAGGAGAATTCACATGAATCGACGCCATCATTTTATTCTATCTCTGATCGGTCTGTTCCTTGCCATCTGCTTGACCTCTTGCGGCTTCCAGCCCGTGAGTCTGGCCGTCAATGGGCGGTTGGTTGACAATCTGGAGGTGGTCAAACGAAATAACGTCTTGTATGTACCCGACACCTTCATAAGCGATACGCTACAGCTTCCCGTTCAATGGGTCAAGGCCAGATCAAGTAATACTGAGAATTACTATTCTAATAAAGTCACGGTCCTCATGTATCATGAGCTTACAGAGGGTCAAGAAACCGCAGATGAGATGGCGATCCAGACGTTCGAAAAGCAGATGCGCCAGCTGCAAGAGCATCGCTTCAACATCATCACGATGGAGCAATACACCGCCTTTATACTTGAGGGCGCCCCTGTGCCTGATAACGCCGTCCTGATCACCTTTGACGACGGTTATGAGAGCTTCTACAGCTTGGCTTATCCTGTGCTCCGCGACTATGGCTACACCGCCGCCAACTTCGTCATCGTCTCGGCGATCGACAACCGCACCGGCCGCCCCAAGCTGTCCTGGGCGCAGATGCGGGAGATGGAGGAGCAAGGCTTCAGCTTCCATAGTCATACCTATGATTCACATATCTATGGCCCAGTCAATGCAGAAGAGAAGCGAGGTCCTGTCCTCTCCAATCCACTCTATCTCAAAGCCGAGGAGCGAAACGAGAGCGAGACGGAATACCTCCGCCGCATCAAAACAGATCTCAGCTTAGGGGAGCAACGGTTGCAGGAGGAGCTAGGACACGGAAGTCTCGCACTCGCCTTCCCTTATGGCGCGTACAATCCGCAAGTGGAGCAGACGCTGCAAGAGCTGGGCGTGCCCCTCTCCTTCACAACCAAGCCGGGCATTAATACACCCGGCCAACAACGCGGCTTCCGCATCAATGCCGCGCCGCTCGGCGAAGAGCTGATCTCCCGACTCCAAGCCTACCAGTTGGAGATGAAGCAAGAACCGTCAGCTACCGAGACCACCGAGGCCCCCTCCGAGCTGAAGCTTGTCGTCAATCATGCCGTCGCCGCCCTGCCGGGCGTCAAACCGCCGCGAGACGGCCGGGACGGGCTCATCCCGCTTCGAGCCTTTTGCGAGGCCTACGGCATTAAGTTGACGTGGCAAGCCGGGGAGAAGCGAGTCGATCTGACGCTGTAAGATCAGCCTGTCATCCTGCTTGATCAGCCCGCCCTCAGACATAGTGAGACCATCACATCTGGGCGGGCTGCCTCGCATCCCCGCCGCCGGGTGCGGCTTTATTTACCGACGATCCCCTGATACGCCTCGATGAATCCGCTTGGGTCCACCTTCAGCGTCAAGGTGACGATACCCTGGTTCGTATGAAGGTACAGCAAGCCCTCCTCGCCGCGCATCCGGCGGTAGGAGATGTCGAATAGATGATCGATCGGAATCTCCTTGTGCGCCGTGCGCACGCACGTCATATATAGATGCATCTCCAGCTCATGAACCTTGGTGCATATGGACAGCTTGTCCACCTCGCGTTCAACCTTGTAGTATGGCAACGAGGCGATGGCGTTCTCCATTCCTCCCCCTCCTTCCCGCTTCGGCATGCTTGCCCTATGGGTCCTATCTGGGCTATTGTACAGTGTCTCCAGGTTAGGGTAACGAAATCCTGCTCCGAATACAAGCCAGCAGCCAAACGCTTCACCAAGAACCTTCAACCGACGATAATCAAAGTCGAGGGCTCTTGGTCGACCTCCGCGTGGGATGTCTAGTTGTCATGATCCTTATCCCCGTCTTCCCCCGACGTCCGATGCGTCCTGAACTTGCTTCGCTCGAGCGCATTGCCGATCCGTGCCATCACCGTCGTGAGCAACACCGTAAAGACTACCAGGCTATAGAAGCCCGCCCCCACGCCGATGCCGATCCCGCCGACATACAGGATCATCGCTGCGGAGGTAAGCCCTTTGACCTGCAGACCATCCTTGAGGATAACGCCCGCCCCGAGAAAACCAAGCCCGGAAACAATCTGAGCCGCTAATCGCATCGGATCCATCATCGTCCCTTCCCCGGTGCTGAACTTGCCTACACTGTAGATCGAGATGATCGTAATCAACGCGCTTGCCACGCAAACGTACATGTAGGTTTTCAGCCCGGCAGGCTTGCTCTTGGCCTCCCTGTCCCAGCCGATCAGGAATCCGAGCAGCGCGCTGATGACGATTCGGAGATACACCTCATAATGAGGAACGTCTGCGTCAATCCAGGTCAGGAAACCCTCCAATCCACATCACCTTCTATGCCCGTTATCGCGAACCGACGCCTTTTACCCGACGATCAGCCATACGGAACAGTCTATTCCGATGATAACGCATACATGAATAGTTCTCCTCGACTGGGGTTCGCATGATCTCGTTTGCCTTTGAGCTGATTGTCTGGTACAATGAAGGGGTAATAACTAGCACAATCATAGAAGCACAAACAACCCTTTCCATCTCACTGGAAAAGGCTAGCAGGTTGCTGTACAAGCGTCAACTTGTACAAGCTATGCGATTGTGCCCCATAGAGGAGGTGAACCCACATGGCTAAGGATGTCATCTGCGAAGTCAGCTCTTGCCGCAACTGGGCAGGCAACAACCGTTGTGGCGCAGAGTCGATTCTCATTGCTAGCACGCAAGAGACGACTGCACACCGTTCCGCAGAAACCGACTGCAAAACGTTTGATCCAAAATAAGGCTTCGGAATGAAGGGATTTCAGCGGTCCCTTCTTTCTTTTGTTATTGTACCAATAATGATAACCATTATCAAGATTTATTTTTGACAAAGCAAACTGGCGTGAAGCACATGCCGCTTTGCCTCGGACCTTCCATGGTCTGAAGGCGAAGCGGCATTTTTTGTATCTACCGGGAGGTGTGCTTATCGATGACAAAGCATGAGGCTGCGATCCATCAATGGCTGGACGATCAACTGCGTCACGAGACCAATCTGCGTCGCAAGGACATGCTGCAAAAAGGGCTCGGACATGTTACTCATAACTTCGCGACCGCCAACGCCTCGTGCAGCGCCTCGGGAGAGTTGTTCCACCATTCCTCATTGTGCTCGAGGAGCAGGGTTTTTAGCAGCTGTTTCTCCTTGTCGCCGAGTTCGCCCAGGATGTAGCGGCGCTTCATCGCGTAGTCGAGCTTGTTCACATGATCGGCAAGGATCTTCCAGCCCCGACGCGCTTCGGTGTCGATCAGCATCTCGCAGGCGCTCGCGCCTCCATAGTTCGAACCTTCCTCCGTACGCTCCACCGCCACCCAGACGATCCAGCACTGACGTCCGTTCGGGACATCCTCCTTATTCATGCTGAATTTGATCCGTTTCTCGATCGCGCTCTTGGCATGCATCGCCCCGGCGTCCAGATACGCCTCGTCTCCATCGATGATGACGCATATGACCGAGTTCAGATCGATCGAGCCCGCTCCGAATCCTCTATGCTTCTCGCCGGCGATCAGGTTGAAGCCCTGACGCGTTTTTTTCTCCGGCACATTGCCTTGTTCCATTACCTTATTCCCTCCCGCTTGTTGGTCCTTCTTCTATTCATGTCCCCCCCGCTCGCCGGGGACGACGAATTCGCTAACGAATTAAATTCTATTTTAGCTAATAATCCGCGAAAAGCCAACATATACATGCCTTAGAAAGCTTGTCAACGGGAGGTATTGGAGCCATGATCCCTAGTCTTACCAAGAAAATCGTGTTTGTCGCCCTGCTGGCCTCCTTGCTCGCGCTCTCCTTGCAGCACGGGTTCGGTGAAGCCTGGCAATCGCAGTACATGTACGCGTATACTCCATCATCCCAGACAGCACAGACCCCCGGACGCGAGCAGCCTCCAGCTGTCGAGACGTCCGAGTCCGAGTTCATCCAGGTCCCATCAGCCCGCGTCCTCAGTCACCGTATCGTCGAATACCATATGGATGTGCAACTGGACGAGCAGGCCAGGCAGCTTCGAGGCAAGCAGACCGTCACCTGGACCAATCCCGGCAAGCAGCTAGTGTCCGAGATGTATTGGCATCTGTATCCCAACGCCTTTGCTTCCCCCGACACCTCGTTTATGCGCGAGTCCGGCGGCAAGCTGCGGGAGGACAAGGCTACCGAAGCGAGCGTCGGCTCGATGACGTTGCTCAGTCTGAAGACCGAGGAGGGCGAGAGCCTGCTGCCTCGCCTGCATTATGTACAACCTGACGATGGCAACGTCGAGGACCACACCCTGGCCAAGCTGAAGCTGCCCGATCCGGTCGGGCCCGGTGAGAGCGTCACCCTTACGACCGAATTCGTCGTCCAGTTGCCCGCAGTTTTCGCGAGGATGGGCTATACCGGCGACTTCGTCATGGCGGGCCAATGGTTCCCCAAGCTGGCCAAGTACGAAACGGTCGGCACGCGGGGGCGCGTCAACGAAGGCTGGAGCGCTCACCAGTACCACGGCAACTCGGAGTTTTACAGCGACTTTGGCATCTATAACGTCCGCATCCAGGTCCCGGCCGATTACAAAGTGGCGGCTACCGGCTTCCCTACCAAAGCAGCGGCTACCAAAGGCAACAACAAAATCTATCAGTTCTACGCCGACGATGTCCATGACTTCGCCTGGGCGGCTTCGCCCGACTTCGTCTATGCGGAGGAGCCGTACTCGACCGACGGCGTCCCGGGCGTGCGGATCAAGCTCTATCTCGACCCGAGTCATGCCCAGCTCCAGGATCGCTACATGCATGCCGCCAAGTCGGCGCTGGCCAAATATGCTCAGTGGTATGGCGAGTATCCTTACTCCACGCTCTCCATCGTTGTCCCGCCTGCTGGCGGCGGCGGAGCCGGCGGCATGGAATACCCGACGCTTGTCACCGCATTCGCCGCAGACAACGACAATCCCGGCTATGAGCTGGAGCGCGTCGTCATCCATGAGATCGGTCATCAGTATTGGTACGGCATGGCAGCCTCCAACGAATTTGAGGAAGCCTGGCTCGACGAGGGCTTCACCTCCTATGCGGAGGACAAGGTGATGGAGAGCGAGTACGGGGTCATGCCCAATCTGCTCGTCGAATCCAGCTACATGACCGATCCCGCGCCGCTCAAACAGCTATCCTGGTCCTACCGGGATCACGATCACTATGCCGAAAATGTGTACATGCGGGCCAAGCTTGTCCTCGTCGATATGGAGCAGCGGGTCGGCGCGCAGACGATGCGCAAAATCTTGCGCACCTACTTCCAGAAATATCGCTTCAAGCACCCGTCCACCGGCGACTTCCAACGCGTCGTGGAGCAGGTGACCAAGCAGAGCTGGAAGGATTACTTCGACCAATACATCTATGGCGAGCAGATGGCCGACTTCGCCGTCGAATCGATCAGCGTACGTCCAGTCAAGCAAGATGGCCGCACCGTCTACGAGTCGGTCATCCTGGTCCGCAAGCGCGGCGGCGATGTCGAGCAGGTGCCTATCCTCCTGCACTTCCAGGACGGCAAGACGATAGAGAAGCAATGGGACGCCCAGGAGACGCATATCCAATACAAGATGACGCATAGCGCGCCGCTTGCCTGGGCTGCAGTCGACCCCGAGTATACGATCGTACTCGATAACAAACGCATGAACAATTATATGAAGGCGGAGCTGCCGGGACGAAGCGGCACCCGCTGGAATCTCGGCATCGTCAAAGCGATCGAGGGGCTGCTCAGCTCCTTGGGCTGGTGAGGAGGCTCGTATGAAAGAGCATATTCGGCAAGGCTGGCGGCTCGCCGTCAAGCATCTATACATTGTCATCTTCCTGTTCCTGTACCAGCTCTTGTGGGGGTTCGGCCTGTACCGCTATGTCGAGTCCGCCTTCCTCCCGCTATTAAAGCGATATCCCGACACCCTGCCATCGGAGCAGGCGGTCCAGCTCTTCCTCATGGAGGCGCAGTTCCAGCTGCTCAAGACCGATATGATCAAGCCTTATCTATGGACCTTGGGCATCATCGTACTGCTGCGGATGCTCATCTCTCCACTCATCCAGAGCGGACTGCTCTACTCCCTCCGGCATGCGACGGACGAGGGCGGCACCCGTTTCATACAGGGCATACGCATCTGTTGGAAGAAAATCGCACTCCTCTATTGGCTCAAGTCCTTGCTCATCCTGGCGCCGGCCTGGTGGCTGCTGCCCGCAGCCTTCCAGCTGCTGCTCTCCAGTCCGACGCTCGCCGAGGCTGCCAGGACGGCGCTCCCTTACGGGGCCGGCTGGCTGTTCTGGAGCTTCCTGCTCCACCTGATCTTCCTTAGTCTGCAATTCGGCGTCGTCTCCGAGGCAGGCATGCTCGGCAACACGCTCCGCTCGATTCGCGCCTTCCTGCCGCTCACGTTGATGACGGTCCTCATGTGGGTGATCGCAGCTGTCGTCGGGCTCGCCGTCTCCGCCGTAACGCTCGTCTGGGCCGGGCTGCTCGCCTTGATGCTCCATCAAGCCTTTTATCTCGTCCGCATGCTCATCCGCGTATGGACGCTGGCCTCCCAGTACGGGGTGTGGCAGTCCCGGAAGAGCTGATCGCCAAGCCCTCTGCGTCTCTGCAGAGGGCTTTTTGCTGTCTCCGTTGGAAGGTAACGGGAATATTCGACATTGTCCCGGTCATAAATCATTAGAGTGCACCTGGAGAAGATTTCGCGCCTTTAACGACACAGAGTAACAAATCGTTCATTTTTTATCCATGAAATGGCTTTCAAATGTGAATATTATGTGACAAAAGCAGGATAAATGCAAAATGGCTCGAAATCTTCTTCGATATACTACATAAGAACGCCGAATTCCTGAGCTTCAGGAAACGGGGGAACCATTATCCGGGTGAATTGCTTCTCGGTCCGCTTGTCTGGCGCAAGCGTATCCGGAGGAGCATAGGGAGCCTTCTACCGAACCCCTCAGCTAACCTCGTAGGCAGCGGAAGGAGCTTTTTGCTTGAGAAAAGTGTTCACTTCTTTGGCGGCTCTAGTCTTGATTATGAGCATGATGGCAACAGCCGCATTCGCTTCTTCCTTCAGCAAGATGGAAGAGGTGATCGCCGAACTGATCGGCACACCGTACAAGTATGCCGGCACCACGACGAGCGGCTTCGACTGCTCCGGCTTTACTTCGTACGTCTTCAAGCAACTGGATATCGACCTGCCCCGCACCTCGGGAGCCCAGGCCGAGCTTGGCGAGAGCGTCGAGCGCGACGAGCTGCAGCCTGGCGACCTGGTCTACTTCAACACCAGCGGCAAAGGCGTATCCCACATCGGCATCGTCGTCGACGGCGAGCGATTCGCCCATGCTTCCTCGAGCAAAGGCGTCATGATCAGCAAGCTGAGCGAAGCTTACTGGGACAAGCGCTATTTGGGCGCGCGCCGCGTAGCCGATCTCTAGGATCGGGAGAGGCCGATTAGACACCAAGCCTCCGCAAGGCTTGTCCGCGTCAGGGCGGTTCGCTTCGACCACCTTGTCGCCCCACTCCACCGCAGCTGTTTGCACCCGCAGACGGCTGCGGTTTTTTATTGGCTCGGCACTGGAGCAGCTCAGGGCTCCGGCGTCACGACGGGCGGTTGAACGACCGCACTGTCCGCACGCTTCCCCTGACGAGCGAGTCCCGCAGCGAGAGGTACAGCATAGAGTGCTTCTCTGGCGCATCCCCGCTGTTTACTTCCCGCCCAAATGGTGTATTGGCTTATACTACGCAGCATCGAAGAGGGGGTTTCGTCACGTGTACCTGTTTATTCATCGCAAGGATCTGCGCACGCACGACATGAGGGCTTTTGATGCGCTGAAGAGGCGAGGCCTGTCCGGCCTTCACCTGCTCATCCTCGATCCCGCGTTGCTGAAGGATGGCCGGGCGCAAGCCCACAGCGGACGCCAGTTCCTGCGCGAGGTCGCCCGGCTCCAGGCGGCGTACGGTCGTGCCGACAAGCGCCTGCACCTGCTCCATGGCAACCCCGTCGAGGTCGTAGAGACGCTGCTCACGCACGCGCCGCTCCAGGGTATCGTTGCGCATGCGGACTATACCCCTTACGCACGGAGACGCGATGAGCAGATTCGGGTGCTGGCCGAGCAGCAAGGAGTGCCCTGGGTACTGCTAGACGACCTGCCGCTCGCCGATCTGGAGGACTTCCACCGTCACACCGGACGCTCCGAGCCGTACAAGGTATTCACGCCATTCTACAACAAATGGAGCGGCTATATGCAGCAGTACGCCCAGCCGCAAGCCAGCGCCAAACTCGAGGAGCTGCAGACCGTGGCCGAGCTGCCCGATGGCATCGGCAGCCGGTTCGCGTTGCCTCCCGAGCTGGAGGAAGCGCTCTGGGGGGCGCATGGTAATGCTGAGGATGCTGGGAATTCACACCTGAAGGTTGGCGAAGGAGAAGACCCCTGGGCGTTGGCGGCCAACGAAGGAGAGGACCCTTGGGCGCAGGCGGTCGACGAAGGGGAAGATGCCTGGGCGCAGGCGGTCTACGAAAGGGAAGACCCCTGCGCACTGCTCGCTGATTTCGTGGATAGCGAGGGACTGCGCGATTACGACAAACGGCGCGATCGCTACACCCGCGATGACGGGACGAGCGGCATCTCCCGCTACCTCAATACCGGCTCGCTCTCCGCCAGAACCGCCTACGCCGCCGCCCAGGGCAAGGATGGCGGAGAGACTTGGGTCCGACAGCTCGCCTGGCGCGACTTTTACCTCTATCAGGCCATCTACAATGAAGACTTCTACCGTTACGAGCAGCGTTACGACCTCTCCCCCCTCTCCGACCAACACTACGAGGCCTGGGAGCAGGCGCGCACCGGCATCCCGATCATCGACGCCTCGATGACCGAGCTGCGCGAGACCGGCGAGATGCACAATCGGCTGCGGATGATCAACGCGATGTTCCTGACCAAAAACCTGCTCTGCCCGTTCACGCTCGGCGAGCGATACTTCCGTCGTCAGCTCGCCGACTACGACAACTGCCTCAATCGCGGCGGCTGGCTATGGAGCTCGTCGCTCGGCTACGACGCCGCCCCCTACTTCCGCATCATGAACCCGGCCAGCCAGTCGCACCAGCACGACCCGAGCGGCACCTATATCCGTCGCTGGCTGCCGCAGCTCGCCCATCTTGACGACAAGGCGATCCATCTCCCGCAGCCGGACGCCATCGTCGATCTGAAGGCCTCCCGGGCTCGGGCGATCGAGGTATACAAGGAGATATTGCGTGCGTAGATAGCGCTGTGGTGCGGCGGGGTGGGACAACGGGCGGGTGAATCAACAACAGCCAAGAGTCGGCGACTCGCTCGATGTGCTGGCGAC
>NZ_BFBX01000143.1 GCF_003851045.1 Paenibacillus sp. 598K | reverse complement strand
GCGCATAGGCCTACTCGATTTGCGCCCGGCAGGGGGAATGTTGTCCCCCATCACGGCTTGTACTCCCCCGGATTGACGCCCCAATACTTGCGGAATACCTTGGTGAAGTAACTGACGTCGCGGTAGCCGCACTGGCGGGCGGCGTCGTACACCTTGAGCCCCTCCTGCAGGACCGACTTGGCTCGCTCCATCTTGCGCTCGAGCACATAGGCCGAGAAGGCGACGCCCATCGATTGCTTGAACAGGCGGCTCAGATAGGACGGGCTGATATAGAGCCGATCGGCGACCGTATGCAGCGTCAGATCCTGATCGATCTCGCGCTCGACGATCGCGAGGATGTCCTGGATGACGCCGTTGCTGGCGGTGCGCCGCTGCTCCTGCATGAACGCGACGATGCTGCGCGTCGTCCGGGTCAGCCACGACCACGTCTGCTCGCGCGTGCCGAGCAGCGTCAGATTGTGCAGATACATCCGGTCCTCGCCCATCACCTGGCCGACCGACCAGCCTTGCTTGTGGATGAGGCGGATGAGCAGGCTGCTCAGATAGAGGACGAACTCCTGCACATCCTCGGAGGAGGCCGCCGTATCCTGGCCGGATGCCCATAGGGCGGCGAGCGCCTCCATCGCCTTGTCCTCGTCGGCTGTCTCGAGGGCGATCTCCAGCGCCTTCTCCAGCGCATCCTGGGGATAGGCGAGCCGTCGCTCCTGGACTGTCGACTCCCGATACGGGATGACGATATCCGGTCCGTAGACGAGCCGCTCCCGCAGCGCCCGGCCTGCCTGGAGATACAGTTGGCTCATCTGCTCGAGATCGCCGGGAGCCTCGCAGATGCCGGCGCTCGCCGTCAGCTTCAGCACCTCGCGCATATGAGAGAGCAGCTTGTCCAGCGCAGCCTGGATGTAGAGCATGGCGTCCTCCTGCGGCTGCTCCGGCGGCAGCACGAAGACGAGCAGCACCCGGTACTCGGCGTCGGTGCTGATCCAGCAGGACGGATGCTCCAGCAGCTCCTTGGCCATGCAGAGCAGCGTGAACTGCAAGAGCGGCAGATCGTGAGCATAGAACCGCGTGCTGCCTTCCGGCAGCGGATCGACACCGGCGACGGCGACGACGATCCGATCCTGCTCCCGCAGCTCGATGAGCAGCTCCTTGCTCTGCTTTAGCACCTCCCAGCCGGTCAGCTCGCCGCTCGCCCAGCGCTGGAAGAATTGGGTGTGCAGGCCGGGCAGATGGGCCTGCCACTTCTCCTCCAGCAGCGCCTTGCTCTGCCAAGCCTCCAGCTCCTGCCGCAGCTCGGCCGCCGCGCTCAGGACCGCGTCCAGGATCACCTCCTCGCCTGCCGGCTTCAGCAGATAGCGGGTGACGCCGTGCGCCATCGCATCCTGTGCGTAGGCGAAGTTGTCGTGACCGCTCAGGATGATCAGCTTCATCCGGGCGCGCGCGCCCCGCTGCTCATGCAGCTTGCGTACCAGCGTGAGCCCATCCATCTCGGGCATCTGCACGTCGAGCAGCATCAGATCCGGCGCCTTGGTAGCGATCAGCCGGAGCGCCTCTGCTCCGTTGCGCGCCACGCCGATCACCTCGATGCCATGCTCCTCCCAGGGCATATCATGGACGAGCGCGTGGCGCAGCCGCGGCTCATCCTCTACGATCATCAAGTTCATCGCTTCCCTCTCCTTCCTTCTTCTGACGATAGCTGGCTCGAGTCGGCGCTCCTCCCTGCAGCGGGATGGCAATCTCGATACGGGTCCCCTCGCCAGCGGCGCTGTCGATCGTCATCGTTGCCCCCTCGCCGTAGTAGAGCCGCATCCGCGTATACACATTGCGCAAGCCGAACAGGTCGGTCGCCGTCTCCTCGTCCCGCGAGAGCGAGGTGATACTGCGGCGCTCCATGCGGCGTAGTTCCTCGCGGATATAGTGAAGCCGCTCCGGCGAGATGCCGGCGCCGTTGTCGGCGACGCCAATCCGCAGCTCCGCGCCCTGGATGCGACTGGCGATGCGCAGCACGCCGCCGCTCTCTCTCCCTTCGAGCCCATGCAGGATCGCGTTCTCCACGAGCGGCTGGAGCAGCAGCTTGAGGAGCGGGATCGGCTTGGTCTCCTCCGCCGTATCGTAGACGACCGTGAAGTTATCCATGAAGCGCAGCTGCTGGATGCGGATATAGTAGTGCAGGTGGCTGAGGCTCTCCTCCAGGGCGAATTCCTCCTGTCCCTTGTTCAGACTGAGCCGGAAGAAGCGCGACAGCTGCATGACCATCTCGCTGATCTCGGCGCTGTCGCAGCTCTTGGCCATCCAGTAGATCGAATCCAGCGTATTGTACAAGAAATGCGGGTTGATCTGCGACTGCAGAAACTTCAGCTCGGTCGTCTTCATCCGCAGCTGCTGCTCGTAATGGTCCTCGATCAGATGCTTTTGCTCGGTGGCCATCTGGTTGAAGGCGTCCAGCAGCACGCCAAATTCGTCGCGCCGCTTGTTGTCGAGCCGGATATCGAGCTGGCCGCTGCCGATCTGCTTCATGCCGCGCGAGAGCTTGGTGAGCGGCGATGCGATGCCGCTGTAGACGACCCAGGCGATGACGAAGGCGAGCAGGACGCTGATGGCGATGATCGTGTACGTGAACAGCCGCAGCTGGTCTGACTCCTCATACAGCTCGCTCTTGGGCTGGACGAGACGGAGCTGCCACATCGAATATTCCGAGTCAAAGGCGACCTCCATCTCCTCGTCCGACAGCGGCGTCGCAGCCGCGTCATCGCTGCCGCTGGCAGCGATGACGTCGCCTTGCTCGTTGAGCAGCGTGATCCGCGTGTTGGCGCTGGGGACGAGCGTGCGCAGCACGTGCTGCAGCGAATTTTTGTTGATCGCGATCAGCAGCAGATCGAACTGCCGCTCGGTATTGTACAGATCCATCGAGCGCACCAGCGTCAGCGTATCCGTCCCGAGCATCTCGCCGAAGGTGGCGTCGCTGGCGACCGGCGTCTGTGGCAGCATGTAGCGGACGCCGGTGCCTCCAGTGCGGGCGAGCTCGAGCAGCCACGCCTGCTGGGGCTCCGAGAGGACGCGGCGGCCGCCGAAGCTGGTCGAGATGAGCATATGCGACGCTTGGTGGTAGAGTGCGATCTGCGAGGAGAAGCGGTTGACCGCCTTCAGGTTGGAGAGCTGCTTCAGCACGGCCGAAAAATCGACGATCGCCGTCGGCGGCAGATAAGCGCCGTTGGCATTCAGTCGCTCGACGATCGAGGGATCGGCCGCGATGACCGCCGATAGCTCCTCGACATTTTGCAGGGCCAGATCGATGTAGTCCATCGTCGAAGCGAGCGCAACTGTCGTCCGTTGCTCGGCCTGCTGGTACAGGATATCCCGCGACCGCTCGATCGCGAACAGACTGATCACGACGAGCGGCAGCAGGATGAGCAGGAAGTAGCAGGTGAGCCGGACCTGGATGTTGCTGCGGAACCAATCGCGCAGGCGCGCGGAGAGTCGTCTCATCCTACTGCGCCTCCTCTTGCTGCTTGCGGTACCAGGCGTTCACTTCGGCCGTGACTTCGTCTCCGCCCTGCGCGCGCCAGTCCGCCACGAACCGGTCGAAGGTGTCGAGCGGCTCGATGCCCATGACGATCCGCACGAACACCTCCTGGAGCTCCTCGAGCGTCCGGTCGTACTTGCTCATCGCCGGCGTCGGCGCGCCGTAGAAGGCGTTGGGCAGGATGTGCTCATGGATCGTCATAATGTTGTCGTACAGATTAAAGTCGCCTAGCGAATCGAGCCGCTGCTTGAACAGCTCGGCATCGGGCACGTCGACGAGCGATTGGTAGATGCCTCGGTACAGATGCTTGTCATGCATATCGAAGTCGGTCACCATCCGGCCGTTCTCCATCCGCCAGATCTCATCCTCGAATCCCAGCTTCAGATTTTTGTAATCGCTCACGATAAAGTCCAGAAATTGAATGACCAGCTCGGGATGAGCGGTGCCTACCGGGATGACGTTGTAGCCTCGCACCTGGTCCTTGCCCTTGACGCCGCTATGACCCTTGGGCCCGACAGGGTAGGGGAGCTTGATCCATTCGGCCTCGGGCTCGCGGCGCTTGTTGGCGGCGATCGGTCCGCGCGTGTCGTACCAGGTAGCGGAGAACAGGCCGACCATGCCGTTCTCGACCTTCTCATACAGATTGCTCTGCAGATTGAGCGGGAACTCCTGGTCCAGCAGCTGTTCCCGATACAGCTTGGCGAGGTAGGCGAGCGCTTGCTTGGTCTCCGGCAGGATGCTGCCGTTCACGAGCTGGCCGTCCCGTTCGAGCCACATGCCCGGCTGCACGCCGAACGCGCCGAAGAACGGAGCGGAGCGACCGAGGTCGAACATCATCATCAGCCCGATCGTATCGCGCTTGCCGTTGCCGTCAGGGTCGTTCAAGGTAAAGGCGCGGATCACCTCGTAATACTCCTCGAGCGTCTCCGGCGGCTCCAGACCCAGTCGGTCGAGCCAGTCCTTGCGGACGTACATCAGCTCGTCGCCGATCACCTCATTAAGACTTGGGATCGCATAGATCTGGCCATTGTAGCGCACGCGGTCCCACAGCTCGTCCGGGATTCTCTCCAGCAGATTGGGCCCGTAGGCGGCGAGCAGGTCATCGAGCGGCATAAAGGCGTCCTGCTTCAAATAGTTGTCGAACCAGACCGCTTCGTACGTATGGAGCATGTCCGGCAGCTTGCCTGACGACATGATTACATCGAGCCGTTCCTCGTACACCTCTGGCGGCGGCGTGATCACCTGGATATCGAGGTCGGTGCGCTGTTCGATATACGCGAGATAAGGATTTTCGTTTTCGTCCATGCCCTCCGGAAAGGAGAGGCCGAGATTATTGATAACGATGCTGATCGCGCGCGGTCCGGAGGGACCGTTAGGCTCCGTCGGGGAGCCAGCGGACAGGCAGCCGGCGCAGAGCAGCATCGCAGCGAGCGGGGCCAGAGCGGCGGAGGTACGTATCGGTCTTCGCATGGATGTGTCGCTCCTTTGGTAAGAGTAGACGATCAAGAACGGCAGAAGGCGGATTCCTTGAGCCTGATCACACGTTAATTCGACAGACAGTAGCGTTCCCCTGCTCGCCATCGCCAATGCCTATAATTTGGACATGTAATAAAACATGACCTGATTGCTTTGCTTTGTGAATATCAACAAATGGAAAAGGTTGATTATCGTAAATTTTCTAAAGACAAACCGAAATCATTGTAATATAATATGACACATGAAAGAAATCGAGTTAGGAAACATGACATATTGAGAGATCCATATTGGGGTATTGAAAATGCCGAAGAGGCAAGGGATCGAATCTGTAGAAGCGAGGGGACGAAATATATGAAAGCTGTGGAGGCGAGGCCATACGCTTGGCCATACGACGGTAAGCTGGATGTGGCAAAGACAGCATTAATCATCATTGATATGCAGATTGATTTTTGCGGCAAGGGAGGCTACGTCGAGCAGATGGGCTACGACCTGTCGCTGACGGCCCGGCCGATCGAGCCAATCAAGCGGCTGCTCGCTCGCGTGCGGCAGATCGAGGGCTTCACGGTCATCCATACGCGGGAAGGCCATAAGCCGGACCTCTCCGACCTGCCGGCCAACAAGCGCTGGCGGAGCGCGCAGATCGGCGCCGAGATTGGCTCGGCAGGACCGGCAGGACGCATCCTGGTGCGCGGCGAGCCGGGCTGGCAGATCATCGACGAGCTGGCGCCGATCGCAGGCGAGCCGATCATCGACAAGCCGGGCAAGGGGAGCTTTTATGCCACCGACCTCGATCTGATCTTGAAGAACCGCGGCATCACGCATCTGATCCTGACCGGCATCACCACCGACGTGTGCGTCCACACGACGATGCGCGAGGCCAATGACCGCGGCTACGAATGCCTGATCCTCGAGGACTGCACCGGCGCTACCGATGAGGGCAATCATCTGGCGGCGCTCAAGATGGTGACGATGCAAGGCGGCGTCTTCGGCAGCGTCGGCCATTCGGACGATCTGCTGGCCGCGCTGGACGGACGCTAGACCGCCGCTCAGGCGAAGCGATGAGAGAATGGCAGTGGACGAGACGGTAGACGGGTACGACTAGACGAGAGACAACAAGACAGACAACAAGAGATCATACCATCGGAGGGAAAACCTATGCGAAAAAGTAATCGACCAACATGGCTTATCCTGCTGTTGACACTGGCACTGATCGCGACCGGCTGCGGCGCGACGGGCAAGGCAAATACGAGCGGCGAGGGCGCTGCCGAAGGCTCAGGCGAGCTCAAGAAGGTCGTGCTGCGGCTCAAATGGGTCCATCAGGCGCAGTTCGCCGGTTTCTATGCCGCCGTCGAGAAGGGCTACTACAAGGATGCAGGGCTGGATGTCGAGATCCGGCCGGGCGGCTCCGACTTCCCGTCGGTGCAGATGGTCGCCTCGGGCAGCGAGCAATTCGGCGTCACAGGCGCTGACCAGATCCTACTCGGGCGCGAGAAGGGCGTGCCGGTGACGGCGCTGGCGACGATCTATCGGGAGACGCCGTTTGTCCTGTTCGCGCTGAAGGAGTCGGGCATCACCTCGATGGAGGACCTGGTCGGTCAGCGCATCGGCGTCAAGCTCGGCGGCAACGAGGAGCTGACGTATCGGGCGATGGCGGACAGCGCCGGTATCGACACCAAGGACATCGACGAGATGCCGGTCAAGTTCGACCTCAGTCCGCTGCTGACTGGGCAAGTGAAGGCATGGCCGGGCTATGTGATCAACGAAGTGCTCGCTACGGAAGCGCAAGGGCATGAAGTGAACATCATTAAGCCGCAGG
The DNA here is from genome assembly GCF_003851045.1 of Paenibacillus sp. 598K. Lineage (GTDB taxonomy): Bacteria > Bacillota > Bacilli > Paenibacillales > Paenibacillaceae > Paenibacillus_D. The sequence goes on along the minus strand of NZ_BFBX01000143.1, from coordinate 7,866 downwards.
ATTACGGCATCAACTTTTATGCTGACACGCTGTTCGCCAAGCAAGAGCTGATCGAAAAGGACCCTGAGCTTGTGCGCAGCTTCGTCCAGGCGTCGATGAAGGGCTGGGAATATGCGATCGATCACCCGGAGGAAGCGGCCGAGATGGGGCTGAAGTACGGGGAGAATCTGAAGCTTGACCATGAGATCAATATGATGAAGGCCAGCATTCCGCTGCTCCAGCCGGACAACCGGCCGCTCGGCAAGATGGAGGCATCGGCTTGGGAGACGTTGCAGGAGAACTTGATGGAGCTGGAGTTTCTGAAGAAGGAACAGGACTTGTCTACGATATTCACCAATGAATTTTTGGAATAGGGAGGCGTGAACGATGGGAACACCGCTAAGAATCGTAGAGGAACGCGCCTCGGGCGGAGAAGTCAGCCGTCCCGAGGCAGGTCGCGAGCTAGCCGTGTCGCTGCGCAATTGTTCGCTCGCCTTCGGCGACGTGCAGGTGCTGAACAATGTCTCGCTCGATGTGTATAAAAACGAATTTCTGTCGATCCTCGGTCCGAGCGGCTGCGGCAAATCGACGCTGCTGCGGCTCATGCTCGATCTGCTGAAGCCGTCTCCGGGCGGAGAGATCGTCTACGCCGACAAGGAGCCGTCGATCGGCATGGTATTCCAGAAGCCGGTGCTGATGCCGTGGCTGACCGCGCTGCAAAACATCGTGCTGCCGCTGACGCTCGGCGCGAAGAAGAAGCTGGGCAAAAAAGAGGCGCGGGAAAAGGGCGAGGAGGCGCTGAAGCTGGTTGGCCTGCAAGACTTCCGCAACCACTTCCCGCATCAGCTGAGCGGAGGCATGCAGCAGCGGATCGCGATCGCCCGCGCGCTGGCGGCCGAGCCGACGGTGCTGCTGATGGATGAGCCGTTCGGCGCGCTCGACGAATTCACCCGCGAGCGGCTCAACTTCGAGCTGCTGCGTCTGTGGGAGAGCCCGGACAACAGTCTCAGCTCGGTCGTCATGGTGACGCACTCGATCCAGGAATCGGTCATCATGTCGGATCGCGTCATCATGATGTCCCCTCGTCCGGCAGCTGTCGACGAGGTGCTGGAGGTGCCGCTGCCCCGTCCCCGCGAGGTCGGGATGGAGGAGCTGCCGGCGTTCCACCAGACGGTCAAGGCATTGCGGAAGCGGGTGAAGGATCAATGAACGAGAAGGTCAAAACGGTATTGTATCCCGTCGTCTTCGCCCTCGGCTTCATCGCGCTGTGGGAGCTGGCGGTTCGGCTGTTCGAGCTCCCGGTCTATCTGCTGCCTGCGCCGAGCGCGATCGTCGGCGTCATCGACGGCACGCTGGGCGGCCATATGATGGTGACGTTGACGGAGGCATTGGTCGGTTTTGTGCTAGCCAATATCCTCGGCTTCGCGACGGCGGTTATCTTCGTCCATTCCAAGCCGATCGAGAAGGGCGCATTTCCTCTGGCGATTGCGCTCAAGACGACGCCGCTCGTGGCGCTGGCGCCGCTGCTCGTCGTCTGGATGGGGACGGGGTATACGTCCAAGGTTGTCGCTTCGATGCTCATCTGCTTTTTCCCGATCCTGGTCAACAGTGTCAAGGGGCTGAAGGCCATCGAGCATGAGGCGTGGGAGCTGTTCTCCACGTACAAGGGGACGCGCTGGGAGATCTTCTGGAAGCTGCGACTGCCGACGAGCCTGCCGTATGTGCTGTCGGCGCTCAAGATCTCCAGCTCGCTGGCGATCGTCGGCGCGATCGTCGGCGAATTCGTAGGGGCGAACAAGGGGCTGGGTTATGTCGTGCTCGTCTCCTCGTACCATATGGATACGCCGAACATGTTCTCCGCGATTATCGCATCGGCGGTGTGCGGGCTGCTGTTGTTCTGGACGATCAGTCTGATCGAGAAGAAGGTTATTTTCTGGCAAAGGGTGGATGAGGTATGAGGTGCACGGTGATCAAGGTCGAGAGCGCCTCGCCTAGCGATACAGTGGGTCTAAGACGTCTGGTCGAGGAAGGCGCGCTGCGCCCGCAGGATGTGGTGGCCGTGCTCGGCAAGACGGAGGGCAACGGCTGCGTCAATGACTTCACGAGAGGCTATGCGACGCAGGCGCTGAAGGCGTGGTTCGCCGGCAATGGCGGCAGCGAGGCGATCTCCTATGTGATGTCGGGCGGCACGGAAGGCATACTGAGCCCTCACTTCACGGTCGTCAGCCGGACGGCGGGAGGAGCCAAGGGCGTGGATGCAGGCGCTGGCGATGGTGAGATTGACGGGGCTGTAGGTGATGGTGAGTGGGCGGCCGGTGGTGGAGTCAAGTCGCTTGCGATCGGTACGGCCCGCACGCCTTCGCTGCAGCCGGAGGAGCTGGGCCGTCTGGCGCAGGTGGAGCATGTGGCGACAGCTGTGAAGCGGGCGATGGCCGAGGCGGGCATCGCGGAGGCGTCGGACGTGCATTTCGTCCAGATCAAATGCCCGCTGCTGACGGCTGTCGAGGTATACGATGCGCAGGAGCGCGGCTGCTCGACGGTGACGGAGGATACGTACAAGTCCATGGGCTACTCTCGGGGCGCGTCGGCGCTTGGCGCAGCGCTGGCGCTCGGCGAGATCGACGGCGTGCGCGACGAGGATATCTGCCACGCCTGGGAGCTGTACAGCGAGGTCGCCTCGACGTCGGCGGGCAGCGAGCTGGACTACTGCGAGGTCGTCGTCTTCGGCAACTCGGCGGCGGCTGAGGGGCCGCAGTTCATCGATCATGAGGTGATGACCGATGCGATCGACGGCGCAGCGCTGTCGCGGATGCTGCAGCGTCACCCTGAAGCTTCGGTCGTGCAGGTGCTGGCCAAGGCCGAGGCCGATCCGACAGGCTATGTGCGGGGACGCCGCCATACGATGCTGAATGACTCGGATATTAACCATACCCGCCATGCCCGCGCCGTCGTCGGCGGCGTGCTGGCCTCGCTCGTCGGCGACCCGATGATCTATGTGTCGGGCGGTGCAGAGCATCAAGGCCCGGCCGGCGGCGGTCCGGTGGCGGTCATTTTCACCAGGGCGCAGCAGGCTTAAGTTAGCGGACTCATACTATAGATGCTGGAGGTAGTGCTTCATGATAACGACACAACAAACGAAGGTGCTGAAGGGCGCCGACATGACCTGGGATCTGATGCCAAACCATATCGAGCTGTACCATCGGGAGATCGTCTCGGCCGCCGAGGCGGACGGCATGGGCATCCGCACGAGCTCGGTGCTGTGGGAGAAGATCGGCGTCGGCGGGCAGGTGCTGCCGCACTACCATGATGTGGTGGAGATTATCCATATCACTGTTGGCCAGGTAAGGCTGCTGTGCAATGGCGAGTGGCAAGATTACGAGGCGGGCGATACGTTCCAGGTGCCGGCCGGGGTCGTCCATTCCGTAGCGAACCGCGGCGACGCGCCGTCGGAGCAGATCAGCATTTTCCTGCCTGCTGAGCAGGACGTGCCGAGTAACTCATTTTTCAATACGACGCTGGTGGACGACGTGTACTCCGCCAGCATCCGCTAGCGGAGAGCGTCAGCGCGCAGGCGATAGGGATGAGGAGGCGGGTGTCGCGCATGGCGCATGGGCCTCTCCCGCCCATTTCGTACTTGCGACCCTGCGCGGACGCCGGGTAGCCCATGGCTATCTCGCGTGAGACAAGCGGCAAGATCGGCTTCACCTGCGGCGATATCCTGCTGATCCCGGACCTCCAGGATGCCGTGGTGCTGGCTGGTGCGAGTGGCATGCAGCGTGCCATTCACCGCGTCAATGTTATGGAAGTGCCGGACGTCATCGACTGGGTGCGACCGGGCGAATTTCTTATTACGAGCGGCTTTCCGTTCCGCGATCATCCCGAGGTGCTCTTGGCCATCATCCCGCAGCTCGCGGAGAAGGGCGTCGCTGCGCTCGGCGTCAAGACCAAGCGGTTCATCGATCATATTCCTGAGCAGGTGCTGGAGCTGGCCGATCAACTGGGTTTCCCGATCCTCGAGCTGCCGGCCTCGACGGTATTCTCGGATGTCGTGCGCGGCATCATGGAGCGGGTGCTGGTGCAGGAGGCGCGGGAGCTATCGCTGCTCCAGAGCCGCTTCCAGAAGCTGTCGCAGCAGCTGCTCTTCGGCAGGGGGCTGGAGGAGTTCGTCCAGGCGCTCGATAGCATGCTGGATAATCCGATCGTCCTGCTCGACGATGCCGACCATCTGCTGCTCTCTCCGCAGGCCGCCGCGCTCTCGACCGATCCGGCCGTCTGGTCGGGGCTGCGGGAGTTCAGCAATCTCGGCGTCAGCTTCGTGACGGTCGGCGCTCGGCGCATCCGGGTGTACATCTCCGAGGTCGGTGGTCAACGCCACCAACGCTGTCTGCTGATGCTGCTGGAGTGGAATCAGGAGCTGACAGTCGTCGATCAGCTGACCATCGACCGCGTCGGCGTGCTGGTCGGGCTGGAGATGATCAATGCCCAGGCGCGGCGGGAGGTCGAGTCCAAGTACGTCGACCAGTTCCTCCAGGACTGGCTGAGCGGGCGGATCGTCACCAGCGAGGATCTGCTGATCCGGGGCGAGGCCTGCGGCTGTCCGATGCCGGAGGGCAGGCGGCTCTACGCCGGTCTGGTCCGCTGGCTGGACGGCAAGCCGCAGGCGCGGGCGTTGCAATCGGCGATGCGCCGACTGCGTGCTCGACTGGCGCCCCATATCCATGTGACGCTGCTCGAGGGCGAGCTGGCGCTGCTGCTGTCGGTTGCCCCCGAGGGCGAGCCGGAGGCTGTGCTGGCTCAGGCGTTGTCCGAGCTGGGCGACGTATTCGGCGTAGGGAGCTGCTCGATCTGTCTCGGCCATGTCGTGCAGCATACGCATCTGGTGCAGATGAGCTATCAGGATGCGAGGAAGATACACGCGATCAGCGCCATTTGTGATTTCCGCGAGCCGATCATCGACAATCGCCGTCTTGGTGTCTTCGAGCTGCTCTATCTGCTGCCGGACAATGAAGAGGTGCAAGCCTATGCGGACCGTTATGTAGCGCCGCTGCTGGCCTACGACAAGAAGCACAAGACGATGCTGCTGGAGACGGTGAAGCTGTATTTCCGCCACAACCGCAATGTGAAGAAGACCTCGCAGGAGCTGTTCACCCACTACAATACGGTGACCTACCGCATCGAGCGGGCGTGCGAGCTGCTCGGGCTGCGCCAGGACGAAGGCGACGATCTGCTCCAGCTGCAGCTGGCGCTCAAGCTCCACGAGATGCGGCCTGCGGCGAAGTAAGGATGAGAGAAGGAGGAGGGTTCGCGTGGAGAAACAACTACTGCCGGAGCTGCTCGACATCGAGTGGCTCCAGGAATGCTATCGCAGCGGTGCGCTGACGCCGCAGGCTGTCGTGGAGGAAATCGTACGCCGGGCAGAGCGCGATGAGGCGCTGAACATCTGGATTACGCCGCCATCGATGACGTGGATTCAGCCGTATATGGATCGTCTGCCGTCGAAGCCGTCAGAGACGTCGCCGCTGTGGGGCATTCCGTTCGCCATCAAGGACAATATCGACCTTGGGGGCGTGCCGACGACGGCAGCTTGTCCGGCGTTTGCCTATACACCTGCAGAGGATGCGACTGTCGTCGCTCGGTTGATCGCGGCCGGGGCGATCACGGTCGGCAAGACCAATCTCGACCAGTTCGCGACCGGTCTGGTAGGTACGCGCAGCCCTTATGGAGAGGCGGGCAACGCCCTGCGTCCCGAGCTGATCAGCGGCGGCTCGAGCTCCGGCTCGGCGGTTGCTGTGGCGCGAGGGCAGGCGTGCTTCTCTCTGGGGACGGATACTGCGGGCTCCGGGCGGGTGCCAGCAGCCTTGCATGGTCTGATCGGCTACAAGCCGTCGCTGGGCGCCTGGCCGACCAAGGGCGTCGTCCCCGCGTGCGAGAGTCTCGACTGCGTCAATGTGTTCGCGGTCACGCTTGCCGATGCGCTGGCCGTAGATCGCGTGGTGCGCGGGCCCGAGGCGAGCGACCCGTGGTCGCGTGAGCTGTTGCGAGTGGATGCTGCACTGCCGGAGCGTGTAGTGCTGCCTGAGGGAGAGCTGGAGTTCTATGGTCCCTATGCCTCGGAGTACCAAGAGGCGTGGGGGCGGGCGCTGGCGAGATTGGAGTCGCTCGGCGTGCCGGTCGTCTACGTCGATTATGCGCGGTTCGCCGAGGCGGCAAAGCTGCTCTACGAAGGCCCGTATGTGGCTGAGCGCTGGGCGGGACTGGGAGTGTTCGTCGAGGCGCATCCCGGCACGACCTTCCCGGTGACGGAGCAGATCCTGCGCTCGGGTGCCGCGCCGCAGCATACGGCGGCTTCGTTGTTCCAGGCGATGCATCGGCTACAGCGTTACCGGCAGGAGACGCGCGAGCTGCTGGCGGGCGCCGTGCTGGCGATGCCGACCTGCGGCGGCACATGGACGCGCGATCAGGTACGCGAGCAGCCGATCGCGACCAACAGCGCGATGGGCAAGTATACGAACCATTGCAACCTGCTCGACCTGTGCGCTGTCGCCATCCCCGCCGGTGCGGCTGCAGAGCTGCTGCCGTTCGGCATCACGCTGTTCGCGCTGGCCGAGGAGGAGCATCTGATCTGCGGAGCGGCGGAGCGGTTCCTCGATGGGGGGCTGGAGAACGGCGCGCTGTCAGGTACAGCGGAGTTGGAGAGTGGGAGGCTTCCAGACGTAACGCTGCCGGAGAACGGTGCTGCGTCGAGGACAGCGCTGGGGACGGAGCAATTGGGCGGCGACACTGTTGGTGTGGACGGAGCGATAGGTGTTGCGGCAGCTGACGGCGTCACCGCCACCGTCGCCGCTCCGGCAATGACGCCGGTGGCGGTCTGCGGCCTTCACATGCGCGGGTTGCCGCTGGAGCGGCAAATGCTGGAACATGGCGCACGCTTCCTGCGAGAGGCGCAGACGGCTCCGCGATATCGGCTGTTCAAGCTGGCGACCGAGCCGGCCAAGCCGGGGCTGGTCAAGCAGCCGGAGGGGGGCGTGTCGATCGCGCTGGAGGTGTGGGAGATGCCGATCGAGCGCTTCGGCGCATTCGCCGCGCTCATCCCGGCGCCGCTCGGCATCGGCAAGGTTGAGCTCGAAGACGGCAGCGAGGTGCCGGGCTTCATCTGCGAGGGATACGCTGCTTCTGGCGGACTAGGCGAAGCCGAGGATGTGAGCCGCTTCGGTGGTTGGCGACAGATGCTGGCGGCGATGACGAAGAGGTAGGGGGAGGAGAAGGGGTGTATTCCTAAGGGGAGGTCTCAGCTACCTAAGCGAGCAAGCTTCGGCTTATTGCTGAGCAGAGGCCGAGGCCTAACAAGGCGAATCGTTCAGGCATATCGCCAAGCACCCTCCCCTGGCTTACCGCCAAACGTTCGCCCCGACTTATCGCCGAGCGCTTGCCCTGGGCTTATAGGCAAGCGCTCTCCCCCGGCTATCGCCAAACGTTCGCCCTTCGCTATCGTCAACTGCTCGCCCAAATTATCTCCAAGCGCTCATCCTTTGCTATCGTCAACTGATGCCCAGACTTATCGCCAAGCGATAGGCATGGCTTATGAACGTCAAACCCCGGCTTACTGTTGTGCGGGGAGCCGGGGCTGGTGTAACAGCCAGCCACTTATACCAAGGCAGCTGCAAGTCCAGCCGACTGTCCGCTCTAGTGGTGGGCGTAACTGCAAAAGTACATTTAATTCGAGACAAAAGGGATGAAATGGGGAGTTTAACTGCAAAAATACAGTTAAATCGACTGATACTCACCAAATAGATGTATTTTCTTGATTTTAAGTGTACTTTTGCAGTTATACCTTTAGTTTTCAGGGGTGCGTAATAAATTAAGTGTATTTTTCAGGCTGTTGAAAAA
>NZ_BFBX01000142.1:27348-29756 GCF_003851045.1 Paenibacillus sp. 598K | reverse complement strand
TTGAATAATATAGCACAGATACTTAGGCTTGTGCAACCCTTTTTTAAAAATTCTTTTTGCTCCGATTAAAATCACACGCTACGACAAAAGGACGGATCAGGGGTTCCCTGTCCGCCGCTCGTATCCCTGCCTATAGATTCGTCCATTTCGAGCTGTTATGCCCTTCTACAGAACAAGCCATTGCAAGCCCGCCATCATCGCAATCCCCGGCACGCCCAATGCCACCACTACAGCAATCGTTGCCGGGTTGAGCGGAATGTAGAAGCCGGAGATGAATCCAGAAAAATTGAGCACATACAGGGCAATCGCGGCCATCGTAAGATGCAGACCGAACCGCTTCAACCATGACCAGGACATTCGCCGCTTAACCAGGACACCGACGAGCAATAGCGACGAAACGACAAGCAACGATAGCCATACAAGATTCATCCGGCTTCACTGCCTTCGTAGCCGTGTTTTTTTACAGCCATACGTTTAGCATGCCTTAGCAGCATCTCATACCTTTTTTCCGCCGCCTCGATCGCGAAAATTGCATAATCGATCTGATCCTGTCCCTCCGCATACTCAAAATGCCGTTTCGCATTAATCCAGTCCTGCTGCGCCTCTTGAATCTCCTTTAACAACTCCTCCGCCTGCTGCTCCGCTTCCTCCCGCTCCCTGCCCTTTGTCCTCATCAAGCTCCATCGCTGCAGCATATCCATCTGCACCCCTCCCGCTTGTCCGGTATACCGCTCCTGTTACCATTCTATTAACCTCGACTCTCTCTTAGAACCGAATACTGTACAAGGGAACAAAACGGCGCTGCAAATAAAAAACGGCCCAGCCTTAGGCTGAACCGTCGTTGAACTGTTATGTTACTCGCACTCTTACTCGCGGCGTGAACGCCGCTATCCCAGCTCTCGCCGGCCCTCCAGCGCCCGCGAGAGTGTCACCTCGTCGGCGTACTCCAGATCGCCGCCGACCGGCAGGCCGTGCGCAATCCGGGTCACCTTGATGCCGAAGGGCTTGACCAGCCGCGAGATGTACATCGCTGTCGCTTCGCCTTCGATATTGGGATTGGTCGCGAGGATCAGCTCCTGGACCTGCTCGTCGCTCAGTCGCTGGAGCAGCTCGGCGATCCGAATCTCCTCCGGCCCGACTCCCTCCATCGGCGAGATCGCGCCCTGCAGCACATGGTACTGGCCCAGGAACTCCTTGGTGCGCTCCATCGCCACGACATCCTTGGACTCCTGCACGACGCAGATCACCGACCGATCGCGCGCCTTGTCCTGACAGACGCGACAAGGATCGATATCGGTAATATTGCAGCAGACGGAGCAATAATGAAGATTTCGCTTCACGCTGACCAGCGCCTTGGCGAAATCGATGACATCGTCCTCCTTCATCCGGAGGACGTAAAACGCGAGCCGGGCCGCTGTTTTGGGACCGATGCCCGGAAGTCTGGAGAACGAGTCGATCAATCTGGCTATCGGTTCGGGGTATTGCACGTCTGCCGCAGCTCCTCTCTTGCCGGATTGCTATGTCAGCAATTCCGTCGTTCCTAGAACAACCCCGGGATCTTCATGCCGCCGGTGAACTTGCTCATGTCCTGATTGGACAGCTCCTCCGCCTTGGTAATGGCGTCATTGACGGCTGTCAGTACGAGATCCTGCAGCATCTCGACATCGTCCGGGTCGACTGCTTCCGGCTTGATCTTAATATCGAGCAGTTTTTTATGACCGCTCATCGTAGCCGTGACGACACCGCCGCCTGCGCTGCCTTCGACAGTCTTGCCCTCGAGCGCTTCCTGCGCCTTCAGCATCTGCTCCTGCATTTTCTTCACTTGCTTCATCATCTGGTTCATGTTATTCATCGCTTAGCTCACCTCATTGGATTAGTGGACAGGATGGATGCCGGACTCGGACATCGGCTCCCGCTTACTTCTCTTGGTCGGTTACGACCACCAGTTCCTCGCCGAACAGCTTCACCGCTTCCTCGATCCATTCCGGCTGACTCGCTGCCTGCTCAGGCTCCTCCGCCTCCATGACGAGCGGCTCGGCTGCAGCCGGCGCGTCCTCAGCCGCGTTGGTCCAGTCCTTCATCATCACGGTTACGAAGCGGACCGGCCTCTGGAATACATCCTCGAGCACCCGCTCGATTACCTCGCGGTGGGCCGGTTTCTCTGTCGTCTCGCGATGGATCGTGTTCTTGAACGCGATCAGCACCGTATCGTCAGCTATTGATACCGGCTCGCCATCGATCAGCCAGGCATGAATCGTGATCCGCGCTTCCTTGACCCGCTGCAGCACCTCGCCCCACTGCATGCGGATGCGCTGGCACGCCTCGCTGTCCTTTGCGGCGACATAGCCATGCAGCTTGACCGGCGTCCGCAGTGTGCCGCCGCCGGTGCTGCCGCCACGGCTGCCGAA
>NZ_BFBX01000142.1:27174-27281 GCF_003851045.1 Paenibacillus sp. 598K | reverse complement strand
GGCTGCCGAAGCCGTTGCTGCGCGGCTCGGGCCGGGCAGCCGCCGGCTTGGCGCCGCCGCCCTCCGCTCCGCCGCTCGCGGATACGCCTTGGCGCATCGCCTGCTCG
>NZ_BFBX01000142.1:19789-27128 GCF_003851045.1 Paenibacillus sp. 598K | reverse complement strand
TCAGGCAGCGTGCAGATCTTCATCAGCGCCACCTCGAAGAGCGTCTGCGGCTGGGCGGCGTGGCGCATCTCAACCTGATACTGATGCAGCACATCGATCATCGCGAATAGCCGGTCCCGATCATACGCTTCGGCGATTGGACGGAATTGCTCGGTGTCGACGATGCGTTCAGTCATCGCCGCACCGCCAGGCACGAGCTTCAGCAGCAGCAGATCGCGGAAGTAGTAGACGAGGTTCTCCATACATTTGTCCGCACTCTTGCCGGCCTGCATCAGCCCCTCGACAAGCGGCAGGATCGCTGCGACATCGCGCCGCCGCACCGCCTCGGCCAGCTCGGCGAACTGCTCGGCGGCGAGACCGCCGGTGACGTCCACCGCATCGGCGAGCGTGATCCGTCCGCCAGAATATGCAGCAACCTGCTCGAGGAGCGAGATCGCATCCCGCATCCCGCCGTCCGAGAGCCGAGCGACATAGACGAGCGCATCCTCCTCGGCCTCGAGCCCTTCCTCCTGACAAATCGTCCGCAGCCGCTCGGTTTGCTCCTCCATAGAGACTTGACGGAAGTCGAAGCGCTGACATCTGGAGATGATCGTCGCCGGCAGCTTGTGAGGCTCGGTCGTCGCCAGGATGAAGACGACGTGACCTGGCGGCTCCTCAAGTGTCTTTAGCAGCGCGTTGAAGGCTTCGGTCGTCAGCATGTGCACTTCGTCTATAATATAAACCTTGTAGCGAACCTCCGAGGGCGCATAGCGCACCTTGTCCCGGATATCCCGGATCTCGTCGATCCCCCGGTTGGAGGCGGCATCGATCTCGACGACGTCCATAATCGTCCCCGTCGTGATGCCCCTGCAGGCTTCGCATACATTGCAAGGCTCCGTCGTTGGACCTTCTAGGCAGTTGATCGCCTTGGCGACAATCTTGGCAGCGGTTGTCTTGCCTGTGCCTCGCGGTCCGTTGAACAGGTAGGCGTGAGAAATACGCCGCTCCCGAATCGCATTCTGCAGCGTCTGGATAATATGCTGTTGCCCTACCATGTCCTGGAACGTCTGGGGACGCCAGGCGCGGTACAAAGCGATATGGCTCACCATCATCGTTCCTTTCCATTTCGCTCGTCCCGGTCTGTCACACCCCGGGTGTTTCTATTATACACGATCCCTCCGCAAGCGGAAACAGGCGAGCTTGCCCGCACCCTACCCCAGCGCCTCTCTCTCCTCGATCGAGCAGGGGATGCTCACCGTAAACGTCGACCCTCCGCTGCCGGTGCTGATGCGGATCAGACCGCCCATATCATGGATGATCCGTTGACAGACCGACAATCCAAGCCCGGTGCCCGTCGACTTGGTCGTCACAAACGGGTCGAAGATGCGATCGAGGATTCCGGCCTCGATGCCGGGACCGTTATCCTGGATGTCGATGCATACGGACCGGGGCAAGCCTTGCTCCCGCTCGACACCGCCCGAGATCGTCAACACCCCTCCTTCCTTCATCGCTTCGATGCCGTTTTTGCCGATGTTCAGGAATACTTGCTTGAGCATCTCGCGATCGGCGACGATCCTCGGCAGCACCTCGGGCAGTCGGTAATCGACGACAATGCCGTGCAACAGCGCTTCGTTCTGGATGATCGGCATGATCTCGCTCATGACGGCAGCCGGATCGATCAGATCCACCGTAATGTTTTTGGGCTTGCTCAGCAGCAAAAATTCGCTGACCAGTTCATTGATCCGATCGATTTCGGTCAGCATGATTTCGGTATAGCCGTATTCTTTATTCAGCCCCTTTTCCTTCATTGTATTCTTGAACATTTGCAGGAAGCCTTTGATCGCCGTCAGCGGATTGCGGATCTCGTGGGCGGTGCCCGCCGCGATCTGGCCGATCATCGCCAGTCGGTCGCTGCGCTGCACCTGCTCCTCCAGCGAGCGCAGATTGGACACATCCTTGAACGTGACATAGGCGCCCAGCAGTCGTCCCTGCCGATCCCGCAGCAGATTGGCGTCCATGAGCAGCTCACGCTGCTCATAATCCATACTCCAACGGAACGGATGGTTGCGCACCGGCTGCTCCTCGACAATCATCTGCTTGAGCAGCTGATGCTCGAGCGGCGCATGGATGAACAGTTCGTCCATGCTTTTCCCTTGCACTTCCTCTTTGGCCACGCCCAGCACCTTGCACGCCAACGGACTGATCGCATTGACACGGAAATTGGCATGCAGCAAAATGACGCCCATGCTCTCGTCCCTGAGCAGCGTCAGCGCAAATTGTTGCATAAGTCCGCTCTGTTGGATGGCTCCGACTTGATGCAGCAGTGCAAGATAGTGCCGGGTGTCGCCGATCTCGATTGGCATCGCCATCAGCTCCATTTCCAGCAACTCTTCATCCTTCGTCCGCAATCTTACTCGATGCTCCGATGCCGGCGTCTCCCAAGCTGCCGCCCCCAGATCGCAATCGATGATGATGTCGGCCAGCGGCCGGCCCATCAGGGTTGCGTCCTCGTAACCGCTCTCTTGGCGGAATAACAGGTTGGTCCGAACCACCACACATTGGGCATCGCATAAAACGGCCAGAACAAAAGGAATCTTGTTCCAGTACCATTCCATTGTTTCCTGGCGCACGCGCACAACAACAGGCACATCATTCAAATGAATCACCTCTTCCAGGATGCGGTCCGGTGTTCTACAAATATTTGCACCTATTGTTATTCTCTGCCGAGCCGCGGGTTTCCTTCCAATTCGCGTTCTTACAAGCAAAAACGGTCATTACGAGGGTACAAGCTAATAAAGAAATATAAATGAAAAAACACCCTTTGGAGCAGGATGTGCTTCCAAAAGGTGTTTGTGGCTAATATAAAATTCATCATTAGTACCGTGCACCTGCCTTCGACCGATGCAACACAAGCGGAACCCCAGATTCCAGCTCTGACCTGGCACTCCGCCGGCACATGGATAAACATGCTTACGGCTGCTTCCTTCCGGACCTGACCGGGTTCACAGGCCTCCATTGCGGCGGACCAAGATCGTCAACACTGTTCACTGAAGTCAGACCTTGCATCCACATGGCCTAGAACAGGGATTCAACCTCGCTATAGCGGATTGCGAGTTACAGGGCACCGCTACCTCCCCATCTAGCACGGCAAACATAAGTATAGCGGATTCTCCCTCAATACGCAAGCCAAGCTATCGGAAAGACCTCAAGGCTTCATGACTCCGATGCGTACTCAACGGGCGGTCTTGTATGGCTCCATATGGATGACATATCGCGGCATGTTGTCGATGAGCGTACGATGGGCGCGCTCGAGCAGCGCAGCGGCTTCGTTCTCCGACAACTCCGGCGACACCGTCAGCGTCACGTAGATATCCGGGTCCTGGAACCGGAAGACGGCATGCTGGATGCCGCCCAACTCGCTCAGCTTCTCCTGCATGAAGTTGATATCGCTGCTGTAGCTGAAGTAAGACGAGTTTTTCGGCAAGCCCGGGTTGCTATTGGAGAGTCCCATATACCCGTCATGACCGTAGCTCTTGGTCCGGGCCTCCTCCTTTTGCTGCGGCGTGCCGCAGCCAAAGAGCGCGACCAGCATGCACAGGATGGAAGCGAGCGCGGCCACTTGACGCATCCTTCTGAACATAAGAAAACCTCCCTTGTCCATAGGATGGCTTCGGGAGGTTCTTATATGCTGTTAATTTGCGGCAAGGCTTAGATGCCGTATTTCTTTTTGAATTTGTCGACGCGTCCACCAGCATCCAAGAACTTCTGCTTCCCTGTGAAGAACGGGTGACATACGGAGCAGATCTCGACACGCAGGTTCTCTTTGATCGAACCAGTCTCGAAGCTGTTGCCGCATGCGCAGGTTACTGTGGTTACATGGTACGTCGGATGAATACCTTGTTTCATCACGATTCACCTCTTCCTTTGCCCTGAGCCAACAGGCGGGCCCAGAGTTTAAATCACACACAAGGACGATTATAGCACGGAGTATCGCGATGGCGCAAGGTAAAACGGTCGCTGACCATTCCCTGCTCAAGCGAGCCTTGCCGTTGCTGCCCAAGCACGGGGTGGTAGGCGACGAATCTGCGCTAATGTCGTCTATCCCTTCAGCCCACTCGTGCTGATCCCCTCGACGATATAGCGCTGGAAGGCGAAAAATATCGCGAAGACAGGCAGCAGCGTCACCACCGACATCGCAAACATCGCGCCCCAGTTGGAGACCGTCTCGTTGTCGAGGAACATCTTCAGCGCCATCGACACCGGGTACTTGGCCGGGCTGTTCAGATAGAGCACCGGTCCGAGCAGATTTTCCCAGCCCCAATAGAAGGAGAAGATCGCCGAGGTGGCGATTGCCGGCAGGATGAGCGGCAGGATGATCCGGTAGAACAGCGTGAGCTTGTTGCAGCCGTCGATCGTCGCCGCTTCGTCGAGCTCGATCGGCAGCGTCCGGATAAACTGGATCATCAGGAAGATAAAAAAGGTGTGGCCAAAATAGCTCGGCACGACAAGCGGCTTGATCGAGTTGAGCCAGCCCAGCTCGGCAAACAAAATGTACTGCGGGATCATAATGACCTCGCCGGGCAGCATGAGCGTCAGCATCATCACCGTAAACCAGAACGCCTTGCCGGCGAATTTGAGCCGTGCGAAGCCAAAGGCAACCAGCGCCGAGGAGACGACGGCTCCAACCGTCGAGAGCACGACGATGACCAGCGAGTTACGAATGAAGACGGAGAACGTCTGATTGCCGATGCCCTCCCAGCCTTTCGCATAATTCTCGAAGGTCCAGGGCGATGGCAGCAGAGACCCCGCCGTCGGGAAGATTAGGTTCGTCGGCTTGAACGAGCTCATCACGAGCCAGATGACCGGATAGAGCATGAGCAGCGAGAATACGAGCACGAAGACATGGTACAGGCTCCATTTGACGGCTGTCTTGCGCATCCTATTGGCCCCCCTTCGACTCGTAATGCACCCAGAAGCGCGAAGTCATGAACACTACCGCCGTCAGGATCGCGATGATGACCAGCATGACCCAGGCCATCGCCGAGGCATAGCCCATATTAAAAAACTCAAAGCCTTGGCGGAACAGATACAGCGAGTAGAGCAGCGTCCCGTCGAGCGGACCGCCCGTCCCCTTCGTAATGATATACGCCGGCACAAAGCTTAGAAACGCGCCGATCGTCTGCATAATCGTATTGAAGAAGATGACGGGCGTCAGCATTGGCAGCGTGATCCGCACAAACTTTTGCAGGCCATTGGCGCCGTCCACCGAAGCCGCCTCATAATAGCTGCTCGGGATGTTTTTGAGACCGGCCAGGAAGATTAGCATCGAGGAGCCGAACTGCCAGACCGACAGGAAGATCAGCATCCAGATCGCCGCCAGCGGATCGCCGAACCACCGCACCCCCTCCAGACCAAGTGCGCGCAGCCCCAGATTGACGATGCCTTCATCGCCGAACACGTTGCGCCACATGATCGAAACGGCGACGCTGCCGCCGATGATCGAGGGCAGGTACAGCATCGTCCGGTAGGCTCCGACCGCGCGCGTCGCTGTATTGAGCAGCATCGCTACGAACAGGGCGAAGGCGAGCCGGAGCGGCACGCCTCCGAACACATAGATGGCCGTCACCTTTAGCGATTGGATATATTTCGAGTCTGACGTGAACATCTCCCGGAAGTTGTCCAGGCCGATCCAGACCGACTTGCCGAACAAGCTGTAGTCGGTAAAGGCAAGATACGCGGAAGCTCCAATCGGGATCAAGGTAAACGCCAGAAACCCGATCAGAAACGGGCTGATAAACAGATAGCCTGTCAGATGATTACGCAGCGTCTTGTTCATGGCTTACTTATTTTTGGCCAAAATTTTGTTGGCTTCTTCCCGGAACTGCTTGGCCCCCTCCGCGACGGAGAGCTTGTCGTACTCCATCTGCTCGGCCACCGTCGTCAGCGCCGTGAATACCTCGGCCGCGCCGATCGGATCGGGCGGGTCCATCTGACTGCTGTTCTCCTCTGCCCAGGCGATATAATCGAACACCTGCACCTGCTGCGGCGTCAGCTCTGGACGGAGCGCGTCCTTGACGACCGAGGAGCCTGGCACGCCGCGATCGCCGAGGATCAGCTTGTTCGCTTCGATATCGTTGACGAAGAAGTTGATAAACTTGGCGGCCTCTTCCTTGGCCTTGGAGTTCTCCGAGATCGAGAAGTACATGCTCGGCTTCAGGAACATACCCTCCTGCCGGTTCGGTCCAGGCATCGGCTGCATCGCCAGATCGCGCTGCGCCAGCTGCTGGAAGCCGACGAACTGGTTGGACCATTGCCAGATGCCGAGCGCCTCGCCCTTGACGGCCGGGTCATCCTCGGGCCCCTTGAGCTGCGCCTTCTGATCCGGCGTCATGCCCGCCCCATCCAGGACGATCTTCGTCACGCGGGAGAAATGATCGATGAACAGCTGATCATTGTCATAACCAAGCTGAGTACCGTCGGCGCTGAACAGCGACGCCCCTTGCGTACGAAGGTAGTACGCTAGGAAAACTTCGGCGCGCATGCCGGTGTCGACATAGATGCCGGCGTTCTTGGCTTTGACGGCCATCTCCATATAGTCGTCCCAGGTCCACTCATCCGGGATGTCGCTCATGCCCATCTTTTGCAGCAGCGCCGGATCGTACTGGAAGCCAAGGGCGTTGACACCGAGATTAAATCCGAACAGCTTGTCGCCGATCTTGCCGCCGTCGACAACCGTGTCGGCAATGTTGGTCGTATCGATCGGATCATTCAAGAAGGGCGTCATGTCGCTCAGCACGCCATTCTCCCCGTATTGAGCCAGATAAGAAAGGTCCATCTGGATGATGTCGGGCAGTTGACTCGCTGCTGCTTGCGGCGCGAGCTTCTTCCAGTAATCGTCCCAGGAGGCATACTCCGGCTCGATCGTCACATGCGGATTTTGCGTCTCGTACAGCTCGATGACCTTGAGCGTATAATCATGCCGGGGCTGACTCCCCCACCAGGCCATGCGCAGTGTAACGTTCTCCGGCGTATCCGAAGCGCCCGCTTCCTGGTTGCTGCCTTTATTCGCCGGCTTATTCGTAGCATCCGGAGTTGTCCCATTGGAGCCGCTACTGCACGCCGACAACGTCAGCGCAAGCGCGCATGCCAGAGCAAGTGTCGAATTTTTTTTCAACATCACAGATTCCTCCCTTTTGTCGCCTTGATTGGATAAGCGCTTTCATATCCCAAATTATAGAGAGAGGAACCAGCTTATTGAAGGCAAAAATCAGACTTGATCGTGTACTATTCCGAGGGGAACTGCCCTCAAAAGGAGCCTCCGGTCATGGAATCGATCTTCCGATCGCTGTTGTCCCCAGAT
>NZ_BFBX01000142.1:483-19702 GCF_003851045.1 Paenibacillus sp. 598K | reverse complement strand
CCGATCGCTGTTGTCCCCAGATTTCTTTCATATAACCGCTTAGCGGTTGAAATCCGGGGACAAAGGCGAGCGCTTCGCTTCTACAGATTCGATTCCATGCCTCTTCGGCCTTTTTGAGGGCAGTTTTATTATTGTTTAAAATGGCTGGGCGTTTGGCCGGTGTATTTTTTGAAGACTTTGCTGAAGTACTGCGGGTTGTCCCCGTATCCGAGCTGCTCCGCCAGCTCGAAGATGCGGATGTCGTCTGAGGCGGCGATGATCCGCTTCGCTTGCTCCATCCGGACCTGTGTGACATAATCCGAAAACTTGTGGCCCGTCTCCTTGCGGAAGAGCTTGCCCAGGTAGTCGGCGTTCATATACAACATCTCCCCCGCTACCGCTTGCAGCGACAGCTCCGGGTCGGCGATATGACGCTGCACGATCTCCAGCACCTGTCGGACAATCCGGGATGGCCGCCGCGCGCCTCCCAGCGAATAGCCCGGCATCACGATTGCTCCCTCGCCCCGATCCGTTCGATGGCGGAGACGCCCCAACGCCTCACGATACATGCCGCGCGCCTCCCAGGCCTCGCCTTCGCCGCTCAGCGACATCGTCGCTTCCAGCCGGTAGAAGCTACGGAACGTCGCCCGGATCCGCTCCAGCAGGGCAGATAGCTCATCCAAGCCGTCCGTCCACTGGATGAGCAGCAGCGCGCGTTCGCCGAGCGTTGTGCCTAGCAGCACCGCCTGATCCAGCAGCTCTTCGGCGATGTTCGACAGCGCGAACAGATGCTCATGCTCCCATTGTCCCTCGACCTGCAGCACCAGCAACTGCGTTGCGCCGCCTTCATACGGGATTGGGCACCAGCTGCGGAATTGCTCCCAGTCGCTCTGGCCGTATCGCTTGTTGGTCACCAGCTCCTGGAGGAACTGCTCCTTGGCATGCGGCAGCACCCGCTCCAGGCCGTTCTGGATACGCTCGACGAAGCGCTCGCGGCGACGCTCCTCCTCCAGCTCGGCGACGATCTCCCGCAGTGCCTGACCGATCAGCTCCTCATTGCAAGGCTTGATCAAGTAATGCTTGACGCCATATTGCATCGCCTGGCGGGCGTAGTCGAATTGGGAGAAGCCGGAGAGCATGATGAAGCGGATGCGCGAATCCAGACCTACCGCCTCTCGTACCAAGCCTAGACCATCCATGCCCGGCATGCGGATATCGGAGATGACGATATCCGGCCGTTCCCTGCGGATAAATTCGATCCCCTCCAAGCCATTGCGGGCAGTCCCCGCCAGCACAGTGCCGACGCCTGCCCAATCGACGAAGCTCGAAATCCCATTTAAAATTATCCGTTCATCATCCACCAACAGCACGTTGTACATGCTCCTCGTCCCCCTCTCTGCGTGGCGGCAGCAGCAGCGCGACGCACGCGCCGACGCTGCGAGGCTCGATGCGGACGCCCCACGGCTCGCCGAACATCAACTTGATTCGATCGTCAATGTTGCGCAGCCCGATTCCCGAGCCTCTGGCCTGCAGCTCGCCACGCCGCAGCCGCTCGACCGTATCCTCCGGCAGCCCCGGCCCATTGTCCAGCACACGTATCGAGAGGGCGCCTTCCTCGATCTCCGCGCGCAGGTCGATCCGGCACGTCTCCAGCATCGTCTCCATGCCGTAATGGATCGCATTCTCGATCAACGGCTGCAGCGACAGCTTGGGCAGCAGCAGCCCCTGCAGCTCCTGGGGCACCTCCAGCCGGAAGCAGAGACGCTCCTCGAAGCGGATATGCTGGATGACGATATAATTGCGGATCGTCTCGCATTCCTCCCCCAGTGTCACCAGCGGCGATTGATGATTCATCGAGTTATGTAGCAGCACACCAAGCGACTGGACCATCTCGGCAATCTGCCGCTGCCCTTCGGCCTTGGCCAGCCAACTGATCGAGTCGAGCGTGTTATAGAGGAAGTGAGGATTGATCTGAGCTTGCAGCGCCTTCAGCTTCGTCTCCTTGAGCATCAACTGCTTCAAGTAATTTTCATTGATCAGCTCATCGATCCGACTGATCATGATGCGGAAGCTGCGGTGGAGCTGGCCAGACTCATCCTTGCGCATGGCCATCTCTTCATCTTCCTCGCCGTGGTCGAACTGGCCGAATTGCACCCGTTTCATCTTGGCGATGAGCAGGTCGATCGGCTTGGTAATGCCCATCGAGAATCGGATCGCTGCCACCAGCGCAAGCGCCGCCAATCCGAGATAGACGATGAGCACCGTCTTGCGCACCGTCGATACCGCCTGGAAAATCTCTTCGTAAGGCGTCAGGACGACATAGCTCCAATCCATGTACCGGGAGCTCGTCGACGTGACGAAGTAACGGTCATCGCCGATCATCGCCGTCTGGTATTGACCATTCACCTGGAGCAGATCTCCCAGATCCGAGTGGGTGATCTCGGTCTGTTCAGGATAGAGGACCGCCCCGTCGTCCGCGATTACAAATGCCCCGTTATTGGTATTGAGGCTACGCGTATAATCGGCCAGCATCGCCTTCATATCGATGCGGATCGCAATCGTCCCGAGCGGCGTCAAAAAATTATCGCTGGCGATCGAGCGGATCTGCCTGGCCACGAGCAACGCAGAGTCTGCGGTCGTCGGCTTGAACCAGCGGACCTGGCCGCGCTCGATTGCCGACTCCTCGACGATCTGCCGCAGCCGCTTCTCCGAGGTGCGCACGACGTGCACCCCTGCCGCATATTCGTCTTGCCAGTTGTCGAAGAGCTGCAACGAGAGCACATACTTGTCCAGAGAGCCCAGCGTCGGCAAGAGCTCCTGGATCTTGTCGATCGCCACATAACGCTCGTAGCCCGAGCTGTTCTCGGCGACCGATTGCAGATGCGCCTGCACCTGCGAGTCGGTCGAGATGCGGAAGAGCAGGCGCTCCATCTTCAGCAGCTCGCTTTCGATGCCTGAGGACGAGAGCTGCAGCGATTTGGCAGCCTGGCGGTACAGCTCCTCATCATACGCGGCAAACGCGTATTGATAGACAGCAGCGCTACTGGCGCCGAACAGGGTCATCAAGCCAGCGATCAGCAGGAAGGTTTTATGTCGAATCCGGAGGTTCGCATAAACCGCTTTCATTTTATCGATCCCGATCATCTCTTGATCTCCTCTCCTCGGTATAGACGGATTGCCCTGCATAAGCAACAAAAGACCTGACAGCTACAGATGCCGTCAGGTCTCAAAGATAAGTCATCAGGGAAGCTGCCCTTGATATCAGGTCGGGCTGCTGAACTGCCGCCGCTTGGGCGGCACATGCGTATACGAGCCGATCACCACATCCGGCAGCTCCTGCGCGTAGATCTCCAGCAGCTGCTTCATGCCGTAGATCTCGCCTCTGGCGGGCGGGATCAGCTCCAGATAGCTCTCCGGATCGATGTTCAGGTTGCGCATCTGGATTAGCTTCAGACCGGTCCGTCGCACAAAGCCGATCATCGCTTCGATCTCCTCCTCGCGGTCGGTGACGCCTGGGAAGATCAGATAGTTGATCGACGTGTAAACGCCCTTGTCCGTCGCATAGCGCAACGACTTCTCGACGTTGGCCAGCGTGTAGGCGCGCGGCTTGTAGTACGCATTGTAATGGTCGTCCAAGGCGCTGATCGTGCTG
The DNA here is from genome assembly GCF_003851045.1 of Paenibacillus sp. 598K. GTDB lineage: Bacteria > Bacillota > Bacilli > Paenibacillales > Paenibacillaceae > Paenibacillus_D. Next base: position 16,071 of record NZ_BFBX01000142.1, on the reverse strand, counting down.
ACTCGCATCAGATCGAGGCCGCTGTCGACGATGGCCCGGATATGGTCGGTCAATCCGGCGTTGGTGTTGATGTTGATATAGCCGTTGTCTGTCTGCTGGCGGACGCGCCGCATCGCCTCAGTGATGATCTTGGCCTGGGTCGACGGCTCGCCCTCGCACCCCTGCCCAAAGCTGATGATCGCCTCCGGCACTTGCAGATGCTCAAGCATGATCTCCGTCAGCTCGTCGACCGTCGGCTTGAAGTTCATCCGCGTCTGCGGCGCGGGGAAGCCGCTGTCGTCCGGTTGCTCCGAGATACAGCCAAAGCAGCCGGCGTTGCAGGAGTACGACACCGGTACTGCGCCCTCCCATCGTTGCAGGAACGTATTGGAGGCCGTCAAACATTCATAGCCAAGCGCGCAGTGGGAGAGATGCTTGTAGAGGCGATTGTCCGGGTACTTGCCCAGCAGCTCCTCGACGCGCACCTCCAGCTCCTCCCGGTCGCAGTGCAACGGATTCCACGGCTCGGGGTCGTCGCTCGGGTCGGCGGCGACATAGAAGCCGCCGTCCTTCCACACGACGGCGGAATAGCCGAAGAGCGGCAGCTTCTGCGTCTTGTCGGTCTTCACATAGCCGGGGATGACCAGCCGGGTGAAGCCTTGCGGGAGCAGCGCCCCCACGGCCTGCACGTCGCCGGGCAGCAGCTCCATCGCCCCGGTAGCCGGGTTGATCCCGACCGGCCGAGTATGCGGCAGACCGACCAGCGTCGCGCCTGCAGGCAGCGGGATCAGCTCGTCGTCCATCAGCTCCACGACCATATCGCCGCTCCGACCGAGCGCGATCCAGTCCGGATGATCGAAGACGCGGCCATCCTTGTCGGCATATACGAGATTCATGATGATGCAGGAGCCTCCTTCGATAGTGAGGGGACGGACGCGCCGCCCCCTGGACTGCTTAAGATACCGGCGTCGTGCGGACCGGACGACGGCCCGTCTGACTGCCGCTGCTGCTAGACGAAGATCTCGGCGCGCTCTGGCCGGAGCCGACAAGCGCCGACGTGTCAAGCGACATGAGGAATTCTTCGTTCGTCTTGGAATCAGCCAGCTTCTTGAGGAAATTGTCGATAAATTCCATCGAGTCGTTCATGCCTTTGCGGATCGCCCATACCTTGTCGAGCTCCTCCTGCGTCAGCAGCATCTCCTCGCGGCGCGTGCCGGAGCGGCGGATGTCGATCGCCGGGAAGATGCGGCGCTCGGCGAGTCTTCGATCCAGATGCAACTCCATGTTGCCGGTGCCCTTGAACTCCTCATAGATGACATCGTCCATGCGCGAGCCGGTCTCGATGAGCGCCGTCGCCAGGATCGTCAGGCTGCCGCCCTCCTCGACATTACGCGCCGAGCCGAAGAAACGCTTCGGCCGGTGGAAAGCCGCCGGGTCGATACCGCCGCTCAGCGTACGGCCGGACGGCGGGATGACAAGGTTGTACGCCCGCGCCAGACGGGTGATGCTGTCGAGCAGGATAACGACATCCTTCTTGTGCTCGACCAGACGGAGCGCGCGTTGCAACACCAGCTCGGCGACCTTGATATGGTTCTCCGGCAGCTCATCGAACGTCGAGGCGACAACCTCGCCCTTGACCGAGCGCTGCATATCCGTCACTTCCTCGGGCCGCTCGTCGATCAGCAGGACGAACAATTCGATCTCGGGATTGTTGGTGGAGATGCTGTTGGCGATCTCCTTGAGCAGCAGCGTCTTGCCCGCCTTCGGCGGCGCTACGATCAGTCCGCGCTGTCCAAGGCCGACCGGAGCCAGCACATCCATGATGCGCGTGGACAGATGCTTGGGAGCGGTCTCAAGGACGAGCTTCTTCTCAGGGAAGAGAGGCGTCAGCGCCGGGAAATGCAGCCGTTCCGCCGCATGCTCCGGACTCTCGCCGTTAACCGCATTGACCTGCAGCAGTCCGAAGTAACGCTCGTTCTCCTTGGGCGTCCGGCATTTGCCGGAAACCAGGTCGCCCGTACGCAGATCGAACTTGCGAATTTGCGAGGCCGAGATGTAGATGTCCTCCGTGCTAGGCAGATAGTTGATCGGCCGCAAAAAACCATAGCCCTCGGAGAGAATCTCGAGCACGCCTTGCATGAACATATGTCCGCTTTTTTCCGCTTGCGCGCGCAGGATAGCAAAGATAAGTTCGTTTTTGCGTAATTGTCCGTAATACGGTATCTGATATTGCTTGGCCAGCTTATACAGCTCGGTCAGCTTCATGGCTTCCAGATCAGCGATCTGAAGTTCCGTCGTCATATTCTCACCACTTTAGATTAATTTTCTTGAGAGGTCGTTCATAATTTCATAGTTTCGCCCGTTCTGGTGCGTGTTAATCATTGTCGCGCCAGACTTCGGCGCCAAGCTGCCGCAGATTGTCTACGAGCGAATCGTAGCCGCGGTCAATATATTCGACACCGGTAATCTCTGTCACGCCATCGGTGACCGTAAGGCCCGCGATGACGAGCGCAGCGCCAGCCCGCAGATCGGAGGCTCTTACCTTGGCTGCATGCAGCGCTCCGCCCTCGATGATCGCCGAGCGACCCTCGAGCCGAATGTTCGCGCCCATGCGCAGCAGCTCAGGGACATGCTTGAACCGGTTGTTGTAGACATAGTCGGAGATGATGCTGACGCCGCTTGCTTGAGTCAACAGACTCGTCATCGGCGACTGGAGATCGGTCGCAAAGCCCGGGTATACGAGCGCCCGCACATCGATCGATTGATAGGTCGGACGGCCGATGATGCGGATCGCCTCATCGAGCTCATGCACCTCCACGCCCATCTCGATAAGCTTGGCTGTCATCGCCTCCAGATGCTTCGGGATGACATTGTCGATCAGCACATCGCCGCGCGTCGCGGCGGCGGCGACCATATAGGTGCCCGCCTGGATCCGGTCAGGGATGATGGAGTGTCTGCATCCATGCAGTCGATCGACGCCCTCGATGCGGATCGTCTCGGTGCCGGCCCCTTTGATCTTCGCGCCCATGGCGCTCAGCAGGGTGGCCACATCTATGATTTCAGGCTCTTTCGCCGCATTTTCGATAATTGTGGAGCCTTTGGCGCGAGAGGCCGCCAGCATAATATTGATCGTCGCCCCGACGCTCACGACATCAAGATAGATCTTAGCTCCGCGCAGCTCCTTGGCTGCGATGCGGATCGAGCCATGATCGTTGGTCACTTCCGCGCCGAGCGCTTCGAACCCCTTGATGTGCTGGTCGATCGGCCGAGGCTCAAAGTTGCAGCCGCCGGGCAGCCCGATGGTCGCTTCGCCGAAGCGTCCAAGCAATGCGCCCATCAAATAATAGGACGCGCGCAACAATTTGACCTTTCCGTTGGGCATGGGAATAGAAGACATGGAGGAGGGGTCGATCGCCATGGAGTCTCCTCTCCAGCTGACAGAGCCGCCGAGATCCTCCAGAATTTCGCTGTATACTGCTACATCGCTAAGTTGGGGCAAGTTGTCGAGGATAACCTCTGACTCGGCCAGGATGGCCGCAGGCAGCAAGGCGACTGCGCTGTTCTTGGCGCCGCTGATCTGTACGGTGCCACGCAGCGGTCGTCCGCCGCGGATCATTAACTTTTCCATTGATGCAGATGTCCTCCATTCGGAAGAAAACAAAGATAAAAACCGTCCCGCCAACTCCTCGCATGCTCCGCTCGCCGCCGCCCGAAGGGCAGCGGCGAACGGCTCGTATACAAGATATCGTGCTGACTGGACGGTCCTGGCTAGCTTTGTCTCGGGAAGTTACGCTTGGTTGTTGCTGCCGAACAAACGGATCTTCTCACGGACGACAGCGACCATAGCGTCGCGGGCAGGCGTCAGATATTTGCGCGGATCGTATACGGTGTCGTTGGACGACAGCACTTTGCGGATCGCGTTTGTACACGCCACTTGGTTTTCGGTATTGACGTTGATCTTGCCTACGCCAGCCGCGATCGACTTGCGGATCGCTTCGTCCGGTACGCCGGAGCCGCCGTGCAGCACGACAGGGACAGGAATTTTGGAGGTGACTTCCTCGATGATGTCATAGCGGATCTTGACTTCGCCTTTGTACATGCCGTGAGCCGTACCTACTGCGATTGCCAGGCAGTCTACGCCTGTCTCTTCGTAGAAACGGATCGCCTCTTCCGGCTTGGCCAGGGAAGCATGCTCTTCGTCCACGCTGATATCGTCCTCGACGCCGCCGATGGTGCCGAGCTCGCCTTCAACCGATACGCCCATTTCGCGTGCAGCGCGTACGACTTCCTTGGTCAGACGGATGTTCTCTTCGAGCGTGTAGTGCGAGCCGTCGAACATAACCGACGAGAAGCCAGCGCGGATACATTTCATCGCCACTTCAAAGCTGGAGCCGTGGTCCAGGTGCAGCGCGATCGGCAGGCCGGATTTTTTGGCAGCCGCTTCAGCCAGCGCCACCGTGAACTCGATGCCCATGTATTTCAGCGCGCCTTCGCTAACGCCGTAGATAAATGGGGACTGCTCTTCGATCGCCGCATCCACGATCGCTTGTGCGAACTCCAGGTTGTTCATGTTGAATTGACCGACTGCAAACTTGTTCGCTTTTGCCTTAGGCAAAAATTCATTCATCGATACCAATGGCATGGTTTCTTACTCCTCCTAAATACTGTTTGGTCTCAAGCCCGTTCGAACTTGTCATACGATGTTATTATATCACATGAAGACAAGCTTTGGTAACGGGAAGAATTAATTGGAGCGAGGAGGGGAGAAATAGCAAAAAAGGGTCCCTCAGGACCCCACTGCGTAAAAACTATTGGACTCGCCGCCGCGCAGTTGCATGTTGACGGCCATCCGCATCTCATCGATGTCGAAAGGCTTGGTGAAGTGCATCAGCGCCCCCAGATCGGTCGCTTCCTTGATCATGTCCAGCTCGCCGTAAGCGGTCATCATGATGACCTTGATATCGCGGTTGATGGCTTTGATATGCTTGAGAATCTCCAGCCCGTCCATTCCAGGAATCTTCATGTCAAGCAATACAAGATGAGGCGCCTCTTCCTTGACGATCTCAAGCGCCAGCTTGCCGTTGGAGGCCTGATAGGTCAGATAACCTTCACTGCTGAAAACTTCTACCAGAAGCACGCGAATTCCGTTCTGATCATCGACAATCAACACTTTTTTCTTGTCCAACTGTAACCCTCCTAGGGACGTATACTTAACGAGAAATGGTCGACTCTTCCATAATCGTTAATATATTCGCCCTACGACGCCGAATATCCTCCTATCAGCTGGAAAAAACCTCGCGCGTCGATTATCTGTTCTCGGAATAGGTCAGCGATGCCCGCACAAAGTCGCGGAACAACGGCTGCGGCCGATTCGGACGCGACGTAAACTCCGGATGGAACTGCACGGCCAGGAACCACGGATGATCCTCGATCTCGATCATCTCGACGAGCCGTCCGTCCGGCGAGGAGCCGGAAATGATCAGTCCGGACGCTTCGATCCGCTCGCGGTACTCGGTATTGAACTCATACCGGTGGCGATGGCGCTCGTAGACGAGCTCGTCCTGATAGGCCTTCCAGGCGAGCGAGCCTTCGGCAACCTTGCACGGGTACAGGCCAAGACGCATCGTGCCGCCCAGATCCTCGATGTCCTTTTGCTCCGGCAACAGGTCGATGACCGGATAGAGCGTGGACGGATCGATCTCCGAGCTGTTGGCGCCCGCCAGATTGGTGACATTGCGTGCGTATTCCACGACAGCGACCTGCATGCCCAGACAGATGCCGAAGAATGGCACCTTCTGCTCGCGTGCATGACGGATCGCGATGATCTTGCCCTCGATGCCGCGATCGCCGAAGCCGCCCGGTACGAGGATCCCGTGGACGCCGCTCAACTGCTCTGCCACATTCTCCTCAGTCAGCTCCTCCGCATTAACCCAGCGGATCTTGATCTCCGAATCGGCATCGATGCCGGCGTGGCCAAGCGACTCGACGATACTGAGATACGCGTCGTGCAGCGCCACGTATTTGCCAACGATGGCGATCTCGGTCGCTTTGCTCAGCGATTGGACGCGCTTGACCAACTGCACCCACTCCGTCATGTCCGGCTTGCCGACCTCAAGCTTCAGATGGTTGACGACGATCTCGTCGAGCCCTTCCTCGAGCAGGTTGAGCGGCACTTCATACAGATTGGACGCGTCGCGGCACTCGACCACCGCATTGGCGTCGATATCGCAGAACAGCGCGATCTTGCGCTTCATATCTTCATGCAGCGGATACTCGGTGCGGCAGACGATGATGTTCGGCTGGATGCCGATGCTGCGCAGCTCCTTGACGCTATGCTGAGTCGGCTTCGTCTTCACTTCGCCCGCTGCCTTGATGTAAGGGATCAGCGTCACATGGATGTACATGACGTTGTCGCGACCGATATCGCTCTTGATCTGACGGATCGCCTCGAGGAACGGCAAGCTCTCGATATCGCCCACTGTGCCGCCGATCTCGGTGATGACGACGTCCGATCCCGCCTCCTTGCCGGCGCGGAATACCCGCTCCTTGATCTCGTTGGTAATATGCGGAATGACCTGGACCGTGCCGCCGAGGTACTCGCCGCGACGCTCCTTGCTGATGACGGAGGAGTAGACCTTGCCCGTCGTCACGTTGCTGTTCTTGGAGAGATTGATATCGATGAACCGCTCATAGTGCCCAAGGTCAAGGTCCGTCTCCGCGCCATCATCGGTGACGAACACTTCGCCGTGCTGATACGGACTCATCGTGCCAGGGTCCACGTTGAGATACGGATCGAACTTTTGAATGGTGACCTTAAGTCCTCTGTTCTTCAACAGTCTGCCGAGCGAAGCGGCGGTAATGCCCTTGCCGAGTGAAGACACGACACCGCCGGTTACAAAAATGTATTTTGTCACTGTACTATTACCCTCCAAGCTGATAGTGGTTATTGCCATACTCCTGTTAGAACAGCACAATTGCAAGGAAAAACGGCTGCGCCCTACTATAGCCGCGCAGTTCGTTCTGTCCCACTGAGTCGAAGCCTTCATTAAAAACAAAAAAAGTGACACCCGTATTGCTACGGGGCACTTTTATCATATCAAATCACTATAAAAGGTTAATCATTTGTGAAGCCCATGCAATAGTTTACTCTGTAGCAACTGCGCTGTCAAGGCTTGACTTAACCCTTCTTTACTTGCCATCCTCGTCGTCCGCTTCGCCCTCATCCTCGTACTCGTCGGACTCCTCTTCTTCCTCTTCGGCTTCCTCGCCTTCGAGCTCTTCTTCCTCGTCTACGCCGCTGTCGTCCTCGCCGTCGGGGAAGATTTCTTCGCTGTCTTCGTCGTAGACATCGTAATCCTCTTCGTCGGCCACGAACACTTCTTCCTCTTCCTCAGCGAAGACATCCTCTTCCTCGTCGTCGTCATCGTTAATGATCCGCGGACGTTTCGCGTTGCCGATCGGATCCTCGGATTTCTCCACCGGATACCAGCGCTTCAGTCCCCACATGTTGCTACCTACGCAGGCGAACCGACCATCGATATTGATCTCGGTGTATACTTGCGCGATGACCTCATTGATCTCGTCCTGACTAAGACCGCGGACCTTGGCGATCTCCATCATCAGATCCCGGTAATAATAAGGGGTGTTCGCGGTTTTGAGCACCTCGAAGGCCAGATCCACCATCGGCATCTCCTTCAGCCGTTCAGGGTCGATCTTCAGCGTTACCTCGCCACTCATCTATACACATCCTCTCAAGCCAGATATATACGCTTCTTGCGTCCATTCTATCCGTTATCAGATTATAGTAAAACCTATTTCTTGTGAAATTGCAAGCAAGGAACAAACAAAAAAAAGACGAAGGCATACCCTTCGTCTGACTGTATCCGCCCGAACGCGTTATCCCATCGTACGGTCCGGCATTGCAAGAGCCGGTATGGACTCTCGGTATATAGTATGATCGGACCCTTTGATTGACACGGCTGGCCGCCTAATTCTGCGAAAAAAGGCCAGTGGCTCATTCAGCCGGAGACGCTCGTTCATACAATACTGCAGTATGGTCGTCGGGAGGGAAGCCAACTTTGGACACCACTGCATTATTCCGCTGGCTGCATAGCCTGGCGGCCGGCTCGGCAAGCGCCGAAGAGCGCCGGATCCTTCGCTTCCCCAACAGCCGCAGCTACCGCGCTTTCGCAGCCGCTTGGTCGGAGCTGGGCCAGCCGCAGTCTTATTTTCCGCATGTCACACCGCTGCCGCTGATCGGCGGCATCGCCGTTCCCGCTCCTCTGAGCCACCCGCCCGCTCTCGGACTGCCACTCGCGTTGGAGACAGATGAGATCGTCACGCTCCAAGGCACGCTCCAAAAAAACGTCTCCGCCGACAAAAGCATCCCCTGGGGCGTCCAGCATATCCGGGCTCCCTACGCCTGGAGCCGGACGACCGGACATCGCATCAAGATTGGCGTCATCGACACCGGCGTCGACTTTGGCCATCCCGACCTCGCTGGCTCGCTGAGCCGCGGCATCAATCTGCTCAGCCGCGGACATGCGCCGCACGACGACAACGGGCACGGCACCCATATCGCCGGCACGATCGCCGCCAGAGGACAGCTCAAGGGCATGACCGGGGTAGCGCCCCGCTCGCTCATCCATCCGGTCAAAGCATTCGACCATAATGGCAGCGCCTACGTCTCTGATATCATCCTCGGCATCGAATGGTGCGTGCGCAATCGCCTGAACATCATCAACATGAGCTTCGGTATGAAAAACCGCAGCAAGGCGCTGCTCGGCGCCGTCAATCTGGCTTACCATGCAGGCATCGTCATCGTCGCCTCATCAGGCAATGACGGCAAACGCAAATCGATCGACTACCCCGCCCGCTATGCGCAGACAATCTCCGTCGGCGCCACCAACAAGCTAAGGCGGGTCGCGCCGTTCAGCAACAGGGGCGCTTACATCGACATCTACGCGCCCGGCGACAAGATCCACTCCGCCTGGCTGCGCGGCAAGTACCACGAGATGAGCGGCACCTCGATGGCCACGTCGCATGTCAGCGGCGCGATCGCGCTGCTGCTCGCCGAACGGCCTGGCCTCTCTCCCGCCGAGATCAAAGCGATCCTCAAGCGAGCGATGCATCCGCTCCGCGGACTGAAATCCAGCCGGATGGCCGGCGAACTCGATATCGTCAAAATGCTGCAGGCCGCTGATCGCTAGCGGCCTGCTCTCTATCCTATGATGCCCGGCTAAGGCGGCTGTGGGCTACATCCGCTCCGGCGCATGGACACCGATCAATCGCAGCACATTGAATATCGTCGTCCGCACCGCGGCGAGCAGCGCCAGCCGTGCGGTCGTCTGCTGCTGATCCTCGGTGATGAAGCGCTCCGCTCTGTAGTAGCTGTGGAAGAGCGAGGCCAGCTCGTACACGTAACGGACGAGCCGATGCGGGGCAAAGTTGTCCGCGCTCTCCGCCACCTCCTGCGGCAGCTCGCCCAGCTTGCGCAGCAGATCGTACTCTGCTTCGCTCGTCAGCTGGCTCAGGTCGGCCTGTGCCAGCCCATCGGTGGCGATGCCTTGCTCCTCCGCCTGTCGGAATACGCTGCAGACGCGCGCGTGCGCGTACTGGACGTAGAAGACCGGATTCTCGTTGGAGGTCGAGACCGCCAGGTCCATGTCAAAGTCCAGATGCGAGTCCATGCTGCGCATCGTGAAGAAATAGCGAACGGCGTCGACGCCAACCTCTTCCATCAGATCCTCCATCGTCACGGCCTTGCCGGTCCGCTTGGACATCTTCACCTTCTCGCCATCCTGGAACAGGCTTACCATCTGGGCGATCAGTACGATCAGCTTGTCCGGATCGTAACCGAGCGCCGCCATCGCCGCCTTGACGCGCGGGATGTAGCCGTGGTGGTCAGCGCCCCAGATGTTGATAATCTTGTCGTAGCCGCGCTCATACTTGTCGCGATGGTAGGCGATATCCGGCGTCAGGTAGGTGTACGAGCCGTCGTTTTTGACGAGGACGCGGTTTTTGTCGTCGCCGAGCGATACCGTCTCGAGCCAGGTCGCCCCTTCCTCCTCGTACACATGGCCGCTCGCGCGCAGCTTCGCCAGCACCTCGTCGATCTGGCCGTTCTGATAGAGCGATGTCTCGTGGAACCAGACGTCGAACGGCACCCGGAAGCGGCCGAGATCGCGCCGAATCTTGTCCAGCTCGCGCTCGAGGCCAAAGCTGCGCAGCAGCGCGAAGCGCTCCTCCTGCGGCAGCGCCATCAGTTCGTCGCCCTGCTCCTCGCGCAGCTGGCGGGCAAAGCCGATGATGTCCTCGCCGTGATATCCGTCCTCTGGCAGCTCGGCCGCCTCGCCGAGCTCCTGACGGTAGCGGGCTTCGATGGAGTAGGCGAGATTCTCGATCTGCTTGCCCGCATCATTGATATAATACTCCCGCGTCACCTCATAGCCCGCATAGTCCAGGAGGTTGCAGAGCGCATCGCCGACGGCTGCGCCACGGGCATGGCCCAGATGCAGACTGCCTGTCGGGTTAGCGCTGACGAACTCGACCTGCACGCGCTGGCCGTTGCCGACGCTTGCCCGTCCATAGTCGCTGCCTGCCGCCAACACCGCTGGGACGATTTCATGCAGGAACCGCTTGTCCAGACGGAAGTTGATGAAGCCAGGGCCCGCGATGTCCGCAGACTCGATCGACGCAGCCTCCTTGTCCAGATGAGTCAGGATCGCTTCGGCGATCTGACGCGGGTTTTTCTTGGCCAGCTTGGTCAGCTGCATCGCCGCGTTGGTCGCCAGGTCGCCGTGCGCCTTGTCTCTGGGCACCTCCAGCGCGAACACCGGCAGCTCCTCGCGGCCGACCAGCCCCGCTGCGACGACGGCGTCCGCGATCGCCTCCCGGATCTTCGCATTCATCTTGTCCAATACATTAAGCTGACTCATCTCGTTATGACCTCCTGTATATGCAGTCGCAGCTGAAAATACCCGACTGACTCCTCGCTCATCCACAACCTGTACTTCCACTCCATCGTCACCGGCAGCTCGAGCGACGACACGCCTGCTCCGGCCGTCACCTTCAGCTCATCGGTCTCGGTCTCCATCAGCAACCGCGCGCCGGATACCCGATACTCGCCGCGCCTGCGCGCGCCGCAGACGAAGTGGTGCTCCGTCTCGACATCGCCGCGGCGCGTAATCTTCAGCTCCTGCAGCGCCGGGTCCCAACGTACGGTCGTCCGCAGTCGCCGGTCCTCGTCGACTTCCTCGTAGACGAGGAAGGCCGAGCGATTCCGCACTGCCCAGTCGCCCTCGTACGTATGGATCGACAGCTCGTCGTCCTGGCGGCTCTGAAGCGTAATTTGCACTCTCGTCTTCGCTGCTCGCACCGTTTGCCCCGCTTTCCTTGCATTTGCTTCTCGTGACCTTACTATAATACAGCTTGTCCCCTGTAAGCAATCCCGGGTATGCGCGCCTGCCCGGGCGGCGGGTTGGCTTTTGGGCCATTCCCCGTTATGATGAGGACAGGCGGACAGCTCCATGCGGAGCCTGTCCCTACTGAACATCGATTGACGAGGGAGGCACCCGGGTGGATCTCAACTTGTTCGCGGTAGTGACCGATCTGGAGCGGCGCCTGCCGATCTATATTACGAGCGCCGGCGGCTGGAAGCATCAGGAGGGCATCGAACGGCCGAACGGCCATCCCAGCTACCAGTGGCTGCAGGTGCTCGGCGGCAGCGGCGTCTTCATCCATGGCGGCCGCGAGGTGACGGTGCAGCCGGGGCAAGGCATCCTGACGATGGCCCATGAGCCGCACGAATATCGTCCGACCCTGGCGCCCTGGACGGTGCGCTGGATTTCCTTTGAGGGCAACCGCGCCCGCGCGATGCTAGAGGATCTCGGCCTGCATCAGACCGGCGTCTTCTATATGGGCAATCCCGACGTATTGCTCAAGCATCAGCACGAGGCCGTCTCGCTGCTGCAATCCCAGCATCCCGCGACTGCCCTCGAATCGTCCTCGACGATGTATCGGCTGCTGCTCGACCTGTACCGCTACATCTCCCGCACCGAGCTGCGCTCGCGCAAGCATCAGATGGACGCGCTGACGCCGGTGCTCGCTCATATGGAGCAGCATTACAACCGCTCGATCACGCTGGCCGAGCTCGCCGAGCTGCAAGGGGTGACGCCGCAGCACATCTGCGTGCTCTTCCAGCAGGCGCTCGGCGCCCGGCCCATCGAGTACCTGACCCGCATCCGCATGCGCAAGGCCAAGGAGCTGCTGCTCCAGCAGCCGCGCACCGAGGTCAAGGCGATCGCCGCCCAAGTCGGCTACGAGCATCCGAGCTATTTTATCAAGCTGTTCAAGCAGCAGGAAGGGCTGACGCCCGTCATGTTCCGCAGCGCCTACCTGAGCCGCTAGCGGCACGCGACAGCACCGCAACATACCGTAACGACAAGACCACCGCCCGGCCCATGGCCTGACGGTGGTCTCTTCGTGTTCGCTGCGTTGCTCAGTCGATGAAGCCCAGCAGCATCTCGCGGATCACCTTGGCCGCGACGATCTGTGTCTGCTCCGTCGGATCGTACGCCGGCGCGACCTCGACGAGATCGCAGCCGACGACGCGGACATCGGAGGCCGCGATCGCATGCACCGCCGCCAGCAGCTCCTTGGAGGTGATGCCGCCTGCCTCTGCCGTGCCTGTGCCTGGCGCGCATGACGGATCGAGCACGTCGATGTCGATCGTCAGATAGACTGGACGGCCCGCCAGCGACGGCAGCACCTGCTTGAGAGGCTCCAGCACCTCGAACGGGTGGAAGTTGATGTTCTCGCGCGCATACGCCCACTCCTCGCGGGAGCCGGAACGGATGCCGAACTGATAGATGTTCTGGCCGCCCATCAAGCCGGCCGCCTTGCGCAACGGCGTCGAGTGCGAGAGCGGCTCGCCCTCGTACTGCTCGCGCAGATCGGCATGCGCGTCGAAGTGGATGATCGCCAGGTCCGGGTACTTGGCGTACACCTCCTGGAAGATCGGCCACGAGACGAGATGCTCGCCGCCGAGCCCTACCGGCATCTTGCCGTCGGCCAACACGCCGCGCACATACTCGCCGATGATCTCGAGGCTGCGCGCCGCATTGCCGAAGGGCAGCAGCAGGTCGCCCGCATCGAAGTACGTGATGTCCTCGAGGCTGCGGTCCAGATACGGGCTATACTCCTCCAGACCGATCGACACCTCGCGGATGCGCGGCGGGCCGAAGCGCGAGCCCGGGCGGAAGGAGACGGTGAAGTCCATCGGCATCCCGTAGATGACCGCCTTGGACGCTTCATAATCCTCGGAGCTGAGGATGAATACATTGCCGGAATATTGTTGATCCAGTTTCATGAAGGCTTGTCCTCGCTTTTATAGGCTAGTTTATTTGAGCAGGTTTTCCACGAGCTTCGGCAGCGCGAAGGCGCCCTTGTGCAGACGCGGCGAATAATATTTGGTATCGATATCCGGGATCGCAGACTCGTCCACTTCGAGCGGATCATGCTTTTTGCTGCCCATCGTGAATGTCCACAGACCGCTCGGATAAGTCGGTACGTTAGCGCAGTAAACGCGGACGATCGGGAACACTTCCTTCACGTCGCGGTAGACGCTCTCGATCAGATCGGCCTTGAACCACGGGTTGTCGGTCTGAGCGACGAAGATGCCATCCTCCTTGAGCGATTCGTAGATGCCTTGGTAGAAGCCCTTGGTGAACAGGTTCACCGCAGGACCGACCGGCTCGGTGGAGTCGACCATGATGACGTCGTACGTATTTTTATGATCATGGATATGCATGAAGCCGTCGTTGACGATCACTTCGACGCGCGGGTCGTCGAGGCCGCCTGCGATGTTCGGGAGATATTTTTTGGAATACTCGATGACCTTGCCGTCGATCTCGACCAGCACCGCCTTCTCCACCTCAGGGTGCTTCAGCACCTCGCGGATGACGCCGCCGTCGCCGCCGCCGACGACCAGCACATGACGCGGATTCGGATGCGTATAGAGCGCCGGGTGCGCAACCATCTCATGGTAGACGAACTCGTCCTTGTCGGTGGTCATGACCATGCCGTCGAGCACGAGCATCGTGCCGAACTCCTCGGTTTCGATCATCGCCAGCTCTTGAAAGTCGGTTTTTTCATGTACATACGTTTCTTTTATTTTGGCCGTAATGCCATAGGTTTCGGTTTGTTTCTCAGTGTACCACAGTTCCATCGCGGATCAGGCTCCCTTCTATGGGTCAATCGTTTCTTCCGTAATTATAGTAGAACAAGGCGAAAAAGCAACCTCTGACGCTCCCTCTACAAAAATTTAATCCCGGCGGCTGTCGCTGTATAGCGACTGCCTCGTTTTTCCATACTAGAGATAACAAGCATGAGGCCGCCTCAAGGGGCGGTTCAAGAGGGAGTGAGAGGCATGCGCAAAACGATCATGCAAAGGCTACGCAAGCAGGCAAGCAGCAGTCATACCCATCGTTCGGAGCGCTGGCTCACCTGGCTGACCCGGCTCTCCCGGGCGATCAAATGGTCCGGCGCTCTATTGCTCCTATGCATCCTGATCGCAGCCGGATCGCTCCTGTATCTGCGCACTCAGTCGCTGCCGGCTACGGTCGTCAGCCAGACGTCCGAGCTGCTCGATGCGAACGGCGAGGTCATCGACACGTTCCACTCTGGGCAAAATCGTCGACCTGTCAAGCTGGAGCAGGTCGCCCAGCCGTTGATCGACGCGACGATCGCCATCGAGGACCGGCGGTTCTATGATCACTTCGGCTTCGACATGAAAGGGATGGCCCGCGCGGTCGTGGCCAACGTCGAGAGCCGCTCGAAGAAACAAGGCGCCAGCACACTGACCCAGCAGCTCGCGCGCAACCTGTACCTGACGCACGAGAAGACATGGACCCGCAAGCTGCGGGAAGCGATGTACACGGCTCAACTGGAGATGACCTACGCCAAGGACGAGATTCTCGAGATGTACTTGAACCAGATCTATTATGGCCATGGGGCATACGGCATCGAAGCGGCTTCGCGCATGTACTTCGACAAGCCGTCGTCCGAGCTGACGCTCGCCGAGAGCGCACTGCTGGCCGGCATCCCCAAAGGCCCCAGCTACTACTCGCCCTATCGCAACATGAAAAATGCCAAGGACCGCCAAAAGCTCATCCTGGCTACGATGGCCGAGCTTGGCCGCATCACGCCCGAGCAGGCGAAGGCCGCCTATGCGGAGCTGCTGCCGCTGCAAGCGCCTGGCGCCGAGGAGAGCGAAGGGCTCGCTCCGTACTTCCGGGATTATGTGCAGATGATCGTCACCGAGAAGCTCGGCCTCGACGAGCCGCTGCTCCATGAGGGCGGCATCCGCATCTATACGACGCTCGACAAGACGACCCAACAGGCAGCCGAGCAAGCGATGCAGGAGGGCCTGCCCAAGGACTCGGAGCTGCAAGGCGCGCTGATCGCCATCGATCCGCGCAACGGCTACGTGAAGGCGATGGTCGGCGGGCGGGACTACGCGGAGAATCAATACAATCGCGTCTTCGCGACCACGCGTCAACCCGGCTCCTCCTTCAAGCCGCTGGTCTATCTGACGGCGCTGCAGCGCCG
>NZ_BFBX01000142.1:0-331 GCF_003851045.1 Paenibacillus sp. 598K | reverse complement strand
CTGACGGCGCTGCAGCGCCGGGTGCTGACGCCATTGTCGACGTTCCGCAGCGAGCCGACCGTCTTCACCTACGACGAAGGCCGACAGACGTATCAGCCGCGCAACTACAACGACCGCTACTTCAACGAAGAGATTGATATGCGCAAGGCGATCGCCAGCTCGGATAATATCTTCGCCGTCAACAGCGTCATGTCGGTCGGACCGGAGGAAGTGATCGCCACCGCTCGCAAGCTTGGCATCGAGAGCGCGATGCAGCCCGTGCCGTCGCTGGCGCTCGGAGCCTTCCCGGTCAGTCCGTACGAGATGGCCTCGGCCTTCAGCGTGCTGGCCA
>NZ_BFBX01000141.1 GCF_003851045.1 Paenibacillus sp. 598K | reverse complement strand
CCTACTTCACCCGTGGCCCCAGTCGCTCCCGTTACTCCGGTCGGACCCGTAACACCTGCTGCCCCCGTGGCTCCCGTAGCTCCAGTAGCTCCAGTAGCTCCT
>NZ_BFBX01000140.1 GCF_003851045.1 Paenibacillus sp. 598K | reverse complement strand
CTCCGGCTTCGCCCGTGGCTCCTGTCGCTCCTGTGGCTCCTACTTCACCCGTGGCTCCGGATGCTCCTGTTGCTCCTGTTACTCCGGCTTCACCCGTGGCC
>NZ_BFBX01000139.1 GCF_003851045.1 Paenibacillus sp. 598K | reverse complement strand
CAGTAGCTCCTGTAGCTCCTACTTCGCCCGTGGCCCCGGTCGCTCCTGTAGCCCCTACTTCGCCTGTTGCACCCGTCGCTCCTACTTCACCCGTGGCCCCAGTCGCTCCCGTTACTCCGGTCGGACCCGTTACTCCGGCTTCGCCCGCTGCACCCGTCGCTCCTGTAGCCCC
>NZ_BFBX01000138.1:556-21890 GCF_003851045.1 Paenibacillus sp. 598K | reverse complement strand
GCCAAGCTGCGGGCGCTCGTGTCGTCATGGCTGTCGATTCGGGTGAACTGGGCGTTCACCATCCTGATGCATACCGCGAGGCTGTCCGAGTCGACGCCGCCGGAGATCAAGCAGGCGATCACCGATCGGTTTACCGCCAATCTGGAGCCGGTGGCGAGCATCATGCGTCAGGGCATCCGTGAAGGAACAGTGATCGACGAGGATCCGATGCAGCTGGCTTTCTACTTCGTTAGTCTTATCCAAGGCTTGACGATGCAGCGTCCGCCGTCGTATGAGGTGCCGATCGAGACGGATATCGAGACGCTGCTCCGCTTGTTCGAGGCTACATCGACGACGAAGCGGCCCGCCAGGCGATCATCTCGAATCGCTTCCAAAAACAGCCTCGAAAAATAGATTGACAAACCTGTGATTCATGTTGCAAAATAAGTTTCATAACAAACCGAATATCGATTCAATTTGTTGTAACAACGTCTCGAAATCGACCAGACAACTGGAGATTTAACGTGATGGCCTGCGTTAAGTCTTTTATTTTGTCCCATAAACCAAGTAAACAGGTTTGTATGATTAGAATTAGAGAGGGAGGGCTTGCAGATGAGTCAGGATTGGTTGCGAGTGCAAGGGCTCAACCGGGTATTCCCGGCGCCGTCGGGGGACATCGTCGCCTTGCGCAACATCGATCTGCGAGTCGGCGAAGGCCAACTGGTGACGATCATCGGTCCCAGCGGCTGCGGCAAAAGCACGTTGCTGAAGATTATCGCCGGGCTGGATACCGGCTATGAGGGGCAAGTGCTCCTAAACGGCGCGCCAATCGCCGGACCCAGCATCGAGAAGGGCGTTATCTTCCAGGAGCCTCGGCTGTTCCCGTGGCTGACGGTAGAGAAAAATATCGCGGCCAATCTGCCCTTGCGTCGTCCGGAGGTGCGCAAGCGCGTCGACGAACTGATCGAGCTGGTGCGGCTGCAAGGCTTCGAGCGGGCCTATCCCCGCGAGCTGTCGGGCGGCATGGCGCAGCGGGTAGCGATCGCGCGGGCGCTGCTTCGCAACCCGGCCGTCCTGCTGCTCGATGAGCCGTTCGGCGCGCTGGATGCCTTCACTAGGGCGCATATGCAGGAGGTGCTGCTGGACATCTGGCAGCGCAACGGCACGACGATGCTGCTCGTCACCCATGATCTGGACGAAGCGGTGTTCCTCGGCGAGAGAGTCGTCGTCATGAACCCGCGGCCTGGGCAGATCAGCAGCATCCAGACGATCGACCTGCCTTTTCCGCGCAAGCGGGCGTCCTCGTCCTTTCAGGAGATGCGGCGCATCGTGCTAAGCGAGTTCGAGAAAGTCGAAGGTCCCGCGATCGATGCGGGAGCAGGCATTTAACAACCTTAAGGAGAGATCAGAGATGAAGAACTGGCGTTGGCTGGCAGGGGCAGGATTAGTGGCATTAACTGTAGTGTTGGGCGGCTGCGCTGCGGGCAATGCGAAGGAGCAGCCGGGCGCGAGCGGTGCAGAGGGCGCGAACGAGACGTCCTACGAGGGCGTAACGGTGCGCATCGGCTATCAGGGCAGCGGCGGATTGTACGGCAAGATCATCGAGGAGAAGTGGTTCGAGGAGGAGTACGACAAGCTGGGCGTAGCCGTCGAATACGCGGAGTTCCAGAGCGGACCGCCGATGACCGAAGCGATCGCGTCGAACCGCCTCGACTTTGCAGGGCTTGGCAATATGCCGATCATTGCCGCCCAGGCGGCAGGCATCGAATTCAAGGTCATCTCGCAGGCGCTGGACGGCAAAAACAACGTTGCGATCATCGTCCCCAAGGACAGCGCAATCCAGTCCATCGACGACCTGCGGGGCAAGAAGGTAGCTGTGGCCAAAGGCAGCAACGCCTACAACTTCCTCTATCTCGGTCTGGACGGGGCGGGCGTGGACGCTTCGGAGCTGGAGATTATCCAACTGCAGCCGGATGAAGCGCAACCCGCCTTCGAGACAGGCCGCGTAGACGCCTGGGCGACCTGGGACCCGAATATTACGCTTAATGTGCTGCAGGACAAGGGCCGCGTGCTGGCCGACGGCGAGCAGCTCGGCGTGTTGTCGCCGTCGTTTTATATCGCCCGCAAGGCGTTCGCAGACGATTATCCGGAGTTGGTGAAGATCTATCTGAAGGTGCTGGACAAGGCGCTGGCATGGGAGAACGACAACCATCAGGAGGCGATCGAGCGTTACGCTGCGGAGCGCAATGTGCCGCCTGCGGTCATCGAAGCCGTCTTCGCCAGGTCCAAATCGATCAGCATCCCGGTCTCGGACGAGATCATAGCGCAGCATCAGCAGACTGCGGACTTCCAGTACGAGATCGGCTCGATCCGCAAGCAGATCGATGTGTCCGAGGTGTTCGACAACCAGTATATCGAGTCGATCCGCAACTAATCAGCGAAACGGAGGCATAGCCCATGCAGCAAGTCGAAACGAGAAAGGCCGTACTAGCCAAGCCGAAGCCGCGGGCGAGGCGCGACGGTCGTCTGTCGCTGCGCGCAGTCAACGCGCTGCTGGGGCTGATGCTGCCAGTGGCGCTGCTCGTCACATGGCAGGGAGCAGGCCTGCTCGGGCTGCTCAATCCGACGCTGCTGCCTACGCCGCTCGCCATCCTCCAAGAGCTCATCGACCTGACGCGCTCCGGGGAGCTGCTGGGGCATCTGCGCATCTCCGGCTGGCGCGCGCTGCTCGGCTTCCTGCTTGGCGGCAGCCTGGGGCTCGCGGCAGGCTTGTGGGTGGGCTTCTCATACAAGGCGGAGCGTCTGCTCGATCCGTCGCTGCAGATGCTGCGGACGCTGCCGCATCTGGCGGTGGCGCCGCTTTTCATCCTGTGGTTCGGGTTCGACGAGACCTCCAAGATTTTGTTGATCGCCAAGGGCGCGTTTTTCCCGATGTATGTCAACACGTTTCTGGGCATCCGCTCGGTGGACAACAAGCTGTTCGATGTAGCGGAGGTGCTACAATTCAGTCGGTGGCAGCTGACGATCAAGCTGCTGCTGCCCGGGGCGCTGCCCAATCTGTTCCTCGGCTTGCGGCTGTCGCTTGGCGTCGCCTGGCTTGGCCTCGTCGTCGCGGAGATGATGGGCTCGAGCTCAGGCATCGGCTATCTGATCAACGATGCCCGCTATTTCTCGCTCACCACCGTTGTTTTCGTCGGCATTATCGTGTTTGCGGTATTCGGCAAGCTGACCGACTCGCTCGTGAAGCTGCTGGAGCGGCGGCTGCTGCGCTGGCAGGACAGCTACAAGGGAGGCGATCTCTGATGCGTAGACATCACGCAGGGACAGTCCGCAGGAGCGGGCTGGACCGGCTGCCCGCCTGGCTTCACGGCTGGCTGGTGCCGCTCCTCGTCCTGCTGCTCTGGCAGCTCGTCAGCAGCGCCGATCTGCTCTCCGACACCTTGCTGCCGTCGCCGCTGCAGATTGTGCAAGCCTTCGCGGCGCTGCTCGTCAGCGGCGAGCTGGCGCGGCATCTGGGCATCAGCATGTACCGGGCCTTGCTCGGCTTTGCGCTCGGCGGAGCGCTCGGACTGCTCATCGGCATCTCCAGCGGACTGGGCAAGCTCGTCGAGAAGACGCTCGACCCGACGCTGCAGATGCTGCGCACCGTGCCGCTGCTGGCGGTCATCCCGCTGTTCATCCTCTGGTTCGGGATCGGTGAGTTTTCCAAGGTACTGCTCATTTCGGCCGGTACGTTTTTTCCGATCTATCTGAACACCTTTCTCGGCATCCGCAGCGTTGATGTCAAGCTGTATCAGGTGTCCCGAATCCTGGAGTATACGCGGCTGCAACAGATTACAGGGCTGATCCTGCCAGCCGCCCTGCCCAATATTTTGCTCGGCGTCCGGCTCTCGCTTGGCGTCTCCTGGCTATTGCTGGTCGTCGCCGAGATGATGGGTACGAGCGCCGGCGTAGGCTACATGATCCAGGATGCGCGGGCTTACTCCGAGACGGCGGTTGTTTTCGTCGGGATTATTTTATTCGCGCTGGTCGGCAAGCTGTCCGACTCGGCCGTTCGCAGACTGGAGCGGAGCTGGCTTCGCTGGCGGGACACGTATAAGGGGCAGGAGCATGCGCCGACGAATGGACGTGCTTCATCTCATTCTTAGGAGGGTTCACCATGACCACACGGCACGATCAGCTTCATTTGGGAGCTTTCATCTATTATGCCGGCCATCATCATGCCGGCTGGCGCCACCCCGCTTCGGCAGCGGAGCGGATGTTCGACATCGGGCTGTATCGCGAGCTCGCCCGCACGGCGGAGCGCGGCAAGTTCGACATGATCTTCTTCGCCGATCTGCTCTACGCGACCAATGTCGACCGGGCGGCGGCGGGCATGCTGGAGCCGCTCACGCTGCTGGCGGCGCTGTCGGCGGCGACGGAGCGGATCGGACTGACCGCTACCGTATCGACGACCTACAACGAGCCGTTTAACGTCGCCCGCAAGTTCGCCACACTCGATCATATTAGCGGCGGTCGCGCAGGCTGGAATATCGTCACCTCGCAGCTCGACATCGAGGCTCACAACTACGGGCGAGAGGCGCATCCGGAGCATGGACTGCGTTATGAGATGGCTCGCGAGTTCGTCGAGGCGGTCACCCGCCTGTGGGACAGCTGGGCGGATGACGCGCTGGTCCTCGATCGCGGGCAGGGGCGGTTCGCCGATGCGTCGAAGGTTCAGCCTGCCGACTATGAGGGACGATGGTACAAGACGAAGGGACCGCTTAATGTGCCGCGCCCGCCCCAGGGCTATCCGGTGCTCATCCAGGCCGGTTCGTCCGAGCCGGGGATGGACTTCGCGGCGATGACCGGCGAGGTCGTGTTTACCGCACAGCAGTCGCTTGAGGCGGCACAGTCGTTTTACCGGCGGCTGCAGGACCGGCCCGCTGCCGCTGGCCGGCAGCCCGGCAGTCTGAAGATCATGCCGGGGCTCTCGCCGGTGCTCGGCTCGACGGAAGCGGAGGCGCGTCGGGCGTATGCCGATCTGCAGGAGCTGATCCCGCACGAGGATATCCGGGCGTTCCTGTCGGCGTTCCTCCATGTCGATCTGAGCGGCTGCTCGCTGGAGGAGGAGCTGCCGGACATCCCCGATCCGGTCCAGGCCTCCAACGGTATGAAGAGCCGGGTGCAGCTCATCATGGAGATGGCTCGCCGCGAGCGGCTGTCGATGCTCGAGCTGGGCCGACGCGTGCTGGGCGCGCGCGGACATCTGCAGTTCGTCGGGACGCCGGAGCAGCTGGCCGATCTGATGGAGCAGTGGTTCCAAGGCTACGGTTGCGACGGCTTCAACATCATGCCGCCGGTACTGCCGGGCGGTCTGGATGAGTTCGTCGACCAGGTCGTGCCGATCCTGCAGCAGCGCGGACTGTTCCGCCGCGAGTACAGCGGCGCTACGCTGCGCGAGCATCTGGGTCTGACACGGCCGGAGCCCGGCTACTTCCCGGCGAGAGCCGTACCGCCTCAGGCGGCGCTTGCAGACAGAGGATAACAGAACAGAGGATAACAGAGCGAGGCCCTCTCCCGACTCGGGGAGAGGGCCTCGCGATTTGGATCGGACAGCTTGGAGCTGCGGTGTTTAGCCGCCCATCGGCGCTGCGTTCAGCGCTTCTTCAGGGACGGTAATTTCCTTGATTTCATTGTACTTGGAGTAGCTGGATTTCATCGTCGTGTCCATGTTCATGCTCATGGTATCCTGCTTCATCTCCATGACCATCTCGATATCCATCGTTACCGGCAGATAATCGGACTTGCGAACCGTGTAGACGATCGTCATCTTGTCGATGTTCATATTGTCGAGCGTGTCCCCCATACTGGCATCGGCTCCGCCTGCGCTGCCCAGGATATCCTTGGAGACTTCCTTGACGCCATCGCCGGATACGTCAGCGGTCAGCACATAGTTGTCGCCATCTTCGGTAACGGTCGTTTCATTCATGATGCTATTGAAGTATTCCAGTTGCTTTTCAGGGTTTGCCTGTTCGTTGACCTTGGCCATAATTTCCTCAGACATCGAGGTAGGCATTTGCATCCATTGGTCTGCAGATTTCATATAGATGCCTTCCTGCGTAATGTATTGGGTGACTTCTTGCTTTTGTCCCATCATATCGATCGTCATTTCTTGATAGGCTGTCATCGGATCGGTGATGACTTCCGATTTGACCAGCATGTTCACGTTCTGGTCCTGCTTCTCGCCGTCGATATCCATCGACATCTTTTGTGCCGTCTCCATGTCCATCGCGTAGCTCTTCAGGTCGTTCATCGCTGCAGCGATGTTTTTGAGCAAGTCTTCGGCTGCCGGCACATCGCCGTTATTTTTCGCTGGCTCTTCCTTCGCTGGCTCTTCCGATCCTTCTGCATTCGTGCCCCCGTTGTTCGTTACGTTGCTGCCGCCGGCCGTATCGTTTGGCGCGTCCTTGCCGCCTCCGCATGCCGCCAGCAAGCCAGCCAGCATCGCGATCATGAGTACCATGGATAATTTTTTCAAGATTGTTTCCTCCCACTGTGTTCTCTGTGTAGTTTTTATTTGGCAAGTAAATTTTGGCTTTCAACCTTAGTTGCCGCCATCTACCAAAACCCGCTTCGGCTTCTTATTATTCCATGATTCGACATGGTTAGTCATGATGACCAGGTCACAAAGTTTTGTGTCCTTGGTCGCTGTTTTTGGCCGCATCCGGCACATGTATCCATTAACCCGGATCTGTCTAGGTCAAACATCCCGGGTCTGTGAAGAGCGGAAAAAATTGAAAAACCCCGCGCGCCGGGAGCAGCGTGCGGGGTTCGGTGTTAGCTGTCAGCACGTACCGGAGGCGCGTGAGGCGATCGCATCGGATGACAAAATCTCCAGCGCGGGGCCGGGCTGGCGAGCCGAGCGGAGCATCGCCGCAGCGACGACGCGTCCCTCGATTGCCTTGTACTTGGCGAGCGGTCCGACCATCAGCGCGCCGAGCGGCCGCGCCAGCAGACTGGCGATATGCTCGCCCGGCCTCCGTTCGGCGCGCTCGCCGAGCAGCAGGGAGGGGCGGAGGATGACGAGGCGGGGCAGCTCGAGCGCGATCAGGTCGCGTTCTGTCTCGCCTTTGACGCGGCTGTAAAAGATCCGCGAGTCGGCCGCCGCGCCCATCGCCGTCACGATGAGGAAGCAGGATGCGCCGTGACGCTTGGCGAGACGACCGAGCTGGAGCGGATAGACATAATCAACCTGGCGGAAGGTCTGCTGGCTGCCGGCTTGCTTGATCGTCGTGCCGAGCGCGCAGTAGACGTCGGCATCCCGCAGCAGCTCCGGCTCGAGCTCCTCCTCGAGCCGGTCAAAAGCGATGCGGCGTATGTCCAGTCTCGGGTGGGTCAGATCCAGCTCGCGCCGTACGACGGCGATGACGCGGGCATATGCAGGATGGTCCAGCAGTTGACGCAGGAGCTCTCGACCGACGAGGCCGGTAGCGCCGATGACCAAGGCTGTCGCCCCCATGACAGGAGCAGGATGCGGGTTCATCGTTTCACTCTCCTTTGCGGATGATGGTAGCGGCTCCGGCATGACCGCGATTGCGGTACTCGCTCGGCGCGACGCCGAGATATCGCTTGAAGCGTGCGCTGAAGTAATACGGGTCGCTGAATCCGGAGCGCTCCGCGGCTTCGCCGACGCTATATTCGCCGCTCATGAGGAGGGCTGCGGCCTTGTTCAGCCGCACCCGGCTGATATAGTCGGCGAGGGTACAGCCCTCGATCCGCTTGAACAGCGCGCCGCAATAGACGGGGTGAAGCTGCGTCAGCTCAGCCAGCTGCCGTACGGACAGCGGCTCGTCGTAATGCTCGGCGACATGCCGCTTGATGCGCTCGACATGCGCGTTGCCGGGACGCGACTCGTCCTCGTAGAGCAGCTTGTGCAGCAGCAAGGCGAACAGCGCCTGGCACTTTAACTGGTAGCCGCTGCGGCGTTGCAGCCATTCGTAATTAAGCTCGCGACACAGCGTCTCGAACGGCTCCAGCGTCCGTCCGGCGATCTGCACCGGGAGCGGCAGCTCGCCGTCCAGCTGAAAGTCGAGCGCGGCGCAGCGCATGCCGCTGGTCGTCGCATAGCGGTCGCTGCCAGCGCGGATGTAGAGGATATCGCCGCCGCGCACGCGCAGCGGCTCGCCGTCGACGAGATAGTCGGCCTCGCCCTCGAGGACGAAGGTGAGCGAGTGGAACGGGATCGCTTGGCTGGCCAGCTGCCAGCCGGGCGTGCAGGATTTGACGACAAAGTAGGTCAGCAGCGGCCGGATCGGATCATGCACAGGCGCTTCCTCCTTTCAGGCGGACCAGTAAGGGTAGGCCGGCAAGGGCAGGCCCTCATTTGCTCCAGTATAGCAAGCGCCTGGAAGGAAGGCCAGACGGCAACGCTGCGGTAACTGGCATCGTGGAGACGTTGACGATCTCAACGGATGGCCTGTCCGATCTTTAATCTGCACAAATGAGCTGTAATCGTCGCATTCAAGCTGCTGTCGACCCGATGCTATAATGAGGGCGATACTGTGACCTATGGGAGGCGTAAACTTATGATCCATGTAGCGATTATCGGAGCCGGCAACATCTCTTCGGCTCATATCCGGGCATACCAGGCATTCCCCGATCGATGCAAGGTCGTCGCCATCGTCGACATCCAGCCAGGCAAGGCGGCGGCCAGCGCGGCGTCGCATGGCCTCGATGCGGAGGCGCTGGAGAGTTATGAAGCGTTGCTGGGCCGCGACGATATCGGGCTGGTCAGCATCTGCACGCCGCCGTTCACCCATGCCGAGTTGGCCGAGGCCATGCTGCGGGACGGCAAGCATGTGCTGGTGGAAAAGCCGATGGCAGCTTCGCTGGCGGAGTGCGATCGGATGATCCGCGCGGCGCAGGAGAGCGGCAAGGTGTTGTCGGTGGTGGCGCAGAACCGGTTCCGCGATCCGATCATGCAGCTCAAGCAGCTGCTCGATGACGGCAAGATCGGCCGTGTCGTCCATGCTCAAGTCGACTCGTACTGGTGGCGCGGCCATTGCTATTACGACCTGTGGTGGCGCGGCCTGTGGGCCAAGGAGGGCGGCGGGCCGACGCTTAACCATGCTGTGCACCATATCGATATGCTGGGGTGGATGATGGGCTTGCCGGCCAAAGTATCGGCCATGCTCAGCAACGCCGCGCACGACAACGCCGAGGTCGAGGACATCTCGGTTGCCGCGCTGCAATACCCCGGTGGCGCGATGGCCCAGGTGACCAGCTCGGTCATCCATCACGGCGAGGAGCAGCAGATCGTCTTCCAGGGCGAGCGGGCTCGCATCTCCGCGCCTTGGAAGGTTTACGCCTCGCGCTCGCTCGACAACGGCTTCCCCGAGCGCAACTCCGATCTGGAGGCGGAGCTGGAGCTGGATCGGGCCGGGCTGCAGACGCTGGAGCATACTGGTCACAAGGGCCAGATCGACGATGTGCTGACGGCCATCGAGACAGGACGCGAGCCGCTGGTGACCGGAGAGAGCGGGCGGATGACGCTGGAGCTGATCACGGCGATCTACAAGGCCGGCTTCGAGGAGCGGACCGTCGAGCTGCCGATCGCAGCCGACGATCCGTGCTACACGGCCGAGGGCATCGTCGCACGAGCGCCTCGCTTCTATGCCAAGACGGCTGCCGTGCAGGAGCTCGGCGCGGGGCTGGACATTACGACAGGCAGCGACTACCGCTCCTGAGGGCGCCGCCGCACATGCCGCGTTCATCCTGATGGCTCGCAGGTGCGCCGACTGCGCATGGCCAACAGATCTTCATAGCATGACCAGCACCGCGTCCGCAGAGGATCGGTGCTTTTTTGAGTCGATTCGTTAGCGTCGACCCGCCGGATAACGCGCCAAAAAAAATGCGTCCTCCCGTTGCATCGTATATAATGCTGTGTAGTTGCTATCATATCAACGCATGTCAGGCATCGCGGGCTGAGGACGTAAGCTCGCTTGTATATTCGGAATGAGGAGGCAGGCATCATGCACAAAGTATTGATCGTCGACGACGAGCTGTTCGTCCGCAAAGGGTTGATCAATCTGATGGACTGGGCTTCGCTGCAATTCGAGATCTGCGGAGAGGCGGAGAATGGCCAGCAGGCGCTCGAGATGATCGAGCAGCTCGAGCCGGATCTGGTCATCGTCGATATCCGTATGCCCGTACTGGACGGCCTGGAGCTGATCCGCCAGGTGAAGGCGGAGGCAGAGCATCAGCCGCTGTTCGTCATCCTGAGCGGTTACCCGGATTTCTCATATGCCCAACAGGCATTCCGCTACAATGTAGCCGACTATATCCTGAAGCCGGTGGACGAGCAGGAGCTGAAGGCGACGCTCAAGAAGCTGTCCGGCACGCTAAATCAGAAGCGGCTGCTCTCGATTACGCCAGAGAAGCCGCTCGTCGAGACGGTCGTCGAGAGCTTGCTGCAGACCGAGCCGGGCGAGCCGGTGATGGAGCAGATCGCCCGCACCTTCGAGCTGCCGCGCGCCTCCTCTTACGCTTATGTCATCCTCGAGGTGCAGGATCAGCAGCCGCAGGGGGAGGAGGGCTATCTGAGCGCGCTCCGGTCAGCGCTGCAGCAGCAGCTTCGTCAGGAGGACAAGCCGCTGCTGCTCCATGTACGCACGTACAGTCAGTATGGCCTGATCGTGCCGCAGCTATGGCTAAGCGAGCAAGGCGAGGCGGATCGGGAAGACTATGCGAGGCTGCGGCAAGCGTTGCAGCGCGAGAGCGGGCAGCCGGTCGCGCTGTTCGTCGGACGAACGGTAGGCGAGCTGCAGCAGATCTCGAGCTCCGGAGCATCGGCGGAGGAGAGTCTGAATTATCGATTCAGCGAGCAAGCCGACGGCGTCTTCCTGGCGGACGAACTGCTGCAGATGCCCCTGTACTACTTTGATGTGGACGAGGAGCTGCACAGCAAGCTGATCTATACGATCGAGTCCAATCGGCAGACGGACTACACCGAGGCGACGGACGCGATCTTCCAAGCGTTCCGGGAGCGTCACTTCGCCCCGGGGGCCGTCACCAACACGGTGCGCCGCTGCATGATCGCCGTCATCAATATCATCCGCCAGCTCGAGGGCGATGAGAACGACCTGCGCTCGCTGCAGGAGCTGCTCAACTGGCAGACCAAATATCGCAATCTCGGTCAGCTGCGGGAGGTGTTCCTGCAGTTCATCGGCGAGGCGGCGGCGTATATGGCCTACAAGCGGGGCGAGAAGGGCGAGAACAATATCGAAAAAGTGAAAAAATATATCGACGGCCATTTCCGCGAAAATATCTATCTCAAAGGAATCGCCGCCGACTTCTATATGAACCCCGTCTATCTGGGCCAACTGTTTCGCAAGCAGTACGGCATGTACTTCAATGAGTATCTGCTGTCGCTGCGAATCGAGGAGGCGAAGCGGCTGCTGCGCCAGACGAAGAAGAAAATGTACGAAATCGCCGAGCTGGTAGGGTTCCAGAATGCGGATTACTTCGCTACCCAGTTCGAAAAACTGGAAAATATGACGCCAACCGATTATCGCAACAAAATGATCGGCAAAAACTAAGGAGGCCGCCAGTCGTGTTTAACTTTCGCCTGCACCATCTGAAGCTTCGCAACAAGCTGATCTTCATCTACATCGTCTGCGTGTTCGCGCCGATCGTCCTTACCAATGTGATGTTCTATCAAGTGACGACGAACAATATCAAAAACCAGAAGACAGCCGACGCGCAGCGTGCGGTGGCGCAATTGCAGGCCGAGCTGGGGGCGGTCATCGACGACGCGGCGGGCATCTCCTATCTGTACTCCGTCGACAAGCTGCTGAGCGACCATCTCAACACCAATCATCTGACGCATGACCAGTATATCGAATCGCTGAACAGCATCTCGACGCTATTCAACCGCTCGGACAAGGAATACAAGACGATCAGCTCCGTCCTGATCATGAGCGACAACCCGTCGATCCTCGATTCGGGCTACATCGTCCGGCTCGACGACACGATGCGCAGCAGCGACTGGTATCACCGGGTCGAGGACTTCAACAACACGTATCCCCATCTGTATGTGACGGCCGACAGCATCAGCGTCATCCAGAAGCTGTACGACCGTCGACTGCAGCCGTATGAGCATATTATGAAGATTGACTTGAACATGTCGCATATCCGCCAATTGTTCGAGCTGTCGAGCTTCGAGGGCGACATCTATCTGCTCGATCCCGAGGGGGAGGCGAGGTATGGTCAGCTGGCCGGAGGCGAGCGCAGCCCGCTCGTCGCGGACGGGATGCTCGCGCGGGAGGGGATCCCTTTGCCGGACAAGGCGATCGTCATCGACAAGTCGTATCAGAACAACCGCTACCTCGCCAACTGGACTGTGTACGGCGTGCTCGATGAAGAGAAGATCCTCTACGATGTCCGCCAGTCGGGCCAGTTTGTCCTCTGGTTCGCCGGGATCAACTTCCTCGTGCCGACGATCGTCATCATCATCATCTCCCGTTCGATCCATAGCCGGATTCAGAACATCCTGAGGCATATGAAGTCGGTCAAAGGCAAAAACTTTGAACGCATCCCTTATCATCGGGAGCGCGACGAGGTCGGCGAGCTGGCGGTCGAATTCAACCGGATGAGCGAGCGGATCGAAAACCTCATCCATGACGTGTACGAGGCGGAGATTCAGAAGAAGGAGCTGGAGCTGCGCCAGCGGCAAGCGCAGCTGCATGCGCTGCATAGCCAGATCAACCCGCATTTCCTGTTCAATGCCCTCGAGACGATCCGCATGCGCAGCCTGATGAAGGGGGAGACGCAGACGGCCAAGACGATCCACAATATGGCGCGGATCTTCCGCAAGTCGATTCTGTGGAAGCGCAGCTTCGTGACGATCCGCGAGGAGCTGGAGCTGATGGAGAGCTTCCTGGAGATTCAGAAGTACCGCTTCGACACGAAGCTGGAATATCACATCGAGGTCGACCAGTCGCTGCTGGAGATCGAGATTCCGAAAATGACCTTTTTGCCGTTCGTGGAAAACGCGAGCATCCACGGTATCGAAAATATACCGGGCATCGGCTACATCACGATTCAGATCGCCCAGGAGGGCGGCCAGATCGTGTTCGTCATCGCAGACAACGGCGTGGGCATGGAGCGCGACAAGATCAACGAGCTGTACAATTATTTCGACGAGGCGGCGGCGATGGGCGATTCGATCGGTATGAAAAACGTCCTGACGCGGCTGGGTATCTGTTATGGCGACTCGTTCAGCTTCACGATCTCCAGCAACCCGGGCAACGGTACCCGGATCATGCTGCGGCTGCCGATGGACCCGAAAAAGTAAAGTTCTCCCGGATATGTTCTTAATTATTCAAAGACCGTTCTAAGGTTTGACGGATAACAATGCTGCGCGGTTTCTTCTATACTGAAAGTGTTTTCAACAACTGGTCTATAGAAAGGGGAAACGGCAATGCGCAAGAAACAGTGGTTGACCTCTAGCCTGGCGGTACTGACGGCTGCGACAGTCCTGCTGGCTGGCTGCTCCAACGATTCGGGAGGAGAAAAGCCCAACCAGAGCGGAGGCGCCAATGGCGAAGTAAGCACGGAACCGGTGACCTTCACTTATTTTGGCTTCGGCAACAACAAGGACGTACTCGCCAGCGAGACGACGATCGGCAAAGCGCTGCAAGAACAGACAGGCGTCGATTGGAAAATGGAATTCGTCGTTGGCGACGGGGCAACCAAGTCGGGCGTTATGATCGCCGGCGGCGATTATCCCGATGTCATCTCCCCGGTAGGCGAGCTGCCCAAGCTGCTCGATGCCGGCGCGCTCATCCCGCTCAACGATCTGATCGAGGAGCATGCTCCGAACATCAAGCGGGTGTACGGCGACTATATGAACAAAATTACGCATGAGGATGGCAATATCTACATCCTGCCCTATACGGCCAATATCGGCGGCTATACTAGCGATCCGGACGCATCGAGTACATTCTGGATCCAACGCCGCGTGCTCAAGGAGTTCGGCTACCCGGAAGTGAAAACGCTTGACCAGTACTTCGAGCTGATCGAAAAATACCAAGCGAAATATCCTACGGTAGAGGGCAAAGACACCATCGGCTTCCTGACCTTCGCAGGCACGGCCGGCGAGTTCTTCACCATCACCAACCAGCCGATGCATCTGGCCGGCTATCCGAACGACGGCAACGTGCTCGTCGATCTGGAGACGAATGAAGCGAAGCTTTACATGGGCACGGACTACGAGAAACAATGGCTGTCTGCGCTCAACAAGATGAACAGCAAGGGCCTGGTCGATCCGGAAACCTTCACAGCGAACAAAGACCAATATCTGGCCAAGCTGACCTCCGGCCGCGTACTCGGCTACGTCAACTACGCCTGGCAGGTTGGCGATGCGACGAACAACCTGAAGTCGGCTGGCAACGATGATCAGCGCTATGTGTCGCTGCCGATCGTATTCGACGAGAGCATAACGGATGCCTACATCGATCCGCCATCCTTCGTCAACAACCGCGGCCTCGGCATCTCGGTCAGCGCCGAGGATCCGGTGCGGATCATCAAGTACTGGGATAACCTGCTGACAGACGAGAATCAGAAGCTAGTGATGTGGGGCAAGGAAGGCGAGACGTATTCGGTCAACGAAGAGGGCCGGATGGTCATGAGCGAGGAGCAGCTGGCTAACCGCAACGACAACGAGTACAAGCGCAAATACGGTTGGGCGTACTTCGATTACGAATGGCCGCGCTATGGCGACAACTCGGTCTATGAGGACGGCAACGCGCACCGTGTCTTCAATCAGCCGGAGGTTGCGGCAGTCAACTATACCGAAGGCGACAAGACGCTTCTGGAAGCGTACGGCGCAGAAACGTTCTCCGGATTTTTCGCCGAGCCGGTCGAGCGTCCTTGGTACCCGGCCTGGAGTATCGAGAAGGAGCAAGGCTCGCCAGAGCAGATCTTCAACCAGAAGGCGGGCGACCTGATGCAGAAATTCTACCCTCGGATGGTGTTTGCAAGCGAAGCCGACTTTGAAAAGGTCTGGAACGAATACATCGCCGAGTTCAACAAGCTCGATGCCAAGGGCTTCGAGGAGTTCGTAACCAAGCGCGTAAAAGAGCGCGTCGCAGGCACCTGGTAATTCTCCGTTCGACACCAACATTTACAAAAGCGGGAAAAGTGAAGCTCCTTCACTTTTCCCTTCTAAACATGCCTCTAGAGAGATGAAAGTTAGCCGGAAGGGAGACGGAGCGGGTGGAGAAGCATGCGGGACAGATCGTAAGTTCGACTTCTGGCGGTTCGCGCCTGAAAGCTTTAATCAAGACGTTATCCAAACAAAAAATGCTCATGCTGATGTCATTGCCATTTCTTCTTTGGGTCATTGTATTTAAATATGTGCCGCTTTGGGGATGGACCATCGCGTTTCAAAAATTCAGACTGGCCCGGGATCTGTTCGATCAGACCTGGATCGGCCTGGACAACTTCAGATATCTATTCCAGGAACCGCAGTTTTATCTGGTGTTGCGCAACACGCTCGTCATGAGCAGCATCAACCTCGTCCTGGGATTTGTTACAGCCATCGTGCTGGCGCTGCTGCTCAATGAGCTGCGACGCGTATACTTCAAGCGGACGGTGCAGACGATCAGTTATTTGCCGCACTTTATCTCCTGGGTTGTGGCAGCGAACATCGTACAGACCGCGCTTGCGCCGGAGGGCATCGTCAATCTCCTGCTGCTGCAGATGAATATCATCGATAAGCCCATTCTTTTCCTGGGCGTCGGCGAGTATTTCTGGGGCATCCTGGGGGCCACGGAGGTATGGAAAAATGTCGGCTGGAACACGATTATCTACCTCGCCGCCATTACGTCCATCGATCCTGCGCAATACGAAGCGGCCGAGATGGATGGCGCCTCGCGACTGCGACGGATGTGGCATATTACACTGCCGGGTATGAAGCCGGTTATCGTGCTGCTCTTGATTATGAATCTGGGCCATATTTTGGAATCCGGGTTCGAAGCGCAGTATTTGCTCGGCAACGGCATGAACGTTGAATATTCGGAAAACCTTGACATATTCGTCCTGAAGTACGGGATGCAGATGAACAACTTTGGCCTCGCGACAGCGGCCGGGATGTTCAAAACGATCGTCAGCTTTATATTCCTGATTGCGGCCAACAATCTTGCCAAGCGCATGGGCGAGAGCAGATTGTACTAGGGCATGTCTGCATATACCGAGGACAGCGTTAGATGCCCCTGAGCGGGTGTGCAGACATGATCTTGCAGCATGGACCGTATTTCTTACAGCAAAGGAGGCCAGAGATTATGGCGCGAGCCAGTGCTTTTCGAACGTCCTCAATCGGCGACAAGCTATTCGACATCTTCAACATCGTCTTTATGGTTGTTTTGATGGTCGTTACACTTTATCCGTTCCTGAATATGTTCGCCCTCTCGTTCAACGACGCCAATGACTCCATCCGCGGCAGTATCCATATCTGGCCGCGCGAATGGACGCTTCGCAACTACGAGTACGTATTCAGCGAATCGAATGTATTCCACGCCACGTTAATTTCAATCCTGCGTACCGTCATCGGCACCATCGTCTCCGTATTTTGTACGGCGATGCTGGCCTATACGATCAGTCGTCCGGAGTACGCTCTGAAGAAGTTCGTCTCGATTACGTTCATCTTCACGATGTACTTCAGCGGCGGTCTGATCCCGAACTACTTGCTGATCAAGGAGCTGGGCATGACCAACAGCTTCTGGGTGTATATCATTCCCGGCATCATCGGCGTCTTTAACATGATCGTCATCCGCTCCTTTATCGAAGGCTTGCCGGAGGGCATTATGGAGTCGGCCAAGATGGACGGCGCCGGAGACTTCACGACGTTCACGCGGATCGTCATGCCGCTCACCGTGCCGGTGCTGGCGACCGTATCGCTGTTCGTGGCGGTCTTCCAGTGGAACTCGTGGTTCGACGTGTTCCTGTACAATTCCTCCAAGCCCGATCTGAGTACGTTGCAGTACGAGCTGATGAAGGTGCTATCCACCTCCAATACGACGACGAGCACCGGCGGCTCTGCTGCCGACGCCTATGCCAACGCGCAAGGCAATGTGACGATGGTGACGCCGACCTCGGTCCGCGCCACGATGACGATCGTCGCCAGTGTGCCGATCATTATCGTCTACCCGTTCCTGCAGAAGTATTTTGTCCAAGGGATGACGCTCGGCGGCGTCAAGGGCTGATCGGGCTTGCCCGAGGCCTGGCAGGGCAAGTGCCTGGTAGGGCATGGCATCATGAGGCTTTGTTAACAAGCAAAGAAGCAAGTAAACAAAGAAGCAAGTAAACAAACAAGCAAACATGCAAGCATGCAAAGAGGGCTGTTTCCTGCGATCCTGGCGGTCGCAAGAAACAGCCTTTTGGCCTTTGGCGGGCGATTAATTGTTCAGCGGCGTCGAGAACAGCCGGTGGCGATATTGGCTTGGCGTGACGCCCTCGTATTGCTTGAAGCGGCGGAGGAACAGCTTGTAGTCGGAAAAGCCGCAGGCCGCGGCGATTTCCTTGACGCTTTGGTGCGTGTTGAGCAGCAGCTGCCGGGCGCGATCCATCCGGCCGTTGAGGATATACGTTTTGAGGCCGACGCCTTTTTCGCGCTTCACCATCTTGGAGATGTACTCCTTGTTGAAGTTGAACGTCTCGGCGACCTTCTGCACATTGATCGGCTGATGCAGATGGATATCGATCCAGCGGCAGATCTGATCGACGGTCGCGTTGCGAGCCGTCTGCGGTCCGCCGAGCTGCCGCTTCAGCTCCGACAGCAGCAGGAGCAGGGCGGCGTCGGCTTCCTCGCTGCCGTAGCCGGACACATGCAGAAGCTGCTTGAATAGCTGCTGGACGCTGGCAGGTCTGCTGAGCGAGGCGTGCGAGGGCAGGCTGAGGAACGACTCGCTGTTCGTATGGAAATGCACCCAAAAAAAGCTGACCGGCCCCATACTCTTCGCATAGCCGAAATGGGTGCGTCCAGCCCGCAGCAGCAGCATGTCGTCGGCCTGGACGACATAACGCGCTTCATCCTCGGCGATGTACATCTCGCCTTCGAGCATCACGATAATCTCATAAGGCATGTCGCTTCGGCGCATGTGGCTCCAGTTGCCATCGGAGATGAATTTGCCGCATAGATAATGCTCCAGTCGTAGATTCATATAGACCGATTTATCCACCTTTTCTTAGATTAAGCGTCTCATTATTTTATAGGGTATCTGATAGGATGAAGGAAGACAAGAGGCAGGATGGAAGACTGAGCTTCCTCTGCCAAATCTGGATTCGAGAAGGAGACATGAACCGATGACACAAACGCATAAACGTTTTATCCCGCTCGCCGACGTCGAGCTAACGGACGGGATATTCAAGACTTCGCAAGCAACAGGGGAGCGTTATCTGCTCTCGCTGGACATCGACCGCTTCCTGGCGCCGTGCTGGGAGGCGCATGGCCTGGAGGGCAAAAAGTCGCGTTACGAGGGCTGGGAGGCTCGTTCCATTAGCGGTCATTCCCTGGGCCACTATCTGTCAGCGCTGTCCTTTGCTTATGCGGCTTCCGGCAACGAGACACTGAAAAGAACACTCGATTACGGCATCGGCGAGCTGGCGCGCATCCAGCGCGAAACCGGCAGCGGCTATATCGGCGGGCTGCCAGAGCAGGCGTTCACAGATGCGTTTGCCGGAAAAGCGAGCATCGGCGGCTTTAATATGGGCCAGTATTGGGTGCCTTGGTACAGCGTGCACAAAATCTACAAAGGGTTAATCGACGCTTACAGAATGACGGGCAACCTGGAGGCGCTGAAAACGGTCGACCAATTTGCGGCTTGGGCTACGGCAGGGTTGGCCACGATGACGGATGAAGCGCTGCAGGCGATGCTGCAGTGCGAGCATGGCGGGATGAACGAGGTGTTTGCCCAGCTCTATCGCATCACCGGCAAGCAGGAGTATCTGAGAACGGCGGAGCGTTTCACCCACAAGCTCGTCTTGGAGCCGTTGGAGCAGGAGCGGGATGAGCTGCAAGGCTTCCACGCCAATACGCAAATTCCGAAGGTGATCGGCGCGGCGGAGATTTATAACGCGGACCCGGGCCGGAGCGACTATCTGAGGGCGGCGCGTTATTTCTGGGATACGGTCGTCGGTCGGCGCTCCTATGCGTTTGGCGGGAGCAGCATCTCGGAGCATTTCGAGGCGGCGGGCATGGAGAGTCTGGGGATCAAGACAGCGGAGGCTTGCTTTACGTATAACATGCTCGACTTGACCCAGAAGCTGTTCGCTTGGGAGCCGCATAGCCGGTACATGGATTACTTCGAAAATGCGCTCTACAACCACATCCTCGGCACGCAAGACCCTTGCACCGGCCATAAAACGTATTTTACGTCGACGCTGCAAGGCCATTATCGCATCTACGGCGCGCATGACACGGCTTGGTGGTGCTGTACGGGGACGGGTATGGAGAATCCGGCCAAATACGGCGAAGCGATCTATATGGAGGATGAGGACAGTCTCTACGTTCACCTGTACATCGCTTCCCAGGCGACCTGGCGCTCGCGGGGACTGACGCTGAAACAGGAGACGCGCTTCCCGTACGAGGCCTCCTCGACGCTGACGGTCGTCAGCGGGGCAGCGCGCGCGAAGCTCAAGCTGCGGGTGCCGTCCTGGCTGGCCGGTGAGATGACGGTCACGCTCAGCGACGGCAGCCGTTATACGGCTGCGGAGGCCGGCTATCTGACGATCGAGCGGGAGTGGCGGGCGGGCGACGTTCTTACGGTGTCGCTGCCGATGGCGCTGCGCAAGTACGTCGCGCGCGATAGCGACAGCAAGATTGCTATTATGTACGGTCCTATCCTGCTCGCCGGACGATTCGGCGACGAGGGCTTGCCGGAGGATACGATCGTCGACGAGACGGCGCTCAATCCGGCGACGGCGGAGGTGCCGGTGCTGTGGACGGAGGAAGAGGACATCGCGCGCTGGATTACGCTGCTGGACGCCGAGACGCTGTCCTTCGCCATCAGCGAGCAGGTCGCATCGCATGGGAGACGTGTGGAGCTTGTGCCGTTCTATGCGATCCATCATGAGTTCTACAACATCTACTGGAGGCTCAATGACGCAGGCGATCCCTTCGTCAAGCGGCTCAACGACATCACGATCGACAGCGTGGAGCCGGACGGCCAGCAGGACGAGATCGGACATGGCTTGCAGGGCAATTGTATGGATAGCGTCTATCAGGGGACATTCACTGACAGCAGCAACCGGATGGTGATGTGGCGGCAAGCCTTCGGCGTGCCGGGTGCTTACTTCAGCTACCGTCTGGCCGTGGACGCGGCCGCTCCGAACTATTTGTGCGTATCCTATTGGGGAGGCGATCATGCCGGCTTCTGGCAGGAGCAGCGCCAGTATAACCGGACGTTCGCCATCGCCGTCGACGGGGAGGAGATTGCGGAGCAGACGATCCACTTCAACAGGAGCGGCGGCGTATTCTACGAAGCCTACCCGATCCCGCAGGGGCTGACCGCCGGCAAGGACAAGGTGACGGTAGCCTTCCGGGCGAGCGGCGAGCGCGGCTGCGCCGGTCGGGTCGCAGGCGTGCGCGTGACGAGCGCCATGCCGGAGCAGCCGGACGTCGGCATGGGCTGATACGAGCGGGTGTTCGGGGCGAGGGTGGCTGAGGTATGCTATAATGGCGATACTTCAACACAAAGGACGAGGTTACGATGAAGGTGAAGCTGACCCACCGCGACATCCGCTCGCTCTGCGGCCAGAGCGCCCAGCGCAAGGGAGAGGCGCTCGTGCGCGCCGGCAAGGTGACGGTAACGCTGCGGGAGATGGACGAGCAGCGCGAGGTGTACGAGGCCAGCGTGCGCGAGACTGGAAGCCTCCGGTTGACGGTGGAGCTGCGCGCCGACGGCAGCGTCGGGGCGGACTGCGCCTGCTCGCTCCACTTCAGGCATGATCAATATTGCAAGCATGTTGCGGCTGCGCTGCTGCAGCTCCTGGCGATCCGCGAGCGTATCGATGATCCGACAGAGGCGGAGGCGCCGCCGCAGACGACAGAGGAGGCGGGGCTGGTCAACCGGCTGCTCGATGCGTTCCGGTACGAGGCGCGACCGGCGAGCGGCGAGCGCGTCAGGATCGAGACGCGGCGCGAGCTGGCGGTCGAGTTCGTGATCGCTCCCTACACGGAGGGCAGTCGCAGCGGCCTGCTCGGCATCGAGCTGAGGGTCGGCGAGCAGAGCCGCTACGTCGTGCCGGATATTCGCGAGTTCCTGCGGCGCTACGAGCGGGGCGAGGCGTACGACTTCTCGCGCCGGTTCACGTA
>NZ_BFBX01000138.1:0-422 GCF_003851045.1 Paenibacillus sp. 598K | reverse complement strand
CGCCACTGCTTCGGTATCGCCGACGACGCGGTACTCCGCCAGCTGCTGGAGGTGCGGGCCAGCGAGCGACTGCAACGCGAGGCGGCGGGCGCGCTCTATACCGGCGAGCTGGACGACCCCCGGACGCTGCCGCTGCCTCCGGCCGTCTGGCCGTCCCTGGCGGCGCGGCTCGGCGACAGCGGCACGGCGCGGCTGCGGTCGGGGACGCGTACCGCCCCGCTGCAATGGGCCGAGGCGTTGCCGCTGCGCTTCGTCTTCGAGCAGACGGCCGAGGGCGCCTATCGGCTGGCGGCGGAGGGGATCGCCGACATGATCATCCTGGAGGCGTACAGTCTGGCGATCGCGGCCGACCGGCTCGTCGCCCTGCCGGCCGAGGGCTGCCGGCGTCTGGCCGAGGTGCAGACGGTGATGCGCGTCGAGAC
>NZ_BFBX01000137.1:4221-11528 GCF_003851045.1 Paenibacillus sp. 598K | reverse complement strand
ATCTATGATGGCGCGGTCGTCACGACCGGTACGGATACGATGGAGGAGATCGCTTACTTCCTCGACCTGACAGTGCGCAGCGAAAAGCCGGTCGTCGTCACCGGGGCGATGCGCCCATGGGATGTCATCGGCACCGACGGCCCGGCCAACCTCTATCAGGCCATCAAGGTCGCAGCGAGCGGCAAGACCAAATGGTTCGGCACCGTCCTGATGCTGAACGATGTGATCCATGCCGCCCGCGAAGTGACCAAGGGCAACTCGCATCGGATGGACACCTTCAAGACGCCGATGTTCGGCGCACTTGGCTATGTCGACGATCCGGCTGTGCGTATCTACCGGCTTAATGCGCGGGCGCTCCGTGCGGGCAAGGCTGACTGGGCGACGCCGTTCGATCTGCGGACGATCAGCAAGGACAAGCTGCCGCTCGTCGAGATCGTCTACAACTACCAGGAGGCGACCGGCGGCGCGATCCGCGGTCTGGTGAAGGATGGCGCCAAGGGTATCGTCACGGCCGGCACCGGCGCCGGCGGCATCTCCTCGGGCCTCAGCGCGGCGCGTACAGAGGCGATCCGCGACCAGGGCGTCGTCTTCGTCTCGACGACGCGCACCGGCTCGGGCAGCGTGAGCGGCGGCAGCGGCAACATCATCCCGGGGGACAACCTTAATCCCCAGCATGCGCGCATCCTGCTGATGCTCTCGCTGGCATTCTCCGATGATGTGAATACGATCCGCGACTGGTTCGAGACGGTAGGGACGCAACAGGTCGCAGTGGGCGATTACAGCGCTCCGTTCTGGCACGCAGGAAGCCAGTTGCAGGCGACGAATGTGACGCAGACGAGTGTGTCGCTGGGCTGGCCGCAGGCGAGCGATCAAGTCGGTGTGACAGGGTATCGCATCTATCTCGGCGATGCGACTGAGCCACTGGCGACGCTGGCTGCGGATCAGATGACCTATGACGTCAGCGGACTGATGGCGGGGACGGCTTACGTCTTCACGGTCAAGGCGATCGACGAGGCGGGCAATGAGAGTGTCGGT
The DNA here is from genome assembly GCF_003851045.1 of Paenibacillus sp. 598K. Classification (GTDB taxonomy): domain Bacteria; phylum Bacillota; class Bacilli; order Paenibacillales; family Paenibacillaceae; genus Paenibacillus_D. Next base: position 10,493 of record NZ_BFBX01000137.1, on the reverse strand, counting down.
CTGACCGTTCGTGCGACGACAACTGCGCCAAGCTCGTCCGGGCCATGGGTAGGCACGCCAGGGGGCGGCGCAACGTCTGGCGATACCAAGACATCGCTGGCAGCAGGCGCCGCAGGCGGCGTCAGTATGGGCGATCTGGCCAAGGTTAGCGTACCTGCCGGAGCGACCGATGCGCCGATGGAGCTGACGATCGCGCAGTTGACTGATCCATCAGGACTTATCGGTGCAGGGGATACGCTGGTCTCACCCGTGTTCGAGATTACGAAGACGACGTCCGGCGCCTTCCTCAAGCCAGTATCGCTTGCCTTCAAGTTCGACCCTTCGCTGATCGGCGAGGGCAAGGAGGCTTCGATCTTCTGGTACGACGAAGAGGCGAAGCGATGGGTAGAGGTGGGCGGTACGGTAGACGGCGATGTCGTCACTGCGACGGTCGACCACTTTACGAAATTCGCGGTGTTCGCCGTCGATGAGACGTCGACCGAAGAGCCAGGTGGAACGGAGCCAGAGGTGCCGGTCAAGCTGACCGACATTGCCGGTCACTGGGCAGAGGCAGCGATCCGCAAGGCCGCGGCCGCTGGTATCGTCAAAGGCTACGAAGACGATACCTTCCGTCCGGGCAATACAGTCACTCGTGCCGAGTTTGCCGTCATGCTGATGAATGCGACAGGCAAACAGGGGGCGGCTGCAACGCTCGACTTCGCGGACCGTGCGAGTATCCCGAGCTGGGCGGCATCGGCTGTCGCTGCTGCGGTAGATGCGGGCGTAGTCAGCGGCTATCCCGACGGCACCTTCCGTCCGAATGCGAATATTACCCGGATGGAGATGGCTGCGATGATCGCCGCCAGTCTGGAGTTGGATACGAGCTCGGGCAGCGCGACCTCGTTTGCCGACAATGCGGACATCCCGGCATGGGCGAAGGGCTCGATCAAGGCGGTCAGCGACGCAGGCATCGTCCAGGGACGTCCTGGCAACCTGTTCGCGCCGCGCGCCACGGCCACCCGTGCGGATTCGATCACGATGATTATGAATATGCTGGAAACACGCTAGACCTTGCAACTGCGCCCCGAGCCTTTTACCGGCTCGGGGCGTTTTGCGTTCGCTTTTTGTTACGTCGCTGACCGTTCCGGGTGTAAAAGCTTTGACATTAGGCCAGACCTAAGGTGTAAGCTAACATATTCGCGAAGCGAATGGGCAGGTCGGTCTCTATATCAAGGCGGAGGAGGCTGAGGCCGACCGGGTGATTCCGGCGAGCTTGACGATCTCCTGTGCGTTTGTGGCGGAGCGGGAGCAAGAGGTGGAGCGGCAGGTGGGACGGCTGGAGACTTATGTTGCTGAGCAAGGGTATACGCGGCTTGGCGACGCGGTGTTGATCGAGCGATCATACCTCTCGCTGTTCGGCGGCGGCGGGTCCACTATGAGCTGGTGCAGGCGGTGCAGGAGCGCGGCGTATGAGCAGGACTGAGCCGGCACTCGTATCGATGCAGCCTGAGTGGCGAGAGGCGGTCGGGAGACTGCTCGCCGAAGCCTTCCACGCCAAGCTTGGGCGGTTAACAGGGCTAGGCGTTGATCGGCTGGCACGGGCATTCTCTGTTGTTGAAGAAGGGACGGGAGAGCGACGCATCCTCATTCTTGTGGATGGCGGGTTGGCGGGCACGCTGCTGCTTCGGCGATATCCAGCGCGCGACAATCGGCTGCTTATCGCGGACGGCGGAATGGCATGGATGCGGCTGGCGCGCTCGATTGGTCTGTGGCAGGCGGCGGCGATGTCGCTCGCGCTGTCGCTGCTGAGCCATCGCCCGAGGGCGGGGGAGTGGTACATCGGCGACGTGGCGGTTAACGCAACGTATCGCGGACAGGGGATCGGCGCGCTGTTAATCGGCGAGGTGCAGCGACTGGCGGCGGCGGAGCGGGTGCGACTGACGCTTCATGTCGCTGCTGGCAATCCAGGAGCCAGGCGACTCTACGAGCGCCTCGGCTTTCGTGTCGCGCACACGTCGATCAGCCGTGTCAGTCGCTGGCTGCTCGGCGAGGAGCGCTGGCTGTATATGAGCTGGGCGGCTGAGGTTAAGGGGCGGGGCTGAGCGGATAGACCGCATTTATTATAATGGCGAAACAGGAGGGTGGGCATGGAACGGAAAATAATCTGGTCGCTTACAGCTGTCGTCATATTGACGGCCGCGCTTGCTGCATATGTGCTGGACCAACATAGCTACGCAATGATGGAGCGCAAGGTGCAGATCGAGACTGCTGAGGGCAAGTTGACGGGAATCCTCGCCTTGCCGGAGGGACGGGAGGGGCGCGTCGGTCTGGTGCTGTTCATCCATGGCGACGGGCCGATCGACGCCTCTCACGATGACGGCTACCGGCCGGTATGGGAACGGTTGGCGGCGCGGGGATATGCCTCTTTGTCGCTGGACAAGCGCGGCATCGGCGGCTCGGAGGGCGATTGGCTGGCGCAGACGATGGACGACCGCGTGGAGGAGGCGCGGCAGGCGTTGGCGTGGGCTCGACAGCAGCCTGAGATCGATCCGGATCGGATCGGAGTATGGGGAGCCAGTCAGGCGGGCTGGGTCATCCCGAAGCTGGCAGGGGCGGAACGTCTGGTGTTCAGCATCCTCGTCTCTCCGGCGATCAATTGGCTCACCCAGGGGCAGTATCATACGCGCAGCCACCTGGCCGGGCAAGGTGCGAGCGAGACGGAGATCGAGCAGCGGCTGCGGGATCAGGCGCAAGTCGTCGAGCTGCTAAGAGAGGGCGCATCCTATGAGACGTATGTGGCGAAGACGCCCGAGAGCGAGCCGATGTCGCGCGAGCGTTGGGCGTTCGTGCAGGCCAACTACAACTCCGATGCGACGGAAGACCTGGCTCATTTCGATACTCCGGTGCTGCTGTTGCTGGGCGAGGACGATATCCATGTGGACGTTCGGGAGACGGAGGCGGTTTATCGCGAGCGGGTCGCGCAGGATTTGTTGACGGTCGAACTGCTGCCGGATACGGAGCATTCGATGCTTCAGACGTCGGTTGCAGATTCGTGGTGGCGCGCTCTGGCGATTAGTCTATTCGCGCCCCGACGAATTACTGCAGCCGCCTATATCGAGCGTATCGATGCGTTTCTGACGATGCTGGAGCAGCGTGACGAACCTTTGGCGGCAGGTGCGCATCGGTCAGGTAGATTACGGTAGGGATGGGGACTATAGTCGGATGACGGCAGGAGGGTAACGTTCGCTATGCTAATACGCTCTACGAACAAACATAGCTGCTTGCCTTGGGCGCTGCGACTAATTTCGCGGCGCCTTTTTGGGCATGGCCGCACAATGATTCCGGCTGCCGGATCTCCTAGAATGGAAGCAAGGCATAAAGCAGAGGAGGAAGCGACGCATGAAACTGTTGACCGTGTCGCATCAGGGCCTGGAGCAGGCGGCTGTCCGTCTGCCTGAGGGCATCGTGACGATGGAAGCGATCAATGCGCGGAGCGGTACGGAATGGCCGACGGATACGCTGCGGCTCGTGGAGAGCGGTCGTCTGCAAGAGCTGACGCGCTGGCTGGCGGGACGGTCCGCCGCACAGCTCGGGGATTGGCCAACACTAGCCTCCGAGGAGGTCGTCTACGCGCCGCTCTATCGGTTGCCGCGCAAAATTTGGGGCGTCGGCTTTAACTACGTCGCGGACGAAGCGGAGCTGGCGGAGGTGGATCGCGCGGAGGAGCCGGTCGGGTTCATGAAGCCGGACACGAGCCTGATCGGCTATGGCGATACCGTGGTCATCCCGCCGCAGTCCGAGCGGGTCATCGCCGAGGCCGAGCTGGCTATCGTCATTGGCCGTCGGTGTCGCGATGTCTCGGAGGCCGAGGCTTCCGACTGTATCGCCGGCTATGCGGCGGCGTTCGACATCGGGGCAGACGATATCCATCGACGCAATCCCCGGTATTTGACGCGATCCAAGAGCTTTGACACGTTTTTCAGCCTGGGCCCCGAGCTGGTCACTCCTGAGGAGATCGCGGACCTGTCGCAGCTCGTCGTCGCCACCGTGTGCAATGACGAAGTGGTCGCCAGCAAGCGAGCGGGGTTGATGCGGTTTCAGCCGGCATGGATCGTCGCTTTTCATTCGCAAGTGATGACGCTGCTGCCCGGAGATATCTTGTTGACCGGCACGCCCGGCGCTGCCGTGATCCGGGCCGGGGATACGATTGCCTGCCGGATCGACGGCTTCACGCCGCTGGTCAATGTCGTAGGCGGCCCTTGACTCTGCAAATAAATCAACTAATCGAAAGGATGGATATATGATGCGTTACGAACTGCTGAAATTACCGATGGCTCACCCGGGGGATGTGAGCGAGCTGGAGAAGCGGCTCGCGGACGAAACGGTCCGCGCCGAGGAGATCAAGGGCATCATCGCTCAGACGGAGGGAGACGGCTACGCGCGCGGCTACAGCACGCTTGCCTTCCAGGTGCTGCTCTCGGAGCGTCTGGGCTGGACGCATGAGGAGGTGTTCGACCGGATCCCGATGATGATGATCGGCAAGACCGGCGGCCTGATGAGCCCGCATTATACGCTGTTTCTGCGCGGAGAAGATGCGTCTGTCAGCTCTGCCACAGAGGCAGCAGGCGGCGGCAAGCGCTTCGCCTTTGGCGTTGCCTCCAGCCGGAGGCTGCTGCCGGAGGAGATCGGCACGAGCGTGCAGGTCGATGTAGCGGCCGAGACGGTGCTCGCGGCTATCGCCGACAGCGGCATCCGCTCGCTGGAGGATGTGCACTGCGTCGAGATCAAGTGCCCATGGGGCGTCGGCGGCGCTCGCTCCAAGGCGGCCTCCGCGCTCGGCTCGGCCGTGGCGCTCGGCGAGCTGGAGCGCGAGCGGATCGACGAGACGGCGATCAATGGCGACCACAGCCTCTACTCGCTGCGGACGTCCGTCTCGGCGGGCGGCGAGCAGACGGCGGTGCGGGTCATCGTGATGGGCAACCGGGAGGGAGTGGACAGCTCGCTCGTCGTCGGCTCGGGCATGATGCGCGACAGCTTCGATCTGGCGGGACTGCATGAGGTGTTCAGCGGGATGGGGATCGACTCGCAGCCAGCGCTGCCGACGGATGCCCAAGGCCGCATCCGTCAGGTATTCGTCAATGCGGGGGCGGACGCGCGTCCGGACATCCGCGGCCAGCGCCATACGATGCATACGGACGCGCTCAGCATGCATAGCGGCATCCTCGCCAAGGCGGTGGCGCATGCCGTCGTCGGCGCTGTGGTCGGCGATGCGACGATCCTCTGCTCGGCCGGCTCGGAGCATCAAGGGCCGCAGGGGGCCAATCTGATCGCGGTCGTCGCCGAGGTCGAAGCCGAAGCTGCGGGAGGTGGGCGCTGATGACCACATCTTGGCGGATCAAGGGTCTGGTCAACGAGCACGCCCATCTGGACAAGGGGATGCTCGTCCCGAGCCTCGCGAGATACGTGGATGCGCCGGCGCCGGAGCGCGGCGGCTGGACACGCGAGCATAAGGCGCGTTTCACCAGACGGGATATCTACGAGCGGGCGGAGGCGGCGCTGCAGCTGATGCTCCAGTACGGGACGACCTATGTGCGGACGCATGTCGATGTCGACCCGCTGGTCGGGCTGCAGGGCGTCGAGGCGCTGCTGGAGCTGCAGGCGAGCTATGCCGATCGGGTCGTCATCGATCTGACGGCGTTCAGCCAGGAAGGCTTCGAGCGTTATCCCGAGACGGCAGAGCTGCTCGAGGAGGCGCTGACGATGGGACGGATCGGCATCGGCGGCCATACGCTGTGCGATGCAGACGGCGCGGCACATATCCGGCGCATCTATGAGCTGGCGGAGCGACGGGACGCGCCGTGGATCGAGTTCCATACCGACGAGAGCGGTCGGCCCGAGCATTTCCTCTTGCCTCGCCTAGCGGAGGAGGCGGCAGCTCGCGGACTCGGCTCGCGCGTCTATGCGATCCACTGCAACTCGCTGGCGGGCGTGGCGGAGGAGGCGGCGCAGCAGGCGATCGAGCAGGTCGCGGCAGCCGGTCTGCGCGTCATCGTCTGTCCGACGGCGATCGCGACGCGGGCGATCACGCGCACCAAGGCGCTGCTCGGCGCCGGAGTACGCGTGACGCTCGGCAGCGACAATATGAGCGATCTGTTCAACCCGCTCGGCAGCGGCAATATGCTTCAGTACGCGCAGTTGCTCGCGTATGTGCAGCGGTTCTACGAGCCGCAGGAGCAGCAGGCGCTGCTCGGCATGCTGACGGCCGAGCCGATCGACCCGGCGGCGGCGCAGCG
>NZ_BFBX01000137.1:1130-4136 GCF_003851045.1 Paenibacillus sp. 598K | reverse complement strand
ATCGGCTCGCGGAGCTGGACGCCGAGGTGCTCTACAGCACCGGCGATCCCCGGCAGCTCCTGACCCACGCGCCCCGGCCGGCGGCGATGCGCCGGGGTGCGGCGTCTACCTCGAGCTCGAGTTAGCCATCAGGATATGATGGATCGTCAGGGCGATCCGCAGCTTGAGCAGATCGATCGGGTCCTTGAAGGATAGTCCGAGCAAGGCTTCGCATTTATTGAGACGGTAGAAGACGGTGTTGCGGTGCAGGAACATCGCATTCGCCGTCTCTTTGACGTTGCCGCCGAGCTCCAGATACGTATCGAGCGTCGTCAGCAGCTCCAGACTCTCCTCGCTCTTGGCATAGGCCAGCGACTTGAGGATGCTGACGTAGAACTCGCTGAGCTTGTGATAGGGCAGCAACCGGATCAGATCGGGCACCTGCTGCACGCGGTAGGAGATGACGCAAGGCTGCTGGTTGAGCTCCAGACCGTGCTTGAGCGCCAGCGACGCCTCCTGATAGGCGCGAGGCAGCCGTTCGAGCTGATCGGCGGGATTGCTGATGCCGCAAGAGATCGTCCACTTGTCCTTGCCGCGCTCGAGATGCTCCTGGAGCTGCTGGAGGAGACGCAGCCACTCTTGCTCCTGCTGGCTGTGCAGCGTCTGCTGCTCGGCCCGGAAGAGGAGGACGACATGCTCGCCCTTGATCGCGCTGAGCGCGTCGATGCCGCTGGCATCGAGGTACGCTTGCGCCTCGCGCATCAGATGCTCGAGCTGCGTCGGACCGAGCTGGTAGGTCGCGTGGCCGTCGAAGCTGTGCGACAGCGGCTTGCAGACGACGACCCAGTGCTGGCCATCGCTCCGTAGTCCGTACTTCTCGCCGCGCTTGGCGATCTCCTCCGCCGTGGCGATCTCGTCGTCGAGCAGCTCGCCGAAGAATTCCTCGCGCAGTCGATTGGAGCCCTCCTGCAGCGCATCCTGCTTGATGCTCTCATAGGCGATGATCTGGGCGGCCTGCTCCAGCGGCATGAGCGGAGTGCGGATCGAGGCGTCGGTATTCATGACGACGATGCAGCCCTTGAACATGCCCGAGGCGTGGATCGGGTAGAGCCCGAGCTGCTCACCGCGCGACGTCGCGCAGTAGGTGAGCTTGCTCTCCGAGGAGGCGTGTCGGACGATGAGCTGGAGCAGCTCGGCCTGGAAGGCGGCCGACGTCGCGCGCTGCCCGGCGGTAGCCGACCAGCCGACAATCTGCCGCTTGCTGTTCTGGATCAGGATCGGATGATGGATGACGCCGGTCAGCGTCTGGGCGATATCGGACATGCTCGCTCCATTTAGGAAGAGGCGGGAAAACTTGCGATGAATCTCGAACGTTCGCTCCAGCTCGACCTGCTTTTCATTGAGGATGATGCCGAGCACCTGACTCATCATCTCGCCGAGCGAGGTGTCGTTGGGAAGGGCGATGACCGGCATATCGAGCGCGTCGGACTGGGCGAGCAGCTGCGACGGCAGCTCGGCGAGCCGATGATTGGCCTTGATGACCAGGCCGGCGCTGCGGGAGCGGGCCATCTGACTCAGGAACTGGAGGAACACGCTGTTGTTTTCCTGGATGACATGCTCGGTCGTGAACAGTAGCTGGTGCCGACGCAGCCAGGTCGAGATATCCGGGGCCTCCGGTCCGTCGAAGGCTCGCTCCTGCGGCAGCTTCACCATGACATTGACCGAATCGATCGGACTGTCCAGACCGCCGCGACCGCCGGCGACGGTAGCGTCGGCGAACAAGGGGAGCTTGAGGATGCGTTGGATGGTCAAGGACATGGCTGATTCCTCCTATGTGAGAATAGATGACTATGTGTCGTGTTGGCACCCTGTGTTGGGCGATTGTTTTTGTGCACGGAGAATAACCTGGGAAATCGCATGATCAATAGGTTTTTGTACATGTTGCTGGTTTTGGAGGGGGTGTTATTGTGCACCGATACTATGGGATGGATATGTCATATAATATATCATTGAAATAAAGATAAGCAAGTCAAAAGAAGAAAAAGAGAGATAAAATGACATCCATAGGAGGAGAGCAGCAATGAAAAGACGAGGATATGCAGCGATCGCAGGGGTGTTGGTATTGATCTTGGTGCTGGCAGGCTGTGGCGCGACGTCTACGACGACTGGCGGCAGTACGAACGGCAGCGCAGTGGCGGGAGGAAATGCCGGGGAGTCATCGACAGCAGGGCAAAATGCCGATGCCGGGTCGACGGGCGCGTCTGACGCCATCGATCTGCCCCCGGCGGAGACGACCAAGCTCACGCTTCGTCTGAACTGGAAGTTTAAGGGGGAGTTCGCCCCGTTCTATGTGACCAAGGAGAAAGGGATCTTCGAGAAGTATGGTCTGGATGTCGACGTGCTCGAAGGCTCGGGCTCGGTGGCGGTGCTGCAGGTCATCTCTCAAAATCGCGAGGAGATCGGCGTCACCTCGGCGGTCGAGCCGGTGCAGGGCGTGGAGATGGGGATGCCGGTGAAGATCATCGCTTCGTATATGTCCAAATCGCCGATCATGCTGCTCTCCCACCCGGATACGCCGGTGCGGACGCCCAAGGATCTGGAGGGCAAGACGCTCGTCTCCTCGTCTGGCTCCACCTTCACTGGCGTCTATGAGCAATTCCTGAGCTACAACGACACGGACTACGATGCAGTCGAGCATATCATGGTGGAGACCGGCGCGCGCAACACGCTGTTCCTGAACAAAGAGGCTGACGCCGTCGCAGTGTTCTCGACCAATGAATATCCGATCTTCGAAAAGACGCTAGGACATGAGCTGGTGCCGCTCTATCTGGCCGACTTTGGTTTCGACCTGACAGGACTGTCGCTGATCTCCAATGACAAGTTCATCGCCGCCAATCCCAACACGGTCAAACGGTTCCTGGCTGCGGTCGATGAAGGCTTCGCCTACACGCTCGAGCATCCCGAGGAGGCGGCGGCCATCTCCAAGACATTGTTCCCCGATGTCATCGACGAGGAGATCGTCATCGA
>NZ_BFBX01000137.1:481-1014 GCF_003851045.1 Paenibacillus sp. 598K | reverse complement strand
CAAGCGAACCGGCGAGCTGGCGATCCGGCCGGAGGGCAAGCCGTATGGCTGGTCGGACGGCGAAAAGATGGATGCGATGGCCGAGCGGCTGCTCGAGAGCGGTCTGATGGAGTCCCGGCAGTCTGCGGATCACTACTACACCAACGATTACTTGCCGCAGTAGCGGCGCATCCTGAAAGGAGCCGTCCGTATGAAAGCTGGATTCAATCTGAGGCAGGCGCTGTCCGTCAGCGCCACCTTCATGGGGTTCCTCGTCCTGTGGCAGCTGGTCTGCCTGCTCTTCGACATCCCGGCCTATCTGCTGCCGACGCCGACCGATATCCTTAGCCGGATGATCCAGGACAGCGACGTCCTGTTGCGGCATAGTGGCGTCACCTTGTTCGAGATTCTTGCCGGCTTCGGGCTGTCGGTGCTGTTCGGCATCCCGGCCGCAGTCATCATCGTGTACTCCCGTTACTTCTCGCAGTCGGTGTTCCCGCTCCTGATCGGCTTGCAGTGCGTGCCGATGATCTCGATCGCGCCGCTGCTCATCA
>NZ_BFBX01000137.1:0-318 GCF_003851045.1 Paenibacillus sp. 598K | reverse complement strand
GATCGCGCCGCTGCTCATCACCTGGCTTGGCTTCGGCATGGTGACCAAGGTGATGATCGCCTTCCTCATCTCCTTCTTCCCGATCATCGTCAGCTCGGTCGTCGGCCTCAAGTCGATGGAGAAGGAGATGCTCATGCTCGCCACCTCGTTGCGGGCGAGTCGGCTGCAGGTGTTCCTGCACTTCCGGCTGCCCAAGGCGCTGCCCAGTATTTTCGGCGGCTTCAAGGTCGGCATCACGCTGGCGGTCGTCGGCGCGGTGGTCGCGGAGTTCGTCTCGTCGGACCGTGGGCTCGGCTATCTGCAACTGGTGGCCAACTC
>NZ_BFBX01000136.1:21252-26736 GCF_003851045.1 Paenibacillus sp. 598K | reverse complement strand
TCCAAGGTGACGGCGCCCTGTTCGCCTGGAGATCCGCCGACCTGGATCGAGAATGCCTACGAGCTGTTGGACGAGGAAGGCGAATGGTATCTGAACCGAAGCGACGGCTATATCTACTACAAGCCGCGCGGGGGAGAGGATATGGCGACGGCCCAGGTGATCGCGCCGGTGCTGGAGAGCCTGATCAATGGAGCTGGCACGCTCACGCAGCCGCTGCGGAATCTGGTCTTCGAGGGGCTGACCTTTGCCTATGCGACCTGGCTGGACCCGAGTACGGATCGCTATTGGGCGGGGCAGGCCGGGTTCCAGGGGACAGGCTCGACGATGGAGGATTGGTGGGACGGGCAGACGACGAAGACGCCGGCGAGCGTCGCCTTCCGGGCCGCTCATCAGATCCGCTTCGAGCGCAATGTGTTCATCCATTTGGGGGCCTCGGGATTAAGCCTGGAATACGGTAGTCGGCACAACAAGATTACGGGCAATGTATGGACGGATATATCGGCGGCTGCCATCTCCATCGGTCATGTGAACGACCATCATCCATGCGGGGACGCAGCGCCGTGTACCTCCAATGAGATCAACGAAAACAACACGATCGCGAACAATTATATCGCCCGAGTCGGTAGAGAGTACCTGGATCACCCGGCGATCTGGGTCGGGTACACGGATAATACGCTGATCGAGCATAATGAAATCTCGGACGTTCCGTATACGGGCATATCGCTGGGCTGGGGCTGGGGAGAGGTGGACCCTGGCGGCGCGGTCGGTTATACGAAGGAGACGATCGCGAGGAACAATCGCATTCAATACAACCTCATCCGAAACCCGATGCAAGTGTTGCGCGATGGAGGCGCGATCTACACGCTGGGCTCCCAGCCGGGCACGACGATCAACCACAACGTCATCATGAACTACAACAATGATTATGGCGCGATCTACCTCGATAACGGCAGTCGGCATGTTGACGTATTCAGCAATGTCGTGCGAGGAACGGGGTCTACAAGCCGATGGCTATTCCTTCAGGATGGCACATTGCCGGCGCTGGATTATTCGGTTCACAACAACTATTCCGATACAAACAGGCTATCCTGTGCTAACCCTTCCAACTCGTGCGGCGGCCTGGTATTTGATAACGTCACGAATGGCAGTACGCCGGCAGGCGCCCAGCATACCCTCGACCAAGCGGGCATCACATCGGCGTATGCAGGGATTAAATCGGCGTACGAGCCGATCAATCTCGCCCTGAACAGACCTGCAACTGCCCTATACTTGAGTGGTGCGGTCGCCAATATGCAGCCCCAATCGATAGCGAGCCACGCTGTAGACGGACACGCCGGGACGTATGCTCAGGCATCGGACGAGTGGGCTTGGCAGTTGCAGGTCGATCTCGGCAGCGTTCGCACGGTGGATCGGGTGGTCGTAAGAATGCTGTCGACCGCATTTGCTACCGCCTACGATATCAAAGCCTCCACGGACGGGGTCAACTTCGCCACAGTGAAATCCGTGACCCAGACCTTGGGCCGGATGAGTGACGACCAAGTAAGTCCGACAGCGGCGCGATATATACGGATTACCGCCGTGAGTCCGAACATGGCGGGGCAGACGGGCGGGCAGATGTCGATTACCGAGTTGGAGGTCTACGGATCATAAGCCCAAAAGTACAGCGATCCATCGAGGAGGCCTATGCGCACGCGCATAGGCCTCCCGCAGCTCCGGATGTACAGGTCAAATTCGGAGCAATCCATACATAATGACAAAAACGATACATTGTACCGCATGTCGCGCCATACTTTTTGCCACTGCACATCGTATTTAAGATTTACCGCCTGCCTTGCTGTGGTCTATAAAGGAGAAGCACTCCTAACCAACTATACAAAGGAGAAACTAAAAATGGACGCACACCTACGTACGACAAGAAAACCCAGGCCCTCCGCCCGTGCCGGATGGTTCAGGACCCTCAGGAAAAACTTCCCGCTTGTTACGATGACATTGCCGGCGCTTGTTGTTGTGCTGGCCGTCTACTACCTTCCAATGGGCGGCATTATTATCGCTTTCAAAGATTACCGGTTTGATGAAGGGATTTTGGGGAGCGACTGGAGCGGTTTTAAAAACTTCTACTATTTGTTTTCGACCCGGGATGCCTGGAGCATTACGTTCAACACCTTGTACTTGAATAGTCTGTTTATCGTAACGGGAACGGTCTCTGCCTTGGCCTTGGCTTTAATGTTGAACGAAGTCAGATCCAGATGGCTGAACGGAGTTTACCAATCGTTGCTTCTCATTCCTTACTTTCTTTCCTGGGTGGTTATCAAGTATTTCGCATTCGCGCTTCTTGAGAGCGATGGGGTAATTAACAATATTCTGAGTGCTTTGGGACGGGAAACGATCAGCTTTTTCTCCGAGCCTGCGTACTGGCCTTTGATTCTGGTGCTTGCAAGTATATGGAAGGGAGTAGGGTTCTCAGGATTAATCTATCTTGCTGCAATTATGGGTATTAACAAGGAATATTATGAGGCCGCGGAGATCGATGGGGCGAGTAAATGGCAGCAAATCCTCAAGATTACGCTGCCGCTAATCAAGCAGTTAATCATCATGTTGACGATTCTTTCAATCGGCGGCATTTTCCGTGCGGACTTTGGCATGTTTTACAACGTCACCCAGGATCAAGGCCTGCTATATTCGACTACGGATGTGATCGATACGTATGTTTTTCGGATGATGAGGAAGATTGGCGACTTTGGCATGGCGTCGGCAGCAGGCTTGTATCAATCGATTGTCGGTTTCATTCTGGTGCTGCTGACGAACTGGGTTGTGCGCAAGGTGGATGAGGACAATGCATTATTTTAAGAGGGGGAGACGGGCAATGAACCGCGAACGCAAGTCACTATTGTATTATTGTAATCATGTATCTCTTGTCGTGCTGAGTCTTCTCTGTTTGATCCCCGTACTTATCGTCATCGCGGCTTCGCTATCAACCGAGAACAGATTAGTATCCGAAGGATTCGCTTTGTGGCCGAGAGGACTGACGCTGGAGGCGTATACGTTTGCCTTCCAACAGGCGGACACGATGCTAAGAGCTTATGGCGTCACGGTCTTTATTACGCTATTCGGCACCTTTACCAGCTTGTTGATTTCCTCTCTGTTTGCCTATGCCATATCGAGAAGAGATTTTGCCTACCGCAACAGCTTTTCTTTTATTATCTTCTTCACGATGCTCTTTAACGGAGGACTGGTGCCGACCTATATCGTGATGACGAACGTCCTGCATCTGAAGGATACGCTGTGGGCACTCATTGTGCCGCTGCTGGTCAGCGCATGGAACATCCTGATTATGAGAACCTTTTTTTCGCAGAATCCCCAAGCGATCATCGAAGCGGCAAAAATAGAAGGGGCAGGCGAGTATCGTCTGTTTTTCCAAATCATTATTCCGATGTCTACTCCTGTTCTGGCGACGATTGGCATCATTACCGTACTGGGGTATTGGAACGACTGGTTCAATGCGCTCCTCTATATTGACAATCGATCCTTGTTGCCGTTGCAATACCTTGTCTATAATATGGTAGCGAACGCCCAAATGATGAAGGAGCTGAGCAATAGCGCGGGCGCCAGTCTGGTAACGGCCATTCCGACCAAATCCTTGCAGATGGCGGTGGTTATGATTGTCATTACACCGATGACGGTTATCTATCTGTACTTTAAACGCTACTTTGTTCGCGGTTTGACGATCGGCGCATTGAAAGGCTGAAACGTGGTGTCGATACCTTCACATTTAGAAAAATTATAGGTTTTTCGACTTTTTCATCATCACACGTATTCAAAAGTGTTCCAGCAACGCCCGCCAGGGCGAGTGTTGCTGGATGGGGGTTGCCTAGTTCGTCTTCCGTTTGTCGACCGGTACCCACACCTCGACCTCTGCATCGGCAGGATTGCCGTTAGTCAGTACCTCTGCGATCGGATGGCCGTTATACACATAGGCATAGTCATCGTTCAGCACGGTACCAAAGGCATGGTCCTCCAAGCGGTCAAAGGCTAAGCGAGATAAGCCGCCGTGTCCGGACAAGACCAAATATTCGCCGCCCGGAAATTGCACTTCATCTGCGGCATCGGGCTTTGGTTGTGACGATTGAACGCCTGCATAATAAAGCACCTCGCCCTCCTCGAGGGCAATGGCGGCAAAGCCATAGGCGCTTTCGGACAGCGGACGAAGGGAAGCCATCGCCCCGTTCTCCAGCGTGCTTTTGAAAAAGGTCGTTTTGGGCTCGGAGTATTTGGCATCGTGGATGCTTGTCCCTTCGCTCAAGACGGTTTTAAAGCCAACGATGCGGAACGGTTCTTTTGTTTCAATACGGGTGGAAATCATCTGGTATACCTCCTGTATAGTTGGTGGAATGGCGATTCGAAATAAGCATAACCTACCAACGTTGACAGCTGTGTGGCATAATTAAATCGAGGTGGTCGGAATGAAAATGGATCGCTTGATTGCGCTCATCATGATCCTGCTGGAGCAGGAGCAGATCAGCGCGCGCGAGCTGGCAGCACGTCTGGAGGTCAGTCGAAGGACGATCTATCGAGATATCGATACACTCAACCGAGCCGGCCTGCCGATCTTCACGCATCAAGGCGCGATGGGCGGTGTCGGGCTGATGAAGTCCTACAAGGTGGGGAAGACGCTGTTCACCTCGCAAGAGATCCAGCGCTTGCTGGGCGGCATCCAGAGCTATAAGCAGCTGTTCGGCGGGCGAGAGACGACCTATACGGCAGAGAAGCTCCACGCCATCGATCCCGACAATGGCAAGAGCAGACCGCAAGCGCAGTTCGCCATGGATCTATCCTTGAACAAGGGCAATGAATCGTTGCGCAGCTGGTTCAGCATGCTCGAGAATGCGATGAATGAGCATCGTTATCTGACTTTTGCCTATACCGATAACCGCGGGCTCAGGAGCGAGCGACAGGTCGAGCCGTATCAGGTTGTGTTCAAGGAGAGCAGCTGGTATTTGCAAGCGTATTGCACTGGAAAAGCGGCGTACCGCATTTTTAAGCTGGCCAGGATGAGCGAGCTGCAGGTGTTGGAGGAGCAGTTCACTCCCCGCGCGTTCATCCCTATGCCGATGGACGGCGGCGATTGGCTAGGACAAGGATGGGTGCAGGTGACGATCCGGCTGGACCGATCGGTGATGGATCGTGTGATCGAACGTTTCGGCGCGGAGCATATTGTGGCGATGGACGAGCATAGCTGCACCGCCATATATCCGATTATTCCGAATGCCTTCGGTTATGACCGGCTGCTTGCCTTCGGGGACAAGTGCGAGGTGCTGGGACCGCCTGAGATACGAAGCGGGTTCAGGGCATATGTTGAGGGGATCTTGAGCAAGTATGAACCCCGGCACGACGCTGCGTTGCCAGATTGAAGCATAGGCTCTTCTCCAATAACGATCAGATCAGGGTCTAGAAGGTTAGCGGCGCCACTTGTGCGATATTTCGCAC
>NZ_BFBX01000136.1:349-21139 GCF_003851045.1 Paenibacillus sp. 598K | reverse complement strand
GATATTTCGCACAGATCGGGGCCTTTGGCCGTTTAGCGTCGCTACTTGTGCGATATTTCGCACAGATCGGGTCTGTTTGGACGATTAGCGTCGCTACTTGTGCGATATTTCGCACAGAACGGGTCGGTTTGGCCGTTTAGCGTCGCTACTTGTGCGATATTTCGCACAGATCCGGGCCTTTGGCCGTTTAGCGTCGCCACTTGTGCGATATTTCGCACAGATTGGGTCTGTTTGGACGATTAGCGTCGCTACTTGTGCGATATTTCGCACAGATCGGGCCGTTTTACGATTGTAGTTCAGGCTTCGCCGGGGAAACAACGCGCAGATAGCCCCAACGCCCTTTCGACTTCCTGATGGAAGCGAAAGGGCGTTGGGGCTTTGTCTGCTCATAGATAGCGGTGCAAGTGCAAGGGGGCGGGGCGAGCGCCAGGGGGCAAGCGCGCCCCGCCCCGCCCGTTAATTACAGCGTAGCTCTAACTTCCTTGGCGGCCTGGACCAGGTTTTTCAAGCTGGCCCACGTCTCGGTGACGCCGCGCGTTTTTAGTCCGCAGTCCGGGTTCACCCACAGCTTGGAGACCTCGATTTTGTCGAGCATGCGGCTTAGCCCTTGCTTCAGCTCGTCGACGCTAGGGATGCGCGGCGAGTGGATATCGTATACGCCCGGGCCGACCTCTGTGCGGAAGCCGCATTCGTTCAGCGTATCGATGAGCGCGAGATCCGAGCGCGACGCCTCGAAGGTGATGACATCGGCGTCCATCGCATCGATATCGCGGATGATATCGCTAAACTGGCTGTAGCACATATGCGTATGAATTTGCGTTTCGGCTTTGACTCCGCTGTGTACGAGTCTGAAGGCAGGGATCGCCCAGCTCAGATATTCGCTCTGCCAGTCGGATTTACGCAGCGGCAGCTTTTCTCTCAGTGCGGCTTCGTCGATCTGGATAATCTCGATACCGTTGGCTTCGAGGTCGAGCACTTCGTCGCGAATCGCCAGACCGATCTGCAGGGCGCTCTCCTTGAGGCTGATATCCTCGCGAGGGAACGACCAGTTCAAGATCGTGACCGGACCGGTCAGCATGCCCTTGACCAGCTTGTCGGTGAGGCTCTTCGCATACGCGGAATATTCTACTGTCATCGGCTTGCTGCGGCTAATGTCGCCCCATACGATCGGCGGTTTGACGCAGCGCGTTCCGTACGACTGCACCCAGGCGTTTTCGGTGAAGATGAAGCCGTCCAGGCATTCGCCGAAGTACTCGACCATGTCATTGCGCTCGTATTCGCCATGCACGATAACATCGATGCCGATTTCCTCCTGCTGGGCGATGCACTCCGCGATACGGTCAAAGTTGAATTGCTTGTATTGCTCCTCCGTCACGTTGCCCTTTTTGAAGGCGGCGCGGTTGGCCCGGACTTCAGCCGTCTGCGGGAACGAGCCAATCGTCGTTGTCGGCAGCAACGGCAGATTGAACTTCTCTTTCTGGATCGCTTCGCGCTCCTCGAATGCAGGCAGCCTGGTGAAGTCGGCGTCCGTCAATCCGGCGACTCTCTGCTGCACCGAGTTGTCGTTGGTCAGACGGGAGGCGGCGAACAGCTGCTCATTCTCGGTGTAGAGCGCGGAGGCTTCCGGGCTGGACGCCTCGAGGATCGACTTCAGCTCGGAGAGCTCGCGCAGCTTTTCTTCTGCAAAGGCGAAGTATTGCTTGTTCGTAGCGGTCAGCTTCGTCTCGTGCTTCAGCGAGTAAGGCACATGGAGCAGCGAGCAGGAGGTGCCGAGTACGACCTGGCTTGCATGCTCGCCGATTTCGCGGAGCAGGCCGATCGTTTTTTTGTATTCGTTTTTCCAGATGTTTTTGCCGTTGATGACGCCGGCGAACAGCACCTTGTCGCTCGCGAAGCCATGCTTGCGCACGAGGTCGAGCGATTGCTTGCCTTCGACGAAGTCGATGCCGATACCGTCAAATGCGAGCGCTTGAACCGTTTCGTAGCAGTCGCGGATGTCGCCGAAGTACGTTTGCGCGACGACCTTCAAGCTGCCTTTGGCGGAGAGGATACCTTGGTACAGCTCGCTGAACAGCGCTTGATCCTCTGCCGTCAGATCTGTAACCAATGCAGGCTCATCAAGCTGCAGCCATGCCGCGCCGAGCGTGTTCAGTTGGTTCAGGACAGCCGTATACGCTTCGATGATCGCAGGTACGACATCCTTCACCTTCTTCTCGCCGGTGAATCTCGCGAGCTTCAGCAGCGTGAACGCTCCGATCAGGACAGGCTTCGTCTCGATGCCTTGTTGCTTGGCCTCGTTGTATTCGTCGAACAGCTTCGATCCGGCGAGCTGGATCGTGGTCGTATCGTCGATCTCGGGAACCATGTAGTGGTAGTTGGTGTTGAACCATTTTTTCATGGCGAGCGCTTTGACGTCGCCTTTGTCGCCTTGATAGCCGCGCGCCATCGCGAAGTACGTCTCCAGCGGGCTCAGGCCAAGCGCTTGATATCTTTGCGGGATAATCCCGAGCAGGCAAGCCGTATCCAGCAGACCGTCGTAGAAGGAAAAGTCGTTGGACGGAATGAAGTCAATGCCATTCTCCTGCTGCAGCTTCCAGTGTGCCGCTCTGAGCCGAGCCGCCGTCTGCTGCAGTTCTTCGACAGGAAGCGTTCCTTTAAAATATTTTTCAGAGGCAAATTTAAGCTCGCGCAATGCGCCGACGCGCGGGTAACCGATAATGGATGTTTTCAATGATAACAACCCCTTCAATGTTCATGTTTGCTGTGCTTAGTATAGAGCGAGGAGGTTGTTATTGGGAAACACATATAAACTATAGCTGGGTATAGCTTTTGGCTATAGGGATGAATGGTGAGAAAGATCGAGCAAAAAGACCCCGCAGAACACGCTTTGTGCCCGACAATGCTATATGCCATTGTGCTGCCTCGCTGCGTTTCCTCAATCGTATTCCACTGTCTCAACAGTGACTGAAGCTCTTGTATATCAAGCTCTCGGTCTGCTTAGATTGGTCAAATGATCAATCAGTCGTGCATTCTCCGCTTTGGTCCCGACAGAAATTCGAACGTGATGTGGGAGATTCCATGTTCCCCCATAACGCACGATAATGCCTTGCTTCATCAGCTGTTCATAGATGTCCTTCGCTTGTGAGCCTAGCTCTACTAACACGAAGTTGCTCATAGTCTTGATGAACGAAAGGCCAAGCTCCTCAAAAGCGTGGCAAAGCTGATCTCGTCCCTGGCTGTTCACCTGTAAAGACAACTGGAAATGCTCTTGATCCTCGAGCGCTGCACAGGCTGCTACTTGAGCTAACGCATTGACACTAAAGGGCTCCTTCACCTTCAGTAGGCTGCGGATCAGCTCCTCCGAAGCCACCCCATACCCAATTCGCAAGCCAGCTAAGCCATAGATTTTCGAGAAGGTCTGAAGCACGATTAGGGGATATCCCTCACGGATAAATTCCAGTCCATTGGTATAATCCGCTGCGGTCGCATAGTGACTGTATGCTGCATCGAATAATACGATAACATGCTTGGGCAAACGATCCATGATGTATTGTAAATCGGACTTGGGCAGGTAGGTGCCCGTAGGGTTGTTGGGCGAACATAGGCATAGTATCTTGGTGTGCGCGGTTACGGCTCCAAGTATCGTAGCGGGATTAAACCTGAATTGGTTATCCAGCGGAACGGTAATAACCTGTGCTCCCATCAGATGGGCACCAAACTCATATTCGCTAAAGGAAGGGGAGACTATGATCATCTCGTCTCCGGGCTCGAGGAATGTCTCGGCTACGAGGGTGATCAGCTCATCGCCGCCGTTGGTAACAATTAATTGCTCGGGTGTCGTCGCTAACTGTGCGGCAAGCTTTTGTCTTAAGGCCCATGTACCCGCGTCAGGATACCGATGAATATTTGCCACAGATGCAGTTATAGCATCTCGGACTCTCGGCGAAGCACCCAAAGGATTTTCGTTCGAGGCTAATTTGATTACTTCGGATAAGCCTAACTCCTCTTGCAGCTCCCAGATCGGTTTTCCGGGAATATAAGGGTTAATATTCTGGATTGTCTTCCGCGCTAGGGGCTTCTTCTCCATAGACATCATAAATGACCTCGCAATCATTTTTTTTTTGCTCCTTCCCTCACTGTACCGCTTCAAGTTTTTTTAGTAACCATCCAATTTTTCTAGTTTCCACCGATCCACTTGATCGCTTGATAGTACAGGTAGCAATGGCTGGAGCAAAAAAAGTAAAAGTGGAGGGTTACGTTAATACAGGATCCTTTTACGATAAACAAAGGTTGCGTCTACACAAGTCGATATGATGCGACTGCAAATTAAGAGAATGAGGAGTTGGATGATTTGGCCATATCCCGATGATCGCTTCCGGAAGCGTTGGTTTGCAGTAGACATGAGCGGGAAGTCGGACAAATTGGCAGCGGCGGATTGCTGTCTGCAACGATAGCTGATGAAAATACATATCTGTTTACGAGTCTGCTTCACAAGGTCTTGGCTATAGCTCTGTTCTGCGTGCGGACCGATATTGCGATACGTTTGTGGAAACTCAGAAAATCAAGTTGTTAGGAGATGAGAAGTGTGAAAATGCCCAGGGCGGGCCGTTGGACGGCTTGCTTGTTCATTCTGTGCCTCTTCTTGACGGTCACTGGATGTAGTACAGAAAGCATCATTGTACTGAATCCGAAAGGGCCAATTGCGGAGCAGCAACGGGATTTAATGGTGATTTCGACTCTGTTGGCGTGTATTGTCATCATCCCAGTTCTTCTTCTTATGGCCTTCATTGCTTGGCGTTATCGGGACAAAAAGGGGCGAACTGCGAAGTATACGCCAGAGTGGGAGCATAGTACGAAGCTGGAAGTCATCTGGTGGGGGGTTCCTATTGTTATTATTATCATTCTCGGCATCATTACCGCCAGGTACACGTTTGCTCTGGAGCCATCCAAGCCGCTAGTGTCGGACCAAAAGCCGCTAACCATTCAAGTGACTTCCCTGGATTGGAAATGGTTGTTTCAATATCCGGAGCAAGGAATTGCCACTGTCAATCGGGTTCAGTTTCGGGCAGGGGTCCCGATCCGCTTTGAGGTTACTGCGGATTCACCGATGAATTCGTTTTGGATTCCGCAGTTAGGCGGCCAAATCTATGCAATGTCAGGGATGGCCATGACGCTTTACTTGCAAGCAGATGAGGTTGGCAATTATTGGGGGTCTGGTGCGAACTTTACCGGCCGAGAGTTTGCCAAGATGTCCTTTGATGTCGAATCGACAACGCGCGAGGCGTTCGACCAATGGGTGAGTGAGATTAAGACGACGGCCCCGAAGCTTACCTTGGAGGGCTATAAACGGTTGGCAGAACCTGCCGCTTCGGAGGTTCAGACCTTCTCCGAATTTCCGGAGGGCTTATTTGAGATGACCGTTACCAAGTATGGCGCTTCGCATAATCATGGCTTGTCCTGGAAAGATATCCAAACAATAAAGATCCAGGAGTAGCGTAACGAAAGGAAAGATTACCCATGTGGGAAAAGATCAAAGCCTTTGCTTCGGAATTTTTTGTGACGGGCGATCCATTAATTTATGGGGCGGATGTGAGCATTGCTTTAACGATTATTGCCATAGTATTTACGCTCACTTACTTTAAAAAATGGAAGTGGCTATGGCGTGAATGGCTAACGACGGTGGATCATAAAAAAATAGGCATTTTGTACATTCTATCCGCCTTTATCATGCTGTTCCGAGGCGGGGTGGATGCGCTCCTGATGCGGGCACAGTTGACCGCACCGGAGTTGAGCCTGTTGTCACCGGACCATTACAACCAGATATTTACGACGCATGGCGTCATTATGATTTTGTTTATGGCGATGCCTTTTATGTTTGGGTTATTTAATGTGATGGTGCCTTTGCAGATCGGAGCGCGCGATGTTGCCTATCCCTTTTTGAATGCGCTCAGCTTCTGGCTGTTTTTCGCCGGCGCCATGCTATTTAACCTCTCCTTTGTCATTGGAGGCTTTCCGGATGCAGGCTGGCTCGCCTATCCACCGTATTCGGAGAAAATGTTCAATCCGGGTGTAGGCCAGGATTTTTACATTTGGGGAATTCAGATCTCGGGGATCGGGAGCTTGATGACAGGAATTAACTTTATCGTGACGATTTTGAAGATGCGTGCTCCCGGCATGAAATTAATGAAGATGCCGATGTTCCCTTGGTCAGTGCTCTCGAGCTGTATCGCAATTATCTTTTCTTTTCCTATCCTTACGGCAACTCTCGCGTTACTGTTCCTGGATCGCTACCTAGGCGCTCATTTCTTCACCCTGGATGGCGGCGGGAATCCGATGATGTATATTAACTTGATCTGGATGTGGGGACATCCCGAGGTTTACATTATTATTCTTCCGGCCTTTGGTATTTTCTCTGAGATCGTAGCGACCTTCTCCAAGAAGAAGCTGTTTGGCTACAAATCAATGGTCTATGCGATGATGATCATTAGTATTTTATCTTTCCTGGTATGGGCGCATCACTTCTTTACGATGGGCTCGGGCGCAGGGGTGAATACGGTGTTTGCACTTACGACGATGCTCATTGCGATTCCTACGGGGGTCAAAGTATTTAATTGGCTCTTTACGATGTTCCGTGGAAAAATCACCTTCGAAACACCAATGCTTTGGACGATGGGATTTATTGTGTGTTTTATCATCGGAGGGATGACCGGGGTGTTGCTGTCCGTGGCTCCGGCTGACTTTCAATTCCACAACAGCTACTTCCTTGTTGCTCACTTTCACAATACGATCATAGGCGGTGTCGTTTTTGGATACTTTGCCGGCCTCTATTATTGGTGGCCCAAGCTATTCGGTTTCAAACTGAACGAACGTATAGGGAAATGGGCGTTCTGGTTTTGGAATATCGGATTCTATGTCTGCTTTATGCCGCAATATGTGCTCGGATTGATGGGGATGACACGGAGAGTGGTGACGTATGGATGGGACAAGGGGTGGTTTGAGATGAACCTGGTTTCCACCATTGGGGCCGTATTGATGGGGATTGCCTTCGTATTTCAAGTATGGCAAATCATTTACAGCTACAAGCATTTGCAAAAAGATACGACCGGGGATCCATGGAATGGACGAACCTTGGAGTGGTCGCTGCCGTCCCCGGCACCCTACTACAATTTTGCAACACTGCCACAAGTCTCTTCGCAAGATGAATGGTGGGAGGAGAAGGAGCGCAGGAAAAAGACACCCGTCGCTTCGTTGCCTGTCCAGTTGGAACCGATCCATATGCCCAAAAATTCAGGTCTTCCGTTTGTAATGTCCATGTTTTGGTTTGCCGCGGGATTCGGGTTTGTATTTGACTGGCTATGGTTAATCATCGGCGGTCTGGCTGGCGTAGCGTTATGTATGCTTATTCACTCATTCAACTACGACACAGATTATTACATTCCCGTGGAAGAAATTAAGCGCACAGAAGCTGCGACAAGGAGGTAATGACAGATGGCTTCATTGGTATCAGAGCAACACGACCATCCAGATATGGAAGAAGTCAAGACGTTTGGATTTTGGATTTATCTGATGACAGATGTCATTATATTCGCAACGCTTTTTGCGACCTATATTGTGTTGCAAGGCAACCGCGATGGAGGGCCGGGACCGGAGGATTTATTCCAGATTGGCGGTGTTATCGCAAGTACGTTTATTTTGCTGACCAGCAGCTATACGAGCGGTCTCGCTGTGCTGGCTATGAATAAAGGGAAGGTCAGAGCATTAATGGGCTGGCTTGGTGTTACCGCAATACTCGGCGCTTCCTTTATCGTGCTCGAAGTAACAGAGTTTGTCCATCTTGTGAATGAAGGTGCGACCATCGGTACGAGCGCTTTTCTCTCCTCGTTTTATACGTTGGTCGGCACGCATGGACTCCACGTCACGTTTGGCTTAGTCTGGATGGTGGCCTTAATTATGCAGTTGGCGAAACATGGGATTACGCCTGTAACGAAGCGTAAAGTTAATGTTCTTAGTTTGTTCTGGCACTTCCTGGATGTGGTCTGGATTTTCGTGTTAACCATGGTGTACTTGATGGGGGTGAGCTAGATGGCTGGACATAATGCAGCAGCTTCGCACGACGAGCAGAGCCATGGCTCCCTGAGATCGTATACGATCGGCTTTATATTGTCGATTGTGTTGACGATCATTCCAGTCACCATTGTATGGAATGATTGGCTCAAAGGGACAGCTAACGTTATTGTATTGATGACAGCGGCGGTATTGCAGTTTATTGTCCAACTCATTTATTTCATGCATTTGCGTGAGGAGAAAAAGCCGCGCTACAATCTGGTGACTTTGATTCTCGGACTGTTTATTTTACTTCTAATCGTCGTTGGCTCTGTTTGGATCATGATGTTTAATATGGTGGCGACATGATTAGAGACTGGATTGACTTGACCAAGCCGAGAATTCTCCAACTGAATCTGATTGCGGCTTTTGCGGGATTTTGGCTGGCCTCTCAATGGAACTATAATTGGCTTCTTCTATTGTGGATGCTGCTGGGCACCTCCTTGACGATGGCTTCCGCGTGCGTCATCAATAATATCTGGGATTGGAAGCTGGATCAGAAGATGAGTCGAACGAAGGACAGACCGCTGGCTACCGGTCGTCTGAACATACGGGGTGTACTGCTGTATGCCCTTGCGCTTGGGGTGGCGGGAGAGCTGGTGCTGTTCTGGAAAGTAAATAGGCTGTGCGGCTGGCTTGGCTTGCTGGGGATGTTCGTCTATATCGTCGTATATACGATGTGGTTGAAGCGCTCGTCGACGTGGAGCACCTCTCTGGGGGGAATATCAGGTTCGATGCCTCCCGTTATTGGATACTGTGCGGTCACCCATGAAATCGACACAGGCGCCCTGCTGTTGTTCGCATTGTTGTTCTTATGGCAGCCTGCTCATTTCTGGTCTCTTGCCATCCGACGTGTCGATGAATATACAGCCGCTGGATATCCATTATTACCCGTACGCAAAGGGATTCGTCGGACCAAACTGCAGATGATTCCCTATGTGGTTTTGCTTCTGCCAACGGTTGCTTTGATCTACATTTACGAATACGCCGGAGCCGTTTTTCTCATGGTTTCTTTGCTGGCCGGAGTGGTGTGGTGTTGGCATACCTTAAGAGGGCCTTCAGCATCGAATAACGACAGTTGGGCCAGGACGAATTTTCTAATATCCGTTAATTATTTGATGTTCGTCTTTCTGTTCATGATATTGGATACGACGGGGCGCCCCTTCTAATAGATCCGGGGAGGAGAGATTAGGTTGAGAGTTACTCTTGTTGGCATACTTGCCGTTATAGTCATCTCGCTCATCGGCTGCAGCCGCCAAGATTCATTGCGTTCGACCGATCAAGAGGCTACAGCCTTGTACAAAAATAGATGTATCTCTTGCCATGCCGTTGATCGAAGCGGGAGGAATGGACCTGACCTGCGTGACATTGCCTCTAGGATGACACAACAACAAGTGATGGACATCATACAGGATGGATCCCAAGGGATGCCCTCGTATAAGAACCGAATGGCCAACAAAGAGATTGAGATTCTGGCGGAGTGGTTGGTCAAAAGCAAATAGATTTAGGAGGTTCGATATGAAACGTGTAATGCTGGCGGGCATGTTGAGTATCATCATTATAATAACTACGGCATGCGGTCAATCCTTTTATCGTTACAATTACCCAGTACAGCCATTCGACTATACTAACCAAGACGATCAACGTGTTTCATTATCTGATCTGGAAGGAAAAGTATGGATTGCCGATCTAGTCTTCACCTATTGCGAAACGATATGTCCGACGATGTCGGCGAACATGGCGGAGCTTCAAAAACGATTGAAGTCGGAGGGAGTAGAAGTGGAGCTGATTTCTTTTTCTGTCGATCCAGAACGGGATGATCCGGCTGCCCTAAAGCAATACCTTGAAAAATTTGATGCGGATTTTAGCAATTGGAATGCTCTGACGGGGTATGAATTTCATGAGATTAAGTCCTTTGTGTTACGTTCCTTCAAAACCACGATTGGCAAGGATACTGCGTCAGATCAAGTTATCCATGATGCGAATTTTAACCTGGTCGATCAGTCGGGCCATGTGGTAGCCAAATATGACGGCATGAATCCTCCTTATACTAAAATCATTAAAAAAGTGAAGGACCTTCAGAAATAAGGCACTCGCTCTAACATCGCCTCTCTACGATCGTCCGGGAGCATCAAACACAAGCTGTGATGCTCCCGGGGCGATCTTCCCCATCTCTTCTTAGGTTAATCCCAGGACAGCTCGAAGCGACGAGGCAAATCTCGAGATTCCAGCAGCGATATCCTCAGCCTTGGGCTTCGCATAAGTGAATCTCACATAACCGGACTCGGAGCCATAGACACTGCCAGGAATGAAGATTACTCCATTCCGTATCGCTTCTTCCAATAATTTGGTATCACTTACCTTAGGAATGATTTTACACCACAAATGCAAGCCTCCTTGAGGGACCGAAAAGCTTATTAATTCTGACAGCTCTTGCTGAAGGGAGGCAATCAATAAGTCCCGTTTATAGATCAGATGCATTCGCAGTCGATCTAAATGAGGTTGGAAATAGTGGGAGTTCAAAAACTGGGCAGCAAGCTTCTGTGGAACAACGCTTAGCCCAAAATCCATCTGCTGTCTGGCATCAGCCAGTCGTTCAACAACGGAATGCGGAGCGACCATCCACCCGACACGCAAACCAGGAGCCGCAATCTTAGAAAATGAGCCAATATAAAGAACTGATCCAATCGGGTCCGTCGATTTAAGCGGCATGGGGATAGCTCCATCATAACCAGTCAAGCTAAAGGGATCATCTTCAACAATCGGAAGCCCTAACTCGCTCGCGACATTGAGAAGCTCAGCTCTACGACCATCATTAAGCACTGTCCCCGTCGGGTTTTGATAGTTAGGATTGATGAAAATCATTTTTATGCGATGTTTTTTATACAATTCACGAACATCCTCAGGACGCACGCCTTTCTCGTCGACAGGAAGACGGAACAGCCGAAGGCCTGCAGATTGAAACATAGGCAAGGAGTAGCAATAAGATGGATCTTCAATCGCTACCGCATCCCCTGGAGCCAGCAAGCACTGCGTAATTAAATAAAGTGATTGTTGGGAGCCCGAAGTGATAAGAATCGATGATGCCGTCGCTCGAATGCCACGATATTGATGCAGATGTGTGACAAGCGCTTCTCTGAGGGGGGCAAATCCCTGTGGATTGTCGTAGCCCAAATAATCGGTATAGTGGTTCTCGTCAATCAGAGTATTCATTTCATCAACCGGAGAAATGTCGGTCCCCAGTTCGCTGCTGGCAAAATCTATGAGTTGATTATCTTTTTGTAAAGCTTCCCTGACTCGACGCAAAAAAGATAGATTCGGTAAAAAGCTTCCACCCTCTACATAGCGATGCCAGTTTGGCGTATGTTTGGGTGTGGCTCCCCATTTAAATTTAGCTACACGAGTGCCGCTTCCGGTTCGGCTTTCGATAATTCCAAGTGCTCGAAGCTCCGAATAAGCAAGGATGACCGTACTTCGATTTACTCCTAGACGTTCGGCTAATTTTCGCTCTGAAGGCAACAGACTGCCGGGCGTAAATTCACCGTTTGAAATTCGCTGTTCAATGTCATCGGCAATTTGTTGATATAGTGGTTGGCTGCTTTGACGGTCCGGCTGCCGAATGATAATCACCCTCTTTAATATTATCTAATGCCATCGTGTTATTTTAATCATAGCATCTGTCATCCATACAAGAGGCCGCTCTTTATAAAAAATAAATGGCTGAATTGTTTCAGAGCGTTGAACTTGGATGGCCGCTCAAACGTATAATTGGATGGTTGTCTTTCCTGCCATTTCTTATAGAATAGAGGTGAAAAGCAACCTTAACATACAATGAGAGGGATGACAGTATGAGCAACAGTCAAGTTCAAGTGGCGATTGTCCAAGCCTCGCCTATTCTGTTCGATAAGCAGTCGGCTCTCGACAAGATTGTGAGCATGACCAGGGAGGCTGCCGGCAAGGGGGCAAGCTTGGTGGTGTTCCCGGAGGTGTTTGTGCCGGGGTATCCGCGCGGACTGAGCTTTGGCGCACGCGTCGGCAGCCGAACGACCGAAGGCAGACGGGATTGGCAACGGTATTGGGAGAGCGCCATTGACGTTCCGGGGACGGACACCGAGATGCTGGGCGAACTGGCCAAGGAGTTAGGGGTCTATCTCGTCATCGGCGTAGTCGAGCGAGATCAGGAGTCCAGCAGAGGCACCTTGTTTAACTCGATGATCTATCTGGGGCCCGATGGCAAGCTGCTCGGCAAGCATCGCAAGCTGGTGCCGACCGGCTCCGAACGCCTCTTGTGGGGACAGGGGGATGGCAGTACGCTCACCGTCATCGATACCCCGTTCGGCCGAATCGGCGGTCTGATTTGTTGGGAAAATTATATGCCGCTCGCTCGTACCGCCATGTATGCGCAGGGCATCGATATTTACATTGCTCCCACGGCGGATGCGCGCGAGACGTGGCAATCGACGATCCGGCATATTGCTTGTGAAGGACGCTGCTTCGTGCTGTCCAGCAATCAATATGCGACCAAATCGAGCTATCCTGCCGATCTGGCCCACCACTCGGATATCGAAAACGATGATGACGTTCTTAGCAATGGCGGCAGTGCAATCGTTGGACCGCTTGGCAATTACGTAGCGCCGCCGCTTTATAACGAAGAGGGCATATTGATAGCCACATTAGATCTCTCGGAAGTGATCCAGAGCCGATTCGACTTTGATGTTGTTGGTCATTACAGCCGTCCGGATGTTTTCCAATTGATCGTGAACGACAAAAAGCAAGTGAATGTTCAGCGAAGCGAATAATCCCTAGATCACACTGTAAGCACGAAAGGAAGTGTTAGCTATGCACTGCTTTGGTTGTCGGTTGGCTCACCAGATGGAAGAAACCAATGTCGTGTATGAAGATGATTACATCACCTGTATCCTGGACATCGAGCCGCTTAATGAAGGACATACACTGATTCTGCCTAAATCGCACTACAAGGATCTGGAAGAGATCGACGAAGCAACGTTGTCCTCAATTATGAAGGCTTCGGTCATTCTTTCCAAAGCAATCAAAGCGATTTACCAACCGGACGGCATAACCGTCATTCAAAACGGGGGAATATTCAACGATCTGGATCACTATCATATGCATGTATTTCCGCGGTATAAAGAGGACGGATTCGGATGGGTCGAACCCGGCCACAAGTCGCATAACGACTTGGGACAAGTCAAGTTGAAGATGAGAGAGGAGTTAGATAGAATCCGATGAAAACTGAATATACAGTAAACAGCCGAGTGCCTACGCTGGCTGAGTATATTGAGCTATGTCATGCCGTTGGCTGGTCAGAGTACATCAATTTTGAAGTGGCGGAACAGTCTTTAAGTCAATCCATAGCTGGTGTTGTCGTACAAGATAAGGATGACATTGTAGGCATGGGAAGAATCGTAGGGGACGGGAGCATCTATTTTTACATTCAGGATATAGCCGTCAAGCCAGAGCATCAAAATCAAGGCGTCGGCAGGATGATTATGACTACATTAGTACAGTATGTAAAGTCGAATGCGCCTGAAAAAGCATTTGTCGGCTTATTTGCATCGGCGGGCAAAGAAGCCTTCTATAATCAATACGGATTTCATAACCATGCAGGCATGACGGGGATGTTTGGCGTCATCCACAAGCGAGAGCTGAAGTAATCGGTATACGTGTGGCACTACTTTGAGGAGGATATCGGATGAATATGGATCAGCTGTTTGATCGTCCCCCGAGGTTTGAAACGGCAAGATTGCAAATGAGGCTATTAACGCTCGAGGTTGCCGCGGACTATTTTGCAATGGCCTCAAGCCCGATCGTAGCTGCCGAGACGATATGGAGAAGACATGAAACGATGGACGATACCATCGGCTATCTTCAAAGGGTGATGAACCAATACGAGAATAGGGAAGCCATCCATTGGGGCATCGTCTGGAAGGAAACCAACACCTTGATTGGCCGGACGGGACTGATCCTGATCGATCCCATGCATGAAAAGGCGGAGTTGGGCTACGTGATTTCGGATCAGTATTGGAATCAGGGGATCGCAACTGAAGCTACCTATCCCTTGTTGAATTATGCTTTTCATGAGATTGGATTTAATAGAATCGAGGCCAGGTGTAGGGCTAATAATATCGGCTCGTATCGTGTGATGGAAAAGCTGGGCCTAACCTTTGAAGGGGTTTTGCGAAAACAGCTGAACATTCAGGGTACATACATGGACCAGAAGCTATATTCGATTCTGAGGGAGGAGTATGTAAGCGGTTCGGGGGAGGGATAATCATTCCTTGGGCCCTCGCGCCACTTACACCGCCTATCGCAAGACTTCACTTGGGATGGGCGGTGTAACGCGGCTGCCATAGCGCTCGAGGAAGCTATTCTATCCCTTAAGCGAGCCAGGGCTTTGTTTGGAGGGGGCCTAACGCTTAAGCTTCCTCCACCATACGATTCGTCAAGGCGCCGAGCTTCTCGATCTCGACCGTGACGACATCGCCAGGCTGAAGATAGACCCGCTTCTCCTTAGGATAGCCGAGGACAACCCCTTCAGGCGTGCCGGTCAGGATAATATCTCCGGGCTCCAGCGTCAGATGCTGGGAGATATAGCTGACGATTTCGTCGCACTTGAAGATCATGTCTGAGGTGTTGGAATGCTGGCGTACCTCGCCGTTAACGGTACATTTGATCTCCAGCTCATTGGGGTCCCCGACTTCGTCCGCTGTCACTAGATAGGGCCCGAGCGGAGAGAAATGATCGCATATTTTGCCTAGCATCCACTGTGAGGTGCGCTTCTGCAAGTCGCGCGCCGACAGATCGTTGACATTGCAATAGCCGAACACATGGCTGAGCGCTTCTTCCTTCGATACATACTTCGTTTTTTGGCCGATCACGATGACCAGTTCCGCTTCATAGTCCACCCTAGACGTTGCTTTGGGCAAGGCGATATCTTGTCCGGGCGCGGCGATCGTGTTGTTGAATTTATTGAACAGGACAGGGAAATCGGGGATCGGCGAATTGGTCTCTTCGGCATGCTTGCGATAATTAAGTCCGACACAGATGATCTTGCCAGGTGACGGAACGCAAGGCGCGAACGTCAAAGCCTGCTCGTCCAGCAGGAAGGTCGAGCGATCCTCACTGGCCAAAGCTTCGTCCGCCAACTGTCGCAGCGCGGGTACAGCGGCTGCATGGTCTGCGATAACCGCGTGCATGTCCAACGGGATCGCGTCATACCCCAAGCGAGCAGCGGCCTCGGCGATATCGAGCACCCCCTGGTCTGTCTGAACGCCGAGCTTGATGTTATCCTGATCATAAAAATTCAATACCTTCATAATTGCGCTCCTCTCCGCTTCACGATGCGTCAGGCATCTTTTCCGAATGTAGCGCCGCCATCGATATAGAATGGCGCGCCCATCATAAATTTTGACTCATCCGACGCCAAAAATAAAGCCCCGTATGCAATATCCTCCGGCTGGCCCAAGTCGCCGCTTAGCTGACGTTTTTTGAGCGAAGCAATCGCCGCTTGCGGGTCGTCGTAGGAGGTGTTCAGGTAGTTCTCCACAAAAGGCGTGAAAATCGTGCCCGGCAATAGCGCGTTAATGCGAATGCCGTAGCTGGCATAGTCGACCTGCATCGATTTGGTCAGCGCAAGGACGGCCCCCTTGGCAGCTGCGTAAGGCGCTCTGCGGGCGAGACCGATCTCCGCGATGCAGGAGGACATATTGATGATGCTGCCGCAGCGCTGCTGCATCATATGCGGGAGCACGTATTTGCTCGGCATGTACACGCCCCGCACATTGACCGACATGACGCGATCCCATTGCTCTGGCTCGATTTCGTGCAGCAAGCCGATTCCGCTAATCCCGGCATTATTGAAGAGGATATCGATGCGGCCATAACGCGCGATGACCG
The DNA here is from genome assembly GCF_003851045.1 of Paenibacillus sp. 598K. Lineage (GTDB taxonomy): Bacteria > Bacillota > Bacilli > Paenibacillales > Paenibacillaceae > Paenibacillus_D. The sequence continues at coordinate 5,119 of NZ_BFBX01000136.1, read as the reverse complement.
TATCGGCCAGTTGCTTCATGTCTGCGCCATCGGTGACATCCCCTTGGACAAACAAGGCTTGGCCCTGCTGTTCGATGATCTCTGCAACCGTTTGCAATCCGCTGTCGGTCTGTAGATCATTTATTATAACAGTGGCTCCCTCCGCAGCAAAACGCAACGCCGTGCTTTTGCCGATGCCCGACCCCGCGCCGGTAATGATCGCGATTTTATTCGCCAGTCTCATAGTATCATCCCTTCCTTGTCTCTAATATATCAGATCATATATCAATGTCAATAGCGTTCTCCGACGACCTTGTTCCCCTTAATATCATGTGATATATTAGCGTAAAGGACGGGGATCGTATGGATAACAACTTGGACGCCTTGGACAAACAGGAGCTGGCAGGTCGGCAGGACCTGAAGGAAGCGATCTATGAGAGGCTTAAGCAGATGATTATGAGGCGTGACTTCACACCCAATGAACGAATCGATGCTGTCGCAATCGCCGAGAAGCTCGGGGTAAGCCGCACTCCTGTGCGGGATGCGTTGAACATGCTGGATGCCGAAGGCTTTATTAAGACGGTCCCTCGGCAAGGCATTTATGTCAAGGGAATCTATCGTCAGGATCTGATTGAACTATTCCAGTTCCGAGAGATGGTCGAGCTGTACGCGTTGGAGAGCGGCTTTCAGACGCTGCACCAGCAGAGAGAGGACCTCATAGCGATCGTCCATCGGTTTGAGGCGGCGATCGCTTCGACGAGCTATGACGGCGTGCGGGCGATGGAAGCGGATATTGAGCTGCATAGGAGGATTGTCGCTTCGACCGGCAACCGGATCGTCATGGACTCGTACGACAGGGTGAACGGACATGTCCAGATGGTGCGCGCTTACTATCTCCAGGATATGCAGCGCATCAAACAGGCGCATCAGGAGCATCAAAGCTTCCTGGCGGCATTGGAGGATGGGGACAAGGAGGGGGCCAAGCTCCAGCTAAAACGGCATCTGGAGGAGACGCTGGCGAACCTCCTGTCGATTATTGATATCTATAAGGTTTTCTGAATTGGAGGATGTGGGATGGATGAACCTATCGTGATGGCGTCTGGTAGAACGGCGGATGTGTTGGTGCTGGATGAGCACCATGTGCTGAAGCTATTTCATGCTACGGTATCGGGGCAATCCATACAAGACGAGTTTGCGATCGGCGAGCGTGAAAATATTTATCAGGTAACAACCGCACAAAAACAATTGCAGCAATCAAGAAAAGTAGTAGACTCGCCAAGAGCTGTCCCTTTTCTAGTCGAGCGCGAGTTGTTCTACCAGACGGTTGATGGCAGTGTTTTTTCCATCTTCATGAAGGTTGAACAGCAATATTATCTGGTTCCCATGGCCGTCTACAAAAATGGCGAGGTGGTTTGTTATGTTCCTGGCCGTGATATTCATTTCCGCATAGAGGAAGTATCGGATTGGTTTACCGAACAGACCTTCTTTACAGAGCTGAATGAACCGACGAGCGTCATTCTTCCAGAGCTGGGCGAAGTCACCCTCTCGGATGGCGGATATGCAGCGGCGTTGGCGGATAAACGCGATGAGCTCATCGATAGCCACAAAAAGCTGAACGGCGTAAAGACTTCCTTTGAGGAGTGTAGGGAAGCCTATTATCAATATCTCGAGGACCCCAGAGAGTACTATCGGCAAGCGCTAAAAGAGAAGTACGAGCGTGTGCCGGAGCATGAGAGGATGTATCTCGGCGATATGGATAGCAAAGATTGGGATTATCAACGGATCATCTACCGGCCGGATGAAAAGCGGGAAGTGTAGGTGGTTTGCTCAAGGGCGAGCGTTCGAGTCATATGGGCGGAAAGTGCAGTCTCGGAAAGCTCGAGAGCGCACTTCCCCGCCCGTACCTACTTACTCTACGCGATGCGCAACATTTTCGCTGTCAGGCTCATACCAGACGAATTGCATGCTTTTGCCTGCCTCAGCAGTGCTGAACTCCAGCTCGGTCGATGTCTGTTGTTCGTAGAATCGCAGATTGCTGAGGGGCAATAACCCCAGCGTCATATTGTTTCCCAGTCTCATATACAGCTGATCGTGTGCAGTATACACTGTCACACCTATTGATTGCCCCTGTTCGTCTGTGATTTGATAGTCGCCCAACAAGGGCTCATAGTCTGCTAGAGTCAGCGAGATGATGGCGGGTTGAGCTGCTGGCTGCGGGATGTCGTACGGTTCGCCGGCCAGGATCTGTTCGATGCTATGAAGCAGTTGGTGCGTATACGCATAACCGCGTTCCCCGTTTTGCAAGAGGATGACCGTGGCATCCTGCTCGATGTAGCGTTTGAACTGCGTGGCATAGCCGGGCCACCCGCCGCTGTGACTGACCGCTTGCCCTAGCTGCGGATGCTGCTCGATCAGCCAGCCCAAGCCGTAGTCGAATGTTTCGCCGTTATGGAGCGTCACAGGAGCGAACATCGCTTCGCGCAGCTGTGGAGGGACCAACCGATCCTCATACAGGGCGCGATCGAGGCGCAGGAGGTCCATGACGGTGCTGTTCACCATGCCGTCGCCCTGCAAGCCGTCCAGATAATCCACATAATTCAGCTCCGGCACCACATCCGGCAGCACATATCCGCCATGCTCCAGTCGGTACACATAGCCCCAGGCGAAGTCCTCGGGAACGGCTCCGGGGTCCATCCGGCGATTGTAGACGCGCGTACGCGTCATGCCGAGCGTCTGGAAGATCTGCTCGGACAGGAAGTCGGCATACGACTGACCGCTGATCCGTTCGATCAAGATCGCGAGCATAATATAACCCGTATTGCTGTACATCCAGCGCTCGCCGGGCGCGAAGAGCGGATCGGGACGATGCGCGATCAGCATATCCAGCACATCGGCATTCACAGCCCGCTGTTCGGGGTGCCACTGCTCGGCGAATAGCTGCATATAATCCGGCAGTCCGGACGTATGGGTCAACAGATGCCGGACCGTAATATCCGGATAAGGGAGCTCGGGCAGCCAATCGGCTATCAGGTCATCGAGCTGCAATTTGGCCATGAGGTGCAAGCGCAGGATGCCCAGGGCGGTGATCGGCTTGGACACCGAAGCGAGCTCAAACATCGATTCCGTCGTCAGCGGACGTACCCGATCTGCGTTAATTTCTGCATTTCCGATCGCTTCGCAGAGCAGCGGGGCGCCCTGTTCGGCGACCAGGATGACGCCATGGAAGCTGGCATGTTCTCTGACATGCTCCATAAGCGCGCGCAGCTGCGCGGCCCGCTCCTGTGTTGCTCCTGTCATATCTGTTCCTCCTCTGGTTTGTGGTTTGAGGTCTTTTGTTCGTCCAGCCCAGGCAGACCGTATTGCTCCGCATAGTGCGCCAGAGCCTGATCCAGCCAGGCTGTCTCCCGTTCGTCGAACGGGAGATCGACCAATTGATTTAGCCGTTCATGCTGCTCTTCAGGAATCTCCGCAAAGTTGACGATCGCCTGGCTATCGAGCAGACCAAGCACTCGTTGCACATAATGGCCGATCATGTTAGTAGCCTCCGCTGCATCCGGAGCGCCGACGGACAGACGCTTGACAGCATCCACGAAGGCAAGCATCTCGCGATCCAGCTCGGCTGTGGCATCTGCGGAGATATCGAACAAGTTAGCTGCTGTCTGCTCCGACAGATGCTCGGCCACCCAGCTGCGCTGCTTGTCCTCCCTAAGCATATTGCGGATCAGCAGGAACATCATCTCATGCTCGAGCTGCCCGTCACGCTTCAGGATGGCGAGCAGTCTTCCGAGGGTTTCCAGCGACTTGTCCAGCTCGGCGCGGGAGGCCAGCAGCGCTTGCTGCTGCAACCTCAGCGTTTCGTCGAGACTCATCTCCGACTCGCGATCATGCAGGAAAAGGCGGATGCGCTCCAGCGAGAAACCAAGCGACTTCAAGCCGATGATTTTTTGCAAGGTGATCAAATCAGCTGTGCCATAGCTCCGATGACCATTATCCTGACGGCTTGGAGCTAGCAGTCCCGCCTCTTCATAGTAGTGAAGCGTCCGGATCGGTATTCCGCTTAATTCGGCAAATTTGCCGATCGAGTAATGCGTATGGTCCATCCTCTCGCCTCCTCATGCCCCATTATATAACCTCCAGTAACTGTAGGTTCAAGTCCAAATTGCATTATGCTGCCAAACAGATGAATGTATTTACAGCAAGGTGTCGTCTTTGCTACAATGACTTTGCGTTTATTGTTAACCATAGTTAAATAAAATTGGTTAACATATATCGCTAGTTGGAACATGGAGGAGGACAAAGAGGTTGGTTAAGACGACGAGCTGTACCACGGATTGGAGCCGTCTGGCGACAAAGGCGTTGGCAGGGGAGGGGGTGGCGGCTGATGATGCTCTGGCGGTGATGATGGCAGGCGATGACGAGGTGCTGCCGATCCTCCATGCGGCCTATGAGGTGCGGAGGCATTATTACGGACGGCTGGTCAAGCTCAACATGCTCATCAATGCGAAAAGCGGCCTCTGCCCCGAGGATTGCGGCTATTGCTCGCAGTCGATCGTCTCGACGGCGCCAGTGAGCAAGTATGCGATGCTGGACAAGGAGACGCTGCTCGCCGGCGCGCGCGAGGCGATGAGCCGTAAGGCCGGCACCTACTGCATCGTCGCCTCCGGCAAGGGGCCGACGGACAGGGAGCTGGAGCAGGTGATCGCTGCCGTCCGCGAGATCCGGGCGACGCTGCCGCTGAAGATTTGCGCGTGCCTCGGACTGCTGCGGGACGATCAGGCCGAGCGGCTGGCC
>NZ_BFBX01000136.1:0-208 GCF_003851045.1 Paenibacillus sp. 598K | reverse complement strand
GAGCGGCTGGCCGAGGCGGGCGTGCATCGGTACAACCATAATCTGAATACGAGCCGCAGCCGTTATCCGGCCATAGCGACGACGCATACCTATGACCAACGCGCGCAGACCGTGGCGCTGGCGAAGCGGCACGGTCTGTCTCCATGCTCGGGACTGATCGTCGGGATGGGGGAGAGCGACGAGGAGCTCGTCGAGCTGGCGCTGGCGC
>NZ_BFBX01000135.1:19448-37254 GCF_003851045.1 Paenibacillus sp. 598K | reverse complement strand
CTGCCCGACTCGCCGACGATAGCCAGCGTCTCGCCGCGCGCGACGGTGAAGCTGACGCCGTTGACCGAGGGGACGACGCCCTCCGGCGTCTTGAATTGCGTTCGCAGCCCTCTCACTTCCAGCAATTCCGCCATCTGTTCCGCTCCTTTCCGCTCTTGCTTAATCCTTCGTCTTCATGCGCGGGTCGAGCACGTCGCGCAGCCAGTCGCCGAGGAAGATGACGCCCAGCACCGTGATCGTGATCGCGATCCCCGGCAAGGCGGCGACCCACCAGCTCGTGGCGATATATTGCCGTCCATCGCTCAGCATGCCGCCCCAGGAGACGTCAGGCGACTTGATCCCGAGGCCCAGGAAGCTGAGCGAGGCCTCCATCAAGATCGTCGTCGCGACGTTGAGCCCGGAGAGGACGATAAACGAGGAGGCGATATTGGGCAGGATGTGACGCAGCATGATGCGCCCGCCGCCTGCCCCGACCGAGCGGGCCGCCTTGACGAAGTCCCGCTCCTTGATGCTCAGCACCTCGCCGCGCACGACGCGCGCGTAGGACACCCAGTTGGTGAGGCCGATGACGAAGATAAGCGTCGTCAGCCCCGGTCCGACGACCGCCAGTACGACGAGCATGAGCAGGATCGACGGGATCGCCAGGAAGGCATCCGCCGTTCGCATGATCGTCGCGCTCACCCAGCGGCCGTAGTACCCGGCCAGCAGCCCGAGCGCCGCGCCGAGCAAGCCGGAGACGAGCACCGCGCCGAAGCCGACGATGAGCGACACTCTCGCGCCATAGACGAGGCGGCTGAAAATATCGCGGCCGAGGTTGTCAGTGCCCAGCAGATGCGCGTCGACGCCGCCCTCCATCCAGGCGGGAGGCTTGAGCCGCAGCAGCGGATCGAGCTCGCCCGGGTCATGCGTGGCGATCAGCGGCGCGCAGACGGCGACGATGACCGTGAGCAGGACGATGATCGCCCCGGTCGTCCCCGTCTTGCTCTTCCAGAGCAGGCCGAGCAGCTTGCGATAGCCCGGCCGCCGCGCAGCCATGCCGTCCGCGAGCAGACCGCCTGCGCCCGCAGGCTCCAGTTCCCTTGCCATAGGCTCCCCCCTTTGCGATATGTCAGCCATTGTACTTAATCCTCGGATCCAGCAAGCGATAGACGAGATCGGTGAGCAGATTGGTGACGATGACCGTGATCGCGATGACGAATACGGCTGCCTGAACGATCGCCATGTCGCGCGTATTGATCGAGGTGACGAGCAGTTGTCCAAGACCTGGCCAGGCGAACACCGTCTCGGTGACGAGCGTGCCGCCGATCAGACTCGTGAACTGCAGCCCCATAATCGTCACGACAGGGATCATGCCGTTGCGCAGCGCATGCTTGCCGACGACGATCGCCTCCAGCAATCCCTTGCTGCGAGCCGTGCGGATATAATCCTGACCCAGGATCTCCAGCATATTGGAGCGGATGAGCCGAGTCATCTGCGCCGCCAGACCGACGCCGAGCGTGAATGCCGGCAGCACCAGATGGGCCAGGCCGCCGCGTCCCGACACCGGCAGATAGCCGAGCTGCACCGAGAAGATCAGGATCAGCATGATCCCCATCCAGAAGTTCGGCATCGCCTTGCCGATGACGGCGATCCCGGAGATGAACAGGTCGAGCACCGTGTTGCGCTTGACCGCCGAGAGGATGCCGAGCGGCAGCGCCAGCACGACTGCGATCAGCATCGCTGCGGCCGCCAGCTCGAAGCTCGCGGGCAGACGCTCCAGGACGAGCGGCAACGCCTTCTCCCCGTAGTGAAACGATGTCCCGAAGTCGCCGCGCACCACATTGCCCAGGAAGGTGCCGAATTGCTCGTAGAGCGGACGATCGAGTCCCCACGCTGCACGCAGCGCTTCGCGATCCGCCTCGGTCGCCGTCTCCGGCAGCATCAGATTGACCGGATCTCCCGTCACATGCACCAGGATGAATACGATCAGCGATATCAAAAACAGGACCGGTACGATTTGGAGCACCATCCTGACCACATAGTTGCGCACCGCCGCGCCTCCTCCAAGCGAAGGAGGGGAACTGCAAGAGTTCCCCGTTCCGTGCCGCTTATTTTAACGTAATCTCTTCTGCGAAGAACATCTCGTCCAGGCGCGGCGCATACGCGATCCGATCGCTGACGCCATAGATGCCCTTCATCTGATACAGGTAGATGGTCGGACGATCATTGGCGATATGCTGCTGCACTTGCTGGAATTGCTTCTCGCGGTCGGCAGGGTCCATGTTGGACGCAGCCGATTGCAGCAGCTCTTCGACCTCGGCGTTATCGTAGTCGGTCTCGCCCTTGCCGTTTTCCTTGAGGAATCGGTTGTAGTTGTTCGATGCGTCGAACAGCGAGTTGCCGACGCCGAGCAGGAACAGCTCCTTGAAGCCCTTGGCGTTGTAAGTTTCGCTGAACTTGCTCGGCTCCAGAATCTCCAGGTTGACCTCGAATCCGGCCTGCGTCAGCATCGCCGCCGTCACCTCGGCGACTTCCTTGTAGTTGGAGCCTGCAGTGAACGTAATCTTCGGTCCGCTCTCGTAGCCCGCTTCCTTGAGCAGCGCCTTGGCCCGGTCCAGATCGTAGAGCTGTTGGTCATACAGGCTAGGATCGGCGCCAAAGTTGCCCGGCGTCACCGAGGTGCGCGTCGGGATGCCTGCGCCGCCGGCGATGCTGTCGATGATCGCTTGCTTGTCGATCGCCAGCTCGACCGCCTCGCGCACCTTCGGATCGGCCGTTACCGAACCCTCCGCGGTACGCATCAGCACATGCAGCACGCGCTGGATCGTCGCTTGCTCGACGGACGCCTTGTCCGAAGCGTCGATCCGCTCGATATCGGTGGCCGGCACGTTGGAGACGATGTCGACGCCTCCGGTGAGCAGCTCGGATACGCGCGTGGACGCCTCCGGGATCATCCGGAAGACGACCTTGTCCCATTTCGGCTCGCCGCCGAAGTAGTCGTCATACTTGACCAGCTCGATGCGATCGTCCTTGGCCCAGTTGCTGTACTTGTAAGGACCGGTGCCGACCGGCGCCTTCAGGAAGGCTTCCATGCCGTTTTCCTCGATGTACTTGGACGGCAGGATATCTGCGCCCATCCGCGACAGTCGGTTGAGCATGATTGGGTCGGGGTTGTTCGTGACGATATCGACCGTATGCTCGTCGACGATATTCACTTCCTTGAGGTCCTTGTAGTACGTATGCTGCTTCAGTCCGCTGTCCTTGGCTACCCGCTCCAGCGAGAACTTGACGTCCGCCGACGTGAACGGATCGCCGTTGTGGAACTTCACGTCGTCGCGCAGCTTGAAGCGCCACGTCGTGTCGTTGACCTGCTCCCAGGAGGTGGCCAGCGACGGCTGCTTGTTTTGCGAGCTGTCGTTTTTCAGCAGGTAGTCGAAGACGTTGACCATGACCGCCTCGCTGAACGTGTTGTTGTTGTTATGCACGTCGAAGCTCTCGATATCCGTCGGGTTGGCGATCGTCAGCACCTTCTCGCCGCTCTCTGCCGCCGGCGTCTCGGTCCCTGCGCCCGAGTTGTTCGTGCCCGCTGTGCCGGGATCGGTTGTGTTGCCGCCTTTGTTGCCGCCGGAGCAGCCTGCGAGGATCAGCATCGCTGCCAGCAGGACGATCAGTCCCTTGGCCAGTCCTCTTGTCGATGTCCATGTGCGTTGCATCTGTTAGCCTCCATTATGATGTAATATGTTCGCTTACCGGGTGTTGCAGATAAGACAGCCCAAGCTGGGCGAGCAAGGCCGCGCCGAGCACCATCGCTTCCTCGTCGAGATCAAAGCTCGGATGGTGAAGCGGATAGCGCGTCTCCTCGCTGCCGTCGCTGGCGCCGAGCCGGAAGAACACGCCGGGCACCTGCTGGGCATAAAAAGCAAAATCTTCGCCGCCGGTCGACGGCTTCACGTACGACCACGGCTTGCCGCCGAGCAGCCGCTCGCTCGTCTCCGTGAAAAAACGGACCATGCGGCTATCGTTATGAACGGAAGGATAACCCATCCCGAACGTCAGCTCGTAGCCCGCGCCGAACGACTGGACGATGCCGCCGATCACCTGATGCAGCAACTGCGGCACCTGCTGGCGCAGATCGTCGGAGAGGGTGCGGACTGTCCCCTTCATCCGTACCTCGGGGGCGATCGCCGTCCCCATGTAGCCGCCCTCGATGCGGCCGATCGTCACGACGATCGCCTCGAGCGGATCGACCATACGGCTGGCGATATGCTGCAGCGCCGTGATGACCTGGGCGGAGACGGTGATCGCGTCGATCGCCTCATGCGGACGCGCCGCATGGCCGCCACGGCCGGTGATGACCAGCTCGAAGCCGTCTGCCGAGGCAAAGGCCGCGCCGTCGGTGACGGCGAGCTGACCAGTCGGCAGCGCCGGGAATACGTGCAGGCCAGCCATCGCTTCGATGACAGGCTCCTGCGTCAGCAGGCCGTGGTCGATCATCGCCTTGGCGCCGGCCAGCCCTTCCTCGGCGGGCTGGAAGACGAACTTGATATTGCCGCGCTCCGGCGCTCCGAGCTCGGACAACAGTCCGGCCGCGCCCATCAGGATGCTCGTATGGGCGTCATGCCCGCACAGATGCGCCTTGCCGGGCACGGTCGAGCAATACTCGACCTGCTTGGCGTCCTGGATCGGCAGCGCGTCCATGTCGGCGCGCAGTCCGATCGTCGGGCCCGGCTCGCGGCCGCGCAGCAGACCGACGACGCCGGTGCCCCCGAGTCCGGTCTGCACCTCCAGTCCTAGCGAGCGCAGATGCGCCGCGACGATGCCGGAGGTCCGCACCTCCTCGTAGCCGATCTCCGGATGGCGGTGGAAGTCCCGCCGCCAGGCGATCATCCGCTCGCGCCACGCCGCGGCGCCGCTCAGGATGCGCTCCGTCAGCTCTGGCCGCTCAGTCATGCGCCTCTCCTCCTCTCTTCTCATGATGCCCTTCCGCCGGAGGCGCGAATACCCGGCTATGGATCGCGTCGGCGGAGCCGCCGATATGCTGTCGCATCATGGCTCTCGACAGCTCGTGGTCCCGCGCCTTGATCGCCTCGAACAGGCTGGTGTGCTTCTCGTTGTTCGTCTGTCTGACCTGGTCGTTGTAGGGCATCAGATCGAGCGCCGGATTGATCCGCGTCCGGATCTTGCGCACGGCCTGCTCGAAGTGGCGATTGCCCGAAGCCCGGGCGATCTTGAGGTGGAACTTGACATCCAGCGCGCGGAACAGCTCCCGTGGACAGGTAGCCACCCGGCTGAGCTCCAGATAGCTCTGAAGCTCCGCCAGCTCCTCGTTCGTGATGCGCTGCGCCGCCAGCGCCGCCGCCTCGGGCTCGATGACCAGCCGGTACTCGAACAGCCGCAGCATCTCCTCCCAGTTGTCCGCCAGCTCCTGGCGATTGCGCAGATGCGAGTTCATCGTGATCGGCAGCACGAAGGTGCCGCCCTTGGCCCCTACCCGCTTCTCGATCAGCCCCTTCTCCTCCAGCTGACCTAGCGCCTCCCGCACCGCCAGGCGACTGGCGTTGAAGATCGATGCCAGCTCGCGCTCCGTGGGGAGCTGCTGCTCGGACATCAGCTCCTTCAGGAGGATCGCCTCCTCCAGCTGCTCGAGGATGAAGTCGCTCACTTTTTTGGCGTTTACCTGCTCCAGATGAACAGGGAATTGCACCTGCATATGCTCACACTCCTGTTATCAAGTCGACATGAAGCCCGCGTTCTGTTCAACGTTTCATCCATTCGCATGTTGTCGTCTCGCGTCATTAAGCTCTATTGATCGTACCTTAGACCTCTAAGGACTAATAAACGAACCATTAAGGTTAGGTTTATTATAGTCGCGCCTTTCGACATAGTCAATGGGATTAGTGGGATTTCACACAAAAGGGTGACATTCAGGTCGTAAAACGGCAGCATCTCCGCAGCGAGTCATCGACCCGCCGCGGAGATGCTTGTGTGCTAGCTGTCTTTGTTCAGGAGCTGCCAGTCCGTTACCTCCAGCAGATAAGGCGTCATCGGCGCGAGCGTCAGCTCGGCGCCCCACGCGCTGCCGCTGATCAGATCACGGAAAGCGACCGCCCACTCGCCATCCTGGATTACGGCCGCCACTGTCGGCGCTGCGCCATAGTTCATGACATTAAGCAAGGTTCGTCCTTCCAGTGTCACGCTCCGCCAGGCTACATCCCCAGCTGGAGGGAGGCTGCTGCCGGATGGAGGCACGCTCGCGCCATCGATGACCTGTAGACGCTCCGGGACTGCCGACAGCAGGAGCGGCTGCAGATCCTCGCGGAGCTGTGCGGCGCTGCGTCCGGCTGCTACGGTAACGGCGTGCGACTGCACATCGGCCAGTTCGACAGCAGATGACGGTGTGCCGTCCGGCCGTGTCGCCAACGCGCCTGCACCGATCAGCAGCAGTTCGCCATCGTCCTCCGCGAACGCCCGGATCGCCGTCAGCGTCGCCGCCTCCACATGCGTCGCTTGCGGGACCACGAGAACCTTGTAGTCGTCCAGCCCGCCTGCCGCCGCCTGCTGCTCGGATACGAAGCCAACCTTCTGTCCGCTGTAAGCTATCGCCTCATAGGCCCGCAGCAGTACCTGATGGTAGTCCGGCGCATAGATGCCGGAAGCTGTGGAGTACAGGATTGCCACCAGGGGTTCCTCATGCTGCAGCGCCGTCACCTCCTCCGCCAAGCGGTTCAGGTCGAGGTTCGTCCTCCCGATCGCTGCCACTACATCGGGACGATGCAGGATGCTGCCTTCACTGCTCGCAGCGGGATTATAGGTGCGTTCCCAGATCCAGAACGTCGATGCGCTGCGCCCGTGAATCGCGCTCTGCCAGAGCGATGCCCGCACATGTCTGGCCTGCTCAGGGGTATACTGGGCATCGCCGTCCGCGATCACGTGGTGCTCGGAGTTGAACACCGGCGCTTCCCGGAAGGACGCCTGCATATCATAGAAGCTCAACTCCTCCATGAAGCCCTTCGCCCCTTCGTGGATGTAGTTCCAGTTGTCGTTGCCGTTGATCTGGCTCATCTCGGAGAAGCGCTCCACGTCGATGCCCCAGGCCAGGCTGCCCTTGGGGTCGCCCATGATCTTGGCATGCACCGGCAGCTCCGGCGACAAGTCATGGATGACGTCAGCCAGCCATTCGTGCCAGCTCGCAAAGTAATCCTGATTAAACAGCACATAATCATACGTACGCCGGTCCGGTGTCATGCCGCTCGGCATCGGGACATCGTCAAACCCGACATACCCGCTCTGATAGGCGGCGTTAAGCCCGGCGATCTGCCCCTCATATACATCGGCCAGGTAGGCGTGCCATGCCGGGAGCGCATAAGGGTCTACCCGCGTATCGTAGGTCGGTTCATTGGTCAGCGTAATGCTATGCAGCGAATCATAGTCATCCACGGCCGGGATGAGCGCGGCGAGATAATCCGCGATGATCGCCTGTGCCGTCGGGTGAAAGATCGAGAACTTGATGCCGCCGCTGTTCGGAACGTTCAGCTCCGGCCACCGACTCAATGCCCAGGCCGGAAAATAATGCGGCGAGATCAGCAGATTCACGGCGATATCATGCTCCTCTGCCCGCTGCAGCACCTGGCGAATATCGGAATTGATTTTGGCACTCGACACCACGTAATCCTTGGCCGGATCATAGCCCCCCAACTCCTCGAACCCCGGGTTCTGCACCAGATTGAGCGTATCGCCGGCCTTGGTCACGCTCAGATCGTCGATGTAGATCGTCCCCGAATTCTCGGAGAGCAGCACCAGCGGGAACGATGTTTCACTGGGCCCGGTCGTATACGTCGTCGTCACCTGTGTCCAATCGTAGGTGCCGCCAGGGAAGGCCTGCCGCTTCTTCCAGCCCGGACCGCCGGGGAACCAGACGTTGCGGGCGCCCTCTCCCTTGACCCAGGCGCTGAATGCATACGTCGTCGACGGCTCCACCGTCAGCGTCTGCGTGACATTGATGAAGACATTGGCCTGATACGGCGAGTCGTTCTCAATCTTGAGCGAGCGATCGCCGGTATGGCTGATCCCTTCCGCATAGGCGGCCGTCGCCTCTGCCCCGCCGGAGCGGTAGACGTTGTACCCGTAGATGTAGTCCCTGTTGTCCATGATGACATCACGCGGTCCCAGCTCGATCTGGATCATGTTGGCGCCCAGGTCCTGGAACTTGGGGATGTCAGCCCTCACCTGGCCAAAATGGCCATAGCCCGTAAAGAAAATCGGCCGTTCCTCCGTCACGCCGCTGCTGCGTACGGTCGTATCGCCCACAAAGGAATAGCCGGATAAGGCGTAGGGGCCGCTCACGTACCGCGGCGCAGCCACAGGCTCGGCCTCGTCAGCCAGCACTGCGTTCAGTGTCGCCTCCGCTTCATCGTACAGCTCGCGCAGCGCTGCTGCTACATACTGAGCGCGCGGCAGGCGGCCATTGGCGATATCGTCTCTGCCATAGCCGATGAAGTCCGCGATCACCGTATAGTTCACCCGTTCGTAATCGGTCGCCAGTCCTTGCCCCTCTGCCTGGGTCAGCAGCAGCTCCAGCGCGGGCAGCTCCGTCTCCAGCCCGTCCAGCAGCGCCTCGATATCCGCTGCGGACAGCGCGGCTTCCAGGACCACCCTATGTTCGAACGATGGCCCTCCCGCTTCGCTGACCGTGAAGTCCAGCTCATGCGTGCCCGCCACGCTCGCCGTGTAGTCCAGCTCCAGCACCGCCACCGATGAGGCAGGCAGCTCAAACACGGAGGCGGCATCGATGGCGTCAGAGGCAAATGCAAGCTCCACCGGCACGCTATCCCAATTGGCCGCATAGACCGTATACCCGATCGGATCGCCTACAACCGCTTGCTCTTGTCCCTCCACCCACATACTCCATGGCTCATCCGATGGGATCAGATGCAACTGCGCATGCAACGAAGGGTCCTTCGCCTTGCCGATGCCCGGCGTCCATTCGATCCACCCTCGCCTGCCTGTGCCGTCGTTGTCGTTGATCAGCAGGGTGAACGGCAGCCGCCCGTCCGCCGGACGCTCTGCGGCGATCGCCGTCCACGGCAGCCGAGCCTCATAGGTTGTATAGTCGCCGATGCGCGAAGCTGCGACCTGCACCTGCTCTGGTCCGTCGATCGCCCCGCCTGTGCTGAAGCGTGCAACCTCAGCCCCGCTATCCCCCTTGCTGACCGCGTATTCGGGGCCATATGCGTCGCCCAGGCCAAATGCGAACTGAATGCTGTCGCCACGCCACATCGTACTGCCCGCCACCGGCTCGTGCACATCATCCCGCACGCTCGCCGCCCAATAAAAGTAATCCTCGTCGTAGGCCAGTTACACATCCGCCGACAGATCCGCCTCTCCCGTCCATCCGTTCAGCTCGATCTGAGCCGGCTCGGCAGGCAGCTGCACCTGCGCATAAGCAGCCCACTCCGTCAATTCGCCATCAAGCGTGATCGTCCCCGCCTCATGTACCGGCACTGCTCGCCTGCCGCCAAACGTATCCCGCATCTGCGACCAAGACATGATCTCCGGCACAATCGCAATGGTTGCGCTTTCATTTTCTTCCTGCGCATAGATCCGGGGCAGCTCCGCCTTGGTAAATGCTGCTCCTCCGGCCATGCCTGCGCCTAGCGCGACGATCAGACAGCTTGCCGTCACCCGGCGCATGCTCCCCATAGCTCCTGTTCTTCTCATGACATCCTCTCCTTTGTCCGATTGACGGCAGCCGGACTACAACTGCCTCAGCAGTCCCTCGCCGTTTCTCTTGCATTCATAACATGTCGGCACTGGCCTCGGCCATGCCTCCTCTGGCAGCCCTCACCTCCTCCTGAGCGGGGCATACGCCCGGCCCTTGCCTGGGCAAGGGCCGGGCGACGCAGCCGTCAACCCTTCACCGAGCCGATCAGCACCCCTTTGACAAAATGCTTCTGTAAAAACGGATATACCGCCAAAATCGGCGCGACGGTAATGATGATGGCTGCGGCCTTCAGCCCCTCCGGCTGGATGTACAGCGAGGAGTCGCCTCCGCCAATCAAGGCATCCAGCGGCGTCTGCAGCATCTGATAGAGCTTCACCGTCACCGGCAGCAGCTCCGATCTGCTGATGAAATACAAGGCGTTGGCGTAGGTGTTCCACAGCGCCACGGCATAGAACAGCGAGATAGCCGCGAGAATCGCCTTGGAGAGCGGCAGCGTCAGCCGGAAGAAAAGCGTCAGATCGGACGCCCCGTCGATGGTGGCTGACTCCTCCAGCTCGGGCGGCAGCCCCTCGAAAAACGATTTCATGACGAACAGATTGTACGCGCTGACCAGTCCAGGCAGCCAGATCGCCCAGAAGGTATTGATCAGATGCAACTGCTTCACCAGGAGGAACAGCGGAATCAGCCCGGTCCCGAACAGCATGCTGAAGAGCACCATGAACGTGAACACGGCTCGGCCCTTGAGCCGTCGCTTCGCCAGACTGTAGGCTGCAGGGGTCGTGGCGATCATGTGAAGCAACGTGCCGATCAAGGTGATGAAGACCGTATTCTTGAGGGCCACGAGCAACTGGCCGTCACGGAACAGCCGTTCATAGGCCATGACATTGAACTCTACGGGGAGCAGCGTCACCTCCCCGGCGATGATGGCGCGACTGCTGCTCAGGGACATCGCCAGGATGTTAACCAGCGGGAAGATCGTCGCCGCGGCGCACAGCAGCAAGAACAGATGCAGCGGCCAGCTCCGCAGCCGATGTGCGAGCCTTACCATAGCCCGCCCTCCCCCAGTTTTTTGACCGCTTTATTAACGATCAGCACCAGGATGAGCCCGATTACGCCCTGAAACAGGCCCACTGCAGTGGCCAGGCTGTATTGGGCATTTTGCAGACCGGTCCGGTAGACATAGGTGCTGATGACGTCCGCGACGCTGAACACGGCGGGATTCTGCAGATTGAACACATGCTCGAAGCCGACATCCATCATCTTGCCCATCTGCAGCACCAGCAGGATCGCGATCGTGCCGCGGATACCCGGCAGCGTAATATGCCAGATCTGCCGCAGCTTGCCCGCCCCGTCCATCTTGGCCGCCTCGTAGAGACCGGGGTCGATGGCGGCGATCGCCGCCATGTAGATGATCGTCCCCCAGCCGGCCCCTTGCCAGACCGTAGAGAGGGAGAATACGACCGGCCACCAGCCGGTATCCGTCATAAAGTAGATCGGTTCGATGCCTGCCAGACCGAGCAGGCTGTTGACCACCCCGGTGGACGGCGAGAGCAGCGAGACGATGATGCCGCCGAGCACGACCCATGAGATGAAGTAGGGCAGATAGAGCATGTTCTGCACACTGCGCTTGAACCAGTGCAGCCTCACCTCGTTGAGCAGCACCGCCAGCACGATCGGCGCCGGAAAGGCAACGATCAGGCTATAGAGGTTCAGGAGCAGCGTATTGCGCAGCACCTGCCAGAAGTCGGGGCTCGCCAAGAGGATGTGAAAGTGCTTGAAGCCTACCCACTGGCTCCCCCAGACGCCCTGAAGCAGCCGAAAGTCCTTGAAGGCGATCAACTCGCCGTACAGCGTCACGAATTTGAAGAGAAAAAAGTAGCTGATCGCAGGTACCAGAAACAGATACAGATACCGATCGCGCACCAGATAATACAGCAGTCCCGACCGCTGCGCTGCAAGCTTCTCCACTCTCTTGCCGCGCTTGCCGGTCTGCGCATGCGGCGTAGCCTCCAGCATGTTCACTTCACTCCTAGTTCCATTTATCCTTGTTAGCGCCGTACCACTCCTGCACCTTGACGGTCACCGCTTCGCCGCCAAGGCTGTTCCATGCGCTGCGCAGCTCGGCCACAGCTTGCTCTGGCGTCGTGTCGGTCATCGACATCCGCACGTTGATCTCCTTCCACTTGGCCTCGAATTGGGTGGCGATCGCCGCATACTCCTGAACGGGCGGCACATATGGGATGTCCTTGCGATACGCGTACGTCTGCGAGTTCTCGATGATCGTCGTCTTCAGCTCGGCGATCGCCCGGTCCACGGGGTCTTCGCCGGCACGAATCCGCAGGTAGTCGGGGGTTTGCTGCTCCTGATGAACAAGGCGATATTCGTTGGCGTAAGCGACTTCCTTCTGCCACTTCTCCAGATCGGTCGTTACCGGGATACCGTCCTTCAGCTCATAGTGCTCCCCTTCGAAGCCAAAAGCCATCGGCTCCCAGCCGCCATCGATCAGCCAATCGATGAAGCGGATCGCCGCCTCGGGATCAGCCATATCCTTATTGAACGCCGTCAGCAGGAAGTTCGGCACCTCTAGCTGATAGCCATTCGTGCCATACTTCGTCTCGAGCGGCGGCAGCACCGCCAGCTTGGCCTCCGGCTCATTCTTCAGCAGTTCCCCCAGCATACTGTCATTAATATTGGCAAAGTAGATGCCTGATCGTCCGGTCGTCCATAGCTGACGCTGGCGCGAGTATTCCTTGTCCGTGGCGTACTCCTTGTCGACCAGCCCTTCATGATAGACCAACTGGCGAAACGCCATCGCATCGGCGTAGCGCTCCGTAAAAAAGCTCTGCACCACTTGTTCGTCCTCGACGAACCACTCTCCGCTGCGCGCCATGAACCAGTCGTCCACAATCGGCTGATAGGCGGTAGACATCGCCATCGGCACGACGCCTTCCTTGTAATCGCGGAAAGCTCTGGCCACTTCAAGCAACTCATCCACCGACGCCGGCATCTCCAGCTTCAGCGCATCCAGCCAATCCTGACGGATATACACCGCCGTACTGCCTCGGGTCGGGCGCAGACTCGCGATCGCATACATTTTGCCGTCCTCCAGCGTCAGATACGGCTTCAGCTCCGGGTGCTCGGTCAGATAATTCTTGTAGCTGGTGCTGTACTGCTCGATATAGTCATCCAGCGGCTGGATTGCCCCTTCTGTGGCCCAGCGGGTGATGAAGTCGCGGTTATACGTGCTCATCAGATCCGGCGCCTGCTCGGAAGCGATCAGGACGTTGAACTTGTCGGCCTCCTGGTTGCGCGGGATCGGCATCCATTGCACCTGGACGCCGGACTGTTCATTAATATATCGCGTCCAGCGATTGTCCTCGTAGGTGCCTTCGTCCGATGCCACCTGTCCGCGGTCATAGATGGAGGCGGAGATGACTGACTTGGCCGCTGTGCCGCTCTGGTCGGGCGCAGCCGCTTCCCCTCCTTCGGTTGTCTGGGACGAGAGCGCGCCTCCGTTGCTGCAGGCGCCCAGCACGATTGCCGCGCACAGCAGCAGCATCAGCAGCGAGACACCCCTGTGCCGCGCACCGCGTCGTTGCTGCCAGACTGCTCCGCCCTGTGCCGGACGGTGAGGATGCTGGTGGATGGATGGTTGATTCATGCTTTGACCTCCGTTGTCTATATAGTCTAGCCACGCCGCTCCGCTTGCTCCGGGAGGCAGCGCCTGCCTTGCACCATCAACGTTAGCCCAGCCGGGCGCTCCGGGATAGTTGCACATTGTTGAATCCGCTGCCAACTGCTACGATTGTAGAAAACAACAGCCCATCGTAGATTGTGACATGCCACGGTCGGGAGCAGATATCCTATAATAATAACGTTCAAGGGCAGGTTACGGCCAACTACCGCAAAAGGAGCTGACAGCTTGAAACGACGCATCTCCAGAAAAGTACAGCTCATCTATATCGGTCTGTTCGTGCTGGTCATCGGCAGCATGCTGGCCCTGCATTATATCGGCACGGTACGCCAGTTGGAGAAGCAGATGATCTCCTCCAACCAGAACGTGCTCGGACAGATCAACAAACGGATCGACAGCATGCTGCAGGACATCGATCTGACGATCCTGAACATGCTGCGTACCCCTGGCAGCGCCACCTTCTTCGAGCAGGGAGCGCCCGATACGCCCGAGCATTATCTGTTCGTCTCCGGTCTGCAAGAGCAGCTCTCCAGTATCCTCGGAGCGAACTTCAACATGAAGTCGGTGATGCTCTACGCCAAGCGCAGCGATCGTGTGCTGACCGCCGCAGGCTACGCCAGGCTCTCGGAGGCGCCCGAGCTGGCGCACATCAAGACGCTGGTGGAGCAAGGCCGGATCGGCAAGTGGACCGGGCTGCCGGAGAGCCGCGAGCTGCTGCTCGTCCGCCACTATCCGGTCAATGCAGCCCCCGCCGACAGCAGCGGCCTCATCGCCGTCCGCATCAACCCCGGCAGTATCGCCGCGATGTTCGATGATCTTCAGTTCAGCGACAGCTACAATGTATGGCTCGTCGACAGGCAAGGCGTGGTCATCGCGCACAAGGATGCCCGGATGATGTACGAGACGATAGCGGGGGAGGCGGCGGAGCAGGCATTGACGCAGAACGGCAGCGGGTATGTACCGGAGCGGACGGCGGCGGGCAAGCGTTATGTCTTCTATGCACACTCCACCTACAGCGGGTGGAAGCTGCTGTATGCCGTCACCGGCCAGCAGCTCGGCGCCACGACGCTGACACTGCGCTACATCTTGGGCGGACTGGCTCTGTTCATGGCTATGCTCGCTGTCGTTGCCACACGCTTCGTCAACTCCCGCTGGTTTGCGCCGATGGAGTCGCTGATCGATCGGATCGAGGAGATCGCCGCCAGGCCTTCCGGAGCTGGCCATACAGCGGGAATCGGCGGGCTGCCTGGCAGGCTGGGCTACACCGCCCTTCAACACCGGATCGAAGAGGTGTTCCACGGCTATACGGATGCCGAGCGCAGACTGCGCGAGGGCCGGCCTGCCCTCAAGCTGCAGGTGCTCTTCGAGGTCCTGAGCGGCGCCCGCACCCGGTTCGAGACGGCACAGCCGCTGCTGGAGCAGGCTGGCGTGCGGCTGCACGCCGCAACCTACATCGTCCTGACGATCGCCTATGACAACCAGTCGCGACTGACGGGCATGAGCGATCTCCATCTGTATCTGTACGCGCTGTGCAATGTCGCAGAGGAGCTGTTGCAGTCTTATGGCGATGAGATGCTCGGCGTGGCCGTTCAGACAAGCGGTATGCAGGCGGCGATCATCCTGAGCTTCGGCACAGCGGACGCCTCGCGCAACAACGAGCTGGCGCTTGGCTATGCGCATGCGCTGAGAGATTGCATCGCCGATATTTTCAAGCGGACGATCAGCATCGGTGTCGGCCGCGGCGCCGATGCCTTCGACGAGATCCCGGACGCCTATCGCAGCTCGGCCCGACTGCTGGACTACAAGATCGTCGTCGGGGACCATGCCGTGATTACAGCCGGGGAGATCGGCGAGCGGGATCGCCACCGGCTGATCGCGGTATTCGGCGCGGTGGACAGCCTGCTGGAGGCCGTGCGCCAGGGACACGAGGCACGGACGCATGAGCGGCTGGAAGAGCTGTTCGAGCTGGCGGCCAGCACTCAGCTTACCAAGGATATGATCGTCCAGCTCTGCCTGCAGGTCGTGCTCAAGGCGATGCATGCTATCCGCGAGGACGTCGAAGCGGACAAGCACGGCGATCAGCCGGGTTTCGGGGAGCTGCCCGGCAGTCTGGAGAGCTGCGAGACGCTGCGGGAGATGCGCCTCACCGTCGAGGCGGTGCTGCTCCGGATGATCGCACGCATGGAGGAGCGTCGCAGTCGCAGCCGGACAGGGGAGCTGGCGGAGGCGGTGCTGGCCCATCTGGAGGCGCATTATGCGGACAGTGCGATCTCGGTCAATCAACTGGCGGAGAGCTATCGCATCAGCCCCAACTATCTCAGTACGATCTTCAAGGAGCATACGGGCCGTAACTTTGTCGACACGCTGATTCAATTGCGAATCGCGGCCGCCTGCAATCTGCTGCTGGAGACGCCGCTCAAGCTCAATGAAATTGCCCTCCGCGTCGGCTATACGAACTTCTCCAGCTTCCTGCGCAACTTCAAGAAGAGCTGCGGCATGACTCCGACGGAATATCGCGCGCTCCACGGCGGCCAAGCCCGTTCGTGAACGCCGATTGCCTTTAACTCGTTTCATTATTGTAGAGCATCTTTTGTAAATCACGGCTGGAGGCAAGGATATTGAATACGAAACGAAGCAAACGAAGCAGAGGGCCATCCCTCGCTTTCGTCATCCTCGCCACTACCGTGGTCGCCTCGGCTTGCGCCACGGATGAGGTAGAGCGCGCGAAGACGCCGACTCCAGATTACATCACCCTCACCTACACGCACGATGTCGAGCAAGAGGGCGAAGACGAAACGAGAATGGACATGGAGTTGTGGGAGTACGATCCTGCAACAACGGAAGCCGTCCGACGCTTCGCCACCGAGTACACTTCCCAGTATCCGCTCGGCTTTTACGACAAGGCGCATCAAGTCGCCTACTATACGAAGCAAAGCGAGCAAGGCGGGGATCAGATCTATCGGACGGACCTTCAGACTAATGAAGAAACGGCGCTGACCGAGCCGTTGACCGCGGTGAATTACATCTACCCGCTCGAGGATCGGGTACTGTTCGTCGCATGCCTGAAAGGGATGCGCAACTTGAGGCTGGGGGCGATCGACAAGAAAACCGGAGACATAAGTTACTGGGAGCCCGAACCGGACATGGAGCCGGGCGGGAGCAGACACGGAGGAGTGGAGGATGCCAGCATCGAGGCATTTACAGTGGATGAAGCGCACGAACGGATCTACCTGTCGGTCTTCTCGGAGGGGAAGCGCCAGCATAGTATCGAGAACCAGAACAACCAGGATGGCCAAAACAACTTCCAGATGCCGATCCATACCGTATACGAGACGGATTACGCCCTCCAGCATACGGAGTCGCTGTTCAGCGAGCCGGAGTGGGTCCGCACCGTCATGGCGAACGGCGACCACGTGCTCGCGCTAAGCGACAAGCGCTATAACGACCCGACGGGGGCTTCGACGCTGATCGACTACGACCGCGAGCACCGGAGCATCGTCAAGACGCCATGGACCGCCAGCCGTCTGCAGGTGGGCGACGCCAACTACGCCAGCGACGGCAAGATTATCTACGGGATTGCCATCGTAGACGACAAGCGCGGGCTGTATGCCTATGACATCGACACAGCCAGCTTCACCGCACGCTTCGTCCCGGAGGATGGCTTCGTCAACAATATAACGGTTGTAAAACGATAAGCCCATTGAACGGTCATCCGATGAAAGGATCACCCCTCCTATTCTCCAAATATTAAAGCCTCCAGCCGCTATGACGGCTGAAGGCTCGTAGGTCGTCCCAAGTATGTTACCCCAATCAAGCTCGGCCAGCCAATACCTCCGCCAGCTCCAGCAGCTGCAGGTCGCAGCCGGGGGCCGCGATCAGCGAGAGACCAATCGGGCAGCCGCCCTCGCCGCGCAGCGGCAGCGTGAGCTGCGGCAGTCCCGCCAGGCCGGCGGGACAGCTCAGCTGCAGCGTCGCTACCCGACTGCGCTCGACCGCCTCGCCGCTCAGCCCTTGCAGCGGCGCGATGCCCGGCACAGTCGGCGCGACGAGCAGCGTCCCCGGCACCAGCAGCTCGCCGAGCCGAGCCCGCACCTCCTCGCGCTTGCGGTATGCCGCTTCGTGATCCTCGCGGCGCAGCGTCGCCGCCCAGGCGAAGCGGTCCGCGATGCCGGGCCCAAAGGACGGCTGCGCCGCCGCGATCCACTCGCCATGCGCCGCCCAGATCTCGAGGCCCTGGATATGGCGGAAGGCCGCCATCCACTCGCCCAGACCCTCCGGCGCCATGCGCACTCGCTCGGCCCCGGCGACGAGCCGCTCCAGCTCCGGCAGATACGCGGTCAGCGCCGCCTGTGTCGGCTCGTCGGCGAGCGCCCACATCTCCTCGGCGACGATCAGCCGGGCAAATGCTGGAG
>NZ_BFBX01000135.1:18927-19375 GCF_003851045.1 Paenibacillus sp. 598K | reverse complement strand
GCTGCCGCAACGTCGGAGCTCGCGACATGAGCTGCGCCTCCGTGCGTCGGGCTGCCCGCCGAGGCATGGCCTCCCGGAGCACTCGCACCATGCGCTGTCCCTCCGTCCGCCGGGCCGCCCGGAGCGCTCGCGCCATGAGCAGCCCCTCCGTCCGCCGAGGCAGGGCCTCCAAGAGCGTTCGCTCCCGGATTGCCTACGCTCGCCAGATCCGCAGCTACAGTCACGCTCGCGCCCGACAGCAGCACCTCGCCTGCCTTGCGCAGCGTGGCGGCGTCGCGCGCCATCCAGCCGACCGTATCGAAGCTCGGCGCCAGCGGGATCAGCCCGCGCGCGTCGACCGCCCCGTGCGTCGGACGCAGGCCGTACAGCCCGCAGTAGGCGGCAGGCACGCGCACCGAGCCGCCGGTGTCGGTGCCGATGCCGAGCTCGGCCAGCCCCTGCGCCACCG
>NZ_BFBX01000135.1:710-18871 GCF_003851045.1 Paenibacillus sp. 598K | reverse complement strand
CAGCCCCTGCGCCACCGCCGAGGCAGAGCCGCTCGAGGAGCCGCCCGGGATGCGTCCCGGCGCAGCCGGATTAAGCGGCGTGCCGTAGTGCGCATTTTCGCCATTAATGCTGTACATCACCTCATCGGTCACCGTCACGCCGCGCAGCGATGCGCCGGCGGCGAGCAGCCGCTCCACGACCGCGGCATGACGCTCGGCCGGGCCATGCGTCCGCAGCCAGTCAGGGTTGCCCGCCGAGGAGACATGCCCCGCCACATCGAATACATCCTTCAGCACAAACGTCATCCCGTCCAACGCCCCGCTCCCGGTCGCCGCCAGCTCCAGACTGCGGTCGATATAAGCGCCCCCGTCTACCGTCGTGTTCATCCCTTGTGCCGTCATATGGCTCGTCATCGTCCTCTCTCCCCGTCGTAGATTGTTCGCTCCCGCCTACCAGGCGATCGCCGCGCCGTCGCAGCGCGGATCGGAGCCGCCCTGCAGGAAGCCGTAGTCGTCACGCACGATCGCATGCGCATGTCCCATGATGCCGTCGTAGGCGCCGACCATCCGCACCTGATGTCCCGCTGCCGCCAGCGCTGCCCGCACCTCCGGGGCGACCCGGCTCTCCAGCTTCAGCTCGCGCGTCTGCTCGCCCCAGGTCCGGCCCCATACCCAACGCGGCGCATTGATCGCCTGCTGCGGGTCCATGCCGTAGTCGACCATCCGCGTGAAGATCGCCGTCTGCGTCTGCGGCTGGCCCTCGCCGCCCTGGGTCCCGTAGAGGATCGCCGGTTTGCCCGCTCGACACGCCATCGCCGGCATGAGCGTATGGAACGTCCGCTTGCCCGGCTGCAGGCTGTTGATATGCTGCGGATCGAGCGAGAAAAACGAACCGCGATTTTGCAGCAGCACGCCGCTCTCGCCGGCGACGACGCCGGAGCCGTACTCGAAGTACAGGCTCTGGATGAAGGAGACGGCGTTGCCGTCGCTGTCGACGACGGCCGCATACGCGGTATCGCTGCCGAGCGAGACCGCGTCCTCGTCCGAAGCCCGGCTCAGATCGATCGTCGCCGCCAGCTCGGCCGCATACTCCCGCGAGAGCAGACGGGCCAGTGGAACCTCAGCGCACGCCGGATCGGTCAGATACCGATTGCGGTCGCGGAAGCTCCGCTTCAACGCTTCGACGCATAGCTGATAGTACTCGTACGATCCGTGCTCGACCGCTGGCAGATCGAAGCGCTCCAGCATCTGCAGCGTCATGATCCCGGCGAAGCCCTGCGAGTTGGGCGGCATCTGATACAGCTCATATCCCCGGTATGAGCCGGTCACCGGCGTCACCCAATCGCCGCGATGCGCCGCCAGATCATCGGCTGTGAGCAGACCGCCGCCGCTTGTCATCGCGTCTGCGATCATCCCGGCCGTCTCGCCCTCGTAAAATTCGTCGCGTCCGCGCTCGGCGATGCGGCGCAGCGTTCGCGCCAGCGCCGGCTGCCGGAAGCGCTCGCCCGCTACCGCTGGTTCGCCGCCGGGCAGATAGACGGCCGCCGTCTCCGGCGTAGCCGCGAGCATCTGCCGATGCGCCGCTGTATGCGCATGCTGATCCGGCGACATCGGGAAGCCGTCCTCCGCGTAGCCGATCGCTGGCGCCAGCACCTCGGCCCACGGCAAGCGGCCATACTCGCCATGCACCGCCGCCCAGCCGTCGACCATGCCGGGCACGGTGATGGAGCTGCGGATGCCGCGAGTCGGGATCGCCTCCTCCCCGGCGAACGCCTCGATCGAGCAACGGCTGCCTGCGCGGCCGCTCGCATTATACCCTCGCACGCGTCCCTCCAGATGATGCCAGCCCAGCCAGAAGGAATCGCCTCCGAGTCCGGTCATATGCGGATAGACGACAGCCAGAGCGGCGCTGACCGCCACCGCCGCGTCGTAGGCATTGCCTCCCCGCTCCAGCATTCTTGCGCCCGCAGCCGAGGCCAGGTAGTGCGGACTGACGACCATCGCTTGCGATCCGATCACTGCTTGCCTCATGACATTCCCCACTTTCTATTTGATGATAGATAAATTAACATTAAGATCTGTTATTAATCTACCACCTCAGAGACCAACATTCAACCGTTTTGTTTGATCACAAGTCAGAAATGTATTGAAAACGAACGGAAACGCGTATATATTTTAACGTATAGCAAGTTAAGATCGACTTATAACTTCATTTCGCAAATCGATCGCATCGAAAGGAGCCTTAACGGCATGAGCTCAAAACACCAATCCGAACCGCCAGCCGCGATGATTGATGACATGGATCGTAAAATTATCGCGCTGCTGCATGAGAACGGACGCATCTCGTATACCGATCTGGCCAAAGAGGTCGGTCTCTCCCGCGTTGCCGTGCAGGCCCGCGTAGGCGCGCTGACCGATGCCGGCGTCATCGAGCGCTTCACCGCCGTCATCAATCCGGAGAAAATCGGCATCCGGGTTTCGGCGTTTTTTAACGTCGAGGTGGAGCCCAAGCATCTGCACGCCGTCGCCGATCAGCTCGCAACCGAGCCGTACGTCACCAGTCTGTATCATATGACCGGACCAAGCAAGCTGCATATGCACGGGTTGTTCCAAAGCAACGAGGAGATGGAGGGCTTCATGAAGGAGAAGCTGTACACCTTGCCCGGCATCATGAGCGTCGAGTGCCAGCTGCTGATCAACCGCTATAAGAGCAGAATGGGGATGAGGTTGTAGCCATGAGCGAAAACGCAACAGGCAATGTATATGCCCAGCTGTCCTGGGCCATGGCGAAGACCGGCATCCTCGGCTACGGCGGCGGTCCCTCGGTCATCCCGCTCATCCGCTACGAGACGGTGAAGGCCTATCGCTGGATGGATGACGAGGAGTTCGGCGAGATTCTGGCGCTCGCCAACGCGCTGCCCGGGCCGATCGCCACCAAGATGGCCGCCTATGTCGGCTATCATCAGAAGGGCACGCTCGGCGCGATCGTCTCTGTGCTCGCCCACATCCTGCCCTCCAGCGTGGCGATGATCGCGCTGCTCAGCTTCGTCCAGTTCCTGAGCGGCTCGGCGATCGTCCAGGGCATGATCGGCGCGGTTATCCCCGTCGTCGCAGTCATGCTTGGCGTGATGGCCTATGAGTTCGGGGAGAAGGCGGTCAAAGGGCTAGGCCTGCCTGCCGGCATTGGCTTTTTTGCACTGGCCTTCGCCATGCTGCAGGGCGTGCAGATCCACCCAGCCTTCGTCATCCTGATCTTCATCGCCTATGGCGCGATCCATATGAATACGGTCGCCAGGCTCAAGCTGCGGCAGGAGCGCAAGCTGGAGAAGCGCATCCGCGATCAGCAGCAGAAAGGGGGCGGCGTAACTCGTGGCATGGACTGAGTGGTGGAATCTGTTTGTCGGCTTTTTCGTGGCCAATGTGCTGGGCTATGGCGGCGGTCCGGCGTCGATCCCGCTCATGTACCGGGAGATCGTCACCAATCACGCGTGGGCGACGCCCGAGGAATTTTCCAACATCCTGGCGCTAGGCAATGCGCTGCCCGGTCCGATCGCGACCAAGATCGCTGCCTTTGTCGGCTTCGACGCCGGGAGCTGGGTCGGCATCTTCATCGCCCTGTTCGCGACGATCGCGCCGTCTGCGATCGCGCTCGTCTACATGCTGCGACTGCTCCGCAAGCATCGCCAGTCGCCGGTCGTCAAAGGCATCACGCTGCTCGTGCAGCCGGTCATCGCGATCATGATGGTGCTGCTCACCTGGCAGATGGCCGACAGCTCGATCGCTTCGATCGGCATCATCCAGTCGCTGCTCATCGCAGCCGTCGCCTTCTGGGCGATGCAGATCCGCAAGATTCACCCGGCGATCATCATCGTCTGCGCCTTTGCTTATGGCGCTATCGTGGTGCCGTTAGTGAACTGGGTCTGATGCGCAGTATCTGAGTCAAAGCGAGCAGTATCACAGCATAAGTACATGCACGCACACGCACACGCAGCAATGCAACCATCTGCCCCCCTGCCTCGTCTATCGTATATCCAGATAAAGGAACAAGGGGGGATGTATCAGTGGTCAAGCGAACGTTGCTCGTCCTCATAGCTGTGTTGCTTGTCGGCGGGCTGGCAGTAAGCTACTGGACAGGCGGCATCGGGATGCTCGATCTGAAGCAGATCGTCATCATGAAGACCGACAGCTTCAGTCCGGCTGAAGCGGTAGAGGTACAGCGTCTGGATACGCAGCGCGAATTGCGCGTCTTGTCCAGGGCAGTGGGCAGTGCTGAGGCGCGATCTGGTATCGTCAATATTTCCGAACCCAACTATATGGTGCGTGCCCAATTTTTATTTCAGCCAGATCGGCTTTACTTTTTTTGGGCAGCCGAATCGGGCGATATTGCGATGATGCGAACAACCGACACGCACCGCCTCTACACCATCTCCATCCAGCAGGCCGAGGCGATCCGCCCTCTCTTGCTTAGGGCCGGTCAGTAACATTATCCTGCCGCTAATTAACGTTTTTATCTCACGCATTAGCCCAAACAAATGCTGGGCAGGGATAAGTGTAAAAATACATTTATTTACGACGAAAAGGAGTGAAACTAGGTAAATAAATGCAAATGCGCACTTAATCGGAGTGAATTTGCCTTCTAATGTGACGTTTTCCAAAAACAACTGCACTTTTGCATTAAAATTCCGATTTCACACGCTTTGGAGCATAAATAGAGGTATTTTTGCAGTTAAGCGATGATAGAGAACGCAAAAAAGCACGATCCCGGCTCTGTCGACCGGGATCGTGCTTTTGCGTGACAAGTCATGTGGATACCTTACAGGTGCTCTTTATCGTAAATGCTCAGGACTTCAAGCTGTCATGGTCCTTCTCGTGTTCCCACTTGCGCGAATAGGCCTTGTTCGTCACCCAGAATGTCATCCAAGTCAGGATGATAAAGATGATGATCGACGCCACCCACACAACTACAGGCACGTCCATGGCTGCTCCCCCTTCCAATGCATAATCGCCGGACACTACTTACCTTTATTATATCAGATAAATGTGACGATTATGGGGGAGGATGTGACAAGGTGGTTACGAAGCTCCTTCATTCCACATGATGCGCGTCAGCCGAATGTGCCCGCGTCCCTTCTACCTCGTGTCCGGTTGATTATGCCAGCTTCCCTTCTACGTCGTGTCCTTCCCTGCGCCAATACTCGATGCCTCCGAGCATCTCCTTTACCTGGAAGCCGAGTGCAGATAAGCTGGCCGCGCTTTTGGCAGCGCCGTTGCATGCCGGTCCCCAGCAATAGACGACGATCAGTTTCTTTTTGTCCCATCCGGCTGTCGTCTCGGCCGTAATCTTGTCCGATGGCAGATTGATTGCTCCGACCGCATGGCATTCTTCGTAAGCCCGGGCGCTGCGAACGTCGACGAACAGGAAGTCGGCCACCCCGTTTTTCAGATCGTCGCATACGTCCGATGCGTCCGTCTCTACGGACAGCTTGTTGATATAATGGCGATGGGCTTGTTCCGGCGAAGCGGCGGGCGTTTCGAGCACTAACGAGCGGACTGTTTCCATTGGCATTCCCTCCATATATAGGATGTCGATTGCTTGACAACACTATAGCACGGCTTCTGCGAATGGAGTTATCGATAGGAATCGATGGTTACCATCAATCATTTTGATCATTTACGACGCCGAGAAGCTCGATGAATCCACGAAATGCGTTCGACTGCCATTTTTTCTTCGGATAGATGAGCTGCGTAAAAAATCGACAAGCCGGATCGACGAATGGCAATGGAGCAACCTGCCCTTTTCGAACCTCTTCCGCAACCGCAATGCGGGGCAATAACGCGACGCCCAGGCCGTTAATGACGCATTGCTTGATCGCCTCCAAGTTGCCAAATTCATAGGCGATTCGATATCCGATCTGATGCGTATTCAACACGCGAAGCAGCATGGCCCGATAGGTGCAACCGTCTTCCGTCAAAATCAGGGATTCGTGATCCAGATCCATCGCCCGCACCTCGCTGCGAGCCGCCAGCGGATGCTCCGGACTGACGATGATGATCAACGGCTCTTCTCTCAGAACGACGGTATGAAGCTCCGCATCCGCGAAAGGCGGGTCCAGAATAATACCCATGTCGAGCTTCCCTTCCTTGACCGCCTCGATGATCTCCGGCTCGTTGCCCGGCTGGATCATGACATTAACATCAGGGTAATTGCTTCGATATGCGCCCAGGTGAGGCGGCAGATAAAAGGCGGCCAGCGTCTCGACCGTTCCGATCGACAGCGTTCCTTTGGATTGGCAAGATACGGCTTCCCTGGACTCTTCATGCAGTCGATGGATTTTATTGGCGTACTGCAACAGTATCTGCCCGGCCAGCGTCAGCCTCATCTGGCGACCGAAGCGTTCCATGAGAACTACGCCATACGACTCCTCCAGCTTTTGGATCTGCGTCGTCACACTGGACTGGGCATACCCGAGCGCCTCGGCGGCACGCGTATAGTTTCCCCATTTCGCCACTTCGCGAAACGTCTTGAGGTAGGTCAGTTCCATGAGCGCCTCCCCTGCTCTTAGCGCGCTGGCTAGCCCGGCATGATCGATATGAGCGCAACGGCAGCTTTTACTACTTATTATAACGGTCAGTGCTCATCACGCACAGCGCCTGTTTCATGTTATAATACGAGGTGAATCTTTGAATTCAAGGTGAAAGGGCTGTATTCGTCCTTTGACGGGCCGCAGCCGTTTCATTCCGGAGAATATAGAAGCTTTAGGAGGATGCCGAGATATGACTTATTCGTTTGACCAGGTACCCGACCGTCGCAACACTCACTCCTATAAATGGGACCAATCCGCCAAGCTGTTCGGCGATCCCGATATCCTGCCGCTGTGGGTGGCCGATATGGACTTCCCCAGTCCGCCCGCGGTCCAGGAAGCGCTGATCCGCAGAGCCGAGCAAGGCGTCTACGGCTACACCTTCCGCTCGGACGACTATGCAGCAGCGCTCGTCGGCTGGCTGAAGCAGCGCCACGACTGGGACGTCACGCCCGCTCAGATCACCGATGTGCCCGGCGTCGTCACGACGCTCAGCCTGTGCGTCGAGTTGTTCAGCGAGCCTGGCAGCCCGGTGATCCTGCAATCGCCGGTCTATTACCCATTCTATGACGTAATCAAAATGAACGGCCGCCAGGTCGCGAACAATCCGCTCGTCATCCGAGACGGGCGCTATGAGATGGATTACGACCATCTCGAGTCGCTGATGCAGGGCGGCGCGCGCCTGCTGCTGCTCTGCAGCCCGCACAACCCCGGCGGACGCGTATGGGAGCGCGCGGAGCTGGAGCGGCTCGGCGAGCTGTGCGCCCGCTACGATGTCATCGTTGCCTCCGACGAGATCCATGCCGATCTCGTGCTCGCTGGCCATCGGCATCTGCCGACCGCGACGATCTCGACCGATCTGGCGCAACGGACGATTACGGCGATGGCGCCGACCAAGACGTTTAATCTTCCCGGTCTGCAATCGTCCTACGCAGTCATCCAGAACCCCGAGCTGAAGCGCCGCTTCGATTACAAGCTGAAGGCGCTGAGCATCCATATGATGCACTACTTCAACAACGACGCGATTACAGCCGCTTATACCGAAGGAGCCGACTGGCTGGATGCGATGCTCGCCTATGTCGAGGAGAATCTCGCTTACGCGATCGACTACCTCGGCGAGCACCTGCCGCAGGTCGTGCCGATGAAGCCGGAGGCAACCTATCTGCTCTGGGTCGACTGCCGGGGGCTCGGCCGCGATATCGCCGGGCTCAAGCAGCTCATGTACCGGGAAGCGGGCGTCGCCTTCAACGAAGGCTCGGTGTACGGCGATGAGGGCTCCGGCTACCTCCGCATCAATGTCGCCTGCCCGCGCTCGGTGCTCGCCCAAGCGCTGGAGCGGTTCTGCCGCGCCGCCATCGCCGCTATGCCGGACACTGTTCCAGGCGCATCCAGCTAACCGCATACGCCTTAACCGACACCAATGCCCCGCACAGCTCGCAGCTTTGCGGGGCATCTTTTTTCGTATGGCTCAGGCTTAGCCGTGCAGGGCGCTCTGCCGCTTGTAATGATCCTCCAGCACCAGCGCCGCCATCGCCTCGACGACCGGGACGATACGCGGACAGATGCACGGATCATGGCGCCCTTCGGTGACGATCGTCTGTTCCTCGCCGGCTTGATTGACCGTACGCTGCGGCACCGAGATCGACGAGGTCGGCTTGACGGCGACGCGGAAGACGATCTCCGCGCCGGTGCTGATGCCGCCGACGATGCCGCCTGCATGATTGGTCAGGAAGCCCTGCTGGTCCATCTCGTCGTTATGCTCGCTGCCCTGCATCTTCGCTGCCGCGAAGCCTGCGCCGAACTCGATGCCCTTGACTGCGCCGATCGACAGCATCGCGCGCGCCAGCTCGGCGTCGAGCTTGTCGAAGGCTGGCTCGCCCAGACCGGTCTGTACGCCGCGAATCCGGCATTCGACGATGCCGCCGCAGCTGTCTCCCGCCGCTGCAAGCGCTTCAATCTTGCGCACCATCCGCTCGGCTGCTTCAGGATCGCAAGCCCGCACCGGATTGAGCTCGATCTGCGACTCGTCCATCGTCTCGCAGGCGATACCGCCGATCTCCCTCGTATACGCGAGGATCTCGACGCCGCGCCGCTCCAGCAGCTTGCGCGCGACCGCGCCGCCCGCGACCCGTCCGGCTGTCTCGCGGCCCGAAGCGCGCCCGCTGCCGCGATGGTCGCGGTGTCCATACTTCTCCTGATATGTGTAGTCGGCATGCCCGGGACGGTAGGCGTGCTGGATCGCATCATAAGCCGACGGACGCATATCATGATTGTTGAGCATGATGGTGAGCGGCGCGCCGGTCGTCCGACCCTCGAAGACGCCGGAGACGATGCGGATCACATCGTACTCCTTGCGCGGCGTCGTCACCGAGGACTGACCCGGACGTCTGCGGTCCATCTGACGCTGGATATATGGCTCGTCGATCTCTACGCCCGGTGTCACCCCATCGACGATGACGCCGACCGCCACGCCGTGGGACTCGCCGAAGGTTGTAATGGTGAATCGTTCCCCAAAAGTATTGCCTGCCATAGATGATTCCTCCTCTAGCGCTGTAAAAAACAATTTATACGTATTATAATCAAGATGGTGAAATAAATGAAATTACAATAAACTACTCTTATCATAGAAAGGATTTATATCATGATCAATCTGGAATGGTATCGAATCTTTTTGTATACGGCTCGCGCCGGCAATCTGACCCATGCGGCAAGGCAATTGTACGTCACCCAGCCTTCCGTCAGCTACGCGATCAAGCAGCTCGAATCGGAGCTTGGTGTATCGCTGTTTCACCGTCTGCCCAAAGGCGTCGTGCTAACGGAGGAAGGCCGCGAGCTGCTCGCCTATGTCGAGCAATCGCTCACTGTCCTAGAGGCCGGCGAAACCCGCGTCGCCGCGATGAAGCAGCTCGCCGAAGGGGAGCTGCGGATCGGCGCCAGCCAGTCGCTCATCAAGCATGTGCTGCTGCCGCATCTCAATGCCTTCCACGTCGAGCATCCCTCGATCCGGATTCGGCTCTCACCGGCTAAGACCTCCTCCATCCTGCAAGACATCCGCGACGGTCGTCTCGATTGCGGACTTGTCCATCTGCCGGCGACTGGCTCAGGCTTGACGATTCACCCGATCGCCGAGCTGCAGGATGGCTTTTTCGTTGGCGCGCCCTTCAGGCATTTGGCGGAGCGGCCGCTTTCGACACGGGAGCTGGCCGAGCTGCCGCTCTTGTCTTTTTCGGAGGAGAGCAGCACCCGTTCCTTTGCCCAGCAATGGTTTGCGATAGAGCATTGCGCCTATGAGCCGGATATCGAGCTGGGCAGCGTCGAGCTGCTGACGGAATTTGCCCGGGCTGGCTTCGGCGTCGCGTTGCTTACTCGAGCGTTCGTGCAAGAGGAGCTGACCGACGGCCGCTTGATCGAGCTCGAGACGGAGCGCGCTTTACCTCGCCGTAAGATCGGCCTGGCCCTCCATGGCGAGCGCAAGCTGGCTCTAGCAGCCGAGCCATTCGTCGCGAGGCTGCTGGCAACGAGCTTATAGACATAAGGCGCTTCTTCTGCGTTCAGGAGTGAAGTTACTCACATTTTGAACCGATATATACACAGATTTCGCGCTACTTATCCCCATTTTGACGGATGTTGTCTGAATATTATGCTCATTATCCACAGTTACACCCATATTCCGCTTCCAATTAACTGATCGCCCCTAGGGAAACTAGTTATACACATGTTTATCCACATATTCAACATTTTTATCCACATATACGAACTATTTACCCACATTAATTATATTTTTACGCACATTCTATCCCCAATTCCGCCTGTTTTGTGCACAACCAGCATTCGGCAGTCAAACAAAATAGCCCTGCGGCGCGATGCCGCAGAGCTTGTAATCAATGGGAAGCGAATAATTGTGATTCAGGTCGTACCATCTTGCCACCCGCACGTCATGCCAGCTTCCAGCTGTGCGGGACCTTGCCGTAGAGATAGCGGAGCAGTCGTGCTCTCCTGCTTCTCCTCCTTAACTGAGAGTGCATAGCAATCAACAACCTTTCGGAATACCAACGCTTGCGCATCCGTCTGTCGTCTGATTATCTAAACTCACTTCCCATCTTGATTTCTATTACCCGTTTCGATCCGGTATGAAACATGTTTTTTTAAAAAAATATTCAGCCCGCGCTTTTACCGTCAGTCGAAACGGAAGGGCGGCTATTTCCGACCGTAGTCTGCCTTGATCTCGCCCCACGCCTTGGTGTTCCATTTCAACACCTTGTTGTCGTACGAGTTGGTCTGCAGCCATTGCACCGCCCGGTCCACCAGCACCCAGATCTCCTCGGTGCTCGCATCTCGCGGCAGCGTCGTCGCGACGGCCTTCTGCTTGACCCATTTGATGGCGTTGACCGAGTCGCTGTAGACCGTCTTGCTGCTGCCCTGCGACTGCAGCAGCGCCAGCGCATGGACGATCGCCAGAAATTCGCCGAGGTTGTTGGTGCCTTTGCGCACTGGGCCCTTCTCGAAAATGACCTGACCGGTGCGCGTATCGACGCCCTTGTACTCGACCGGACCGGGATTGCCCTTGGTGCCGACGTCGACCGAGATGCTGTCATAGTCGATCTCGCCTGCCGGCTCCTCCGCCTTGGTCCGTCTGCGGACGCCGCCACCTGCGCCAGCCGCCTTGCTTTTGCCGCCCGACTGGCTGCCCCAATAGCCCTTCCAGCCCTTCTGGTACGCTTGCTCCGCCTCTGCCTTGGTCGGGAAGGACTTGTACTTGGCGTCCGTATATCCGTTCACCTGCTTCTGGCACTCCGGCCAGCTGCTATAGATGCCGGGCTGCTTGCCTTGCCAGACAACATAATATTTGGCCATGCCTCGCTCCCTTCCAGAATGCAGGTACCGCCCGCACTAGCCGGACAGCATCCTCATCTCTCGCTTTATCCTGCTACGCTTCCGCCAACGCGCGCAGTCCGAGCGCAACCGAGCCGCTCAGACCGGCGTTGTCGCCCAGACCCGGAGGCACGATGTAGCTGTCGATGCCGGTGACGATCTCCGATGCGCTGACGTAGCCTGCGAGGTTCTTGAGCACCTCTGCGCGGATCATCGGGAACAGATGACGCTGATGCATGACGCCGCCGCCGAGGATGATCTTGCGCGGCGAGAGCATGAGGATCGAGTTGGTCACCGCTTGCGCGATATAATACGCTTCGAACGCCCACGCCTGATGATCCTCCGGCAGCTCATGCCCCTTGACGCCCCAGCGTCCGAGCAGCGCCGGACCGGCTGCCAGCCCCTCCAGACAGTCGCCGTGATACGGACAGAAGCCCGCATAGGTGTCCTCGGGATGACGACGCAGCAGCACATGCCCACCCTCGGGATGGACGAGTCCATGCACCAGCTTGCCCTCGGTGTAGACGCCGACGCCGACGCCCGTGCCGATCGTATAGTAGACGCAGCTATCCAGCCCTTGCGCTGCGCCCCAGGTCGCTTCGCCGAGCGCCGCCGCATTGACGTCGGTATCCCAGCCGAAGGGGACGTCGAATGCCTGCTTCAGCGTGCCCAGGAAGTTATAATTGCTCCAGCCCGGCTTTGGCGTCGTTGTAACGTATCCATAGTGCGGACTGTTTTTGTCGATGTTGATCGGACCAAAGGTGCCGACGCCGATCGCCTCCACCTGCTTGTCCCGGAAGTAGTCGATCACCTGCGCCAGCGTCTCCTCCGGCACGCCGGTCGGGAAGCTGACCCGATCCTCGATTTGACCCTCTGCATTGCCGATGCCGCACACGAATTTGGTGCCGCCGGCTTCAATTGCTCCAATACGCGTCATTCCATGTCCCTCGCTATCCATCTGTTATCTTATGCGCCCCGCGCATATTGTCCATATCCAGAGTACGTGAAAATCGACCGCAAGTAAAGCAAACGCGTCACATGTCGCGCTTCGCTCCACAAAAGCACCTTTAAGGAATTCTTAAGAGAAAATCATAAAGAAACTGAGCTTTATCCTGTAGCATAAGGAAAAAAACGCAGCAACAGCAGCCAACGGTCTGCGAAAGGGGATAATGCAATGAACAACATGCTGGAAGTCGCCAATGTTGAAAAAATCTATCCGGGCAAGGTCGCGACGCGCGCCCTCCATGCTATTCGATTCACTGTACAGCAAGGCCAATTCGTCGGCATCATGGGACCGTCGGGCAGCGGCAAGACGACCCTGCTCAATCTGGTGTCGACGATCGACAAGCCCAGCTCCGGCACTGTTATCATTAACGGCCAAGACCCGCAGCGGATGAACAAAAACGAGCTAGCCCGCTTCCGCCGCCAGCAGCTCGGCTTCGTCTTCCAGGACTTCAACCTGATGGACACCTTGACTGTAGAGGAAAATATCGTGCTGCCGCTCACGCTTGACCATGTGAAGCTGGACGAGATGGACAAGCGGCTGGCCAAAGCCGCGGCTCGTCTAGGGATTGAGGACATCCTGAGCAAGCGGGTCTATGAAATCTCCGGCGGCCAACGTCAGCGCACCGCAATCGCTCGCGCCATCATCGCCCAGCCTTCGCTCATCCTGGCCGATGAGCCGACAGGCTCGCTGGACTCCCGCTCCTCGCGCCAGGTGATGGAGTCGCTGGCTTCCATCAATCGCGTCGATGCCACCACCGTCCTGCTCGTGACGCACGACCCGCTCGCCGCCAGCTACTGCGACCGCATCCTGTTCATCAAGGATGGCGAGCTCGCCGGCGAGATTCAGCGCGGCGAGAGCCGTCAGGCTTTTTTCCAACAGATCATCGACACACTTTCGTCCTGGGGAGGTCAGACGGATGAGCTTTCGTCAATTCGCCTATAACAACGTCCGTCGCAATCTGCGCGCCTACATCGCCTACCTGCTCAGCAGCGCTTTTATGGTGATGCTGTTTTTCAGCTATGCGGTATTCGTCTTCCATCCGGCCATTCGCGACGCGGAGATGGGGGCGCGCACAGCCGCCGGTATGACCGCCGCCTCGGCGATCGTCTATGTCTTTGCTTTTTTCTTCGTCCTGTATTCGATCAGCGCCTTCCTGAAGTCGCGCAACCGCGAGTTCGGCATCCTGACGATCCTCGGCACCAGTCCGGGCCAACTGCGGCGGCTCGTCTTCACCGAGAATATGATGGTCGGCATCATCGCCATCCTGGCCGGGCTGGCGGGCGGTTTTCCGCTCTCCTACGCTTTCCTCGGCTTGAGCACGGCCAATCTCGGTGAGGAGTCGCTGCCGATGTACCTGCCGGTAAGAGCGCTTGTCCTGACGGCCGTCGCCTTCTTCATCCTGTTCCTGGTCGTCTCGGCGTGTACGCTCATCTTCCTCGGGCGCAATCAGGTGCTGGACCTGCTCCAGGGGAGCAGCAAGCCCAAAAAAGAGCCGAAGGTGTCGATCTTGCTCGCGCTGTTCGGCGCGTCGCTGCTACTCATCGGGCTGCTGGCGTTATGGGTCCATCTTACGCCGATGTCGATCCTGGTCGCTGCCGCCACCGGCATCGCCGGCACGTACTTCTTTTACTCGCAGCTCACAGTGCTCTTCGTGCGTCTGCTGAAGCGCAATCGCGGCCGGTTACGGCAGGGCGTACGGCTGCTATGGATTTCCGAGCTCGCCTACAAGCTGCGCGACAATGCGCGGATGCTGTTCCTGATCACCGTTATGACGGCGCTGGCCAGCATGAGCACCGGCATCGTCCTGGCGATCGACCAGACCGCGCGCGAGGAGTATGAGAAGCAGCCGTTTTCCCTAATCTATCTGACCTTCGACGAGAAGGCCGACGAGAATAGCGCCATCATCCGCGATACGCTGGAGGAGCAAGACATCCCGTATCGCGAGATCGTACAATACCGGCTCTACAGCACCGTCAACCAGGAGAACGGACAAGAGCATTATCTCGAGACGATGCCGCTATCGGTCTACAATGCTCTCGCCCAACTCGTGCAAGTGCCTCAGGCGGAGCTCGCGCCAGGCACAGCCCTCGTCGTCCGAACCGACACCCGCGAGGCCGAGCCTTGGTCCGATGGCGAGCGCGTCGCCCTCCAGCACGCGCCGCAGACCTGGTTGACATCCAAGGTGATGCTGCAAGAGAAGCTCGGCGGCCTGGGCAATTCGAGCAACCTGCTGATCGTCCCGGACGATGATTTCGCGCAGATTCGGGAGGCTGCGGAGCAGGCCGATGGCTACACCACTTATCCTTCGTACTGGTATGACGTGCCCGAGTGGAATGACGGCGTACCTGGCCGGGACGCGCCGGAGCTGACGATTAGTCGGCTCATCGATGAGCGCTTGTCCCAGGCGGACAACACCGCCGGTTATCTCGACTCCCGAGGCGTCCAATACATTATCGTGAAGCAAGCGACGATGCTGTTTACGTTCATCGGTCTGTTCATCGCTTTGCTGTTCTCGCTATGCGCGGCCAGCTTCCTCTACTTCAAGCTGCATACCGAGCTCGCCGGAGACGCTCGGATGTACCATGCGCTATCGCGGATCGGGCTGAGCGAGATCGAGATGAGGCGCGTCGCATCGCGCCAGATCGCCATCCTGTTCTTCGTGCCGATCGTGGTCGCGGCCGTGCAGACGATGGTCGTCGTACGACCGTTCCTGACCGCCGTCAACATCCAAGTGTTCTTCGAGCCAGTGCTGCTCGCCTCCGGCGGCTTCCTGGCGCTGCAGACGGTCTACTTCCTGCTCGCCCGCTGGCTGTACGTCCGCGCGCTGCGCAAGGTAATGGTGTAGGGTGTGTTTGCATACTCGGAGGGTAGCAGATTGGGCTGAATTTCCGTTCCATCCCAGGAACTTTTGTGAAGGCGTTACCTATGGGTACGGCAAGCAAAAGTGACGCCGCAGGGGGCGGAAAGGCAGCCTAAGATGCCCCTGAGCGGGTTTGCAAACACGCCCTAGATCAAGGGAGGTGACGTTGATGGATATGCTGTTGTTTGGTCTGCCTTACGCCGGGGCGTCGGCTTCTATCTATCTGAGATGGCGCGTCCCGCTGCAGTCGGATATCGAGATCGTGCCCGTCGAGCTGGCGGGCCGGGGCAGCCGGATCGGCGAGCCGTTCTACGCCGATATGGCGGAGGCTGCGAGCGATGTGGCCGGGCGCATCAAGGAGACGCTCGCCCGGCATCCGGACAAGCCGTACGCGCTATTCGGCCATAGCATGGGGGCCAAGCTGGCTTATGAGACGGCGCTGCTGCTCTGCCGCTCCGGGCTGCGAGCTCCCGTCCATCTGTTCCTGTCAGGCGCGTTGCCGCCGCATATCCCGTTGGAGCGGGAGCGTCCGGCGACAGAGATGAGCGATGCCGACTGGAGGCGGGAGCTGGAGCAGAAGGGCGGCACGCCGGTAGAGCTGCTGGACGATCCGCAGGCGCGCGAGCTGTTCCTGCCGATCTTGCGCGCCGATTACACGCTGTTGGAGCGGTATCGACCCGAACCGCCGGCAGGCGAGCTGCGCATGCCGATGACGGTCATGACAGGTCGACAGGAGGGGCTGGCCGCGTCGATGGATTCGTGGTCTGCTTATAGCCGCGGCGCATGTCAGGTGGTCGTATGCGAGGGCGGACATTTCTTCATCCATGAGGATGCGGAGACGGTGCTGCGCATCGTCCGCGACACCTTGATCGGTTTGCGGGAGGCGGATGGCTCCGTGGCTGCTCTAAAGCAGGACGTTAGCCCAACGGATCATCGCCAGGAGGACGTACGGCTGTCCGACGGACCAGCCTCCGGCTCCCGGCGCGCGACGGGCAGCATGACGACGGTCGTACGACCGCATGACAAAGGGGGTGACACGCGATGACGGAACCGCACAATCAGCTGGGCGCTCGACAACCTCACGCGATGACGGAGCCGCACAATCAGGCGGACACTCGCAAGCCTCGTACGATAACGGAGCCGCACAATCAGCCAGGAGCTCGAGATCCTCGTACGATAACGGAGTCGCAGAGTCAGCCAGACGCTCGAGCGCCTCACGCGATGATCGAGCCTCAGAAGCAGTCAAATGCCCGCAAGCCTCGGACGATCGCGAGATCAGACGTCCAGGATATGCTGGCGCTGACGCCGATGCAGGAGGGGATGCTACTGCAGGAGCTGAGGCAGCCCGGAGAGGCGGCCTATAAGGTGCAATTCCTCGTTCGGCTGGAGGGGGAGGTCGTGACCGAGACCTTCCGCGAGGCTTGGCGACAGGTCGCCGCCTCGACGGAGATGCTGCGTACGCTGTTCCGCTGGGAGGGACTGTCGCAGCCGGTGCAGATCGTGCTGAAGCGTCATGAGCCGCATATCGTCATCCACGATCTGAGCGGCGAGTCGGCGCCCGAGCGGGCGCTGGCCGAGCTGCGGAGGGATGAGCAGTCTCGCGGCTACGACTTGACGGAGCCGCCTTATCGGATCCTGCTCTGCCGACTGACCGAGCAGCGCAGCGCGATGCTCATCTGCAATCACCATATCCTCTACGACGGTTGGAGCACGGGCCTGCTGCTGGCCCGCTTCTTCGCCGCTTACGGCGCGGGGGCGGACAAGCCTCCAGCCGATCCCTTGCCGTTCAAGGCCTATGTGCAGCAGCTGCAACAGCAGGACGCAGCGGCGGCAGACGCCTACTGGCAAGCGTATCTGGACGGTCTGGAGGAGACGACGCGTCTGCCTTGGGAGACCGAGGAGGCAGAGCAGAGCGGCGAGCGGGCAACGGGCACGCTGCTGCTCAGCGCCGGGGAGACGGAGCGGCTGATGAAGGCTGCGCAGCAGCATCGGGTGACGCCCGCAACCTTGCTGTTCGCGGCCTGGGGGCTGCTGCTGCAGCGCTATGGCATGACACGCGATGTCGTATTCGGGACGACAGTGTCTGGCCGCTCTCCAGCGCTGCAAGGCATCGAGTCGATGGTCGGCTTGTTCATCAATACGGTCCCCCTGCGCGTACGCATGACCGAGACGTCGACAATCGGCGAGCTGTTGAGCGGTGTGGCCGCCGATCTGCGCGAGCGAGCGCCGTACGAGACAGTGCCGCTGGCGCGGATCCAGCAGAACGGTCCGGCGCCGGGCGAGAGCTTGTTCGACTCGATCGTCGTCGTCGAGAATTACCCGGTCGATCCCGAGGCGATGCGCTCGGCGGATGGCGGGTTAACGGTAGGCGGCTATGAGCTGGACGAAGCGACGCCCTACGCGTTGACGCTGGCCGTCACTGTCGGCGAGCGGGTGGAGTTGACGCTGGGCAGCGGCCACGCGCGCTACGATTCGCCGGGCATCGCATCGATCCTGACGCATTACCGCCGCCTGCTGTTGGCGCTTGCCGACCGCCCCGAGCGGACGCTCGCCGAGCTGGCGATGCTGTCCGCCGAGGAGCGCGAGCAGTTGATCGGCGACAGGAGCGCGCCTGCCGACACGTCTGGGACGATCGACGGTCGGTTCGCCGAGCAAGCGCGCCGGACGCCGCAGGCGATCGCGGTCCGCAGCAGGGACGGCGAGCTGAGCTATGCGGCGCTGGCGCAACAGGCGGACAGGATCGCGCGCCGGCTGCGAGCAGCGGGTCTGGCGACGGAGGAGATCGTCGCGCTGCGGCTGCGACCGTCTCCGCTCATCCCGGCGGCGCTGCTGGGCATCCTGCAGGCGGGCGGCGCCTACCTGC
>NZ_BFBX01000135.1:0-682 GCF_003851045.1 Paenibacillus sp. 598K | reverse complement strand
GGCGGCGCCTACCTGCCGATCCATCCCGACGAGGCGCCAGAGCGGATGCGCCATATGCTGGAGGAATGCGGAGTCCGCTATGTGCTGACCGATCCAGACACCGTCGAGACGCTGCCGCTGCCGCCTGGGGTTCAGGCGCTGGATGCGGAGGCTCTGGCGACGACAGAGGGACTGGTCAGGGTACCATCTGGGGCTGACCTGCCGGAGGAGGTGCAATCCGTCGCAGCGTCTGGGGCTGAATTGGCGTCGGCGAAGGAGCAAGCCGCATCAGCGTCCGAGGCTGCTCTGACGGTGACAGGGAAGTCGTCCGGTCCCGCATCAGAGCCCGCGGCCTCAGGCCAGGCATTCGCCGATTCCGGTCGGCTCGCGTATGTCATGTACACCTCCGGCTCGACGGGCAAGCCCAAGGGCGTCATGGTCGAGCACGGCAGCGTCGTCAATCTCGCTTCGTGGTTTGCCGAACGTTATGGCGTGGACAGCGAGACGACGGTATTGCAGATGACGGACTATACGTTCGACCCGAGCGTCGAGGACTGGTTCGGCACGCTGCTGCATGGCGGACAAGTCGTCGTCGCGGAGCCGGGACTGGTGCTGGATCGGCTGGCATTCCGTCAGCGGCTGGAGGAGGAGCAGATCACGCTACTCAATTACGTGCCCTCGATCCTCGGCGAGCTGCTGCTCG
>NZ_BFBX01000134.1:13122-15711 GCF_003851045.1 Paenibacillus sp. 598K | reverse complement strand
CGCTGCGCGATCCGCCCACGTAACCCGCGCAGCCCCCCGACCGCGTCGCCCACGCGGCGCACCAACAGCAAAGCCCCCATCTCGCGGCCTATTGGCCGACCGGGATGGGGGCTTGCTCGTTATGCGCGGCCTCGTCTGCGTGCGACCAGCAGATAGGCGCCGAGTGCGATCAGCAGGATGCCGATCATGGACTGGCCGCCGCTCAGTTGACCGAGCACATGGCCCAGGGTGAAGATGACGAAGAATAGCACGCTCAGGACGGTCAGGATCTGGATCGGCAGCAGCAGCCATTTGTTGCGATTGCCGAACCAGTAATACTCGAACAGGCCGACCGCCGGGGCGAGGATGAAGCCTGGCCACATATAGTTCCAGTTGCCGAAGAGCATCGCGATCTGACTGACAAGGCCTGCCGTGATCAGGACGCCGCCGGGGATGAGCAGCCCGTGACCTCGGCCGCGCATCAAGGAGAAGTGCATCCAGTGGAAGAATAAGCCTAGCGGGATGACGAACATCGTCGGCCAGAAGGTGGCGAACAGCTGTCCCGTGTTATAGTCCTGGGTACGTCCGAGGAACAG
The DNA here is from genome assembly GCF_003851045.1 of Paenibacillus sp. 598K. Lineage (GTDB taxonomy): Bacteria > Bacillota > Bacilli > Paenibacillales > Paenibacillaceae > Paenibacillus_D. The sequence goes on along the minus strand of NZ_BFBX01000134.1, from coordinate 15,136 downwards.
ATAGACACCGAACAGCAGGAGCACGGCTCCGATAACAGCGCGTTTGGACATGCGTTTTGCAGCTCCTTTTGCAGGGGGATGGGATGGGCAGGCTGGCTGTGCTCCAGCCTGCCTAGCTCCTTTACTTTATCATGCCGCAGCGACAGATGTCTTCCGTCCCCAGGGAACAAAAAAACTGGACCGGAGTCCAGTTGACGCTACATCGCCCAAACGAGCACACGCACAGGCCGAAGCGGAACCTCGGACAGCGCCTTAACCTCCTGACAGCGGCTGTCATATGCTGATAGGAGGTTGTTCCAAAAAAATCAGCGTGCAATCACGACTCCAACCGGCAGCTAAAAGATCGGCATGCGGGCGCGGCGGCCGTTTTTGAAGTAGAGGATGGCGTCGGCGCTGAATAGATCGATACTGATAATCTTGTCTTTCCAGTGGGACAGCAGCGCTTCCTGGCTGTTCAGAACCGAGAGCAGGAACGGGATCAGCTTCTGGTCGGTGCCGACCAGATTAACCGGTATGGAGTCCTCGTTAACCCGAATACAGCAGATCTGGCTCATAACATACATCTCTCCTTACCCTTAGGCATAGTAGCGGCGCATAGGCGCCGTAGTCAGGCTTATACGATACCATCTTGCAGCCGCAGAATCGCTCGAAAGCTGGCGGGTTTAAACAAAACGGCCCCCGGCCACAATGAGTGACAAAGGCAGAAATCAACGGAAGTCAAAGGAGGAAGCGACGATGTTGACAGAAAGCTATGCGGTGTTGAAGAAGCTCTGCTTGCCTCATGGATTGTATGTGGCCAGTCCTTCGCAGGATTACCGTTATGTGTGGATCCGAGACAGTGTTTATATGTCATTACCCCATCTGGACAAATCGACGCACACGTACGAAAAAACCTTTCACCGGCTCTTCGATCTGTTCCTCGACTATGAATGGAAGCTCGACTGGATCGCCCTGCAGCGGCCGCACCTCGCCTGGGAGTACCTGCACGCCAGATATTCGCATGACCAGGTCAAGGAGGTGCACCACGAGGAATGGGGGCATATCCAGCACGATACGATCGGGGCCTTCCTGTATGGCGTAGGAGAGGGGCTGAAGCGCGGCAAGTCGATGCTGCGAGACGGCCGGGATGCGCGCATCGTCCAGAAGCTCGTCGACTATCTGGAGCATGTCCGGTACTGGGAGGATGCCGACAACGGGATGTGGGAGGAATGGCGCGAGGTGCACGCCTCCTCGGTAGGCGCATGCGTCGCCGGACTGAAGGCAGTCGAGCGGATCGTCCGGCTCCCGGAGGGGCTCGTCGAGAAAGGGATGCGCACGCTGCTGGCGATCTTCCCTGCCGAGAGTCGGGACAAGACGGCGGACCTCGCGCAGCTCAGCCTCATCTACCCGTACCGGCTGTTCTCCGGCGTGTTGGCGGAGACGATCGTCACCGCCGTCGAGCAGCGGCTGCTGCGGGAGCGGGGGGTTATCCGCTACGAGGGGGACAGCTATTACAGCACGTTGGAGGCCGAGCATGGACGCGGCCAGCCCCGCAGCTTTTATGAGGGGACGGAGGCGGAGTGGACCTTTGGTCTGCCGTGGCTGGCGCTCTGTCATCTCGAGCTGGGGCAGCCCGAGCAAGCCCGACGTTACGTTCGGTGGAGCGAGGATGTAATGACCGAGCCGGGCTGTCTGCCGGAGCTCTACTACCAGGGCACGGCGACGCCCAATGTCAACACGCCGCTCGGATGGAGCTGCGCGATGTATATCCTGGCCAAGGAAGCGGTCTGCGCCAGAGAGGGTGCGGCACAGCAATTGGCTTGAGGCAGGCGAAGTGGGGGCGGGCGCAGACGGGTGCCTATGTCTGCCTTGGACCCGGCGATCCTCGCCCCGGGTTGCCACGTACTCGTCAAGCCTCGTCTCGGGCTGCCTCGGACTGCCGAGCCTTGTACTTGTCGGGCCAACGTACTCGGCATGCCGCGGACCCGGCGTACCTTGTACTCGTCGATCCTCGCCCCGGCGTGCGCCTCGCCCC
>NZ_BFBX01000134.1:0-12892 GCF_003851045.1 Paenibacillus sp. 598K | reverse complement strand
CGTGCGCCTCGCCCCGGCGTACGCCTCAGGTGCCGCGCCTCGGCGCGCTCCTATCGCAGCAGTCCCCGTCATCGGACACAATGCAACAGCCGCAGGGCGGATACCCTGCGGCTGTTGCGTATTGACCTGCTAATACTGAGAGGGCTATGCCATGCTTGAAGGCAGATAGGCGGCAGCGCGGCAGCTGAGTCCCCGCCGAGAAGCCCCCGCCGAGCAAGAGCCTTGAAGCGCAAGCTGTCCTAGGTCGTCCCCGGAGCAGCCGTCAGCCTCGCCGTTTCACCTTGAAGTAGATCTGGTAAGGCTCGTAGCCGATATCGCGGATGCGTCGCAGTTGGATCGCCGGGTCCTGCTCAGCCGTCTTGAAAAAGTACCGCCAGCTTCCCCATTCCCGCTCATTCTCCAGCTCGATCTCGGAGGCGATGTCCTCGCTGTCGACATGCAGGATGCGCTCCGCCTCGCAGATCCCCGCCAGCACGTCCGGGCCGTAGCGGAACGCCCCCATGCTCGCATCGTCCGGCAGCGGGATGAACCGGATGCCGATCGGCAGCAGCAGGCTAACACGGTCGCCATCCTGCCAGGTCCGTCGAATGGCATAAAATTGCTCGCTGGACGCGGTTGCGCCATGCAGCTCCCCGTTCACATAGACCTGCGCCTCAGCCTGCACCCAATCCGGAATGCGGAGGCGCAGCTCGAAGGCGTGCGGCTCGCTGACGGTGACGGTGAAGTCATGCTTGCGATAGTCAGGCATGTTCTCGTGCTTGGCGGTCATATCGTTGATCGTATGCTGACCGGCCGTGTTCGAGGAGTCGAGCAGGCTGCCGCTCATACGGTCCTGGGTCTGGCGGATACGGACCTGCGCGTCGCCAATCGCTGCCTTCATCTCGGAGTCGAAGTACTGACATACATATACGCGATCGTCCTTTACATAGTAGAGCCCCTGATTCCAAGCCGCGTTGGCCTGGACCATCGTGCCGTGGCAGCAGAAGAAGCTGTCGGTCTCGGTGCTCCAGTCCTTGCGCAGTCCGGCCTTCATCGGCAGGAAGTAGGTGAGCAGTCCGGTGGACGGATGGTTGTGCGTGTTGCCGGTCAACCCGTATTCCCGGTAGTACGCCTGCGCCATGATGCCGTTATACAGATTGTATTCGATGTATTGCATATACGCCGGATCGCCGCTATGGCGGAACAAAAACTCGGCCAGCCGGATCATGTTGTAGACGGTGCAGTGCTCCTGGTTTTTGTCCCCGAGCCGCGCCTTCATCTTCTGCTTGGGCATCCAGACCTCGCCTGCCGTCTGTCCGCCGGTCGCCAGAGCGCCGCGGTCGGTGACCGCGCATCGCCAGTAGGCCTCCACGATCGCCATCCAACGAGGTTCGCCTGTCACCTCATAAGCCCGTGCGCATCCGAGCACCTCGGGGATCGTCGTATTGGCATGCATATTCGTCAGCGGGTCGCGTCCAACGAGCAGCGGCTCGAAGAGCCGGTTGCGATTGTACCGCTCGAGCAGCGTGTTGTATTTGTCATGACCGGTCAGCTGCAGCAGATCCGCCCACGCCTCGAGCATGCCGCCGGTCTCGACGTCGAGGATGTCGTCGAACTGCTCGCGCGTGTAGCGACCGCTCCAATCGACGAACCAGTCGGCGAAGCGGTCGGCGATCGTCAGCGCCTGCTCGCTCCCGGCGTAGCGATGGGCATCGACGAGCCCCATCAGCAGCTTGTGCAGATTGTATTGGGGCGCCCATACGCTGCGGCCGATGGCGATCCAGTGCAGGTATTTCTCGGGGATCGGGCCGATCCATTGTCCGCCGTTATCTTGCTGGCAGGCGGCCAGCTCGTCGATGATATCGTCAAGCTTGGCCTTGAGCTCTCGGTCGCCCGTCTCCTCGTAGTGCAGCGCTGCTGCCGAGAGCCAGTGGCCGAGGAAGTGTCCTCGCAGCTGACAGACCGGCGACTCCCAGCCGCCGTGCGCGTCTGGCGGGACGACCCGCTCGTGGAAGCGGCCGGCCTCGACGCGGTAGTTCAGCAGGAGATTGTCGCTGCTCAGCTTCATCAGATAGGCGCGGTTTGCCGCTTCTCTGCGCTTGATATCGCCGTCGCGCACGAGCACGTTGGTTCCTTTCAAGGGTTGCATTTTGTATTTCCTCCTCACTAGTAGAGCGAACCGGAAATAAACGAACGATGAAGCGTGCAGAGGAGAGGGAGGCTGGAGAAATGAAATGTTCGCCTTTGTCCCCGGATTTCAACAGCTTAGGCTGTTAGACAATCAGAAATCTGGGGACAACAGCGATCGGAAGCCCCCTCTCCTCGTAACGCAGATCGGAACGTTAGTTCAGGAACGAACTACTAAACATAATTTAGCCTTTGATACCCGAGACGGCGATGCCGTGGATAAAATACTTTTGTCCGACCAGGAATACGAGGATCGGCGGGAGCACGACCATCGTCGCCGCGGCCATCAGCAGTTCCCACTGGGCTGTATAATACCCGATGAATTGCTGCAAGCCGAGCGCCAGCGTAAACATCGATTCCTTATTGACATAGACCAGCGGCCCGAGGAAATCGTTCCACACGGCAAGAAATTGAAACAGCGCCACGACGATGACAGCCGATCGGGACAACGGGAAAATAACATGGGTGAAAATCCGGAAGTATCCGGCGCCATCCATCAAGGCCGCTTCGTCCAACGCCTTGGGGATAGTCCGCATAAACTGGCGAATCAAAAAGATGTTAAACGCCCCGCCGCCAAACCATGCCGGCAAAATCAAGGGGAGGTAGCTGTTGGGTCCGACCACCGTCCGCCAGCCCAGAAACGTCGGGATGAGCGTGACGGCGTAAGGCAGCATCAGGCCGGTCATGAGCAGCGCAAAGAAAAAATCTCTCCCCGGCCACCGGAGTCTGGAGAAGCTGTACCCGCAAATCGCGCTCGTCACGACAGCTCCGGTGACGCTGCACGCGACGATAAAGAGCGTGTTCAGGAAATAACGTCCAAAGGGCACGGTTTCCAGGGCGGTCCGAAAGTTATCCAGCTTAAACGGGTCGGGGATCCACACGGGCGGGACGATGAAGATTTGCGATGCGTCCATCACCGCGCTGCGCACCATCCAGACGAAGGGCAGGATGAAGATGACAGAGCCCAAAATCAGCATGGCATAAAGCGACATCCGTCGCAAACGTTTTTTTGTCATTATTTCTCACCCTCGTAATAAACCCAAGATTTCGATGACCGGAAGATGATGAGCGACAACACCAGTATGATGGCGAACAGCACCCATGCGATGGCGCTTGCCGAGCCCATCCTTTGATTGGTAAAGGCTTCGCGGTACAAGTAAACGACATAGAACAGCGAGGCGTTGTTGGGACCGCCCTCCGTCATAATGTAGGCCTCGGAGAACGATTGGAACCCGTTAATCACGCCCATGACCAGATTAAAGAAGATCGTCGGCGTCAGCATCGGGAGCGTCACCGCAGTCAGTTTGTGCCACATGCCGCCGCCATCGATATCCACCGCCTCGTAATAATGGTCGGGGATCGATTCCAGTCCGGCCAGGAAGATGAGCATCGTGCCGCCTACCGACCAAATATTCATAAAGGCCATCGTCGGCACAACCGTCGCTTCGTCATAAATCCATAAGCTGGTCGGCAGATGGAGGAAGCTGAGAATCTGGTTGAAGAGCCCGATGTCGGGATTCAGGAGCCAGATGAAGATGGTCGAGGTAGCGACGACCGGAACGATCGAAGGCAGATAAAATACGGCGCGAAACATCGATCTTCCCCGCACTTTGTTTTTGAGCAGCATCGCCATGGCGAACGCTGCCAGCAGACTGAACGGGACCGCCAGGATAACGTAGTAAAACGTCACGAACAAGGATTTGTAAAAAAAGCTGTCTTCGCCGGTAAACAGCCGTCTGAAATTATCGAGACCGACAAAGGAATGGTCATTGGTAATGGAGTAGTCGGTGAAGCTCAAGTACAAGCTGGCGAGCAGCGGCCCCATGGTAAAGATGAGAAAGCCCAGAATGGCCGGGGAGGCCATTCCGTAGCCGTACAACGTTTCTTTCCTGATGCGGCGTTTGACGCCGGGCACGGTGCCCGATTGCTGTTTTGGAATCATCCTGATCACGCTTTCCTCTTGATTTTGACCGCTTACTGAATGGTGCCTTCCAGCAACGGAGTGATTTTGGGCATGACTTCCTTCATCACGTCATCGACCGATTTTTTGCCCGTCCACGCCTGATCCAGCGCCGGGAACAGGATATTGTTGATCTCGCCGAAGTTTTTGACATAGACCTCCGAGGTGACCTGGCTGTCCTCGACGATCGGATCGACCAGGACGTCTCTGTAGCCCTCCACTCGCGCCGCGTTGAGGGGAGCCCAGATATCAATCTTGCTGTCCTCGGTGTAGTACGCCTTGCGGTTAGGCATCCAGAGGCCGTCGCGGAACAGCTCCACCGCGCTCTCGGGATTCGTAATATATTGCAGCAGCTGCCACGCTTCCTGCGGGTGCTTCGAATCGGCGAACACGACGCCAAGCGCGCCGCTGTAGACGGCTTTCGTCGAGGTCAGCTTCGGCAGGACGGCGATCCCGTAGTTCAGTCCCTTCGAATTTGCGAAGTCATTGGTGACCCATTGTCCGTCGAGCACCATGGCATATCGCTTCGATTGGAGAGCGACCGCTGGCGCAGGCATGCTTTTGGCTGTCGTCGGACTTGGCATGACCTGATGCACGTTGATCAGATCCGCGACTTGCTGGAACACTTGATTGAAGGCCGGGGTGTTGATCCCCGTCTCGCTTCCTTTATCGGGGTAATATTGCGTGCCGTTGCGGATTAAGAGCGCTTCCATTGTGCCGGACCACAGATTCATATTAAATCCGTATTGCCGAATATTTTTGGCGTCGAAGTCCGGGTCGAGCGCGTTTCTCCCTTTGTTGTCCAAGGTGAGCTTTTTGGCGACCTCGATAAACTCCTCCCATGTCCAGGCATCCTGGGGCTTCACAGGCGGCGCTTCGATGCCAGCTTCCTCAAAAGCGTCCTTGTTGTAGAAGAGGGCAAAGGATTCGAGGTTGTTCATCAAGCCGACGATTTCGTCTCCTTTTTTGACCATGACGCCATCGATATAATCCTCTTCCTGGGTGCTGGAGTCCCCCTGCATCAATGTCTGGATGTTGGCGAGCTTGCCGTCGTCGTACCATTTGTACGCTGTAGGCGGCCCCAGATAGCCGACATCCGGCGCGTCGTTGGACGCGATCATCGTCGTCAGCTTCGTCTCATATTCGGAAGGAATGATGATGCCCTCGACACTAATCCCGGTATCAGCGGTGAATTTGTCGATCGCCTTGCTGATCACTTCCTTCTCGTACGTCGACCCCCAATACGTGAAGCGGAGCTTGATCTCCTTCGTGGGCTTGCCGGGCGATTGCGGCTGCTCTGCGCCATTTGTCGTCTCTCCGGCGCCTCCGTTGCTGCAGCCTGTCACTGCGATAACCCCTGCCAATAATGCCCCTGCGACAGCCATTCGTTTCTTTGCCATGCCTTCCCCTCCTAGTAAGGATGCGTTTTCATTGGTGCAACTTAAGTATGACATCTGGAGAGCGAGGCTGATATTCGATGTTGATTGGAACAGGGGGACACTCATTGTTTTTTTTGCGGATCAAGCGGGAAGACGGATCAGGATCGTCGTCCCCGTCCCGGGAGTCGATTGCACTTCGATCCCGTAACGATCGCCGTACATCAGCTTCAGCCGCCGGTGGACATTGCTCATCCCTACCGAGCCGCTCTCCTCTCCTGATATAATCTGGACTACGCGTTCGGCGCTTATGCCTTGTCCATTGTCGCGCACGGTAAAATAAAGATGATCGTCCTCCTGCCATCCGGTAATGCGCAGCACGCACCCTTTATCCATCTCCTCAAAGGCGTGCACAAAGGCGTTCTCGATGAACGGCTGCAAAAACAGGCGCGGCACCTCGCGGTCGACCAATTCGCCATCCACATAGCAGGCATAATCGAGACGTTCCTCGAATCGGCAGCGCATAATAAACATATAGTCCTCCAGCCATGTCAGCTCTTCTTGTAGGGTTCCTGTCGTCTTGTCGTTCTGAACGGTGTATTGGAGCATCCGCGACAGGGAGGCGACGATCCGGCTGATCTCGTCGGAGCGCTGCTCGATGGCGATGCAGCTGACGAGGTTGAGCGTATTGTACAGGAAATGCGGGTTGACCTGCGTATTCAACCGATTAATCTGCGCTTGCTTCTCCAGCAGGTGGGCCTCGTAATTTTCGTGAATCAACAGTTGAATCTTGTCATTCATATCGTTGAAGTGCCGGATCACATTGTCGAGCTCGCCTTGGCCGCGCACCGGGAGCTTGCTCGTAAAGTCGCCGCGACCAGTCTTGCGGATAGCCGTAATCAACTGGCTGAGCGGCTTGGTGATCAGCATCGACATTACGTAAGCGATGACGAGCGAGATCATCAGGACGACGCTTCCGAGTCTGGCCACGGTGTTGATGATATTGCGGGACGCCTCGGGGATCAGGTCGCGATCGCGAATGGCGGACACGAGCGTCCAGCCTGTCACCTCCGAGGTGTCATAGCTGACGATGAGGTCGTCTGCGCCGTCCTTCGCATGCATGGTGCCCGATTGTCCGAGCGGCAGGTCGGCGATCCAGGCAGCGGCCGCATCGCCAACCAGCGGCGAGGCCGTATTGTCGAACACGACTTGTCCGCTCGGCGCGACCACCAGGAACATCCGCTTCTCATCGAAGCCAAGATCTTTGTAGTAATCGCGCATAAAGTCCAGCTTGAAATTAAGCAACAGCACAGGCGCTTCCTTCTCGCCCGGGAGGCTGACGATATCGCCGGTCGAATTGTCGAAGAGATTCAGCAGACGGCCGCTGGAGAATAGGAACTGGAACTCGGAAATGTCGGCCCCGGCCAGCGACTCCTGTCGGAACATCTCCAGGAAGTCAAAGGTCGGCTCCCAGACCAGCTCGCCGCCGCCTTGTCGAATATGCCGGTCAAGCGTCGAATCCTTAAACCCGTCATAGGGCACATACCCGTTGCCGAAGCTATAATAACTGGTCATAATCGTCGAGGAATAGATTTGCTCGTCGTACGTGTAGTATTTGGCAATAATCCGTTTTAATTCCCGGTCATACTTCAGCAGATCGTTGGGATCGTTGGGGTCAATCGCAGCAAAGATACGGTAGATTTCCTTGTCCTTCATCATGAGTTCGCTGTTCTCGACGATGCTGGATAGCTTCTGATCGAGGATGATGCTGCTCTGGCGTATATTTTGATAGGCCTCTTTGCTATGCTGCTCGACCGCACTGTCCAGACTGGACGTATAATAGCCGTAGCTGGACAGGAGCAATGTCACCATCAGCAGCACAAAAAACAGCAGAAACAGCTTCGTCCGCAGCTTGATCCCTGCATTCATCTTGAGCAACCGGTCCCTTACCTCCGACAGTTTAGTGGCCATGAGTCGGCTCTCCCCGATCTTTGAATTTTCTTCCTTCCTCCGGCGTCAAGCCGTAATGCTTCTTGAATACCTTCGTGAAATATTTGACATCCCGATACCCGACCTCATGAGCGACCTCGTACACCTTTTTGTCCGTATTTCGCAGGATCGAGTAGGCGGTCTCGATGCGAAGTCGGGTCAGGTATTCGGTAAAAGGCGTTCCGGTATGTTTTTTGAACAGCGTACTAAAGTACGAAGGATGGAAATAAAACCGTTTGGACAGCTCCTCAAACGATATTTCCTCTCCGAGGTGACCGTGGATATACTGGAGGCATCGTTCCATGACGATATGATTTTTATTGTCCCGCTGCGACTGGATGAGAGCGGCGAGCGCCTCGAGTGTCGCCAGCAAGTGATTACGGAGTTCGGACAAGACCTGGATGCGGGACGGATCGAGCTGCAGCTCGACCGATCGCGCCAGCTGGTCGGCCGCGTCGCCGGGAATGATGTTCCTCGCCCCCTGTATCAGCTGGAGCAGCTGCGAACGTACGTAATCCAGCAGCGCTCGGGGGTCGGGCCGATGCTCGCCGAGCAAGCGCTCCAGGGCTTGGCTCACCGCAGCCGGGCTCAGCGGCTGCTGACCGTATACGAGCGGCATCCATGCCTCGTGCATAGGAAGCGGGCCTTGGAGCTCCTCGGCATGGAGCGGCATCGCCTCGTCATAGCTAAAGACGTTAGGGGCCTCGTCAAAAAATCGGCTGCGCAAGGCGGCTTCCGCAGACAGGATGGCGTCCTGGACATCGCGGTAGAGGTCCGGATGCAGCCGGCCGATGCCCACCGTGACCATGATCCCGCATGTACGGGCCAGCTCGGTCGCCAGTCGATCGAGCTGCTGAGGCAGACGCGCCTCGTCTCTCTCTCCATCCGGCGTGAATCGCAGCAGGCTTGCAACCGCATTCGTATCCTGGTGCGAGAAATAAGCGACGTTGTGGCCAAAGGACGACAGCAGCCCCGTCAAGCCGGTTCGCGCCTCCCACTTGATGGCGTTCCAGGCTTCGGCGTTCGTCTCTGTGGACGCAGCGTCCGGACGACTGAGGCGGATGATGATCGCGCAGCCTTGCCCAGGGGCATGCAGCAATGCCCGGACCTCAGTTAGTTCGGGAGACGTGCATTCCCCGCTCAGCCATTTGTTGACGAGATAGTCGGAGTATAGCGGGCGAAGCCTGGACACTTGCTCAGCCATCGATTCTGTCTCCAGACGAGCTTGGCGCTCCCGCGAGATTTCGGCCTCCAGCTCCCGGAGGGTGTCCTCGATACCCTCGCGCTGGATCGGCTTGAGGATATATTTGTGCACGCGCAGATGCAGCGCTCGACGCGCGTATTCAAAGTCGCTGTAGCCGCTGACGATGACAATCTTCGCGTCCGGGTGGCGCTCGCAGATCGCTTCGATCATGCCCAGGCCGTCGAGCTTGGGCATGCGGATGTCGCTAAAGACGAGATCGAGCGCACGCTCCGCGCACAGAGCTAGCGCCTCCTCGCCGTTGCTGGCTTCGAGCACATTATAGTCATGATTATAATCGCGGATCAGATTGGAGAGTATTCTTCTTTGACGAAGTTCATCGTCGACGACCAGGATCTGAAGCACCAGCAGCATCCCCTTTGCGTTATGTCTGTCCATTATAGCTACCTGCCTCTTATTGCGCTAGCGCCGACAGAGGCCGGGAAAGAAATGGATGCGCGCATCCTGGTGATATGACGAGATATGTCAACTATCCCGATAAGATAACATAAGGTTGCTGACTTCTCGGTAGAAATCGTCTATACTTGGGGTACAGAAATGGAGGAGATAGGATGAGTCATATAGTAATCATCTCGGGGAGTCCAACACCCGGTTCGCGCTTGAACGGGTTGATCCAATACGTCGAGAGCAAGTGGGCGGCAGCTGACATCAAGATCAGCCATATCCGCGTAGCGGAGCTGCCCGCCGAAGCGCTGCTGCATGCCAAGTTCAACGACGAGGCAATCGTCAAGGCGGTCGGGCTGGTCGCAGAAGCGGACGGCGTCGTCATCGCAAGCCCGGTCTACAAAGCTTCCTATACCGGCGTCCTGAAAGCCTTCCTCGATCTGCTGCCGCAGACCGGGCTGCGGGACAAGATTGCGCTGCCGCTCTTCATCGGCGGGACGATCGCGCATCTGCTGGCCATCGACTATTCGCTTAAGCCGGTGCTCAACGCGCTCGGCGCCCGCAACATTCTCGGCGGCGTCTACGCGATCGACCAATGGGTCGAGCGGCTGGAGGGCGGCGAGCATGGTCTGTCCCCTGAGCTGCTGCTGCGTCTCGACGCCTCGGCCGCCCAGATGGCGGAGGAGCTGCACTGGCACGGCCTGCGTCTGGCGGCGCGCGAGCAAGAGCCGACTGCGTCGGAGTAACGGACGGACGACAGTTGTCTGGGATGGAGTGACGCCCGAATGATGCTCAAGGTTGCGCGTGTTTGGCCGAGCTATTATCGCTCCAATGCTGCAACCCGTTTGCGAACTTTTGCAACTGCGAGAATGGCTAGTGCTTAAAGTGGGGCTGGCTAGCCCATGCATTGTAAGCTCCCTGTACCCCTTAGGCGCAGGGAGTTTTTTGGCATTCGTCGTCTGTCGTCCGAGGGTACGCTCACTGCCACGAACAACTGGCTCATTAGCGAACATACAGATCCTTATTTCGCTGATTTCGGCGCATATCGGCTATCGTAGGAACATGAGTAACCTTATGTGTGACAAAAACGCGGGAAATGAGGGTGGAGGAGGAGAATAAGGATACCCATGTTCCTAACATCGAGAAATTTGCTATTTTTGACCTATTAGCGTTACCTATGTTCCTTTGACTCGAAAAATCAACGTAGCCTAATCCTCCACCCTCGTGTATAATATCCCCTGTTGAACATCGGCCCCGGCCTTCCTGAGAGTGGAAGGTCAATCCAGACCCGCAGCCGCGCGGGAGCTTACGAAGCAAGCGGCGACCGAGTCATGACGGATGCCGGCGGGGCATCCTCTTAAGCTTGACCGGATATACCCGGAAAGGAAAGGTATCTACGTGCTCCAAAAACTTCATCATCCCTCATGGCTTGGCAATGTGCGGATGGACGTGCTGGCGGGCATCACCGTCGCGCTCGCCCTTATCCCGGAGGCGATCGCCTTCTCGCTGATGGCGGGCGTCGATCCGACGGTCGGACTGCATGCGTCGTTCTGCATCGCGGTCGTCATCGCGATCTTCGGCGGACGGCCCGGTATGATCTCGGCGGCGACCGGGGCGATGGCGCTCATCATGGTGTCGCTCGTCGCCGAGCATGGCCTCGAGTATCTTCTGGCCGCGACGATCCTCACCGGCATCATCCAGTTCGTCCTCGGCGCCCTGCGGTTCGGGCGGTTCCTGAGCTTTATCCCGCATCCGGTCATCGTCGGCTTCCTCAATGCGCTCGGCATCCTCATCTTCACGACCCAGCTCACCCACTTCCAGGGGTCGAGCTGGATCATGTATGCGATGGTGGCGGCGACCATCGCCATCATCTATCTGCTGCCAAGGTATACCAAGGCCGTACCGTCTGCGCTCGTGGCGATCGTCGTCATGTCGGTCATCGCTATCGCAGGCGGACTGGAGCTGCGGACGGTCGAGGATGTCGGCGCGATTGCGACGACGCTGCCGATTTTCCATCTGCCGATGATCGAGTGGACGCTCGACACGCTCTGGATCATCCTGCCCTATTCGCTCAGTCTGGCTGTCGTCGGCATCCTGGAGTCGCTGCTCACAGCGACGATCCTCGACGAGATGACCGATACCAAGAGCGACAAGAACAAGGAGGTGCGCGGTCAAGGCATCGCCAATACCGTCACCGGTCTGTTCGGCGGCATGGCGGGCTGCGCGATGATCGGCCAGTCGCTCGTCAATGTGAAGTCGGGCGGACGCGGACGGCTGTCGACGCTGGTGTCGGGCGTATTCCTGCTGTTCCTTATCCTCGTCATGGGCGATATCGTCGCGCAGATTCCGATGGGGGCGTTGGTCGGCGTGATGATCACGATCTCGATCGCCACCTTCGATGTGAAGTCGCTGAAGACGCTGCACAAGGCGCCGCTGACCGACACCTTCGTCATGCTCTCGACCGTCGCGGTCGTCCTCTACACGCATAATCTGGCGCTTGGCGTGCTCGTCGGCATCCTGCTCAGCGCTGTCATCTTCGGCTGGCGGATCGCCCGCATTTCGGCGGTCAGCCGCATCGAGGCGGACGGGACCAAGCATTATGCGATTCGGGGCCAGCTGTTCTTCGGGACGATGAGCCACTTTGGCGAGCTGTTCGATCCGGCGGGCGATCCGGAGCAGATCGTGATCGACTTCGGCGCCTCGCATATTTGGGATCATTCGGCCGTGACCGCGATTACCAAGGTGCTCGGACGGTACGAGCAGGCGGGGATCCGGGTTCGCATGACGGGACTGAACGAAGAGAGCCGCCTGTTGGTGGAGCGGCTGACCTGACCCTTCCGATACAACTCTAACTTCGACTACGCTGCCCGGCGAGTCGGAGTTTTTTGCATTTTCAGGCAAGCCTGGGCTTCACTATCCTATAGATTTTGCAGTAGGAACTTTACTTTTACGGGTTCAGCAATATGCGGGACGTGCCTATAATTAAGAGATGAAAGCGATTACGATCCGAATACGAGAGGAGTCAAACATGAAAAAAATCGCCATTAGCTTTTTGATCTTTGCCATGCTGGTGACGCTGCTGCCGTTGCAGTTGGGACCGTCTGCCGCATCGGCAAGCGAAAATGAGGTCCTCGTCTACCATGAAACGTTCCTGAATGGTAAAGGCGATCTTGTACAGCAATCTGGAGGGGCTGCATTAACAGCTGTAACGGGCAAGAGCTTCGAAGGTAATAGCGATGGCGCTGCGCTGCATGTCAGCAATCGCCAGAATACGTGGGATGCGGCCGACTTCGATTTTGAGAAGATGGGTCTGCAAAAGGGCCAAGAGTACAGCGTAACCATTACGGGCTACGTGGATGAGGGGGTAACCGTACCGTCAGGGGCGCAAGCCTATCTGCAAACGCCTAGCGACAATTCGTACCCGCTTATCGCGAACCAGAGCTATGCTGCGGGCGAGGCTTTTACGCTCAACGGCAAGTTCACGTATGAAGAACCGTATACGAAATTCCGCGTACAATCCAATGAAGCTGGCCAAACGGTGCCATTCTACATCGGCGACGTCAAGGTCACCGGTCGTGCTGATGGAGGCGGGGAAGGCGGATCGGGCGAGACCATCGCGTTCTACGACTTCGAAGACGGGGTGCAGGGATGGAGCGAGCGTGACGTGACCACCGCAACCGTCGCCCATACGACTGAAGCTAACGCGACGGATGGCGGCTCGAACGCTCTGAAGGTCACCGTCAATGCGCAATACGC
>NZ_BFBX01000133.1:98811-103666 GCF_003851045.1 Paenibacillus sp. 598K | reverse complement strand
CTTGGTCTCGGGCTGGCGATCGCCAAGCAGCTGACGGAGACGCACCACGGCACGCTCGAGGTTGATACCCGGTGGCAGGAAGGCACGACCTTCCGGCTGCAGCTGCCGATCATCAGAGCAGATTAGTCCATCTGCACAACTTCTGCACAACTTCTCCATTACGTCTGGATATTCGAGCGCTACACTAGAGACAAACGCTCACAGGAGGGAATCCGACGCGATGATTCAAGCACAAGCGATTACCAAACAATTCGGCACCGGCCCGACGGCCGTCTATGCCCTCAAAGAAGTCGACCTTACCATCGAGACCGGAGCCTTCGTCAGCATATCCGGCCCTTCCGGCTGCGGCAAAACAACACTGCTGCATGTACTCTCGGGCATCGAGGAGCCGACGGCAGGCAAGGTCTTCATCCAGGACAAGGATCTGTATGGTCTCAAAGAGACGGCACGCTCCGATTACCGGCTGCGTCATACCGGATTTATCTTCCAGTCGTTTCACCTGCTGCCTGTCCTGAGCGCGCTCGAGAATGTAACGCTGCCCCTGCTCGGACTTGGCATGTCTGCCAAGGAAGCAGCTGCGGCAGCCCAGCATGCGCTCGGGCTGGTCGGCCTTCCGGACAAGCTGAAGTCGAGGCCGTCGCAGCTCTCCGGCGGTCAAAATCAGCGGGTCGCGATCGCCCGCGCTATCGCCTCCCGACCGGCCGTACTATGGGCCGATGAGCCGACCGGCGCGCTCGACACGGACACCTCCCAGCAGATTGTCGGCTTGCTCCGGCACATCAATCTGACCTTGGGTACGACGATCGTCATGGTGACGCATGACCCTGGCGTCGCGCAGCAGACGGATCGGATCATCCGGATGGCCAATGGACGCATCCTGCCTGCGGCCGCCCAGGAGGCGCCATGAAGCGCTGGAACGGCGTCGGCTTGTATGCCAAGCTGGCGTGGCGCAATCTGATCTCACAAGGCAGGCAGACGCTGTTGGCCATTGTCGGCTCAGCGATCGGGGCCGCGCTCATTATGGCCTCGGTCGTGTTTTTCCAGTCCTTCGACGAGAGCGGCGCCCGTTATCTGGATCAGCATTACGGTCCGATCGACTGGGAGCTGCGGCCTCCTGCGGGCAACGATCGATTCCGGGCGGACGAGCTGCCGGCGCTCCAGGAGCATCTGGCCAAGACGCCGCTGCCGCATACCGCTGCGATCGTGCTCGATCGAGGTCTGACCCTCGCGATGGACGAAAACTCCGCCACAGACAGTCACCGCTATACCGTGATTGGTCTGACGTTCGCTGATACGGCCGCGCTCGATCCGGACAATCCACTCTGGCAGCAGCCGCTGGCCGTGGATCAGCTCCTCCTCTCCGATGCCGCCGCCCGTTCCCAAGGGCTCGCTGCCGGAGATATCGTCGCCTTGACCGACGATGCGGGCAAGCCGCATCCCTTCGAGGTGCGGGCGGTTGTCCGCGAGACAGGGATTACCGGCTATCGGATCGGCGCCGCCGATGACGGCACGCTTGTCATGACCATGGAGGCCGCACGCCGGCTGGCCGGTCTGGCCGAGGGGGAGTTCACCTCGATCCTCGTGCAGGACGGTCGGGAGGACGCAGAGATCAGCTACTTCCCTATCCCCTCGCCGCTATTCAGCGTGACCGAGCACAAGCTGCAGGACCAGCGCAAGGTCGATACGATGAAGCTGCAGCACGGCGCTACCTTCGTCCTATGCAGCGTCACAGCCGTGGTCGCCGGCTCGGTGCTGATGCTGCAGCTGCTGCTCATGCTGGCCGACTCTCGCAAGGAATCGACCGCGCTGCTGCGGGCGCTCGGCTATCGCCGCCGCCGCACGCAAGCGGTATTCGCGATCGAGGCCGTCATCCTGCAAGGCTGCAGTCTGCTGACCGGACTGCTCGTCGGCCTCCCGCTCGGCTACGGCGTCATCCTGCTGTTCCAGTGGCTCAATCGCGACCTCTGGTCGGACTATGGCAGCCAGGTCGTGACCATCGCGCCGCATGTGACGCTCTCCGGCATCCTGCTGGCGCTGGCGTTCATGCTGCTCCTGTACGCAGCGACGACGATGATCGCCGCCTATCGGCTCGGCAAGCTGGAGATCGTGCCGGCGCTGCGCGGCGACTCCTCCCGCACAGAGGGCCGACCTTCGCGGCTCCGCGCCGTCCTGCGAGTGCTGGCGACGCTGATCGCTGCGGCCATCCTGCTACTCCATCTGGGGATGCTGGCGATGAGCCATGGCCCGGCGGCGAGCGCTGGACAGAGCGGATCGGCAGGGCCTGGATCGCCCGCAGCCTTTGGCAGCTGGCTCGCCGCCTCGATCGCCTCACTCTACCTGCTGGTGCAGCTGCTGCCGCTCGCGCAACGTCTCGTCCGCCCTCTGCTGCGACGTCTCGGCGTCGGCGAGGTCGCTCAGCTGCTGGCGTTCCGCTACCCGGCCAGCCAGTCGCGGCGAACGTTTGCAGTGATGCTGCTGTTCAGCGCCTGCTTTATGCTGCTCACGCTCATTATCAACGTCTCGCATTATTACGGACGCGATATGGAGACGAACTCCTATACGCTGCTGGGATACCCGGCATATATCGGTTATCATAGCACCTCGGAGCTGACGGAGATGCAGCAGCTGCTGCAGAGCAAGCCGGAGTGGCAAGCGCTGGCGGCGGAGGCCGCCGTCCTGCAGCCTTATATGACGCAGCTGGACGTAGAGGAATTGTTCGCCGAGACCGAGCAGATCAACTGGGTGGAGGTGAGCGACACGCTCGCCTCGTCGGGCCGGCTCCGCCTGACGCAGCGCTCGCCGGAATACGCCTCCGATGAGGAGGCTTGGCGAGCCGTGTCGTCCGACCCGTCGCTAGTCATCCTCGACAGCAGCTACAGCTATGGTCCCGAAGCATGGGGCACCGGCTACAAGCAGCGGACACTGCTGCGCGGCGCGCAGCTCGATGATGTGCTCCGGCTCGACGTCTACGCCAAGCCTCCTGCTCCTGGCGAGCCCGGATTCGGGGATCCGACCGCGACCGTCGGCTCGGCTGAGGTGCGGGTGATCGGCTTCGCCGAGACGGGGCATCGGCTGGAGGTCTACAATGCGCTGTTCGTCCATCCGCAGCTGTATGAGGCGTTCGTCGCCCAGGGCTACCGCTGGGAATCGACGCCGGAGATGGGTTATCTGCTGCTGCCGCTACCGTCTGCCGATCGCGCCGCGCTGCAGGAGGCGCAGCAGCAGCTGACGCGGATGGGCGTGGATGGCTTCTATGCTCCGAGACTGACGGAGGCAGGTGCAGATATCGCCCTGGTGCAGACGCTGTGGATGTTCAACAGCTTTATGATCCTGACGATGGGAATCGGTCTAGCCGGGCTGGCGATCGTCCAGTTCCGGGCTGCGCAGGAGCGTGCCGACGTGCTGGCGATGCTGCGCTGCATTGGCTTCCGCGCCAGCGTCATCCGCCAGCTGCTGCTGATCGAGGGGACCTTGATCGGCTGGCTCGGACTGCTCAACGGCTGGCTGTTCGGCTCGGTCGGCGGCTATATGGTATATCGTTTTGCTGAATCGAGCAAGTCTCCGACCAGGCAGCCTCTATCGTGGAGCTATCCCTGGGAGTGGATCGTCCCGGTACTCGCGGGACTGCTGCTGCTGACGATGCTGCTCAATCTGGCGCCCTCCCGCAAGATTGCCGCCGCCTCTCCAGCCGAAGCGATTCGCCTGTCGCAGGACTAGGGCGTGTCTGCCTACTTCGCAAATGCCTTTAGTTTTCAAAGCATGATCTATATTTCTTGCGTCCCCTTCGGCGATGGGTCAATGATAAGATAAGCCTATACCATATCGACGAAAGGGGAACGAGAATGAGCGTGTCAAACCAAGGCGCCTTTTATACGGGACAATACCGCAATTGCTTTCTGGAGGCGGGATACAGCGAGGAGGAGATCGCGGCTCGGCTGGAGCAGGCGTGGAGCGATCTGTTCGACGGGGATGAGGATGTGCGGATCTACTATCCGGTCGGCGATGATATGGGTTATGTACTGGACACCGGCAACTCCGACGTTCGCACGGAGGGGATGTCCTACGGCATGATGATGGCGGTGCAGATGGATCGCAAGGAGGTCTTCGACCGGCTGTGGAACTATGCCAAGACGTATATGCAGCATACCTCGGGACGCTACAAGCATTACTTCGCGTGGCATTGCAAGCCTGACGGCACCCGTATCTCGCAGGGACCTGCGCCGGACGGCGAGGAGTTCTTCGCGATGGCGCTGCTATTCGCCAGCAATCGGTGGGGCGACGGCCCTGCCCCCTACGACTATGCCGAGCAAGCCCGCATCATCCTGCGCGCCTGCGTGCATCAGGGCGAGGACGGCGAGGGCCACCCGATGTGGGACCCGGCGACCCGTCTGATCAAGTTCATACCGGAGACGCCGTTCAGCGATCCGTCCTACCACCTGCCGCACTTCTACGAGCTGTTCGCGCTGCAAGCCGACGAGAGGGACCGCGCCTTCTGGCGCAAGGCCGCTGCTGCTAGCCGCGCGTATCTGCCGACAGCCTGCCATCCGGAGACGGGACTGATGCCGGAGTATGCCAACTTCGACGGCACCCCGACCGAGCCGCAGCGGCATGGCGACTTCCGACACTTTTTCAGCGATGCCTATCGCGTGGCCGCCAACATCGGCCTCGACTGGGAGTGGTTCCGCGCCGATCCGTGGCAGGTCGAGCAATCCAACCGGCTGCAGCGCTTCTTCCAACCGATCGATGTCGCCGACTACCGCCGTTACACGATCGACGGGCAGCCGTTCGACGAGCCGTCGCTCCACCCGATCGGCCTGCTCGCGACCAACGCGATGGCCTCGATGGCTGCCGACGG
>NZ_BFBX01000133.1:35581-98756 GCF_003851045.1 Paenibacillus sp. 598K | reverse complement strand
GATGGCTGCCGACGGTCCCGACGCCGAGCACTTCGTGCGGCTGTTCTGGGAGACGCCACTGCGCCGCGGCGAGCGCCGCTATTATGACAACTGTCTCTACTTCTTCAGCTTGCTAGGGTTGAGCGGTCGCTACCGTATCTACGAGCCGAAGTAAACGCACGTCGCAATGTCTCCGTAAATTGTACCTTTGATAAAAAGAGACGGCTGATCACAAACGATCAGCCGTCTCTTTTGAAACAGCGCTCCACAATTCTAATGCTCGCCCCCGGACAAGGAGCGGCTGCAAAGATTCCGCCTAACCCGGCGGCCCTCACCTAGGCGGTCGGCGGTCGCAGACTATTTTCGTTGTTCGTAGGCCCGCAACAGGCGCCTCCCTCCCAGCCACACCCCGTATCCCAGCAAGTAGCCCACCGTGTTCAGGATGAAGTCGTCAATGTCGAGACTGCCTCGCCGAGTGAGCAGCTGGGCGACCTCCAGCACCGCCACCCCTGTCAGGAAGATGACCAGCGATCTGCCCCAGCCGGTCCGCAGCGCCGTCGGGATGAGCAGACCGAAGGGCACGAAGACGCCGATATTGCCGATCAGATTGATTGCCCATGTGCGCGTATTGAAGCGGTCGACGTCCAGGAAGTGCACAATCGTCGCAAATGGCCGCAGGTTATACATGTACTCCGTTCCTGCCGTGCGGCCGAACCCGAGCAGCATCCAGTAAGCCAGCAGCAGCGTATAGGCGACGAGCAGCAACCGGGAAACCGTGTACATCATGTGATTACGCCCCCCTATCATCTATCCATGATCTAATCGCTTTTGTGAGGGTAGCGGGCATGGAGACCGGCGAGATACGTATCGATCATATGCGTATAGCTGTCATCCAGCGCAACCGGCAGGCCGAAGCCTCCCCTCTGCTCGAGCGCAGCGAACCCGTGCAATAAGCTGCGCAGCGACCGGGCCGCATGGATGGCGTCAGTTGGGTCCATACGATATGCAGCGAGCACTCGGACGACCAGCTCGACGATCTCCTTACTTACCCGCTGCATCTCCTCGTCCTCAGGAGCCGGAGCCATCAGCGTTATCTCATACAAGCCGGGATGGGTGCGCGCAAATCGAAAATACGCCTTGGCCATCTCCCGGATCGCCTCATCGCCAGAGCGGCCACTCACCGCACGCAGGATCACAGACAGCAGCTGCTCCAGGCCATAGATCGAGAGCAGCCTGCGAACATCCTGCACGCCATTCACATGATTGTACAATGACGGGGGGCGAATCTCCAGCTTCTGGGCAAGCGAAGTCAACGTTAACTCCTCCAGCCCGTTGGAATCGATAATTTCTGTCGCTGCCCGCACAATTTTGTCCAGATTAATTCCATTCCTTGGCGCCATCATCTTCGCTCCTTCACTGGTATAATAGTCCAGTCCCTGGACGGCCTAGTACGCATCGATAGCAGCCGTCATGGCGGCGACCGGATGATCGATCATCCTGCCATGGCCAACAGCGAGCACGGACGGCTGCAAGTCTCTCAGCTTCCTGGCGCTCTCCCATGCCGTCGGCTTGTGCCAGGTGGCCAGCGCAGGAAACGGGAACCAGGTCTTGAGCTTGCCGGACACGGCGATCCCGCCGCGCGTCTGCCATGCATCGCCCGCGATAAGGATACGGCTGCGGGTGTCCAGAAAAGCCATCGAGCCCGGGGTATGCCCCGGCGCCTCTACGGCGAGCAGCGATTCGACCGCATCCCCATCGCGCAGCAATACATCGGCTCGGGTGGTCACATCTCTGGGGATACTGCCGCGGATCGGAACGTTTGGCTCTGTGGGCAATACAGATGCATCCCCGCCTAATAAAGCCGCATCCCTGCTAGAGATATAGACGATGACGTCGGGCAGCTCTCGCTTAAGCGCATCCAGCGCCCCTACATGGTCCGCATGCGCATGAGTCAGTACGATGCGACGGATCGGCTTGCCGATGCGGGCGGCCGCGCGCATAATGCCTCTCAAGCTGAAGGGCATGCCGGTATCGATCAGTGTCAGGCCGTCGACTTCTTCAACAAGATAGCAGTTCACAGGAAAAATCCTCGGCAGAAAGGATAGCTGGTACACGTGCTGGCGCTTCGTTACTTTCATGCTCGCCACCTCCATAGATCTTCAAAAAACATCCTCGCACCGGGAGATAATGTTCCTCCAACAGCAGACTAATCTAATGAAATTATAAACTAATTAGATTAGTTTGTAAATCAAAACAGAACCTGATTCGTCTCCGTTCCAGTCGCTTTGCTTTTGTTCGCCCTGCTACGGTTAAATAGCAATGAACGGTCAATAGTAATGAAACGAATAGTAGTGGAACGAATATGCAACTTCAGATGTCTAATCTATGGAGGTGAATCATGTGGGGGAGATTAACTGGAATTACATGGAGCGACTCGATGCAGAGAGCTTGCGGCATCTGATGGAACTCTACGGTCAGGATGTGTGGAACCTGGCTTTTACGATAACCAAAAAACGCGACATGGCCGACGATGTGTCGCAGGATGTATTCCTGAAGGTGTATCATGCGATCCATACCTTCCGGGGACAATCCTCGATCAAGACATGGCTGCTCTCGATCACGCGCAACATGGCGGTCAACCATCTGCGGTCGGCTTTTATCCGCCGCGTGACCCTGATGGATAGAGTCAGCGTCGAAGGGAACAGCGACTCGGCAGAGAAAGAAGCGATGGCCAGCCAGTTCACCCATGAGATATGGGGCGCCGTGCTCAAGCTGCCGCTGAAGCTGCGCGAGGTGCTCATCCTGCACGCCCGCTTCGAGCTCAACACGAAGGAAATCTCCGAGGTGCTGCAGCTGCCGGAGGGCACGGTCAAGTCGAGACTGTCGCGGGCCAGACAAAAAATGAACCGTTACTGGGAAGGGAGTGCGCAGTATGAATAAAGACGTCAAGCCAGATTGGTACAAACATCTAGCCGACGGACCGCATCGCGACAAGACGTTCACCGCCGACAAGATGACCCGGATCGAGCGCAAGCTGAACGGCCGGCAGCAAAAAGAAAAGCGCCGCAGTTGGCTATCCATCGCTGCGATCAGCGCAACGGCCATCGTGTTGCTGATCGGCGTCACGCTGAATCTGGACCGCCTCACCGGCGTAAACGGACCAACGCCCGGCGAAGAGATCGGCGGCCCGAACATTAGCGACCCGTCCGTGTCGCCGCCAGGCACCGAAGATCCGCCTGCCCCCGAGGACCCGCCAGTCGACGACCCAGAGACGCCGATCGAGCCGCTGGACGAGGAGACGGTCGTCGTATTGGACTCAATCGAGCAAGAGATGCTTGGCGAAGCGTTGCCCTTCTCGCTCGATGCTGTCGAGCAAGCCTCGATCCGGTTAGCGGATGGCCAAGTCATGGACGTACCGGAGGATACGCTCGGCAACCTACTGGAGTTCCTCGGTCAGGTGTTCCTGACGGAGAGCCGCCTCAGCGAAGAGCAAGCGGGCAGCGCGCCTGCGCGGGATACGATGCTGCGCCTGCGTGTCGGGGATACGCTCTATGCGATTCCTTATGCTTCGCACGCGAACGTCATGGACCTCGGGGCCGCTCTCGTCTATGCCGACGGGCATACCGCCAGGACGCTCTATACGCTGCTTGAGCCCGACTCGGCCATCGGTCGATTCGTGCAGGCATACAACGCCGTGCTCCGCGATGAGGAAGCGGAGGTCGAGGACCGCTCGCTCAGCTACGAGCCGGAACGACTGCATATCGACGGCAAGAGCTACAATGGCTGGTTCGAAGCGCTCGCGGAGAAATCTCCCGATGTCGATCTCCCCTACTTTACCCAGACTCAGCGAGCGAGCAGCGTCCGTTCGTACGAGCAGGGCGCGATCATCAGCTGGGACCTGCTCGTCGCCTTCACCACGGATGCCTACCAGACAGCAGACGGCGTACGCGTCGGCATGACGAAGGACGAGGTGCTGGAGGCATTGGGACAGCCGCATGCCCAGACCGCACTTCGCTGGAAATACGATCTCGATCTGTGGGACGACCTCGATCTGTACTTCGAGGGCGATACGGTGAAGTACATGGTGCTGACGACCAGCGACTAGCTGCCGCAGGTATGGGACTAACGTAAAAGCCAGCGTCATTCGCTCCGTGAGCGACTGACGCTGGCTATTTTCTGATCTCTCAGCTACGCAACAGCCCGCTGTTTCCGGGCACAATGCCAGCTACGGCGCGCTGTACGCTGCCACCATCGCTTCGAATGTCTCCTTGATCGGGGCGATCCTTGCCTTGATCTTCTGGTCCGCGAGCGCCCAGGCATTGTCGAGCGCAAGCTGGGCGTCGCCCGCAATCCCGGCGTCGATGATATACTTGCCGATGTAAGTCGATCCATCCGTGTAGTAGGCGATGACATCGTCGTACATGTTCCAGCCCGACTCGATCAGGCTGTAATAGGTTGCCATCGCGCTTGCCGCCGGTCCGTACACCTTGGCGAGGTAGTCGGACTTCAGTTGCGCCAGATTGGCATCGGGGTTCCACATCAGCTTCTGGAACAGCCAGAACTGCATCGCATTGACGCCCCATTGCGGCCCATTGGCATCCACCACGCCTTCAGGGATAACGCCCGTCAGTCCAAGGGAGGCGTAGTATTGCAGATCGCCCTGCACCTTGGCTGCGATCGGCCGCTCGTACTGATGAGCCGGGAAAGCGCCGTAATAATTGTACATGACGATATTGTCGGTCTTGGCGAGCCAACCGGTCAGCTTGGCCACGTACGCCTGATTCGGATTGGTCGGGTCGGGCGTATCGATCGGCTCGCGATCATCGCCCGAGATCGGGGCGAGTACGATGACGATGTTGTCCTCCACCGCCACGCGCGGCGGCACCTCGGTGAAGAAGTAAGCATACGTAGCAATCTGTACGCCTGGATTGGTCAGCTTCACCTGCCGGGCAATCTTGTTCAGGAACGTGAAGTAGACGGTCGATTTGTAATCTGCCTCATTCGGGTAGATCGTCACCATGTCTTCTGTGACGAACGGCTGATCGCTGTAGCCGGCCTGCTCGAAATAATGCGTGTCGTTGATGGCGATCCCGACGGTATCGATCGGATGCTCCGCGAGGAAGTCCGCCACCCGTCCGGCGATGACGCCCGGCACGTCAGGATGGTAGAAATTGATCTGCGTATCATGGCCGACCGGCAACGGATCGCCGTTGGCGTCAGTGTTGTAGTAGTCGGGATGAGCGGCAAAATAAATGTCGTTGGGCAGCCAGAACGTCAGGTTATGGCCGAGATTAAACGGCTTGACGCCCCCCTCGCCCTGCTGCTCCCAGAGCGGCATGTTCTCGAACTCGGCCAGCTTGCTATTCAGCTTGTTGCGGGCCATCATCTGCTCGGTCCCCGGGTCCGAGTGATATTCGCCGCTTGCTCCGAGTCCGGTGAGATGCCAGCCTCGCAGCCGGAACGGCGATTGCTCCGTATAGTCCGTCTCGTCGATGGCAAGCGTCGCTTGCTCCTCGTAGACCGTGCCGACCTCGGTCGAACGGGTCCACAGAATGCCTGTATTGCGCTCCAGAAAATCGTATACCCCGTTCAGTACGCCGCCGGGCTCCGTCCCCAAAATGTACGTCTCCCCGCTATGCTGGCGCACCGCAAATCCGTCGCTGTCCGCAAGCTGGGCAAGGTCGGCGGGGAACAGCGTCGCAAGCGCCGCGTTCGAGGATGGCGTCCCCAGATGAATCCGGGTATGCTCGCCCGGGCCAGGCTGCCCGTCCTGATTGGCATCGCTAATCTTGCTCAAGCTGACATCGTCGATCCAGAGTTGATCGTTCACCGCATAGAAGTAAGCCAGATGAAAATCCGTCCCTGCCGCGGTCTGCGGCGTAAACTGCCACTGCATCAGCGTCCAGCCCGTATCCAGACTCCTTGCTTCCATAGGCGTAGGCGGAACCAGATCCGACCAGTCGACGCCGTCCTTCTCCATAAAGCTGACGAGTACCTGCTGTCCGGACGGCTGGCTGCCCTTCACCCAGGCCTTGAGCACATAGGTCTCGCCCAGCTCCAGCCCATGCAGCGGCTCCGTCCGCGCATAGGTCCAGCCTGCGGCGGGAATATCGACTCGCAGCGAGGCTGCGCCGCTATGCTTCACCCCGGTATCGACGGCCCCGGAGGGGACATTCCAGCCGACAGGCAAGACGCCGCCGGACAGCGTCTGCTCGAATCCGCCATTGTCGACAGCGCTGGCGATCAGCGGAGGCGCGTCGACCTCGGTATCGACGGCCCGCAAGGCGACATCGTCGATCCAGATCGGGTCGCTGCCGCTCGCGAGGTAGAAGGTGCATGAGACAAAATCCAACTGGGTTGCCGACGATGGCGTATAATCCAGCTCGATGCGGGTCCAGCCGTCATGGATCGCATAGGTCGTCTGGGGCATCGGGGCGGAGCTCTGCCAATCGGAAGACATCTCGATGAATTGGGCTACCACCTGCTGCCCGGCGGGCAACGACCCCTTCACCCACGCTTCCAGCTTATAGGGCTTGCCCGCCTCCAGCTTGAGCTGCTGATCGGTCCGCAAGACGGTGTATGGCGCGCTGAAGTCCATCCGCATCGACTGCTGGCCTGTGCGCGCGACCTGATCGTCCAGGGCGCCGGAAGAAACGACCCACCCCGTTCCCGGGAGCGAGCCCGAGCCCGCTTCAAACGAAGGATTGTACAACACATTACGGTTCAGCTCGACGGTGGCCTGCAGCACTTTGTAAGGAACCGCGTCGACGGACAAGGTTATCGGGATCGAATACGTTCCGTCGGCAGCCTCGGGCGCCACCTCGATGATGCCGGTGGCGTTGGCCCCGGTATACGGGGCCAATACCACCTCCTTTTCAAAGGAGGCGATGGCCAGACCCGACATCGCGGTCTCGAGCCGCACCGTGACGGGATTGGCGCTATTATTCATCAGCGATACATCGATGGCTGCGCTGCCGCTCTCCGCAAGCGCAATCGTATCTGTCCACAGATACGCGCTGACCGGCGTATCCTCGATCGCTCCGCGCAGCGCAGGCAAGCGCGCTCCGCTGATCATCGCTACGGTCTGCTGCAGCTCCTCGGCGGCCAGACGTTCGGTGCTTCCGGCCCCGGGCCGAATCATAATGTCCGCTTGCGGCGCGCCGTTGGTCGTCAAATGGTAGGTCGTCTCCTCGGCTTCGCTGCTCCCTGCCGTCATCGACACGCCCAGGCTTAATACAAGGACCGCTGCCACCAATTGTCGATACCATCGCTTCTGTTTTTGCATTGCTTCAGGCCTCCTCGTCAGGAATGGTCTTCATCACAAGCCTATCGTTATTTGGTCAACGCAATCGGGAGAAAGCTGCCGGAATCCCATACGGTACCGGTTCCCCAGCCATAGTGGCCGGCCATGCCGTGATAGCTGCGGAAGAAATAACCTTGCAGCGCTTGCGTCTGTTCGGGATTCACCTGGATGCTGGCAAATGGAATGACCTGAATCGATGTCCAGCGATCCGCTTGGACGGAGGTATAGGCCTCCCATGCGCCGTTATAGGCGCTGTTCTGCGCAGGTCCGCTGTACTCCAGCTTGAGTCCGCCGGGATTGTTGAAGAAGACATAATAGCTCGAAGCGTTCGGTTCCCCGGTAATGAAAGTTTCATTCTCATCGTCCGCGCCGCTCGCCCACCATTCGTTCGGGGCGCTGTCGCTGACGATCAGTCCATCGATGTCGGGGTCCATATTTTCATAGGCGACGTACAAATTGTCATCATCCCACAGCAGGCGGACCTTGGTCTGAACAGGAGCCTTGGTGGTCGAATTCATCTTATAGAAATCGCTGATGACAGGCGCATCTGCCCATGGTCCTTGCGTAAAGTCTGTTGTGCCGACAATCGCCTCCTTATCCGCTGTCGTATAGACCGCCTCCCCCTGCAAGGACGGGATCTCGTTAAACTGCGTGACCATCGCTTCGAAGGTCGTTTTGATCGGCTGGATACGCGCCCGGATCGCGGCATCCGCCAGGCTCCAGGCTTCATCGAGCGCCGCCTGGGCCGCTTCGGCAATACCGGCCTGGACGATATATTTGCCAATATACGTATTCGTGCTCGTGTTGTAGGCGATCACATCTTCATACTTGTTCCAGCCTTGCTCGATGAGCGAATAATAGGTCGCCATCGGGCCGGCCGCCGGGCCGAACACTTTGGTAATATAGTCCGTCTTCAACTGCTCGATATTGGCGTCCGGATTCCACATGAGCTTCTGGAACAGCCAGAACTGCAACGCATTGATGCCCCAGTTCGGACCGTTGGCATCCGCGATGCCCTCCGGGATGACGCCAGTCAAGCCGAGCTGCCGGTAATACTGCATATCCGCTTGCACTTTGGCGGCAATCGGGCGCTCGTACTTATCGGACAAGAAGGCGCCGTAGTAGTTGTACATGACGATATTGGACGTCTTCTTCAGCCATCCATCGAGCTTGGAGACATAGGCCCGGTTCGGATTGGACGGCTCCGGCGTATTCATCGGCTTGCGATCATCGCCCGAGATCGGAGCGAGGACGATGACGATATTGTCCTCCAAGGCGATGCGCGGCGGCACCTCGGTGAAGAAATAAGCATAGGTGGCAATCTGCACGCCTGGATTCGTCACCTTGACTTGACGGGCGATCTTGTTCAAAAAGGTATAAAAGACCGTCGATTTGTAATCTGCTTCATTCGGTTGAATGGTGATGCCATCCTCGGTCACGAATGGCTGGTCGCTGTAGCCGGCCTGCTCGAAATAATGCGTATCATTGATGCCGATGCCGACCACCTCGATCGGGTTCTCCTCCAGGAAATCGGCTACCCGACCGGCTATGACGCCGGGGACATCGGGATGGTAGAAATTGATCTGCGTCTCCAACCCGACCGGCAGCGGGTCGCCGTTCGCGTCGGTGTTGTAATACTCCGGATGATTGGCAAAGTAAACTTCATTGGGCAGCCAGAAGGGCAGGTTATGCCCGATATTAAAAGGCTCGATGCCTCTCTCGCTTTGCCCCTTCCAGAGCGGCATATTCTCGAATTCGGCCAGCTTGCTATTCAGCTTGTTGCGCGCCATCATCTGCTCGGTGCCCGGATCGGAATGATATTCGCCAGCCGCTCCTTGCCCGGTGAGATGCCACCCCCGCAGCTCGAATGGCGAGCGCTCGGAATAATTAACGGTTCGGAGGGCGATCGTCGGTTGCTCCTCGTAGACCGTGCCGATGGAGGTGGAGCGAGTCCACAATATGCCGGTATTCTTCTCCAGTACATCGTATACGCCGTTGAGCACGCCGCCTGGCTCCGTTCCCAAGATATAGAGATCGTTGCCCCGCTGCCGCACCGCGAAGCCGTCGCTGCCCTGCAAGGCGGCGAGATCGGTCGCAAAAAGCTTCGCCAGCTCGGGATCGGAATCCGGCGTTCCCAAATGGATGCGCACTCGGCTGGCCGGGTCAAGCGCGGCTATGACCGGCGCTGCTGGAAGCGCATCTTGCTTCCCTTGCAAATCTGGCGATGGCTGCAACGCTTGCCCCTCATGCTCGCCTTCTCCGGCAACGGGCTCTGCGGCAGACCGCCCTGCAGGCGATGCTGGCGATGAGTCTGCCAGATCAGAGGTTAACGACATGCTCACGTTATCGACCCAGAGCGGATCGGTAACCGCATAGAAATAGACGAGGTAGAAGTCCGAGCCCTCCGCCACCTGCGGCGTAAAGGTCCATTCCAACAAGGTCCAATCCTCTGTGATCGGCCTCCCCTCCATAGGCGTGGGGGGCACAAGATCCGACCAGTCGACGCCATCCTTCTCCATAAAGCTGACCAACACCTGCTGTCCCGCCGCCTGACTGCCCTTTACCTGCGCACGCAAGGTGTAGGATTCGCCAAGCTTCAGGTCGTAGATCGGCTCCGTCCTCGCGTAAGTCCAGCCAGCCGCCGGAATATCGATGCGCAGCGAGGCATTGCCCTCATACTTGACCTCGGTATCCCGCGCGCCGGACGGGACATTCCACTGCTCAAGCAGCACGCCGCCTGACCCGGCGCTCTCGAAGCCGCCATTAGCGATTACATTCGGTACTGGCTCCGGCTCTGGCTCCGGTTCTGGCTCAGGCTGCGTTGATGCGGCCTTCGCCTTCAGCGATATATCATCCACCCATACGGGACCTTTGTCATCCACAACAAACAGATATGCCCACACGAAGTCCAACTGGTTGCCAGCCTGAGGAGTGTAGTCGATCTCGATGCGAGACCATTCGTCCGTCAGGTCGAAGATATACTGAGGCAGCGGAATGGTAGATTGCCAGTCCGAGGATATCTCCGTAAACTGCGCGACGACACGCTGACCAGTCGGCACGCTCGCCTTCACCCAGGCTTCCAGCACATAGCGCTGACCCGCCTGCAGCTTCAACTGCTGCTCGGTGCGCAGAATCGTGTACGGCGTGCTGAAGTTCATCCGCATCGACTGCTGCCCTGTCCGCGCCTCCTGGCTGTCGATGCCGCCGGCCGAGATATTCCACCCTGTGCCCGACCCCAGCTCGAAGGAGCTGTTCTGCAGCAGATTGCGATCGAGGCGAACCGTGGCCGACAACGTCTTGACGGCTTGCCCGTCGACGATGATATCAATCGGGACGGTATGTACCCCGTCGGCCGCTTGCGCATCAACCACCACCTGGCCGGGTACAGACAGGCTTTCGTACGGAGCAAGCGTGACGTCGCCTCCGAACGAAGCAGTCACCTCGCCCGTAGCAGGCGATTCCAGACGAACGACGACGGTTGCCGCACTGGTGTTCATCACAGAAGCTTCGAGCGGGGCGCTACCGCTCTGCTGCATCTGCAGTTCCTCCTGCCACAGATACGCGCTCACCGGCGTATCCTCGATCGCGCCGCGCAGCTTCGGCAAGCGCGCTCCGCTAATCGACTCCACGGTCTGCTGCAGCTCCTCGGCCGCCAGCCGCTCCAAGCCGCTCGCATTCGGACGGATCACGATCTCCGCTTGCGGCAGGCCGTTTGCGGTGATTTGTTTGGGCGCCTCTGCCGGCGGATTCGGATTGCCCGGCGTCACAGGCGGCACATAATACGGCGGTCCTCCCGGCACGCCTGTCCCTTGCTCGCTGCCTTCCTCCTCCGGCGCTTGCTCCTCCTCCGTGCCCGGTTGCTCCTCTGCGCCCGCTTCCGCCGACGCAGCCTCGATCGCCACCAGCACGCGATCCATCAGCACGACGACCTCTGCCCGCTTCATCTCTTGCGCGGGTCGGAAGCTCCCGTCCGGATAACCCTGGATTAGCTGATGGCTGACGACGGCTCCCGCCTCTTCGGTGACCCAGCTCGGTATCCCCTCATAATCCGTAAAGGCCTCCCAGTCAGCCGCGCTCCCGGCGCTGTTGCCCGCAGAGCCGGCCGGAGCCGTCACGTCGCCTTCAGCCTCCTCGACGATCCGCTCCTGCCAGAGCCGGGCGATAATGACCACCGCCTCCTGACGCGTCAGGACACGCTGCGGTCGCATCGTCCCGTCGCCATAACCGCGTAGATAACCGGCTACGACAGCCGTCGCAATATCGCCGTACGCCCAGTGTTCGGGACCAACATCGGCGAATGGCGCCGCAAGCCCTTCAGCAGGCGGAACCGTCAGACCGAAGGCGCGGTTGATCAGCGTCGCCAGCTCCCCCCGCGTGAGCGATGCATCGGGCCGCAGCGAGCCATCCGGGTAGCCTTGCAGCAAGCCGCGTTCCATCCAACTGCGCATCGTCTCCTCCGCCCAGTGACCGCTTTCGCTATGTGCCGCTTCCTCTTGCCGGGCAGGGTTGGAAGCCCCGTCAATGCCTGCCCCGTCGCTCCGATCAGTTGCCCCGAACGAGGCAGATACAGACGATGCCAACAAGCTAATCATAAGCGCCAGAATGGCCGTCATCCGCACCCATCGTGTCTTGTGCTGCTTCAGTCTTCGCATGAAATGGCCTCCCCATCATTCGTTATTGGCTGGCCTGGTCGATCCAGTATCCAGCCGATGACCAAAATAAAATTGTATACGTCGAACACGTCCGCCACTTCCGACTCGATCTCCCATAGCCAGTGCTGCAGCCGCTGCCAATCGGCATGACCTTGCTCTGTCTCTCCGGCATCATAGCGATGGAAAATATCCGTCATCGCAAGCCATAGCTGTCTGTGAAGCTCCAACTGACGCCAGGAGCGGGCCTGCACCTCGGGAAGACCGGTCAGATGTTCGGCGATGACGGGCTCGAAGCGCTCCAGTTCGGCCGTTACGCTCGCGTAATACTCCGCCTTGCTCTGCGAGCCGCCCAGTCCATCCTCCAGATTGATGTTGTCGTATAGCTCGGATACAAAATTCAGAAGATTCAGACAATAATTTCCGTATTTACCGTACGCATCTGCATAATAGTCCTCCGCCAGCGTGTCGAAGGCAACTTCGCGATCCCATAAGGTCCGCCCCATCACCGTCATGGCAAGCCCGTTCGGGAAGCAGTTGCGCTGTACCTGACAGCTCATATAGCCATTTAGTCCAAGGCTCGATAAGGCCTGGATATCGGCATGCAGGATGCGCGCCAGCTTCATATGGCCGGGATCGCGCTGCTGCGCCCACATCAGATGATAGTCGAAATCGAAGCTGTCGCCAGCGAACGAGGCTTGCCAAGGCTCCAAAAAAGCGAGGTTTTCGGCAATCGTGCGCGGCAATTCGATGCGATTGCGGACGAAGGGCGGCGGCTCGGACCTTGCTCCCGCTTCTGCGAACGATTGACGATAGGTGCGCGTAATGGGAGCAAACATGAGCACAAAACGCTCCGAGCGGGCAAGCTTCTCCTGAAGCGGACGCCATAGCAGCTCCTGGTAGATGAGAAATACGATCCGCGTCGCAAGGCCCAGCTCCGACAGGCGCTCATCCAGCTCGTTGAGCAGCAACACATACCAGTCTGAAGGCGTCATTGCAGTGCAGAGCTCGCACTCGCATTGATTGTTCATCCCGTCCGACAACCAGACATGCAGATAATCGATCTCCGAATGGGCAGACGCATAGGCGGTTGCTTCATCGATCATCCGTTGTCGCGCTTTTGCATTGGAGTAGCAGAGCTCGGTATCGAGCGGCACCCCCTTCCACAGCTTGCGCTCGCCGTCTACCTCGGCGATCAGCGCAGCCAGCTCAGCGTCCGACTCCCCCTGCCACTCGATCTTCTCCCAGCCCAGTCCAGGCAACCCCAAGGCGTTGCAGGTCCAGCCATGGCCGACGGCATGATAGAGCAGCCCTCGCTTACGGATTGCCGCTACCGCCTGCTCCATAAAGCCGAGCGTATCCGAGACTTCAATGTCCTTGTACCAACGCTCGAAAAAAGTGAATGCCTCCTTGAACTGGATGAAGTAGCTGTTCAAGCCTAGCTTGGGCATCCAGTCGATCATATCCAGCACATGCTCGATGCCGACAGCCCCCTCTAGGCAGATGCCGCGATGGCGATGCGATGCCTCCTCCCGGATGGCGACTGCGGCCGCCGGCCATGCGATGCGGGGCAGATGCTCCCCCGTCCGGCCCGGTCGAACCCAACGACATCCGAGCGCATGCAGGTAACGGTAGACGGCGATCAGGACGCTGCGCGGATTGGTGCCGGCGATGACCCCGGTACCGTCATCCTCCACCTCGATCCGAATGCCATCCGGCCGTTCCCCGGTCTCGCCCTCCTCCTGCAGGCAGAGCGCGATGCCTGATCGCGACCCCTCTGCTCGCTCCGATGCGCCTACCTGTACGATCGCACATCCTGTCATCGCTGCCAGACACCTGCTCAGCTCCGCAGCGGCGAAGCCGATCGTCTCATCTTGTCTGTCCGGGAGCCATAACGCAATTGCGTCGCCTCCCTCTCGGTCGATACGTGTTGTCATGATCGCCTCCTGGTCATGTTTTGCCTTTTAGGGGGTACCCCATTGATCCCGGTACTCCTGCGGCGTGATGCGGTTCTGTTTTTTGAAAAAGCGGATAAACGCATGCGAGGAATTGTAGCCCAGCTCGGCCGCAATCGCATATACCTTCAGGTTGCTTTTCTTCAGCAGCTCCTTGGCCTTGCGATCGCGAAATTCAACGATATAGTCTGACAGGGCGTTGCCTGTAATCTGCTTGTATAGCCGAGAAAGATAGGAGGGATTCAGGTCCAGGAAGTCCGCGATCTGAACCAGGGACAGATTCGTCGCGACATGGCGTTCGATAAAAGCATGGATCTTGCCCACAATATCCCGCGTCGACTGCTCCTGCTCGTTGCGCGTCCATCTCATGATGCGGTCTGCCGCCTGCAGGAAAAAGTCGTTCCACTCGCTCCAGGAAACCTCCGCGTCGAAGTGAGCGAGCTTGCCCCAGTCGATCTCCCCGGCCAGCTCCCGCTCCAGGTTGTACTTGTTCACGAAGGACAGGAAGAGAAAGGATAGCGCATGGTAAAGCTCCAGCTTGCGCAGCGGCGACACCTGCTCATCGGTAAAAATAACGGTCAACTCTGCATAGAGGGGATAATATTCCGCTTCGTTGCCGTTCTCCAGACTGTTCATCAGCATCGGCAGCTTCGCTTGCAATTGGTAATTGGATGCTCCGCCGCTATACCCTCCGCCGTCCTCGCTGTTGCCCTGCGCCTGCTCGCCGGACTCCGGCCGATGGTCCGTCAGCAAGGAGCCGCGTTGGCCGCCGATTCCCCGCACGAGTAGGAACTTGAGCGCATGGAACCGATCTGCCAGCTCGTTCCAGTCGACAGGCTGGCTGCCGAGCACAAAGGAGATCGAGAGCTTCAGCAGCTGCTCGCAACGGGATTGGATCATCTCCATCAGTCCGTTGACATAAGAGACGGACCGTTCCCAGCTATCCGCTTCTCCTCCCGGCGGCTGCAAGATCCACACCATACGGGATTGCTCGTAGACGATGGAGATCAACTGCATCGATTCGCCGAGGAACTCCTCGGCAATATTTTGTACGGCGTAGACGAGCAAGGCTTTGTCCGGCGCTGTCGTCACCTCGTTCCAATCGTCCACCCGGCAGATGAGCAGCATGACAGGCAGCTCTGCATCGAAGGGAAGCTGGATATGGGCGAAGTGCTCGCGCAATACCGCTTGCCCGACCTTCTTGCCCTGCAGCAGGAACCACAGATACTCCTGCTGCAAGGCGGGCAAGGCCATCCGCATATGCTCCTGGGCCTTGTCGATCAATTGCCGCGCGCCATGCTCCTTGTCGAGCGCCTCGCAAGCCTTGCGTACAGCCTGGAGGATCGTATCGTCATCCTCAGTCTTCAAGATATATCCCAGTCCGCCTAGCGACATGGCGTCCTGGACATATTTGAAGTCGCTATGGCTCGTCAACATGATAACCTTGCAGCCCGGCCAACTGGCGCGAATCTGCCGCAGCAGCTCGATCCCGTCCATGCCCGGCATCAGAATATCCGTCATGACGATATCGATGCGATGCCGGCCCAGCAGCTCCAGCGCTTCGATGCCCGAATACGCTTTGTACACCTCGAGAGCCATGTCCGCCTGCTTCTCGAACAGCTCGACCAGACCATCGGTAATAATCGGCAGATCATCGACAATAAGCAAGCGATACATCAGTCCTCACCTCCCGTATCCAGCGCCAGGCGCACCATGACCTTCAAGCCGCCCAGCTCCGATCTCGACAGAAATAGTCCGTATTGCGGACCGTACATAATCTGAATGCGCCGGTGAACATTGATCATCCCTGTCGTATCCTCGATACCTTGTCCGGAGGCCGCCAACCGCCGGTTCAACTGCAGCAGCTGCGCATCCATCAATGACGTGCCGCTGTCCTCCACGACAATCGCCAGATCCTGGCCGGAGTAATCGAAGCGGATCGCCAGCTCTCCCCCATGGACCATCGCCGTCGCGGCATGCTTGTACACATTCTCGACGATCGGCTGCAGGATCAGGCGCGGTACCAACTGCTTGGCGTATGCAGCGTCCAGCAGATCGAAGCGAATCTGGATACGTTCCCCGTAACATACCTTCTGCAGCTCCACATAGGTTCGCGCATGCTTGATCTCCACCTCCAACGGCACCTGGTCGGAATCGTCGCGAGTGATGAACTGGAAGTAATCGCCCAAGTAGCGGCAAAAGCGGTACGACAGCTCCAGATCCTCGGACTTGATCAGCCGGCACAGCACGAAGAAGCAGTTGTACAAAAAATGCGGGTTAATTTGCGATTGCAATCGTTTCAGCTCCGATCGCTGGCTATAAATCTTTTGCTCATAGTTTTCCTGAATCAGCAGCTTCAGATGGAGCGCGGTCTCATTGTAAGCCTGGTACAAATAACCGAATTCGCCTTGTCGCGGCGGGTGCGGGATCGGCTCGATCTCGCCTGCTCTCATGCGCTTGAATCCCATGATGAGTCTCTTCATCGGCTGATGGATCATCCGATAGATCGACAGGGAGAAGAAGAGGATAATGAATCCCGAGAGCACGGATACGGTCATAATCCAGTATTGATACTTGCGGATCGGGTCCGTAATATAGCTTTCGGGCACATAGCTGACCAGATACGTATCGAGCTGCTCCGAATACTTGTAGTAGACCAGATGGGGAGCGCCATCGACCGTTAGCGTCGTATTACCGTCGACGACCCCCTCGTCCGCATGCTCTGCCAGGTAGGCTCGCAATACAGGCATGATCGCTTGGGCCGATTCGCTCGATACGCTCCAGTTACGATTCAGATTCACCAGGAGTGCTTTCCCATGCGAGATACTGACCTGCTCCCCTAACGCCTGCATCAATTTCTGGACCGAGATTTCCACGGCGACAACAAACAACGGCTCGCGGTCTGCGATAGGAGGAAATTGCATGCCGATAAACATTCGATCCTGCCAGTAGATAAGCGGGCTCTCTTGCGCGTAGCTTCCCGCCTTGAGCGCCTCCATCTCCTCCCGATCTATGCGCGTGTCGAAGCTGGAGCTTAACAGCGTACGATCAAGCAATGGCACATATACCCGCACCTCGTTGATATACATGCTGTTGTACTTGATGAGGCTCATGCGTTTTTGAATCGCCTTGATGAGCGCAACCTTCTCATAATCGCTAATTTTATGACCGGTGGTGCTTAACGCCTGCAGATCGTTGTCGGCTACATATTCCGGCAGCATGCGCTTGACCCGTTCGA
Source organism: Paenibacillus sp. 598K (assembly GCF_003851045.1). Taxonomy (GTDB): domain Bacteria; phylum Bacillota; class Bacilli; order Paenibacillales; family Paenibacillaceae; genus Paenibacillus_D. The sequence continues at coordinate 81,632 of NZ_BFBX01000133.1, read as the reverse complement.
TCTCGTTCTCGAGCATGCTCAGGTAGAAGGTATTGCGTCCATTAATCGACTGCGAGATTTCTTTTCGAATGCTTTGCGCGCCCTTGTCGTTAATGACCAAGGTCAGGACATACAGCGGCATCAAGACGGCCACAAAGGTAATGATCAGGCGAGCCAGCAAGCTCATGGTGGTTCCCCCTCGGTCTGCTTAGGCATCTAGTAGATCGCTTCTGAAATAACGTCCCGATCTGCGTTACGAGGAGAGGGGGCTTCCGATCGCTGTTGTCCCCGGATTTCTTGATTATCTAACAGCAGATGCTGTTGAAATCCGGGGACAAAGGCGAACATTCCATTTCTCCAGCCTCCCTCTCCTCTCCACGCCTCATCGTTTGATTATTTCGGGTTCTTTCTACTAAGTATTCCTATCATACCTCGGGTTATATAGGGGAAGACAACCAAAATTCGCGTCGTCGAGCTGTTATTCTTTGACGCTCCCCAGAACGATGCCTTTGATAAAGAAACGCTGCAAGAACGGATAGACCATCAGAATCGGCAACGAAGCGATAAAAATCTGCGCCGCTGAGTTGGTACGATCCGAAATGAGGCGCATCAGCTCCATGTCTTCCGGGTTCATAAACCGTACATCCCGCTGAATGACGATTGTTTGCAAAAAGGTTTGCAAGGGATAGTTTTCCGACCGATTCATCAATATCAATCCGTCGAACCAACTGTTCCAGTGCCCTACCATCGTGAACAAGCCGACCGTAGCCAGGGCTGGCTTGGAGAGCGGGACGACAATGCTCCATAATGTCCGAAAGTGGCCCGCCCCGTCCATTCTCGCCGACTCGTCCAGCTCCTTGGGCAAGCCGCGGTAAAAATTCAACAGCAAAATAATGTTAAATACGGCAAGTGCGCCTGGCAGCACCAGCGCCCAGATGGAATCGATCAAGCCCAGTTGGCGAATCGTCATGTACCAAGGGACCAAGCCGCCGCCAAACAGAATGGTAAACACAAAATACCAGGCATATACGGTGCGAAACTGAAACGCCTTCACTTCCTTGGCAAGCGGGTAAGCCGTTATAATCGTAAGCACCAAGCTAACCGTCGTCCCGAGCACCAAGCGCTGAACGGATATAAAAAAGGCTCGCGCATATTCTGGTTTGGCAACAATATTTTTATAAGCCGCCAATGTGATCTCTACGGGCCACAATCCGACCGTCCCCGCAGCCGCCGCCGAAGCTGAGCTTAAAGACAAGGCGAACATATGAATCAGCGGGGACAGGCACAGGATGGACAAAAGGGCCAAGAAGATATAATTGACCACTAGAAAAACTTTTCTGCCAACTGACAATTGTATGCGCATGGTTGTAATCTCCTTGATCAAAATATTCGATAGCCGGCAAACCGATAGGCAAGCGTATAGGATACGGAAATGAGAATTAAAGCGACGATCGATTTAAGCAGACCTACAGCAGTCGCCAATCCGTACTGAACCTTCTCGAAGGTTAGGCGATACACGAAGGTATCGATAATATCTCCGCTCTCGTATACGATCGGACTGTATAGATTAAATATCTGCTCGAATCCCGCATTGAGGATATTTCCAATACTTAGTGTCGACAATAGCACGATAATCGGCAGCATCCCGGGCAAGGTAATATGCCAGGTCTGCCTCCAGCGATTGGCTCCATCCATCTCGGCCGCCTCGTACAGGGACGGATTGATGCTGGTCAGAGCCGCCAAATAGACAATCGTACTAAAGCCAAATTCCTTCCATACGTCGGATAAAACCAAGGTATAAGGGAACCAGGTATTGCTGCCCAAAAAGAAAATCGGTTTGATCCCCACCCAGCCCAGCATTTGATTAATAATGCCTTGCGAGGGGGATAGCAAATCAATCAGTATGCCTCCGAGCAAGACCCAGGACAAGAAATGGGGCAAATAGATCATCGTCTGCACAAACCGTTTGAACGTTTCCCTGCGGATCTCATTCAACAACAGGGAGATGGTAATCGGCACGAGCAGCCCGGCGATAATTTTCATGACGGCAATAAAAATCGTGTTGTACATAATCTGACCGATGTCCGGGTATTGAAACATAAACTTAAAGTTATCCCAGCCCACCCATGGCGAATGAAAAATTCCTTTGTTCGGGATGTACTTCTGGAAGGCAATAACGATGCCGGCCATGGGAACATAACTGAATATGAAAGCTGCCAGCACACCTGGCACTAACAGCAGATGAAGCGCCCACTCTCTGCGAAATCTCTTGATCATCTGCATAGCGTTCTCCTTCTAAAAAGGAGGAAGAGCCAGTTGAGCCTTCCCCCTCCAATTTCTTCAACCTCAGTTGGCCGTGCTTTGGTACCAGGTATTGACTTCTTCTGTAATTTGCTTGCCGCCCAAATTGTCAAATTGCTCTACCAGCTTGTCAAACTCCTCAATCGGTATCTGGTTCATCACGATTTTGGTAAACACTTCATTGATTTTGTCGGTCAGCACCGCAAGCTTCTCTGTCATAGCCGGGCCTGGCGCGCCAAAGAATTCGTTGAATTTGTAACGATCCTGCTCGAAGTAGTCGTACATAATCGAGAGGGCTCCGTCTGGACCGGACAGCGGATACTCCGCCCATTCCTTCGCATCTCCATCCAGGTATTTCATAATTTTGTTGTACCGGTCCGGGGCCTCCAGACCTGTCAGCTTGGAGCCGTCCTTCGCCTCTACGGCCTCCGGGACCCATTGTCCCAGCATCAACGTCTCGGTCTGCGAGTTGACGCGGATCGGGTTGATCTTCCAGTAGTTCGAGGAATCCTCGCTCCGATAGAGGTATACCTCATCCCCCTCTTGCGGATCGTTGTACGCTTGCACCCATTTGTTCAACAATTGAATGACGGCTTCGGGATGCTTGGCCGACTTGGATACGACATAGTAGCTGCCCACGCCCAGCTCGATCTGCGATAATGCCGGCTCGGCATCATGCGACACGATCGGGTACGGCCACCAATCCTGTACAAGCTTGCCGTCCTTTACAGCGTTGTCGAAGAGCGGGTAATAGCTTAGCCAAAACGGGCCGTAGGCGATACCGATTTGGTTGGAGGCGAGCAATTCATTCACCTTTGCCACGTCTTTTACAGCAAATTCGGTGTCGAGCAGACCTTCCTTGTACAGATTTTGAAGCTCCTGCAGCGCAACCTTCACCTGTGGCTGGATGCTGCCATAGACCAGGCTTCCATTCTCATCCTTCACCCATTGGCCCGGATAAGCATGATAGCCATTGAAGAATCCTTTAATATCGAAGGTACCGTCGTTCAGGAAGTCTCTAGTCAACGGGAAAGCATAGTTTTTGCCTGTTCCTCCCGGGTCCTTGGCGGCGAAGGCTCTGGCAATCGCAAGCACATCGTCCATCGTCTTCGGTTCCGGAAGGCCGAGCTGCTTCAGCCAATCTCTTCTGATCCAGATCTGAGTGGACGAACCGTAAGGGCTGCCCGTCGACGGAATCGCCATTAACCTACCGTTAACCTTGGCAGAATCCATTTGCTTGCCGCCGTCTCCGGTCATATAAGCCTTCGTCTCTGGAGTAGCGTATTGTTCGAAGACGTCGGTCAAATCCATAATCATGTCGGCTTCAATCAATTGCTGCATCTGCATCAAGGAAATCTGCATCAGATCGGCGATGTCATTGGCGGAAATGCTCATTTGCAGTTTTTGCTGATATTGTGCGGCATCGGCCACCCAAATGTTTTTCAGACGAATGTTCAGATCTTTTTCGATGGCATCGTAGATCAGGTTGTTATCCATCGACTCGCCTGGCTTGAATTTGATATCTCCCGACACATCCCGGAACATCGTCAGCTCGACTGGAGCGCTTGGCTTATCCCCCTCTGTCGTCGGTCCGTTGTTCGGCTGCGGTTTGTTTTCTTCTGTATTCCCCTTGCTACATGCTGCGATGAACACCAACGAAACGACCAATAGCAATGCCAAAAACTTTTTTTTCCGTTGCAAGCCTTCATCCCCCTTATGTCATGATCCATCTGAGTTCCTCTTAATTATATTCTCGTCAAAACCTTCGCTTCTATAGCCAAGCGATGACTTTCGTTTACACTTGTTTACCTTGGCTTCCCGCTCAGGAGGGTGAGCGACATCGCTTGGAACGCGCCGCGAATGGTTATTACATTCTCGTTTTTCATAATATCTGGAACCACACCCTCTGGATGTAAGCGATTATATAAAGTCCAAGATTCCATATCCCCTGCGCCCGCCAAGCAGATATCCTCCTGATCATCCAGAGAATAATTGACGATCGCTATGCCCTTCTCGCCATCAGGCAGCTTACATTCATAGCAACCGACATGCGGAGCGTCATTTGCAATCATTAACGGCGCAGGCGACGCGCACTGCTGCAAAAATTGCTGTACTACCTCCCGTCGGATCGGATGAAACAACCCGCGTGCCCCCGTCTGATCGTAAGGAAGAATAAACACCTTCTCGTTAAAAATCGTCATTCCCGGCGCAACAACCTCGCCGCTCGGCAGACATAGCTGCGAGAGTATCTCCACGCCTTGCGCTTCGTATTCGATGAGCACACATGGGCTTGTGGCCAAGTACGGACGCATGATGGCCTCCGACACGCCTGCGTACTCCGCTTGGGCAACCATCTGCTCATAGGTTTGCAAGCTGCGCCACTGCGCCTTGCGGACTCCGCACAAGTCGCCTAATCCCATCTCCACCAACGCCTGCACAGCCTGACCCTCCAGCAGGACGCAGGCCGACCCGAACAAAGAGCGGATCTGCTCCGCCTTGCAATTGCGCAGCATCTGTCCCGATACCGCGACGACCCCATGGTTGGCCGCCTCCGTTGTGAACGTATTGGATATGCCGAAGCCTGACAACATCCCGCCCCAGAACGTTTCGCTCGGATACAAGCCTTCCATGGTCGCCCCTTGCTCGGTGTGCAACGTATAGGCGGAATCCTGACTCGTCCAAACGTTTACCCCCTGGATGGAACGGCTGCTTAGGCGCATGGCCGCTGCTTGCTCCAAAAAAGGCTTGAGCTCGCTCAGCCACGCGGCTTGCTTCGGATCGGGATAAAGTCCGTTGCCCGACATGTCGACAATGTTGAGCGTACACCCGTTGCTGCCCAGCAGCAGCGCGGTTTCCAACTGGTATTGTTGAAAGCGGATCGACTTGGCATAGGCGGTATACGGGACGTTCTCCAGCTCGGGATAAATCTCTGTCTCCTCCGGCAATAACGCGACCGTCAACCTCGGCACCCGGTTGAACTCCCAAGCGTAGCTGACGCTGCTGACGCTCTCTGCGTAAACCGGCAGATGCGGCCTCGCAACCATCGGCACGGACCCTTCCTTGCTGCCGAAGGCTCTGGCCAGGCCGACCCAATCTCTCGCTTCCGCCGCATGCACCGCCGGATCGCTCGTCATCAACCCGATCCTCGTGGCTGGAGATACGCCATGGATGGCTTGCTCCAATAGCTCGGCGAGCTCGATCATCATCCTCCGGCAGTCATCCAGCCAGACTTGCCGATAAGGATGCGGTTCGCCTGGCGACAGCAGCCCCGCAATAAACGCCTCCCGCTCCAGGCGCTCCACGCCCAACTGCCGGGCAAACCGCTGCAAATGCACGTCGCAGAAGCAGCCGCCCCACTCCAGCGGAGGATGGTTGTGCAAGCGAAAGTCATCCTCGATCCAGAGCGTGTGCGGCTCCAGCGCTGCGTACTGGCGGTACATGCGTGCCAGATACGCGCGCCACTCGGGACAAAGCGGGCATGGGGCAGTACCTGTGCTAGAGCCATTCACATCGACCATGAGGCGGAAGGGCTGGTCCTCCAGCAAGCTCAGCCCTTCGCAGCCATGCGTCAAGGTATTGAGCGGATTAATGGAAAAGGTCATGTTCTCCTGCTCCAGCCTCGGCTTCGCCCTCGCCATCGCATCGAGCCATAACTTGGCCTCCGTCTCCGTAACATGGCGCAGATTCATCGGATCGACAAAAAACATCACATCGTCCACTTGGGCCGAACGACAAAAAGACAGGAGGCGCTCCAAGCGCTCTTCCTCCCTGTCCCCTGGCCGCAACACAAACCTCAACATATACGCATAGGATGACATGTTTATCTCCTCATTTCTCTAGCAGTGCTTAATAAACTAGTTAGAAGTATAGAGATATGCGCCATCCATAACCATAACCTTCTCTTTGCTTTTAGTGATATTTGATGACCTTGCAAGCTGATCGAGCTACAAGATACTTCCCATTCTCCGATACTCCCGCGGCGATACGCCTTGCCACTTTTTGAACGCATGACTGAAATTGTACAAGCTCGAATAGCCGACATGCCGAGCGATCGCTTCAATCTTCATATCGGTCTCGCGCAGACAACGCTTCGCTTCCTGAAGGCGGATATGCTGCAGATGCTGGTATGGCGTCTTGCCGAAAAACTCCTTGAACAGACGGATAAAATGGTCTTCGCTAACATTAAGCCGCTGGGCCATGCGCGCTATCGTCCAGGGGATATGCCAAGCTTGCTGCAGTTCATCGGCCAGTTGCTCGAACGCGTCCCGGTAGGCAACATTGACGGCTTTGCCAGAGGCGGTCTGACAGCGCAGCAAGGTAGCGATCACCTGCAGCATGCCGCTGCGGCACATCATTTCATGGCCGGACATGCCTGTGCGATGCTCCTTGGCTACAACGTCCATACCGCTGACGATCTCAGGCGGCACCGCCTGGTATTTGCGAGCGAACAAAAGCGCCTGCTGCTCGTTGACCGGCCAGTTGCAGAAGCTGTCAGGCTTTATATTCGCTTCGTCCACCAGCATGCCGATCTCGCTCTCCAGCTCGAACTCGTCATAAAAATCAAAATGGATGCCGAGCAGCCTGGCGCCTGATTCGAGCGGAATGTCGATTCGATGCGGAATCATCGCCGGAATAAACAACAGATCGCCAGCGTAATAATCGATCGGGCTGTCCAGATCGCCGAATTGCACCTGCATCTCGCCCGCGACGACATACATCAGCTCAAAATCATACAGACGGCGATACTCCCCCGTCATCCGAGGGACTTGCTGATAGCTTGCCCAGTGTACGCTCGGCGCGAACTCTCTGCCGTCCATCGGTCTGCACTTGGGTCGGTATACTTCCTGCCCGCTCATCTTTGTCCCCCCATGAATATCGATTATGAACAACTACTTCTCGATTATAAACAAATACAGCCTTATATTCCTATGCTATTATGATCAAAGATTATCGCAAATTCGCAAATGAATGATTGCGATCCGTTTTAACCTTGCAAAGGAGAGGACAAACATTGAACCGTAAAATCGACCTTGGCGTTATCGGGTATGGACTGCGCATCGGCTATATGCTGGATACATTATTGAAGCTGGAGCCGGATAGCCGGATCAAGGCGATCGCCGACCCTCGCGCGGACGAGATTCGCATCAAGCTGGGCGCACAGGCGGAACAGATCGCCTTTTATACCGAGGCAGACGAGATGCTGGCCAACGAGCGGCTGGACGGCGTATTTATCGGAACCCGCTGCAACCTGCACACCGAGATGGCACTGAAGGTACTGAAGCTGAATCTGCCGCTGTTTCTGGAGAAGCCTGTCGCGACCACCTATGAGGACCTGTATCGGCTCAAGGCTGGTTACGAGGCTTCCAGCTCGCCGGTCGTCGTCTCCTTCCCGCTGCGGAATACGCCGCTTGCCCGACTGGCCAAGGATATCATCGACTCCGGCAAAATCGGTACGGTAGAGCATGTGCAGGCTGTGAACAATGTCAATTACGGCGGCGTTTATTATCACCATTGGTATCGGGACGAATCGATCACGGGCGGGCTGTTTTTGCAGAAGGCTACTCATGATTTCGACTATATGAATTACCTGGTCGGGCAACGCCCGCAGGCGATTTGCGCGATGCGTTCGAAGCAGATCTTCAAGGGGAACAAGCCTGTGGGGTTGACATGCGCCGCATGCGAGGAGAAGCTGAGCTGCCCGGAGAGCACCATCGCCAAGCCGGAGCTGGGGGCGTATTGCTGCTTTGGCGTCGATACCGGCAATGAGGACTCGGGGAGCGCGCTCATCCGTTATGAATCGGGCCTGCATGCCGCCTATTCGCAAAACTTCTTCGTCCGCAACAAAGCCGCCAAGCGCGGAGCGCGATTAATGGGCTACAAAGGCACGCTGGAGTTCGATTGGGTGACCAATGAGCTGCACGTGTATATGCATCACGAGCTGCGCGTCGAAACCCATAAGCTCGACCACGACCCGACCGACGGCCATGGCGGCGGCGATTCGATCCTGCTCCGCAACTTCATGCAGGCGCTGCGTGGCGAAGCCCCGTCCGAGACTTCGTTAGCGGAAGGGCTCTGGAGCGCCCTGCTCTGCCTGAAGGCCAATGAATCGGCGGACAACGATAAATTCTGTACCGTTGCGTTCGACGGCGAGACAGGCGTTTAGCTGGAACTTACTGGAGCGACTATACGAGGAATAGCCAGCGTTGCCGTATGGACGGCTGACGCTGGCTTACTTCACTGGAACACCCTTAAGGTGAAATATCATTAAGGCGTCTGCTCGCCACGCCTTTTACGGCGCGCTGCGTTGCCCGCCATAATGCAGCTGCCGGTTGCGCTCGCGGAACTTCTCGTTGTGCGAGGAGACGTATGCCATGGCGGGCGCTTCGGCATCGATGTAGCTCATAGCGCTGTTGACGGCCAGGACAGCGTCGGTGAAAGCGCCGGCAATCAGCTTGACCTTGTTGGAGTAGGTAGCACAGTCGCCTGCGGCATAGATGCCGGGGAGGTTCGTCGCCGTATGGTCGGTCACCTGGATGCCGTGGCTGCCGATATCCAGTCCCCACTTTAGCAGATCGCCGTAGCTGCGGGTGTAGCCGTGGCTGATGACTACTTCGTCCACCTCGATCAGCTCCGTCTCTCCGCTCTCGATGTGCTTGATGGTAACCCCGCTTATAACATCGCCTTGGCCGTGCAATTCCTGCAGCTCGAAAGGCGTACGCGCGTCAACCGACTCCAGCATGCGGGATACGCTGCGCTCCATGGCCGCAAACTCCTCGCGACGATGCACCACAGTAATGTTCTTCGCTAGTCCGACAAGCTCGTTTGCCCAGTCCACAGCGGAGTTCCCCCCGCCGGATATCAGCACCCGCTTGTCCTTGAAGGCCTCCGGGTTTTGCACGGTATAGTGCAAATTCGTCAGCTCGTAACGATCGGCGCCCTGAATATTCAGCTTGGTCATCTCGGTAATGCCGCGCCCTACTGCAACAAGAATCGTCTTCGTATCGTGGACGTCTCCGATATCGGTATGGAGCCGATAAGCGCCGCCGGGCAGCGTCTCCAGCCCGTCGACCCGCTGACCGAACACGATGGAAGGATCGAAGGTTCGCGCCTGCTCGTCAAGCTGCCGGATCAGTTGGTCGCAGCGGAGCGGCGGAATGCCCCCGATGTCCCAAATCGTTTTCTCGGCATAATGATGCAGGAAGCCGCCCAAATAGTCCTTGCCTTCAATCAGCTTCACCTTCATATCCCGCATGCCTGCGTAAAACGCCGCATACAAGCCCGCCGGACCGCCGCCGATAATGGTCAAATCGTATAACCCGCTCACGGCTGCACCATCTCTCGGATTTCCTTCATGCCTTCCGTGAACGCAATCGGACCGCCGCGCTCCCAAGGATAGCTGTGCACCTTGTACACCTGGCCCTTCTGGATGGCCGGCACGTTTTGATACAGCTCGTTTGCAAGCATTTCGTCCACTAATGCGAGGTTCTCTTCATTTTCCTGAATCAACAGGAAGAGATGCTCCGCCTCCGATTGGGTAAAGCTCTCCAGCGAATACGGTCCGCCCCATGTATCGGTCGCGGCGTCCTTCACAGGCGTCAGCCCCAGCAAATCGTAGAGGATAAAAGAAGCGGAAGAGCCGGTGCCCGGGCCTCCGTACAATTCCAGCCCATTTTGGCGCACGCGAATAAATGCAACCGGATCGTCTCCGATCTTCTCCGCGAGATCAGCCTTTGTCGTCTCCACCTCGGCGTTGAACGCATCGACATTCGCCTGCGCCTTCTCCTCCAGATTCAACACGCGCCCCATCTCCAGATGCGTCTCTCTCCAGTCGACAACCCAGTCAAAATAAACGGTAGGCGCGATCTTCTGCAATTCGGCCAACGCCTCCCGATGATGATAACCGGCCACAAGCAGATCCGGATTGGCCGACAAGATCGGCTCGAGATTCGCGGACAGCGGGAACGTCTCCATCCCTTCCAGTTGATCCGCCAAATACGGCAGGTAGCCGTTGATGTTATCTGTCCGTGCATAGAGCGGCGCAGCGACCGGTTTTAAACCAAGCGCCATGAAATGGTCTACATCGTCGTCGTAGGTCAGCACAATACGCTGCGGATGGGCCGGAATGTCCACCGTACCCGCCAGCGTCGTAACGCTTCGGAAGGAAGGCTCGGCAGCATCTTCCGATTCATCCGGCACAGCCCCGTTTGCCTCGTCCGTTTTTTCGGAGGCCGCATTTTCATTGCCTGACGCAGCGTCTTCCGCTGCCCCTTCAGCAGCCCCCGTGTTCCCGTCAGTTGTCTTGCTTTCGCCGCCGCAAGCGGCCAGCAGACCTACCATAAGCGCCGACATCGCCAGCACCAGCATCCACTTTTGCATGTTCTTCACAGCTGTTCTCCCCTTGTTCTCCGATAATGATTATTCTTCTCAACAAGAAGAGTAACGCATTCCCGACCGGAAAGCCATGTACGATTTCCGCAATTTATTTGTGGATTTTTTCAAATTGGGACAAGATCAGCCTGACCCCCTGCGAGAATGCAATCGGCCCGCCCTTCCCCCACGGATACCGGGGCAGCTCGATCAGTCGACGACCCACTCGACGCCTGGCCAGCTCGTCCAGCAGCCTGCGATGGATGCTCGCGGCGCCGCTTCGTTGACCGACAAACAGATAGTCGGCCGGCAGGTCCGCCGCTGCCTCGGGCGTCACATAATGCTCCCAGCCGTTGACGCTCACAACCGACGCCGGCGTGAAGCCAAGCTGCTGGTAGAGCAACCAGCCTCCGTTGCTCATGTAAGGACTGATCCGCACCCCTTCGCGGGTGGACTCGAGAAAGACGAATGTCCTGCCCCCGCATGCCGGAAAGACGACGTCTCGGACGGAACGCACGAGCCGGTCGAACTGGGCGATATTTTGCTCGCCTTGGGCCTCGCGTCCCAGTACCGCCGCAAGCTGGCGATGGACATTGCGCCAGTCCACCTCCCAGGCATAATAGTGGGTCGGCGCGATGTCATGAAAGCCGGTTACGCCCCAATCTTTCATAAAGCGGCCCGCCACGATCAACTCCGGCGACAGCCGCCGCAGCCGGTTCAGATCGAGGGAGAGCTCGCAGCCGATATGCGGCAGATGCGCGATATGCGGCTTTAAATACGGAATGACCGTCTCTTGGCCATCCTCCCTTCGGTCGGACGGCACGACGGCGGGCAGCAGCCCCAACGCAATCAGATGATCGACTTCGTCTACATACGTGACCGCGACATTAACAGGCTTCAATACATTGCCGTTGCGCTCCTTGCGTTGCGTCCGCTCTCCTACGGTACGACTGTAGACGGTAGGGGTCATACCGGCAATCTTTTTGAACATCCGGCTAAAATAATATTCATCGCAGAAGCCGACCTGCCGGGCAACCTCCCGCAGCGGTCCGGCGCCGGGCAAGATGGCCTTGGCCGCTTCAATGCGCGTGTGCATCAAATAATCGCTGGGCAGCATCCCCATCGTTGACTTGAAATGGCGCGTGAATGTACTCCGATGAAGGCCGCACCAGTTCGCAAGCTCGTCCATCCGTATATTGTCCTTGTAATGGCGATCCATATAGGCGGCGCAGCGCCGGACGGCTTCGGGAGCCGAAGCCGGACCGCGCCGCGCCCCTTGCTCCGACATCATGATGTATAACAGCTCGGCCAATGCCAATTGACGCTTCCATCGAACCATGCCGCTGTCTGCGCCGTCATCATGCATCTGTCCGACCAGCCGCTCGACGACATGCATATCGGCAACGGCAACATCGCCGGCCCGCATAAAGGCGTTGGGCTCGCAAGGCATCAACATCCGCCCGCCGACCGACCGTGCAGGCCGCATCAGCTGGAAGGCCATGTAGTAAACATCCCAGTACGCGAGAGCTGCCGACCGCTCAATCACTTGCATGCCAGGCACAAGCAGCAGCAGTTGATTGGGTTTGACCGACACGGGAGCATGATCAAGGATCAGTTCGCCCCCGCCTTGCTTGATATATAAAAGCACAAAGGTGCGAATAGGTCTTTTTTTCGTTGCGGCAGGCCAATGCCCCGTATAATGAAGGGCTCGACGCAGGAAAACAAGCGGCGGATTATCGCCGGTCTGCATTGCCTCCCCGGACAAGTCCGGGAGCAGTGACGGAGAACGTTCAGCACGCCCTGAGCGTGCGCCAGCACCGGATTCGCGGCTCTCGGACCCGGTCCCGGCAAATAGGGCGGAATGGGACCGCGCAGGCTCGACCTCGGGTTTGTCGCGCATCTTCGTCGCCTCCTTTAGCGCTAAGCTCATGATGAAAATCGATCCTCCTCATTATAACCTTGCAGATTGCACTTTCAAAGACGCGGACAGGATAAGGATATCCGCTCGCGACGAAAACTTCGTCCCCTACTGCAACCTATTGACCACTCGCGCCGTCTGAGACAATGTAACCTGAAGGAAAGAAAGGAGAATGACCAACTATGAAACCCAACATGAAGAAAAGCTTGACAAGCTTGCTATCCGTAAGCGTACTCTCCCTGTCCGCAGCCTCCATCATCTCGGCTAGTCCAGCCGAGGTGCGCCCGATCAGCGCACCGATCCAGGCCCCTGCTGAGCAGGATATCATACCGATCAGCGCGCCGATCCAGGATGAGGTGGCTCCCTATGCAGCCGTCCAAGGCGTCGTGAAGGAGATTCAAAAACATGGCACAGACGGCGATATGCTCATGCTGACCCTGGAGCTTGAGAACGGCGAGACCGCCAACCCTGTCATTACCGCGGATACGTATCTGGTCGACGATCTGAAGCCGGAGGTCGGTCAAAAGCTCGTCATCTTCTATGACACCGGCAAGCCGATGCTCATGATCTACCCGCCGCAATACAACGCCGAGGTGGTCGCCGAGCTGCGAGACGATATGAACTACAAGGTCGATCGGTTCGACGAGAATCTGCTCAGCGCAGACGGCAATCTGATCCTCAACGTATTCGAGGACACGAAGATCATCAACCCGGACGGCACGAAGTTCGAAGGCGAGCTTAGCGATCATGTGCTGCTCGTATCCTATACTGTTACAACTCGGAGCCTGCCGCCTCAGACCTCCCCGGTGCAAATCGTCGCCTTCGAGGATGATGCAGGACAGCCGATCGTAGAGCCCGAGGTTGATGTTGATACGGAAGGAACCGATAATGCCGAGCCTGCTGTACCGATCTCCGAGGTGATGGGCGATGTCAGCAAGATGCCGCTGGTCGTCAGCGACAAGCCTGTCCAGGCTCCGGCCGCTTATCTTGACGACAATGACAATGTCATGGTGCCGCTGCGCGCCATCGTCGAAGCGCTCGATCTCAAGCTGAAATGGAACGCAGCCGACAAGAGCATCGTCATCGATGACAGCATCTCGCTGAAGATCGACGAGAACCGGTACGCCAATGCCGACAACGAAGCTATTCAGCTTGGCGCTGCGCCAACGCTTGTCGATGGCAACACGTATGTGCCGCTGAACTTTTTTACCGATGTGGTCGGCCTGAATAATGCCTATGTGTTCGAGGGGCAGATTAACGTTGACGATTTCGAGAAAATGCAATAAGCACACCTTGCAAACGCAAGCTTTCAGTAAGAAAAAAACGCCTGCTGTCCCGATGGGACGGCAGGCGCTTTTGTGCCGATGCTTGAGTTTAAATTTACTGCGTTTGCCGACGGACAGCGCGGTTCACTTGAACCAGCCCTTCTCCTTGAAGCGGGTGATCGCTTCGATCCGGTTGCTGACGTTCAGCTTGTCGAGGATGACAGAGATGTAGTTGCGCACCGTGCCGGTCGTGATGAACATTTCGCTGGCGATTTGCTTCGTATTTTTGCCGCCAGCGATCAGCGCCAGCACTTCCTTCTCCCGCGAGGTCAACGGATTCTCCTCGCTGAACCCTTCATTGACGAGCTCGGATGCATAGATGCGCCGCCCCCCCATGATGCTGCGGATCGAAGCGGCCAGCTCCTCGCTTGGGCTGTCCTTGAGCAGATAACCGTGCACATCTGCCTTGACCGCCCGCTCGAAGTATCCGCTGCGGGCAAAGGTCGTCAGGATGACGATCTTGCAGCCCGCCCCCTTCAGCTCCTCGGCGGCATCCAGGCCCGTCATCAGCGGCATCTCGATATCCATGATCAGCACATCCGGCTGCAGCTCTCTTACAAGCTGGACCGCTTCCTCACCGTTGCTAGCCCTGCCCACCACTTCCATATCCTCTTCCAGATCTAGCAGTGAAGCCAACGCGCCCAGCAGCATCCGTTGGTCCTCCGCGATGACGATACGCAGCATGTTCACGCCTCCCTTCGATCCCCTTGCAGCGCATTGGGGACAGTGAATGTGATGCTCGTGCCTTGCTCCGAACGGATATCCAGTCGGCCATTGACGAATTCCAATCGCTCCCGCATCCCTTGCAGCCCATGGCCGCGATGTTGATCCCGGCCGAGCTCCATCCCCTTGCCGTTGTCGACGACCTCGATGACCGCCTCGGTCGGCGTCTTCAGGATACTCACCCGACAGGATGTCGCTCCGCTATGGCGAACGACATTGGTCACGGCTTCCTTCAGACACATCGTCAGCACGTTCTCGCCGAGCAGCGAGGTCTGCCCGAGGCGAGGCTCGCCCTCCAGCTCAAAGGCAATCCCGGCCGCCTGCAACAGCTGACGGATCCGCTGCACCTCCTCCTCCAGCCGGACGCCGCGCATCTCCGTCACCAGCTTGCGGACCTCCTTGAGCGCACTGCGCGCCGTCTGGCTCACATCGGCCATCTCGGCGAGTGCCCGTCCAGGATGACGATGCACCAGCTTACCCGCCAGATCGCTCTTCAGTCCGATCAGCGACAGCTTCTGCCCTAGCGTGTCATGGAGATCGCGGGCGATCCGCTGCCGCTCCTCCAGCTTGACCAGCTCGTCGATCCGCTCGTTGGCGTGCTGTAGCTGGCCTTCGAGCTGATCGCTCTTGTTGCGGTTGTACGTCGTCACTGGCAGCAGGATGACGGCGATCAGACTGACGAGGACAAACGGCAGCTGCGAGATGATGACCGGATTGCGATCCAGCAGACCGAAGTTGATCGTCGCCAGCGTCGTCATCAGGTGCACCGAGTAAAGCGTGTAAAAGCCGACGCGATGCTTGATATTCCCGATGAAGTACGCCAGGAAGATCGCGAAGTACACGTAGCCGAACCATAACGTCATCGTCACCGAGATGATCAGTTGCATCGTCGTCCATACGTAGACGACCCAGCCCTTGGAGATGAACGACAGGACGTAACAGATGAAAAATCCGAGAATCATAACCCCGCCGACGATCGTCTGATACATCGAGGTGGAGCTGAATACAAAGTAGAACGGAAGAATGTAAAAGACGACCCAGACATACGGGCTAAGACCCGTATTGCGCTGCAAAATTTGGTACCACTTCAGACGGTCGTCCTCCTTGACTATACGAAAAATAGCGAAAGAATCTTTCGTTGAGCTGCCGTCCGCCTTGGAGGCGCGCGACCAGCTCAACATGAAAGTCGCTTCTTTCGCTATTATAACAAACTTCAGGTACGAGCGGCTCGCTTTTCACTGATCGGTTTGCTGCCGAGCGCCAGCTTGCCCGTCATGCTCTCGGCTGCACGGGCCTTGTGCTTCAGGCTGCCGAAGGTGACGAAGTTTTTCAGGTCCTCATCCCACAGATGGAAGCGCAGCGATTTGAGACTGGTCCATAACGTGATCGTCGTCGCCTTGTGAAGCGGCGGCGTCTCGTTATGCGCTTGCTCCAGGTAATAGTTTGGCACTCTTGGGCTCAAGTGATGCACATGGTGGTAGCCGATGTTGCCGGTCATCCATTGCAGCACCTTGGGCAGCTTGTAGAAGGAACTGCCTTCGACTGCCGCCTTCACATAGCTCCACTCGTCATCCTTCTCAAAGTACGACTCCTCGAACTGATGCTGTACATAGAACAGCCAGATGCCGAGCAGACCAGAGAAGAAGAACACTGGCCCTTGCACAAGCACGAAGCTCTGCCAGCCGACCGCCCAGATCAGGAGCCCGTAAAGGACGACCAGCAGCACATTGGTCAGATACGTATGCATCCGCTCCTTGCGCTTGGCACCCTTGCGGTTGAACCGATACTGAAACAGGAAGACGAAGATCGGGCCGACTGTGAACATGAAGAGCGGAAAGCGATACAACCGATAGAACACTTTGTTCCAAAACGATGCCGCGCGGTATTCAGCCGTCGTCATAATCCACAAATCGCCTATGCCGCGTTTGTCGAGGTTGCTGCTGGTCGCGTGGTGGATGTTGTGCGCGTTTTTCCATTGCTCGTAAGGAACCAGCGTCAACAAGCCGGTGATCGTACCGATGATGTCGTTAGCGCGCTTGCTTCGGAAGAACGATCCGTGGCAGCAATCATGGAAGATAATGAAAGTTCGTATAACAAAGCCCGCGGTCACGAGAGCGAGCGGCAAGGTCAGGAAGTAGGACACGGACAAGCTCAAATATGTCACATACCATAACAGGATGAGCGGGAGCAGCGTATTGGCCATCTGGATCAGGCTTGACCGGAGATTGGTCTGCTCGAAAGGTTTGACCGTTTTTTTAAGCTCTTTTATGGACTCGGTTGAATTCATGTGCAGCGCCTTCCTCCTCGTGCGGCTGGCGCGAAGCGCGCGCAGTGCCGGGACTTTTTTCTATTTTTATTATAGAGGAAAACGTCACCCCCACGTAGTCATAAACGTCATCTCTTGCACATGACAAATGTCATGGTTCGCCATAACCTAAAAACCCCCCTGCCGTTTGCCACGGCAGGGGGGTACTGGATGCAATATGCAAGATGCAAGCGAGATTACGCCGTTGGCGCAACCATCACCTTGCAGATATCGTTGGTGAATTGGACTGGGTCCTCGATCGGCAGCCCTTCGATGAGCAGCGCCTGATGATAGAGCAGATTTGTATACAGACCCAGCTTCTCCTTGTCGCTCTCGAAGCTGTTTTTCAGCGAGGCGAACACCTCGTGGTTGCTGTTGATCTCCAGCACCTTGTCGGCTTTGACGTTCTCGTTGTTCGGCATCGCCGCGAGGATCTTCTCCATCTCGATCGTAAGCTCGCCCTCTGTCGTCAGGCAGACCGGATGGCTGCGCAGACGCTTCGAGACGCGGACGCTTTTGACCTTGTCGCCGAGGATCTCTTTCATCGCTTCGAACAGATCCTTATGCTCGTTTTCGATCGACTCGTCCTTGTTGTCCTTGTCGTCCTCCTCGATGCCGAGATCGCCGCTGGAGACGTTTTTGAATTCCTTCTCCTTGTAGCTGGTCAACATCTTGATTGCGAACTCGTCGATATCGTCGGTGAAATAGAGAATCTCGTAGCCCTTGTCGGCGACCATCTCGGCCTGCGGCAGCTTCTCGATCCGCTCGATCGACGAACCGGCAGCATAGTAGATGTACTTTTGCTCCTCCGGCATGCGGCCGATGTACTCGTCGAGCGTAACCAGCTTCTTCTCGGTCGACGAGTGGAACAGCAGCAGATCCTGCAGCACGTCCTTGTCGCGACCGTATTCATTGTATACGCCGAACTTGAGCTGGCGGCCGAACGCCTTGTAGAACTTCTCGTAGCTCTCGCGCTCGTCCTTCAGCAGGCTCTGGAGCTGGCCTTTAATTTTGTTCTTAATGTTCTTGGCGATCAGCTTGAGCTGACGGTCATGCTGCAGCATCTCGCGGGAGATGTTAAGCGACAGATCCTCGGAGTCGACCATACCCTTGACGAAGCTGAAGTAATCCGGCAGCAGGTCGCCGCATTTGTCCATGATCAGGACGCCGGCCGAGTACAGCTCCAGCCCCTTCTCGTACTCCTTGGTATAGTAGTCGAATGGCGTGTTCTCCGGGATGAACAGAATCGCGTTGTAGACGACCGCACCGTCGGCGCTAATATGGATATGCTTGAGCGGCTTGTCGAAGCCGTAGCGCTTCTCATGATAGAACGCCTCGTAATCCGCGTCTGTCAGCTCGTTTTTGTTTTTCTTCCAGATCGGCACCATGCTGTTGACGATCTGCTCCTCGACGTACTCCTCGTACTCCGTTTCGCTGCCTTCCTTGAGACGCGACGAAGGGATATCCATCTTGATCGGATGACGGATGAAGTCGGAGTACTTTTTGATGATTGCCCGCAGCCGATAAGGCTCCAGGAATTCGTCGTAGTTGTCCTCCTCGCCGTTCTCCTTGATCTTCAGCGTGATCTCGGTGCCGACGCTATCCTTGTCTGTCGGCTCGATCGTATAGCCGTCCGCGCCGTCGGATTCCCACTTGTAGGCGGTGTCGCTGCCGAGCGCGCGGCTGACGACGGTGACGCTGTCGGCGACCATAAACGCCGAGTAGAAGCCAACGCCGAACTGGCCGATGATGTCGTGGCCGTCCTTGATTTCGTTCTCCTTTTTGAATGCCAGCGAGCCGCTCTTGGCGATCACGCCGAGGTTGCTCTCCAGCTCCTCCTGGGTCATGCCGATCCCGGTGTCGGAGATCGTCAGGAGACGGGCATCCTTGTTCGCCGTCACCTTGATATAGTAGCTGTCCTTGTCATAGACGAGCGTATCGTCGGTCAAGGCCTTGTAGTAGATTTTGTCGATAGCGTCGCTGGCATTGGAGATCAGCTCGCGCAGGAAGATCTCCCGCTGCGTATAGATCGAATTAATCATCATCTCCAGCAACCGTTTGGATTCTGCCTGGAATTGCTTCTTTTCCACTTCCATACTCGCTCCCTTCACATATATACATCGGTGTGGTTATGGTTGGACTAGGATTATTTTAGCACTCTTCACCGCTGAGTGCCAAGTGGTTTTTTTTCAGCTACCTGTGCAGTAATTAATTGTTCAAACTGCTCTTTATTTCGGATCTGATTATCTTCAACCTTGGCCCACTTGATAATTGTACTATCGTCCACTACTTCGTATACTCCACTCTCTCCGCCCAGGATCCAATAAGTACGTTCAGAGAAACCCGTGGCTTTTTTCAAAATGAGCACATACTTTTCACCGACCTGAAAAAAACGAGTCCCATTAAACTCGACTTTGCTGTTCCCTTCTTGCAAAACATCTATTGTCTCTCCGGCTTCAAGCCCACCTTTATAACTTTTGACAATCTCTGCCGAAAAAATAGTCTTTGTGGAAGGCTCGTCGATTTCTCCAGCATGGTTGGTAATGACGATTTCCGAAACAAGATCAGCTTGCTGTAACGCTTCATCAAATGGGTAGGTCTGTATTAAAGCATGTGCTTTCACTTTCTGTGCGGAGTTCACAGTGGTATTAATAGAAGTTTTCACCTCCGTAATAGACGATTCCGGTGACTGATTATTCATGATGTCCCCAACCAATAAACAGGACAGGATTGCGATTTCTACAAATAGCCAAGTCCATTTCCTATTACTCCTCACGTTATCAGCTCCTTTGTTAATTAGACACAAGTAAAAGGGGAAAAGTTGAGTGTTTCTTCCAGAAATTAAAAAAAAGCCCTGCGAGCGTAAACGCGCCGCAGGGCTTCCCGAGGATTATTCTGTAAATACATGATTGCCAATGACGATCGTAACCGGGCGGCTGCGCACCCATTGATTGTCGGTCTTGTCGGGGTTGTAGAACACGAGCGCGCCCTTCGACGGGTCGCTGCCGCTCATCGCTTCGTCCACCGCGCGGATCGTCTCGGCTGACGGGACCGCATCGTAGATGCGCTTGTCCAGCACCGGCGAGTATTGATAGTAAGACTTGCCGTTATAATGCGTGACGTGGAAGATCGTCTCCTTGATCGTGTCTGGCCAGTAACCTGTCGTATCCAGCACGCGATTAAGGATCGAGGCCGCCACCGCCACCTTGCCGGTGTAGCTCTCGCCCCCGGCCTCGGCCTCCGTGATGCGATACAGCCACTTCATGTCCTCGTCGGATGCCGAGACGACGCGGCTGATGCCGGCAATCGACTGCGCCTTGTAGTTGCCCTTGCTCGTCCGCAGCGATACCGTCCCGCTCTTGGCATCGTAGGTCGTCGTCATGCCGAGCTTGTCCGCCGTATAGGCGAGCGGCACGAAGGCCCGCCCGCCCTGCAGGAACGCCCCCGCCATCAGCGGCTCGCTCTGCCACTGATTGCGCCCCCAGTCATAGTCGGCGTAGCTCCTCGTCACGGGGAAGGCCAGCGTCAGCCCGTCCTGCCGCAGCACCGCCGAGCGATACTGCTCGCTCCAGCTTACCTGGGCGCCCAACTGATCGAACAGAATAGCGGGCACCAGCATCCGATCATGGCGAAGCGCCGCAGGTGTCGAGATCTCGGTCCCGTCCACGGTGATCTTCGTCGTCGTTACCTGCGTCGCGCCCACGACGGCCGGCGCTGCGAGCAGTCCAGCCAGGAGCGCGATGCAGCCAAGCTTCTTACCTGTTAACTTCATCCATCGATTCCTCCTATCCGTAGTCTACTCTACTACAGATAGATTTGGAGAGACCATGGAAAAACGTACCTCTGCCGCACCCTGCATAAGGAAACATTAGCGAACGATGGGATACCCGAAGTCGCGCAAACCCGCATCGACGCTGCAAAAAAGAGGACTGCCTGCGCAGTCCCCAACTGTAAATTCATCCTCAAATTACCATGCATTGCGCCCGTACTGCGTGAGTGCTACACTGTCTGCTATACCTACCAACAATCAACAAAGGAGCTGACACGCGCATGCGATATTACATCGTCGACGTCTTCGCCGAGCAGCGCTATCAGGGCAATCAACTTGCCGTCTTCGCCCCCCTCGCGCCGCTGCCTGAGGAGACGATGCAGCAGATCGCCAAGGAGATCAACTATCACGAGACGACCTTCATCGTCTCGCCCAAGCAGCCCGACGGGGGCTATGATGTCCGTATCTTCACACCCGACACCGAGGTGCCGTTCGCCGGTCATCCGACGCTCGGCACCGCCTACATCATCCACCATATGCTCGAGCAGGACGGCGAGACGACCGTCCGGCTCAACCTGGAGGCCGGTCAGATCCCGGTGACGATCGACGGCGAACGGCTGACGATGCGGCAAAATCCGCCCGTCTTCGGCGAGCCGCTCGACGACCGCGAGCAACTATGCCGCATCTTGCAGATCGAGCCGGACGATATGGAGCCCGATTACCCGATCCAGGTCGTCTCGACGGGCTTGCCGTCCTACATCGTACCGCTGCGCTCGCTCGATGCCCTGAACCGCTGCCGCATCGCGCCCGAGGCCTACCAGCGCTTGATCGACACGGCAGACAAGGCCAACATCCTCGCCTTCAGCCGCGAGACGATCCGCCCGGACAACGACATCCACGTCCGCGTATTCGTCGACGATCCCGGCTTCGCCGAGGACCCGGCGACCGGCAGCGCCAACGGCAACCTCGCCGGCTACCTGGTCGCCCACCGCTACTTTGGCGAGCAGCGTCTGTCCTATCGGGCGGAGCAGGGCTACCGGACAGGACGGCCGTCGCTGCTCCATGTCGAGGCCGAGCAGCAGGAAGAGGCCGTCGACATCTTCGTCGGCGGCCAAGTCTTCCTCCAGGCTCGGGGCGAGTGGCTGTAGCAGGGAGGGCGTTCCGGCGCAGCGCCTGCCGGCCCTGCATAGCCGACTGACCTGGCTTGCGATGCCACCGACCGGGACGCCCTGAGCAAGCTGGCTGCAACGGTCCACTCGCTAGCCGCCCATCCGGTACACTCTGGCCTCATGCGGGCTGAGCTGCAATGGCGCGCCGAGCGCTTCGCCCGCGTCGGCGTAGTTGCCGAGCAGTAGCACCCGCTCCCTGCTGCGCCACGGCTCGGGCAGCTCCACGACGGTCGGCTGGTCGGCGTGATGGAGCACGATCAGCCACGTCTCCTCGCCGAGCGTGCGCGTATAGATGTAGAGATGCGCATCGCCCCGCCAAGGGTCGAGCTCGGCGAAGTCGCCGTACACCATGACCGGATACTGCTTGCGCAGCGCGATCAACCGCTGATAGTAGCGATAGATCGAGTCCGGGCTGGCCATGTCCCGCTCGACATTGATCTCCTTGTAGTTTGGGTTGACGTACATCCACGGCGGACCGGCGCTGAAGCCGGCATTGTCGCTGTCGTCCCACTGCATCGGCGTCCGCGAGTTGTCCCGACTGAGCGGCTGCAGCCGCTCCAGCACCGTCTCGGGATCGCCGCCCTTGGTCACTTCCTCCTCGTAGCGGTTGCGCATGGCGATGTCGTTGTAATGGTTGATCGATGGGAAACGCACGCCGGTCATCCCGATCTCCTCGCCCTGATACACATATGGCGTGCCCGGCAGCGTATGCAGCATCGTCGCCAGCAGCTTGGCCGATGGTACCCGGAAGACGCCGTCGCTGCCATACCGGGTCACTTGCCGCGTATGGTCGTGGTTGTTGAGGAACTGCGAGTTCCAGCCGCGCCCCCACAGTCCCTCGTACCAGCGGCGCTGCACCTGCTTGAAGCGGAGCATATCCCACGACTCCATCTCATCGCACACCTCGAAGTGAAACAGCATGTTCAGCTCGCCGCGAGACTCGTCTACATACAGCAGTCCCTCCTCCGGCGTCACGAATGCCGTTTCGCCGACCGTCACCGCCTCGTAATGGCGGAACACCTCGCGATTCATCTCCTGCAGATAGTCATGCAGACCCGGATTATTCGTCAGATAGCCGATGTTGTCGGGGTCCGCCGCATCCTCGTACCGCTCCGGCTTGGCCAGCAGCGCGATCGCGTCGAGGCGGAAGCCGTCGATCCCTTTGTCCAGCCAGAATCGCATCATCCGGTAGATCTCGCGGCGCAGCTCGGGATTGGCCCAGTTCAGATCCGGCTGCTCGACCGCGAAGGAATGGAGGTAGTACTGCTCCGTCTGCGCATCCCACGCCCATGCTGAGGGGGCAAAGTACGAGCGCCAGTTGTTCGGCGGCTGATGACCCGAGCCGTCGCGCCAGATGTACCAGTCTCGCTTCGGGTTGTCCCGCGAGGCGCGAGATTCGATGAACCACGGATGCGCCATCGACGTATGGTTGACGACCAGATCCATGATCAGCTTCATCCCCCGCGCATGCACCTCCGCCAGCAGCCGCTCCCAGATCTCCATCGTCCCGGCCTTGGCCATCACCGCCTCGTAGTCGGAGATGTCGTAGCCGTTATCGAAATCCGGCGATTCGAAGATCGGATTAAGCCAGATAATATCAATGCCGAGCCCGCCGATGTAGTCGAGCTTGTCGATCAGCCCTGCCAGATCGCCGTAGCCGTCGCCGTCCGAGTCGTAGTAGCTGCGCCAGTACACCTGATAGACGACGGCCTCCTTCCACCAGGCGCGAGTCGGGCCCGGTCTTTGCCGATCCGGCGTCTCGTTTGTGTTAGCCATCCTACTTCACCGCCCCGGCGGCGATGCCCTTGATGATGTACTTCTGCGCGAAGGCGTAGAAGATGACGACCGGGATGATCGTCAGCGTCAGGCCTGCCATTGCCAGGTTCCAGACGATCGTGAACTCGCCGAAGAAATAAAACGTCGCCAGCGGAATCGTCCGCAGTCCCGTCGAGGAGAGCACGAGCGACGGCAGCAGGTAGTCGTTCCACATCATGATGACGTCGAGGATCGCGACGGTGACGGTGATCGTCTTGAGCATCGGGAATACGATCCGCCAGAACACGCCGAACTTGGTGCAGCCGTCAATCGTCGCCGCTTCCTCGAGCGCGATCGGCACCGACTTGATGAAGCCGTGGTAGAGGAACACCGCCATACTCGCATGGAAGCCGATGTTCATAAAGATAAGACCTTCATGCGTGTTCAGCATCGGGATGCCTGTATTCGAGCGGATCCAGTCCATCACCTGCATCAGCGGCATCATCAAGGTCTGGAACGGGATCAGCATCGTCGAGACGAACACGAGGAAGATGATCCGGCTCAGCCGATTGTCCGTGCGCACGAGCATCCACGCCGTCATCGACGCCAGTACGACGATGAAGATGACCGAGACGACCGTCACGTAGAGCGAGTTGCCGAAGGCGCCGAGGAAGTTCATCTTGTCGATCGCCTCGCGGTAATACTGGAAGCTGAACGTCGACGGCAGCGAGAGCACATTTTCGTAGAGCTCGGCCCGATTTTTGAACGAGTTGACGAGCATGATGTAGATCGGCGACAGAAAGGCCAGTGCAGCGAGCAGCAGCAGCGCCTCAAGCGCCCATTTGCCGGATTTCTTCATTACAGCTGCACCTCTCTTCGCTTCGTAATGATGACCTGGGTCACGGTGACGGCTGCGACGAGGATGAAGAAGACGATCGCCTTCGCCTGGCCGAGGCCGTAGCGATTATAGCCGAAGATTTCATTGTAGATATTCATCGCCAGCAGCTCCGTCGAGTTGATCGGCCCGCCGCCGGTGAGCGACAGGTTGACGTCGAAGATTTTGAACGCCCCGGACAACGTCAGGAACAGACAGATCGTAAAGGACGGCATCAGCAGCGGGAAGATGATGCGCGTCAGCCGTTGCCACATATTCGCCCCGTCGACCCGGGCCGCCTCCATCACATCGTCCGGGATGCCCTGGATGCCGGCGATGTAGATGATCATCGTATAACCCGCCATCTGCCAGGCGAAGACGATGACCAGCGCGAACAGCGCATACTGCGGATCGAGCAGCCAGTTGAAGAAAAATCCGGTCCAGCCCGTCGCTTCGCCGACATTGCGGAAGGCATCGGTGAAGATGAACTTCCAGATGTAGCCGAGGATCAGACCGCCGATCAGATTCGGCATGAACAGCATCGTGCGGGCGGCATTGCGCAGCCGCAGCTTGCTCGTCACCAGCAGCGAGAACAGCAGGCCAAACACATTGACGATCACAAGCGCCAGCAACGTGAATTGCAGCGTCACCCAACCGGAGCGGATGAAGCGCGAATCCTGGAGCAGCCGGGCGTAGTTGTCCAGGCCGACGAACACTTTGGGGTTGGCGGCGATTCCGTCCCAGCTGATAAAGGAGTAGTAGATCCCGATCAGAAACGGAATAATGACCACAATCGAAAAAATAAACAGCAGCGGGACGGTAAATAGGGCATACCATGCCCGGTCTCTATTTTTTTTCATCCGTGCGCCTCTTTTCCATCGTGTAGTGAGGTTCAGACAAAGCGAAAGCCCAACATGGCTGGCAAGTCAGGCTTTCGCTTGTAGCTTATGCGTGTGCTGGATTATCCGGCGTTCGCCCAGATTTGGTCGAGCCGCTCGAGGAACTGCTCGCCCGTCATCGACGAGGAGAGGAAAAACTCCTGCGCCAGCGGCGACAGATCGTTGATGATGATGCCCGGCGGGAAATAGTTGAGCGCCCACGGCATCGTATTGCCGTTTTGCGTAGCGTCATAGACGGCCTGCGAAAGCGGGTCCAGATCGGTTGCCTCGATGCTCGTTACGGCCGGGATGAACTTGAACTCGTTGACGATCGCATTTTTGCCGGTCTCGCTCGTGATCAGCCATTCCATAAAGGCGTTGGCAGCCTTGATCTCCGCCTCGCTCGCCTTGCCGTTAATCACCCAGGCGGACGGGATGTCGACGGCCAGCTTGTCATTGCCCATGAGCGGGAATGGCATCATGTCGATATTCAACTCGCCGAAGTCCTCCAGCATCCCGTAGCTCCAGTTGCCTTGATGGACCATGGCGTTGCGACCGGTGGCGAAGTCGCCCATCTGCCGGTCATAAGTGACCTCCAGCGGATTCGTCGTCTCGGCGCGGATCACCTCGAGGAACTTGGCGAACTCCTGGAATTCCGGCGTCTCGGCCGTCTTCACCTCGCCCGCCGCAAGCTTGGCCAGATAATCCTGCGGGTCCTCCTGCAGCGAGAACGGCGTATTGATCAGATGGCCGATCAGGAAGTACGCTTCCTGGGACAGGCTCAAGCCGTTGACCCCGTCCGCCTTGAGCTGCTTCAGCGTCTCTGTGAAGCTCGCCAGATCCTTGACGCTCGCCGGATCGACGAGGTCGGTGTTGTAGACGAGGCCAAAGCCCTCGACCGCCAGCGGCATGCCCATAATTTTGCCATCGATCTCAAGACCGATTCCCTCTGCCAGATCAGCTACATACGCTTCATTGGACAGATCGTAATAATAGGATTTGAATCGCTCGGCTTCCTCGCCCGGCTGGACGCTGAAGATCGTCGGACCTTCATTGGCCGTTAGTCGCGCCTGCAGCTGCGTAATATACGCGTCGCCGGCAGAGCCCCACACCTCGAGCGGATTGCCCGTCTCCTCCGTATATTTCTTTGCCAGCGCCTCGAGGTCGCCGGCGATCTCGACCTTGGACTGGAAGATGGAGATCGGCGCCATGCCGCCGCCCCCGTTATTGCCGCCGCCCGTGCCCGGAGTCGGTTCATTCGCCCCGTTGCCGCATGCGGCGACCATCGCCGCAGCCGTTACTACGGCCAGTAAACTGGAAATCCTTTTTACTTGTTTCAATGTACACGCCCCCTTGATGGTTATAACTTTCAGTTACTATTACCAACCTTATGCGGATTGTAAACACTTCCATACCAAAAAAATAAAATAATCGAAGTAAAACTAAAATCGATTATCGTAAAATTTTACTTTAGACAGGATCGATGAGGATACAGTCTACTGATGCGACAATCCACTGTTACGGCTCTCTTCTATTCGTCGCGCTCCGCCTCCACGTCACCGCAGCATTGAGCTTGAACGGTCTGCGCTCCATCTCCCCGTCGATCATCTCCAGCAGCGTCTTGGCAGCCAGATAGCCGCTCTCGTAACGCGGGATCGTGACCGTCGTCAGACCGGCCATCTCCGACGTTTCCGAGTCATCGAAGCCCGTGACGACGATCTGCTCCGGCACCCGGATGCCGCTTTCCTCAAACGCCTTGATCGCCCCGATCGCCATATTGTCATTAGCGCAGACGAGCGCTTGCGGCAGGTCGTGACTCAGCGCGATAATTTTGGCTGCCTGGTAGCCGCTTTGCTCCCGGTAATTGCCGTGGTAGTAATGTTTGCGATCAAAAGACAAATTATTCTTCTCCAGCGTATCCGTCACCCCGGCAAACCGCTCGCGGTTGTCGAGCGTATGCTCCAGACCGCCAAGATAGCCGAAACGACGGATGCCTTGATCGACAAGCGTCTGCACCAGCTCGCACATAACCGGATAGTTGTTGACGACGACGCTCTTGACCGGGACGTCCGCTTGCTCGATCAACCGGTCCATGACGACGATGGGGAATTCGCCTGCCGCCGCGGCCAACACCGCCTCGTCGGTCATGCTGCCGTCGAGGCAGATCGCGCCGCTGGCAAAGCTGCTGCGCATGAAGCTGCTGCTCGAACGATTGGTGCAGATGACCAGATCATAGCCGTTCTCGGTCAGGTAGTCGCTGATGCCGTGGATGATCTTCAAGTAAAAGTCGCGGTCGAAATCCTGGAACACAAACAGGATGCGATTCGACTTGCTCGAGCGCTCCTTTTTGGCCTGTCGATTTAGCTGGTAGCCTTGTTCCTCGCAAATTTGCAGCACGCGCTCCCGCGTCGCCTGCCCCACATTGGAACGACCGTTCAATACGTTGGAAACGGTAGATATCGATACGCCTGCCAGATTGGCGATCGTTTCCATTCTGACCATCGCTGTTCCTCCTCTATCGGATATGCCTTGTACGGCTTCATTTTACGTAAAAAAAAATGCATTTTATTGATTTCTATTTATCTATTGTACAAATTACGCTCCGATCAAACCACTAAAATCAAAAAGGAGGCCGGATCGACGCTCAGAGAAATCAGACTACCCTCAAAACGGAGCCTACGGTCACGGGAGCGTTCTTCCACAGTCTGAGAAATGGCTCGATCGAGTCATACCCGAATCAGAAGCAACCCTTTATACTGACTAGCAGTGAAATTTTACTGGGTTAGGGGAATGTTATGAAACCGAACAGGATGGACAAGCAACCGCGTATCGCCTCAAGTTCCGCCGCCAACGCCCGCTCCCGCTGGAAGACCGCATGGTATGCTTCCGTGTGGCGATGGCATTTCTATGCCGGACTGATCTTCGCCCCGTTCATCATCATCCTGGCCGTAAGCGGCTCTGTCTATCTGTTCAAGCCACAGATCGAAGGCTATCTGTACAAGGACATGCTCACCGTGCGTGAGGTTGGCGCTGCCGCTCTCCCAGCCGATGAGATCGTCGCCCGTACGATGAGAGCCTATCCCGGCACAAGCGTATCGTCTGTTACCTATAGCGACGATCCGGCTGCGACGCTCAAGCTGGGCGCCTCCCGAGACGGCATCTTTCAAACGCTCTATGCCGATCCTTACACCGGCCATATCCGGGGCATCCTGGACAACGACCATACGTTCAGCGCCTTCTTCAAAAAAATGCACAGCGAGCTCGTCATCGGCGGCACCTGGGCGAATCGACTGGTCGAGCTCGCTGCCTGCTGGGCACTCATCCTGACGCTGACTGGACTGTGCCTGTGGTGGCCACGCAACAAGTCGGCGCTCTGGGGGACGATCCTGCCCCGTCTGAGCAAGCCAGGCAGCCGTCAGTTCTGGCGCGATCTGCATGCCGTCCCGGCATTCTGGCTCTCTGTCGGCATCGTCGTCCTCATCCTCACCGGCTTGCCCTGGTCCGGCGTGATGGGACAGCAGATCAACAAGGTCGCGACAGCGACGCATACGGATTATCCTCCATATGCGCTGAGCTTCGCTGCCAAGCCCAACTCCGTCACCGTAACCAAGGATGTCTCCGAGGACGTGCCTTGGGCTGCCGAGCAGTTGCCCGTACCCGAGTCTGTCGCAGGCGGCTATGTCCGTCTCGCCGTCGAGGAGGTCAGCGGCATCGCCGAACGGCATCAGGTGGCGCGGCCTTACACAATCTCGATGCCGCACGGCGAGCGCGGCGTCTATACGATCGCGACCTCGCACAGCCGTCCCGGCGACAATGCGACGCTGCACGTTGACCAGTATAGCGGCGCTGTGCTCACCGACGTCCGCTATGCCGATTACGGCTGGATGGCCAAGGCGATCACGCTCGGCATCGCCTTGCATGAAGGACAGCTATTCGGCATCGTCAACCAACTGCTGGGGCTGATCGTCGCGCTTGGCCTGATCCTGATCTCCATCAGCTCCTATGTGATGTGGCAGAAACGCAAGCCTGCCGGAAAGCTGGGCGCGCCGCCCCGTCCCAAGGACAAGCGGGCGACGCTTGGGGTCCTGGCGATCATGATCGTATGCGGACTGATCATGCCGCTCGTTGGGCTGTCGCTGATCGTCGTGCTGGCGCTCGACCTGCTCCTCCTGCGGAGGATCGAGAGGCTGAGGCATTGGTTCGGCTAGTCGTTCGCTCCTGAACTAACGTTCCGTCCGCGTTACGAGGAGGGGGGCTTCCGATTGGGAAAGGACAGGTAGAAAGAAGAAAAGCAGGATGAGGAGGAGGCAAGAAGGGTGAGCAAAATGAGCAGGGCGAGGAATAGGATAAGGAACGGGATAGCTGCGTCGCAACGCCATCTCCCCCGCCGCAAGGCGATTGTCGCTCTGCTGCTCGGAGCGTTGCTGCTCGCAGGCTGCACCGCCCAGACCGGGGATGTCGATGAGCATGGCCTACGGCCGCATCTGCGCGTCGACCTGCAGCTGCCGGAGCAGCTGGCAGTTGGCGAGACGGCTGCCTTCATGCTCGATGTTACTCGAGGCGACGAGCCAGTAGTCGCGGATGCGGTCCGCTTCGTCCTCTGGCCGGAGACAGCGCCGGAGCAGCGGACAGAGCTGGCAGCTGCGCCGGATGCGCCTGGCCGCTACAGCGTCGCGTACCGTCTGCCGGCCGAGGGCGTCTACGTCATCCGCGCCTATGTCGAGGCGGACAAGCTGGAGGCGATGCCTGCCAAGCGCTTCGCAATCGGCGCCGACGCCGTGCTGGAGCTGGCAGCCCTGGAGGCGGCGCAAGCCGGAGCAGCACCGGCGACCGGCGGCGGCGGTCACCATCACTAGACCATCGCGACTGGCGCGGACAGACATCCTGACACCGAGGCGCAGCAGTTGACGTATTGGCGGGGAGTCATAACACCGAGTTCGGGCGGCAGGTGTACAAGCGGAGCGCGTTTGGAGCATGGGTAACTCTATTTTGCCTAAACTGCCTTTTGAAGGGGGCGAAGGAACATACGTATCGTTATCCCCCCGTTAACAGCACATTTCGGCTCGATTTCCTCAAAATAACGTTACTGAGGTTCCCGAAACCGGCAAAATGCCGCTTTGGGAAACAAATAAGGTTACCTATATTCCCAAGCTGGCCCAGGGGGCGCTGGAGGTGCTGGGGACAGTAGCCTCGATGTAAATCTTGTGAATTGGCTTGACCGCGGACCATCATACGTTGGTTGACAAGCTTAAAAAGCAGCGCCTGGCTCGAACGCAGCCCGGGCGCTGCTTTTTGTACAAACCTCTGCCGAACTGGATCGCTCCCCATAGTTGCTTCCATCAATCTTCTATCCGATTAGAGGTCGTCCATACTAACTCCCCCTAATCCTGTCGGGCGTCCGAGGGCAGCGGCTCCTCATCTGCCAGCAGCGGATCGAGTAGCTCCCACGATCCCAACGAGCGGAGCCTCCTCGCCAGCAGCGTCGTCGCCTGGTCATCAGCATGTACCAGCACTGTTGCGAGCGGCTGAAGCGCGCGCAGCATCTGGAGGACATCCGGCAAGCCCTGATGCACCTTGTAGCGAGTGCTGACGATCTCGCAATCGACTCCGCCTCCCATCGCCCTCGCATCCCTGCTCAGATGACCGGTGAAGACGATCGCATGCCGCGCATCCTGCTGCAACGCTCGGCCATACGCACGCGCCGGCTCGGAGAGCATCATCCCGTCCGGCGACAGGATGATGCGCGGCGATCCCCGCAGCAGCTGCTGCCGCTGCGCCTCGCCTGACACCGTCACGAGCCGGCCGATCGCCGCCGCCAGCCGGGCCGGGGCGTCGGCGCGCAGCCAGCGGGCCGCCAGGTCGGAGCGCAGCAGCCGCGCCCACTCCAGCGCCAACGTCGATTCGACCGCCAGCGGCATATGGGGCAGACGCTCGCTCAGCTCGACGGCGAGATCCATCCCCCGTCCGCACGAAGGCACCGGGAGCAGCACATGACCCTCGCGCGCATGCACCTCCATCAGCTTGTCGCACAGCGCATCCAACTGCGCGCCCTGCTCCGCCTCCGCGTCGCCGTAGGCCGCGTCCACGATCGCCAGCTCGATCCGGCGACCCTCCAGCAGCTCGGGCCCAGGCATCGTCGCCCGCAGCAGCGTTGATTCGCCGCTGTAGTCGCCCGAGAAGAATGCTACTCGTCCTTCCAGCTCCAGCAGCAGCCAGACAGCGCCAGGCAGATGCCCGCTCGGCCCCCAACAGACGCGGACGCCCGGGGCTGCCGTCATCCAGCGGCTCGGCTCCGCCTCCTCGTCGAGGAGGCGCCAGCGCAGCCTCTCCCAGTCGCTCTCGGCATAAGGCACGCTGCCGCCGTACGACTCGACATAGCTGCGCCAGGCGCGGGCATAGCCCGGCAGCTGACGAAACGTCTCCCGCGTCAGCCAGATCTCGCCCGTGTAGCCGTGCTGTAGCAGCAGCGGCAGCGCAGCCATATGATCCTCATGGGCATGCGACAGGAACACGACACTCAGGCGCTTGACCTGCTCCGGGACGAGGCGGGGATAGAGGCCGCCGCGTTCTTTTTTGCCGCCGCAATCGAGCAGCACTGAGGTCTCTGCCACTTCCAGCCGATAGCACGACCGGCCGTGCTCGCGCACGCCTCCCCACACATCCAGCTCGATTCGTCCGCTCATCACTCGCTCACTTCCTGTCTGCACCGAGATAGTTCATCGCGACCAGCACGAGCGTCGTCAGGCCGACAGAGACGACGGCCATCGCCATGCCGAGCGATACCTCTCCCTGCTCGAACTGGCTGAAAATATACGTCGCCGTCACCTGCATCGAGGGCGGCAGCACCATCAGCGAGGCGACCAGCTCGCGCGCCGAGATCGTGAAGGTCATCATCCAGCCTGCCAGTACGCCGGGTACGAGCAACGGCAGCACGATGCGCCGGAATATATACCACGGCTTACCGCCGAACACCCGCCCCGCCTGCACCAGACTGCCGTCGATCTGCGCTGCCGAGGACTTGATATACTGCACGGAGTACGGCAGGAAGAAGACGACGTAAGTGAGCACGACCATCGCATACGTATTGTAGATCGGGATCGGCATCCACGGCGCGTTCCAGAGAAGGATCAGGCCGACGACGATGACGATGCCGGGCACCGTGTTCGGCAGCAGGCTGAACAGGTCGAGGCTACGCTCGGACAGCCGCTTCATGCTGCCCATCTGCAGCACGAGGAAGGTGCCGAGCAGCACCGCCAGCGTGGCGGCGAGCGCCGCCAGTCCCATGCTGTTGAGCAGCGCCTGCCAGCCCTTGGAGCCGGGACGCAGCAGCTCCGCATAGTGCACCAGCGTCATATTGCCCCATGCCAGCCCTTCGCCGCGCAGCTTCATGAGCGAGGCCGCGATGATCGAGAAGTACGGGATGCCGATCGACAGCATTATCAGCAGCCCTGTGTAGCACCAGCCCCACACCGCGCGCCAGCCGCGCAGCGGCGTCATGCGCGTGCGCATCCCTTTGCCGCCGAGCGTCCGATACTGATGGCGTCGGCTGATGACATTCTGTACGTACCAGAACATCAGGCACGCCCCGAGCAGGATCGACGCCAGCGCCGTCGCCTTGCCAAAGTCGATCGGCCAGCTCGAGGTGTAGCGGTGAATCTCGCTCGTCAGCACGTAGTAGCCGATCTGGCGACCAAAGG
This sequence comes from Paenibacillus sp. 598K, assembly GCF_003851045.1. Classification (GTDB taxonomy): domain Bacteria; phylum Bacillota; class Bacilli; order Paenibacillales; family Paenibacillaceae; genus Paenibacillus_D. The sequence continues at coordinate 48,572 of NZ_BFBX01000133.1, read as the reverse complement.
TCGCCGGCGTCCCGAACTCAGCAATCGTCTTGACGAAGACGAGCAACGCCCCCATCGCATAGCTCCCGAGCAGCAGCGGCAGCACGACCCGGCGCAGCCGATAGAGCGGTCCGCCGCCATGTACGCCGGCCGCTTCCTCCAGCGAGCCGCCGATCCGCAGGAGCGCATTGCGCAGGATCAGATAGAGGAACGGGAACAGGTGCAGACTCATGATCGCCACCATCCCGAACAGGCTGAAGAACGCAGGCGTGACGCTGCCCGCTGCCGGCCATAGCTGCTCCGCGAAGCCGCGCTTCTGCATGAACAGGATCCAGCCCATCGAGCCGATATACGGCGGCGTCATGAACGGGATGATCAGCACAACATCAAGCCATGCATGGCGTCCGATCGTCGTCCGGGCCGCGAGGAACGCCATTGGCAGCGCCAGCAGCGTCGAGCCGAGCACAACCCAGCCTCCCAGGGCGATGGAATTCCAGAAGATACGAAGCAGCGCCGGATCGGACAGCACCCTCAGCGGGGCGAGCGCATCGAAGGCGCCATCCGGGTACAGGCTGCGCAGCAGCACCATCGCCAGCGGCAGCAGCACCAGCCCGGCCAGCAGCACGAGGCCGAGGGCGAGCCGCCACGACATGTCGGGGAGCCGCAGCCCCCCGCGAACCAGCTTGTCCATCGGTTACTTGAACAGCTCCAGGAATCGTGCGCTGATCGCCTCGCCCTGCTCGCTCATCCAGTTCCAGTCGTAATCCAGCAGCTTGATCTCATCGGTGTTGACACGATTGTCGGCCTTGATGTCCGCGCGGCCAGGGAGCAGATAGGCGCCGGTGACCAGCGCCTGCGCTTCGTCCGAGAGCAGATAGTCGATGAACAGCTTGGCATTGTCCAGGTTCGGCGAGGCCTTCATGATCATCGCTGCGCGCGGATTGATCACTGTGCCGCTCTCCGGATAGACGATATCGACCGGCTCGCCTTTGGCCTTGGCGCTGTAAGCCATATAGTCGACGCCAGCCATGACGATGCTCTTGGCGCCGGTGATGACCGGATCGAGCGCCTCCTTGTTAGCCCCGGCCATCGCTACGCCGTTCGCCTTCAGTTGCTCGAACAGGCTCCAGTCCTCGCTGCCCTGGTCGTTCAGATAGCCGGAGATAAAGTCGAGCGCAGAGCCGGACAGCGACGGGTCCGGGATGTTGACGACGCCTTGCCAGCTCGGGTCGGCCAGGTCGGCCCAGTCGCGCGGCGGCTCCGACACCAGCTTGGTGTTGTAGGTAATGCCAAGCGCCGAGGCGCTATAGCCGAACAGATGACGATCCGCGTCGACCCAGTCCGCCTGCAGCTTGTCCGCTTCTGCCGCCTCGGGATAGGCCTGCGTCCAGCCTTCAGCCTTCATCGCCATAGCCGACGGCCACGAAGCGAGCACGACGACATCCGCTACCGGATTGCTCTTCTCGGCCTCGAGACGGCCCAGCACCTTGCCTGTCGTCCCGTCGAACTGCTCGACCGTGACGCCATACTTGGCCTCGAAGCCTTCGCGGATCTTGGTTGCCAGTCCCTCGGGTCCTGCCGTGTAGACGACCACCTTGCCCGACGGCGCAGGCTGCTGCTCGGCGGGCTGCTCCGCTGCCTGTCCCCCGTTTGCAGCCGCATTCCCTGAGGCGTTGTTGCCCGGATCAGCTGAAGCCCCCGTATTGGCATTGCCTGCAGCACCGCATGCGCCCAGCAGACTGCTCGTCAGCACCAGTACGGCGAGCCCGCCCCGCCAGTTTGTCTTCGTCTGCTTCGTTTTGTTCGCGGCCATTTCGTTCATCGTCTTCATCGGTGGATAACCTCCTTGAGTTGGTATTGCTAGTGTGGCAAATCCTTCGTATTCAGTGCGTCTTGCATGGACTTCACGTCGTCCTTATCATGCATGTCGTGCATGTCGTTCGTTCCGTTCACGTCGTGCATGCCGCTCCCTATCGTTGCTCGCGCCGCTTGCGCACTGCGCTCCCCGCCGTGCCAACGCGGCTCGGCCAGGTCGTGGATATGCCGCTCGGCCACGCCCAACCGCACCGCCTCGCCGATCGCCAGCCGCTCGTGATGATAAGCCGTCCATACCTCGCCAGTGTCCAGGCGCACCGCTACTTCATAGCGGTCGCCCAGATAGGCGACCCGGCTCACCTCGCCCGCGAAGATGCGGTCCCCGGGCTCGGCCGCCCAGCGCACATGCTCGGGCCTCACCAGACTGCGCTCCGGCTCGACCCAGTTCGAGCGGCCGACGAAGCGGGCGACGAACGGATGGCTCGGCTTGTCGTAGATCGCTTCCGGCGCGCCGCGCTGGAGCACTCGTCCCTGCTGCATGACGATGATCGTGTCGGACATCGCCATCGCCTCGGTCTGATCATGCGTCACGTAGATGGCCGTCAGCCCCAGCTCCCGCACCATCTGCACCAGCTCCTCGCGCATCTCGTCCCGCAGCAGCGCATCGAGCGCGCTCAGCGGCTCGTCGAACAGGATCAACCCCGCCCGCGAAGCGATCGATCTGGCGAATGCCACCCGCTGCTGCTGACCGCCCGAGAGCTGATGCGGATAACGCTTCTCCATCCCCTGCAGGCGGACCGCAGCGATTGCTTCAGCGACGCGTTCCTTGACTTCCTGCCGCCTTCCCCGGGCCTTGAGGCCAAAGGCAACATTTTCGAATACCGTCATGTGCGGCCATAACGCGAAGTCCTGGAACACCATACCGAGCTCGCGCTGCTGCGGCTGCAGATAGACCCCCTTGCCCATATCGCATACCGTATTGCCACCGATTCGAATGACTCCGCTGTCCGGCTGCTCCAGCCCGGCGATCAACCGCAGCAGCGTCGTCTTGCCGCAGCCCGATGGACCGAGCAGCGTAGCGAAGGAGCCGGACGGGATCGTCAAGTCCAGCGGATGCAGCGCCGTCGTGCCGTCGAATGCTTTGGCGATGCCGGTGAGCGTCACCTCCATTGCCGTTCACTTCCTCTCTGTATGCCTTGCCGCGATATCCGCTTGGACGACCGCAGCTGTTTTCCTTGCTCCTATCATAGTCCTGGTTCGTCTGTGTTATATTTTCGTGGTGTTAAGTGTTTATTAAATAACCTATTAGGATCTATGCAATTCCATAGAGATCATCTATAATCCAAAGCAAACATCTCCTGCTGGAGGCGAACCCACCTGAACTTCATCAAACTGGATATTCTCGTCTTGCTCGATCGCCACAAAAAAATAACCGCCGTTGCGAGCGCGCTGGGCGTCAGGCAACCGACGGTTACGTTCCATATGAAAAGTCTGGAGGAGCAATACGGCGTACCGCTATTCGAGCAGATCGGCGGCAAATACGAGCTGACACGGGCCGGCAAAGCGCTCCTGCACTATGCGACACAGATCCGCTCGCTGGGGCTGGAGGCGGGTCGCGTCATGGCCGAGCAACGCTCGCCCGAGCGCGGCATCTTCCATATCGGCGCCAGCTATGTCGCCGGGACGTACCTGCTGCCGGCGTGGATGCACCGATTCCACGAGCGCTATCCCGAGGTCGAGGTCAAGCTGACGATCCGCACCGCGCCGGCGATCACCCAGTTGCTCGCCGAGCGTCGCATCGATCTGGGCTTCATCGCCGCCCAGCAGCCCGAGGCGAGCGAGCTCCGCTGCGAGCCGCTCTTTGAGGATCGGATGGTCGTCGCCTTTGCAGCTGACCATCCGCTGGCGCAGACGCGTGATGCGCGGACGCAGACCGCTGACGAGACGACAGTAGCGACCGAACTGAACAGCGCTGCCTCGTTGTCGGCAGCGGAGATCGCCGCCTTCCCGTTCCTGCTTCATGGGGATCAGTCGACCACTCGCCAGATGACCGACCGCTGGGCGGAGGAGCATGGCGTCGGTCTACGGCAAGCGATGGAGCTCGACTCGCTGGAGACGATCAAGCGCTCGCTCCTATTGGGTCGCAGCATCACCTTCATCTCCCATACCGCGATCCGCGAGGAAGTGGCCGCCGGTCGTCTCGCTTGCGCTCCATTGCCCGGCGGTCATGCGGCACGGATGATCTATGCATGCTATCATCCCGAGCGCTGGATGTCCCCGCAGATGAGCGCCTTCCTCCAGGTTGCCAGGCAGCACAGCGAGCCGATAGCGGACTAACGGTGTTTTGCAACCCAATGGACGTTTGAGGAGAGTCATGTTCAGCAAAGCTAGGCCCATAACTTTAATAGGCAGGTGAGAGCACTGTATAAGCTATGGAAAAGAGCGACACTTATCGGCACAACCAGCTTGGCACTTTTCCTGACCGCAACCGCATGCGATGCCCCACAATATAACATCGGCGAGCAATCGTCGCAACACAATCTGGTCGACCAAATGGAGCTTGCCCAGGCTAGCTATATAGGAAGCGCTATGTTTGAAGACGCAAAATCGGCCATCCTGTTCTACAAAAAAAATGATGGTGAAGTGGCCGGCTTATTCTCAGAAATAACGGGGGATAAATGGAAGTCGCAAGAACAGGTCATATTATCTCTTGAAGGTGTGGATTCGTTGAGCTGGCAATACCAGAGCTTTGATCAAAATAAATATCAGGTTTACATGGGGATTGTTGCCGATGAACGAATTACGAAGGTGATATATGAAGAAAACGGCGAGCGGCATGATGCTTCGTTGATGGAAATCTCCGAGGACACGAGACTCTGGTTGCACGTCAAGGATGAGCCGGCACCCTACCAGGCGAATTATCGGATCATCGGTCTAGACGAAAACGGCGAAGAGATCATTACGTTCGGTTGATCGGCCAGATCACCCCCGCTTCTTGCGCCACGTAAAAGAAAAAAGAACCTCGCCTCCCACTGAATTGTGGAAGACCGAGGTTCTGACTCACATATGCTGACCGCCCGGCGCGACAATGCAACTCTACTTTTTAGAATTATTCGGCTCTCGGCCCGGCAGCCGCTGCCGAGCGGTCGAGCGAGCGCTTGCCCTCTTCGATCCAGCTTAGCGCCCGCTCCACCTCGCGGGGGTCCGGCTCCTGCACGCCCTCGAGCGGATAGTCGAGGCCAAGCGATTGCCATTTGTAGACGCCCATCCGGTGATAGGGCAGCAGCTCCAGCTTCTGTACCGAGCGCAGCTCGGCGACGAAGCGACCGAGCGCCTGCAGATCTGCGGGGTCGTCGGTGACGCCAGGCACGAGCACATGGCGGATCCACATCGGCTTGCCGAGCGCGGACAGGTGGCGGGCGAACTGGTGGGTGCGGGTATTGCTGCGGCCCGTCAGACGCTCGTGCCGCTGCTCGTTCATCTGCTTGAGATCGAGCAGCACGAGATCGGTCGCCTCCAGCAGCTCCGTCGCATGACTCGGATCGCAGAAGCCGGAGGAATCGAGCGTCGTATGCAGGCCCCAGCGCGCCTTGCACTCCTGGAACAATCGGGCGACGAAGCCCGCCTGCAGTGTCGGCTCGCCGCCTGTGACGGTGATGCCGCCCCCGGAGCGCTTATAATATTGGACGTACGGCTCGATCTCCGCCAGCACCTCCTCTACCGATACCAGACTGCCCCCGCCCATATCCCAGGTGTCCGGGTTATGACAGTACTGGCAGCGCAGCGCGCAGCCCTGCATGAACAGCACGAACCGGATGCCCGGTCCATCCACCGTCCCGAATGTGTCCATCGAATGGATACGTCCCTTCGCCATGTCCTTCGCCTCCTAGATGTCCGCTCCCTTCGCCTGTCAGCGCTCGGCCGTTGTGCCGGTTGGCTGGCGGGACGCGGGCCGGCGGTCAGCTACTGTCGCACTGCCGTCCGCCGCCCACACTATCGCTTGCGCCCGCCCATACACTATCGCTGCCGACCAGCGCTTGCCGTCTTATACTCTGCTATGGAACGTCCGATTAATAACGTCGAGCTGTTGCTCGCGCGTCAGCTTGATAAAGTTCACCGCATACCCCGATACGCGAATCGTCAGCTGCGGATATTGCTCGGGATGCTCCATTGCGTCGAGCAATTGCTCCCGGTCGAACACGTTGACATTCAGATGGTGACCGGAGCTGGCGGCATAGCCGTCGAGCAACGAGACCAGATTGTTGACCCGCGTCTGCGACTCCTTGCCGAGCGCTTTGGGGATCAGCGAGAACGTATTGGAAATGCCGTCCTGGCAGCTCTCGTACGGCAGCTTCGCCACCGAAGCCAGCGAGGCGAGCGCGCCCTTGCGGTCGCGTCCGTGCATCGGGTTAGCTCCCGGCGCGAACGGCACGCCCGCTTCGCGTCCGTCCGGCGTGCTGCCGGTTTTTTTGCCGTAGACAACGTTGGACGTAATCGTCAGCACCGACATCGTCGGTACGGAGTCGCGGTACGTCTGCTGCTTGCGCAGCTTCGCCATGAACGATTCGGTCAGTTGCACCGCCATCTCGTCGACGCGGGCGTCGTTGTTGCCGTACTGCGGATATTCGCCCTCGATCTCGAAGTCGATCGCGATGCCCTGCTCGTTGCGGATCGGACGCACCTTGGCGTAGCGGATCGCGCTGAGCGAGTCTGCCGCTACCGACAAGCCGGCGATGCCGCAAGCCATCGTGCGCAGGATGTCGCGGTCATGCAACGCCATCTCGATCCGTTCGTATGCGTACTTGTCATGCATATAGTGGATGACGTTGAGCGTCTCGATGTATAGCTCGGCGAGCCAATCCAGCACCCGGTCGTAGCTTGCCATGACTTCCTCGTAATCGAGGACGTCGCCAGTCAGCGGCGCTACCTTCGGTCCGACCTGCAGACCCAGCTTCTCGTCGACGCCGCCGTTGATGGCGTACAAGAGCGCTTTGGCCAGGTTAGCGCGAGCGCCGAAGAACTGCATCTGCTTGCCGATCCGCATCGCGGAGACGCAGCAGGCGATACCGTAGTCGTCGCCGAACACCGGACGCATCAGATCGTCGCTCTCGTACTGGATCGCGCTCGTCTCAATCGACACCTTGGCGCAATATTGCTTGAATGGCTCCGGCAGCTGCTCCGACCAGAGCACCGTCAGATTCGGCTCCGGCGCAGGTCCGAGATTGTACAGCGTGTGCAGGATCCGGTAGGAGCTGCGCGTGACGCGCGTCCGTCCATCCTCCGCCATACCGCCGATCGACTCCGTGACCCAGGTCGGGTCGCCGCTGAACAGCTCATTGTAGTCCGGCGTCCGCAGGAACTTGACGATGCGCAGCTTCATGACGAATTGATCCATCAGTTCCTGCGCCGCTTGCTCGGTCAAGACGCCTTCGCGCATATCGCGATCGATGTAGATATCGAGGAAGCTCGATACCCGGCCGAGGCTCATCGCCGCCCCGTTCTGCTCCTTGATCGCTGCCAGATAAGCGAAGTACAACCACTGGAAGGCTTCCTTGGCCGTCGTTGCCGGAGCCGAGATGTCATAGCCGTAGGCGGCTGCCATCTCCTTCAGCTCGGAGAGCGCCCGGATCTGCTCGGACAGCTCCTCGCGCTGGCGAATGTTCGCCTCGGTCATCGCGTGCCGTTCCAGCTCTTTGAGCTCGCGGCGCTTGTCCTGCGTCAGTCGATCGACGCCGTAGAGCGCCACCCGGCGGTAATCGCCGATGATCCGGCCACGTCCGTACGCATCGGGCAGACCGGTGATGATGCCCGCCTTGCGAGCATTGCGCATCTCTGCTGTATAGACGTCGAATACGCCTTGGTTATGTGTTTTGCGGATCGTGGTGAACAGGTGCACCAGCTCCTGCGGCAGCTCATAGCCATATGCCTTGCATGCGTCCAGCACCATCTTGATGCCCCCGAACGGCTGGATCGACCGCTTCAGCGGCGCATCCGTCTGCAGGCCGACGATCTGCTCTTGCTCGCGATCGATGTAGCCCGGACCGTGCGAGGTGATGGTAGAGACGGTGTTGACATCTACATCCAGCACGCCGCCCCGCTCGCGCTCCAGCTTCGTCAGCTCCTGCAGCTGACGCCACAGGCTCGAGGTCGCCTCTGTCGGTCCGGACAGGAATGTATCGTCCCCGAGATAGGGTTGTATATTGTAATCCAGGAAATCTTTGACGTCGATGCGCTCCTGCCAGGCTCCTGCTGCAAACCCGCGCCACGGGCCCTCGTAGGGCAGGTCATTGCGCGGCCTCAGTTCTGCTTCCTTCATAGCCATTGTATTTCATCCTTTCGCTGCTTGCAGGACCGGCGGCGCTCCGTCCGGGAGCGACCTGGGGAGGCCTGCTGCTGTGATTTTATTGCTTGCTCTTAGTTTATTACTAGGCTGACCCTATGTATGTGAATTTAGTCACAAATAATAATGACGTTTATTTTTCCGTTCCGTACCCGGATTGTCACATGGCACTGTGTCCTGCGTCACAGTATGGGGGTACGAAGTTTGTTGTAATGGAGTCAGAACAAGCTGCGGTACGGGACCGCCTCTGCCTGGGCCCTCCTGCGCCGCACGACGCGGACGATTGCGCGCTATGGGCGCAACGGCTGCGACTACACAAGCGGATGGGAGAGTCAGAAATGAACATACTGGTCATTAATTCGGGAAGCTCTTCGCTCAAATACCAACTGTACGACATGATCGCCGAGACGCTGCTGGTCAAGGGCCGCATGGAATGCATCGGCACGCCGCAATCCTTCATTACCGAGCAGGGACAACACGGCCCCGAGCGCAGCGAGCGGCTGCCCTTGCCCGACCATGCCGCCGCCCTGACCGCCATGCTGAGCAAGCTGACCGATCCCGAGCACGGCGTCATCACGAGCCTGCGGGATATCGACGGCGTCGGGCATCGCGTCGTCCACGGCGGCGAAACCTTCACCGAAGCGGTCTTCATTGATGAAGTGGTAAAGGGGCAGATTCGCGAGCTCTACGACCTGGCCCCGCTGCATAACCCCGCCCATATGACTGGCATCCTCGCGGTCGAGCAGTTGCTCAGCCATGTGCCGCAGGTCGCCGTATTCGATACCGCCTTCCACCAGACGATGCCAGAGCGCGCCTACCGCTACGCGATCGCCAAGGATTGGTACCGCAAGCACGGCGTACGGCGCTACGGCTTCCACGGCACCTCTCACGCCTACGTCTCCGAGCAGGCTGCCCGCCTCGTCCAGACGCCGCTCGATGAGCTGAAGATCGTCTCCTGCCATATCGGCAACGGCGCCAGCTGCACCGCTATCGAGGCGGGACGGTCGATCGATACGAGTATGGGGATGACCCCGCTCGAAGGTCTGATGATGGGGACGCGGACCGGCGACATCGATGCCGCCGTCATGCCCTATCTGATGAAGAAGGAAGCGATGAGCTGCGACGAGCTGAATGCCTCGCTTAACAAAGCCGGCGGTCTGCTCGCCGTCTCGGGCCGCAGCGGCGACGTCCGCGAGGTGAGCGAGGCCGCCGAAGCAGGCGATCACGATGCACAGCTGGCGATGGAGATGTATGAGTACCGTATCCGCAAGTACATCGGCGCTTACGCCGCTGCGATGAACGGACTCGATACGATCATCTTCACCGGCGGCGTCGGCGAGAATGCGGTCGCGCTGCGCAGCCGCATCTGCCGCAACCTGTCGTACCTGGGCGTCGCGCTCGACGAGAATGCCAACCGCCGCCCTGCCAGCGGCGCCCGTCTCGTCTCGGCCCCTTACTCCAGCGTCTACGTCATGGTCATCCCGACCAACGAGGAATGGATGATCGCCCAGCAGACCTATGCGCTGCTGCACGAGCAGCCGCAGCGCGCGGCGGAGCCGGCGTATTGATTTGACAACTAAATGCGAACACGCCTCGGGGGGCCAAAGCGAGTGCGACCATCTACAGTGTGATGGAGACCGCCAAAGCCAATGGCTTACATCCGATTCGGTACCTGACGTATCTGTTTGAGCAACTGCCTCAGCTGGACGATCCCGATGATGCCGCGCAGATCGAACCCTTTTTGCCGTGGTCGCCTCAGCTCCCACTTCACTGCCGCGTGCATAAGTCTTAGTTTGCTCATTGTAGATCAGCCTACATCTTCCAAAAGGTGTGGGCTATTTGACGCTTACGTAGTACCAGCGAAGCTGACACCACCCGCAAAGGGATGTTAATGAATCTCCTCGCAGCTCGCTGCGAGGAGATTCATTGGCTGGAACGTAAACTTCATTTTGTTATGCAGTGGAGAAGAGTCCGCATATATGTTCCGTGAAATCAGTTAGTTTAACAGATTTAGGGCTTTGACGGCTAAGAACTAGTATTAGGAATTGCTTTTACGAATTCATTTTCCCCTGTTTTCACTGCTAATGCAACTGAAGTATCAATATTGACTATTGAAAAGATCTTTGTTCCTTTTGGATAGTAATTGGAATAATTGTCTTGTTGCCCCTCAGATTCTACCGCAGAAAAATTTTTGATCTCGCCTATTTCCTTATCTATATCGGTTACTTTGTCATTGGTTACTCGATAGATATGTTTATTCCAAATAATTAAAGGGAACGGATAAGATGCTTGACTCTCCACTTTTATTTCATTTGAAACTGCTCCTGCCGCATCACCCTGATTATTTTGGTGAGAACACGCAGTTAGAAATAACAGAACTGCAACTGCAATTAAAAGGGTTAATCGAACCATAGCTTACCACCTCAAATTCATGACGCAATTGGAATTAATTATGTTGCGTAGAGATCCGACAAAATGATCAATTGCAAGTAGTAATGCTGCAGATTCCAACGAAGACGGACATAATCGTGTGAAGGAAAGGCAATCCCAACAGTATGCTTCTTCGTCCGAATCCGCCTTAAGCTAAATAAAAATCAACCCCGGATACTGTTCCCAGGGGGTTATGTCACATTATCGAGGTAAATTGGCTATGTTCATATCTTTATCCGATTGGATATTCGCATAGTTTCCTTTACCTTCTTTATCGATATAGATCCCGTCGTCTTCATTAATTGGACGATAAGTATTATCGCTGTTTCTTTTCAGGAATAGGATTACATTGTTATTATGTTTCAAGTGGGTGGAATGCTCGGCTATAACCTTAACGCTTCCATCGTCTCCCCCCATTTGAGATATTTCTATGTTCTTGCCAGTGTAGGAATTATCCCCTTTTAAAACTTCTTTTACTTTCACATCGGCATAGGACTTATAAGTCGAGTAATCACCCTTTTTAAACTTACTTCCGTTTTCGTTTGTAACTTTCCCAATAATAACCATGTCAGCTGCTTCATATAACTCTTTTTCATCCTTATAGTAAATCGCCCAAGAAGCTGCTACGTAAGTACCATCTGCGCGAGGAGAAACATTGGATGAAAAGTTTGGAATAGTCGGATACAAACTATTTGTATCTGATATATCACCTGTTCCTGGTGTCAATTTTCTAGCTGATGGGGTGCCGTCGCTATTAAAAGTATACGGCCACATAATAGTTGGAAGGACCTGAATAATAGAAGCATGATTCAGTCCCAAAGAGTGACCTATTTCGTGACCCGTCAATCCTGCTTTAATGCTACTAGTATATTTTGATGCAGATGTATAGTATTGATTAATCCATAAGGAAGCACTAGTAGTATACCCTCCAGAAACAGTCCACGATGCAAGTCCATCATAATTCTCGTTTGAGTTGTTTATGTCATAAGCGTAGGGCAAATGGAAATCCTTTACACCTGATTCAGCTCGCACTCGAAGATTTGCGTAAGCGTAAAATCATCCTACCTTCAATGGCCACTATTGAAAGAGCGGTTTGGGAAACTCGCAAACGGACAGAAGAAAGAATATTTAAGCTACTCAGCAGCTCACTGACAGAATTACAAATTGCTAAGCTGGATCGCGTCATAACCACCATGCCGGAAAGCAGCAAAACCTACTTGTCATGGCTAAGGGAAATACCAGGTACCAGCTCTCCGGATTCTTTTTTGAAGGTTATTGAAAAGCTCGAATACATAAGGATTTGCAACTGCAAGTCGATACGAAAGGCAACCATCCGAACCGGCTACGGCAGCTTTCTAAAATCGGTTCGCGTTATGAACCTCATTCTTTCCGCCGCTTTAATGATCCAAAAAAGTACGCGATTTTAGTAGCGTACCTATTAGAGCTGATTCAGGATTTGACAGACATGGCTTTCGAGATTCACGACCGGCAGATTATGATACTGCTCTCTAAAGGGAGAAAAGCCCAAGAGGAACTTCAAAAACAAAACGGTAAATCGATCAACGAAAAAGTTGTTCACTTTGCCGATCTTGGGGCTGCGCTTATTAAGGCCCGAAGTGAAGGCACTGATCCGTTTGTTGCGCTTGATGCCGTTATGCCGTGGGATCAGATCGTCGCATCCGTGGAAGAAGCTAATCGGCTGGCGCGACCCGTAGATTACGACTATTATCTAGCCAAGGGGGCGCTCTTTTTTACTGCCTGTTCAGCGATATATCGATGCTGCTGTGACACGCACTGCAAATAAAGCTGGGCCCGACCGCCCCCGATTCACACGCAAACGAAAGAAATTTTCGCTCCCGCACTCACAAACGCCCATTTACGCACGCCAACGAAAGAAACTTTCCCTACCGCACCCGCCGATGCCCTTTTCCACCCGCCAGCGAAAGAAACTTTCCCTACTGCACCCATCGACGCCGTTTTCCATACCCCAACGAGAGAAGGCCCGCAGCAACCGCTGCGGGCCTTTCTCTCCTCTTCATGCTTACACCAAATGCACCGCTACCTCTTGCGCGCTGGCGGCGCTCATGCCGACCAGGACGCGGAGGTGACATGGCTCGACCGCGAACTGCATGTGGCGGTTCCAGATCGCCAACTCCGCCTTGCCGAGCGCGAAGGTCACCGTCGTCCGCTCGCCCGGCGCAAGCGGCAGCTTGCGGAACGCCTTGAGCTCCAGCACGCGGCGCGTAATCGTCGAGCGCGACGCCTGGAGGTACAGCTGTACTGTCTCGCTGCCCGCGACGTCGCCAGTGTTCGCCACCTCGACGCTCACCTCGACCGTGACGCCCGCCTCGATGTCAGCCGCGCGTACCGTCAACGCCTCGGCCGATACCGCGCCGGCTGCGCCCGTAATGTCGCGCTGCGCAGCGC
>NZ_BFBX01000133.1:35295-35544 GCF_003851045.1 Paenibacillus sp. 598K | reverse complement strand
AATGTCGCGCTGCGCAGCGCCGCGCGCCTCTGCGCCACCGACCGACGCCCGCAGACCTTCATAGGCGAAGGTCGTGTAGCTCAGACCGTAGCCGAACGGATAGAGTGGGCTCTCCTCCATGTCCTTGTAAGGGCGGGCGCGATGCGGGTTTTTCTGGTTGTAGTAGACCGGCAGCTGCGCCGACGAGCGAGGCAGCGATACCGGCAGACGACCGCTCGGGTTGACCTTGCCGAACAAGATCTCTCCGAT
>NZ_BFBX01000133.1:7092-35069 GCF_003851045.1 Paenibacillus sp. 598K | reverse complement strand
GAACAAGATCTCTCCGATCGCGCGGCCGCCCTCGGTGCCGGGATACCAGCCGCACAGGATCGCCTGACAGTGCGGCTCGATCGCGCTCAGCGCGTGCGGGCGTCCCTGGATGACGACGGCGACGACCGGCGTGCCCGTCTCCGCAACGGCGCGCACCAGCTCCTCCTGGACGCCGCCAAGCCTCAGGTCGGCGAGATCGACGCCCTCGCCGCAGTCCATATCGGACGGCGGACCGTCCGCGATGATCGCCGCGCCGTTGCTGTCGAATACCTCGTCGAACCGCCGGGCGCTGCTGCCGCCGAGCACGAGTACCGCGACATCGGCAGCCGCCGCCTCGCGCACCGCCTCTTCGAAGCGGGAGCGGTCGTCGGAGCGCACGCTGCACCCTTGGGCATAGCGGACCTCAGCGCCCGCCGGCGCTTGCTCGCGGATGCCCTGCAGCACCGTCACGCCGGTGCCCTCGGCCTGGATGCTCGTGTAGTCGCCGAGCTGATGATACAGCTGATCGGCGTTGGGCCCGATGACGGCGATCCGCCGCGCTTGCTCGCCGAGCGGCAGCGTGCCGCCCTCGTTGCGCAGCAGGACAGCCGCCTCGCGGGCGAGCTGCAGATTGGTCGCGACCGCTTGCGGCGACTTCACCCGCTGCGCCGGCAACTCCTCGTCCGTGTACGGATTGTCGAACAGACCGAGGCGATATTTCAGCGTCAGCACGCGGCGCACCGCTTCGTCCAGATGAGCGATATCCGCCAATCCTTGCTCGACCGCCGTCTCCAGTGTCGTGAAGGCCTTGTCCCACAAGCTCAGATCGACGCCAGAGGCAAGCGCCAGCGCCGCTGCCGACGGATGATCGCCGGTCAGCGCCAGCAGCCGGTCGATTGCCGTGCCATCCGCCATGATCAGGCCGTCGAAGCCCCACTCATCGCGCAGGATCTCGTTGAGCAGATGCGGATTGGCATGGCATGGGATGCCGTCGATCTCATTGTAGGCGGCCATGTAGCCGACCGCTCCCGCCTCCTGACCGGCCTTGGCAGCCGGCAGATGGATCTCGCGCAGCTCGCGCTCGCCGATCGCCGCCGGACCGGCATTATGCCCGCCCTGAGCAGCGCCCTGGCCGCACAGATGCTTGAGGATCGCCGCGACCTTGTCATCCTGCTGCAGCTGGGCAGGATCGGTCCCTTGCAGCCCCCGCACGACCGCCGACGTGAAGCGCGACGCCAGATGCGGGTCCTCGCTGTAGCACTCCTCGGATCGGCCCCAGCGCGGATCATGCAGCATATCGAGCGCCGAGACGAGTCCGAGATGCGCGCCGCGCGCCCGCAGCTCCGCGGCGACCAGGCTATATGCCTGCTCGGCCAGCTCCGGGTTCCAGGTCGAGCCGACGGCCAGATTGACCGGCAGCAGCGTCCCGTCGAGCGCCTGGTGACCGTGCGGACACTCCTCGGAGAGCAGCACCGGGATGCCCAGACGCGTATTCTCGATGACATAGCGCTGCACCTGGTTGGCGAAGCGGGCATTGTCGGCAGTCGGCACCCCCGTCTTGTAAGTGACGGCCGACCACGGATCGGCGCGATAGAGGCCATAGAGCGCGCCCATCCCCTCGCCCCAGGCGACATGCTCCTTGAACGCTTCGCTGAGCTCGACCTGATCGCCGTTGCGGGTGTAGGCGTTCCAGCCGTACATATGCTGATTGACTTGTCCGACCTTTTCCTTGAGCGTCATCCGCGACAGCAGATCCTCTACGCGCTCCCCGATCGTGTATGCGGCATTTTTGTAGATCTCCATGATTCCTCCTGCATCCCAGTTCGTTATTGTCTTGCTGACTCTTGGTTCGATCAACCTTTTGCTCGACTAGCCTTTCACCTTCAGCGCACGGTATTCCTTGGGCGTCATCCCGGCTACCGTCTTGAAGACGGAGACGAAGTACTTGTACTCGCGGTACCCCACCTGATCCGCGATCTCGAACACCTTGTCATGCGTCGTCGCCAGCAGCTCCATCGCGTGGTTGATCCGCAGCTCGTTCATGTACTCGGTGAAGCTCTTGCCTGTGTGCTTCTTGAAGATATAGCTAAAGTAACTCGGCGTAATCTTCAGCCAGGCTGCGGCCTCCGATGCCTTGAGATCGGTGTGCGAATGCTCGCGCATGTACCGCACCGCCTTCTCGGCGATCCAGTTGGACTTCTCCCTGGCGCCTCGGTCGACATGCTCCAGCAGCTGCTCCACCTCATTGGCTGCGAGCAGACTGACGCTCTCATACGTGTTGTAGAGATGCAGATCGATCGGCGTCTGCCGACTGCCCTCCATCTCGCCGAGCCCGCTCTGACGGAGCCGCTGGCGCAGCAGCACCATCAGCTCCTCATACACCTTGGCCGCTTCATGCAGCAGCAGCCCCTGCGCCTGGAGCTGCGCGAAGAGCGCCGTTACCTGGACGCGCACCTCGGCGGCGTCCTTGGCATACAGCGCCGCCGTCACCCCCTGCAGCCACTCCTGCTCGGCATACTCGGGCGTCGGCTGGCGGCGCATTCGCTCGGCATCGGCAGGCAGCAGGACCGCTCGGTGGTCCAGCACATGATAAGCGAGCAGCTGCGTCGCCGCCTGACAGGCCGCTGTCGTCTCCTCGAGACGGCTGTACGCCGGCGAGAGCGCGCAGTACATCGGACGCTCGCCCGACCAGCCCGACATGAGCGCCGCGAGCTCGCTCTCCCACCAGTCGTCGCCGCGCCCATGTTCGTCGATGACGAAGGTATACAATAGGTTGAGATTATCAAAGACTGACATCGAGCGCAAGCCAAGCGTCTGCAAGCCCTCGCGGATCGTCGTCGCCCATGTCTCGAGCAGCGCCCCGTAATCGTCTGCGGACAGCTCGGCGTACACCTCGGCGAACGATGAGAGCTGGCTGGTCAGGATGCGGAAGTCTGCCCCCTGCCACCGGCTCCGATCCGGCAGCGGCGCCTTGGACGGCACCCCACGGACAGCCGCTGTGAACCAGAGCAGATCCTCCTCGCGCGCCGACGCCGTCCGCTCGCTGCGGATCTCGGCCGCCGCGCGCTTGACGACCTCGACGAGGGCATCGATCTCGACCGGCTTGAGCAGATAATCGTAGACGCCGAGCCGCACAGAGGTGCGAGCATACTCGAAGTCCTCGTAGCCGCTCAGGATGATGATCCGGGTATGCGGATGGCTCTGCTTGAGCTGACCGGCCAGTTGCAGTCCGTCCATCCCCTCCATCCGGATATCGCTGATCAGCAGCTCGACCGGCTGATCGCCGATGATCTCCAGCGCATGCTCGCCGTCATAGGCTTCGCCGATTACCTCGATGCCGATCGCTGACCAGTCGATCGTCATCCGCAAGCCTTGGCAGATGACCGGCTCGTCATCTACGATCAGCATGCGGATCGGCAGATCCGGATTGTGCAGGTTGCTCATGTTCGTCGCCCTCCTGTCGGGTGGATTGGGGTATCGTCAGTCGGAGCACCGTTCCTTGCGAGGTGCTCGAGACGACCGAGAGTCCATAGCCCTCGCCAAAATAAATCGACAGCCGCTCATGAATATTGCGGATCGCGCCAGGCCGCTCCTGGCTGTCCGAATGCTTGTCCGTCAGCATCGCCTGGATCGCCTCCAGCTTGGCCGGTTCGATGCCGGGACCGTTGTCCTCGACGTCGATCCACACCTCGTCGCCCGCTGCATAAGCCCGCACGGCGATACAATTATGCGGAGACTTGCGACTGACGCCATGCTTGATGTAGTTCTCTACCAGTGGTTGAATCGTCGTCTTCAGCAGCGGTACGTCCGCGATATCGTACGACATGTACAGGGAGTAGCGGAACCGCTCGCCGAGCCGCCGCTGCTGGAGGTACAAGTACGAATCGACGAATTGCAGCTCCTGTCCGACGGTCGAGACATACTGACCGCCGCCGAGGCTGGAGCGGAAAAACCGCGACAGCGTCTCGATCAGCCCGCTCGTCTGCTCCGCCTTCTCCAGTCTGGCCGTCCAGCGGATCATATCCAGTGTATTATACAGGAAATGCGGGTCCATCTGCTGCTGCAGCAGCCGCAGCTCCGACTCGCGCTCCCGCAGCTCCAGCTTGTATTTATACTCGATCAGCTCGCGGATCGTCTGCACCATCTCGTTGAACTTGCGGTTCAGATCGGAGATTTCGTCATGGGAGCCGACCGGCAGCTGCGCGCTGTAGTCGCCCAGCTTGACGCGGTTAGTTTCGTTTTTGAGACGCAATACGGGACGGATGATCGTATAATGAAAGCCGAACAACGCCAATATGCCAAGGAGCAGCACGACTGAGAGGATTAGCGTCATCACATTGCGCACGCCCGCAGACTGGGCATTGACATAGGACTCAGGCACGGCGGTAATGATCGTCCAGCCCGTCGTATTCATCGTCCGCGTGAAGGTCAGATAGCGCTTGCCCTCGGCCTCCAGCACAAGATAACGCTTGTCCGCTTCTCGCAGGGAGGCCAGCGCCGCATGCGGATCGAAGCCCGCAGGAGCCTCCACCTCGGAGTTCAGCACATCATTGCCCTCGCGGTTCAACACATGGACGCTGCCGCCCTCGCGATAGACCTGATTTTGCAGCAATCGGGCAATCCGCGTCTGATCGAGCCGGATGATGAGATCGCCCTGGGGCTGCGTAATATTCGGATAGGCATTGAGAACACGAAACAGGGACACCACATGGATCTCCCTGTTCCAGCCGCTTTGGGTGCTGTAGCCCTCGCTCCAGACGATGCCGCCGCGGCGCTTGGCCGCCAGCTCGAGCCAGTGCTCCTCGGCCCCGCTGCCCGACTCGCCGATGCTGATGCGATTGCCGTTATAACCATTGATATCGACGGAACGGATGAACGACTTCGACATCAGATGAAAGGTAAGGAAGCCCTCGACGTCGTTTTTGGCCCGTTCCGTCGTATCGGTATATTCCCGGGAGCTCGGGTGAAGATAGGTGTTGAGCGCCGGGCTAAAGATCAGATAGTTCGCGATATCCTCGACCAGCGCCGTCTGCTCCTCGAGCTGACCGGCCACCGCGTCGAGATTGCGAATCGTCGCATTGACGAACTGCTCGCGCAGGATATCCTTGAACTTGGTCTGCACGAGCACGCCGACGCCGAGCGTCGGGAAGATGACGAGCAGCAGGAAGATGACAAAAGCTTTGCGCTTCAGTCCGAAGCTCTGCAGCAGTCGCAGCTTCATGAGTAGTGTCCGCTCCCTTCCTCGTCGCCAGACTGTCGTCTGGCGATAAGCCTAACCCTTTACCGCACCTGCCGTCATCCCGGTGACGAGCTGC
The DNA here is from genome assembly GCF_003851045.1 of Paenibacillus sp. 598K. Lineage (GTDB taxonomy): Bacteria > Bacillota > Bacilli > Paenibacillales > Paenibacillaceae > Paenibacillus_D. The sequence continues at coordinate 29,775 of NZ_BFBX01000133.1, read as the reverse complement.
TTTTGCAGCAGCAGGTAGAAGATAACGATCGGGATAAGTGCAATTGTAAGGGCCGACATCTGCAACGTCAAGCTTGCGGTCTCGATACCGACGAAGCTGGCGATGCCCAGCGGCAACGTTTTGATCGCTTCCTTGCTGATGAGCACGAGCGCGAACAGGTACTCATTCCAGTTGTAGATGAAGTTCAGGATGAGCACGGTCGCCATCGCCGGCCGCGTGATCGGCAGGATGATCGACCAGAAGATGCGGTAGATGCCCGCGCCGTCCATGACCGCCGATTCCTCCAGATCCTTGGGCAAGCCGCGCATGAAGCCCTCGAGGATGAAGATCGTCAGCGACAGGTGAAACGCCGTATACGGCAGGATGAGCGATGCGTACGTATCGAGCAGGCTCAGATTTTTCATAATCATGAAGATCGGGATCAGCGTCGCGTGGATCGGCACCAGCATGCCGAGCAGGAACAACGCATACGTGAAGCCTCTGAGCTTGAACTTGAACCGCGAGAGGAAGAACGCGGCCAGCGCGCCCAGCAGCACGGTAACGATCAGCGAGCCGAAGGTGACGATGAGACTGTTCATAAAGTAAGTGCCCATCTTGGCCACTTCCCAGGCACGGGAATAGTTTTCCCATTGCAGCGCCTGCGGCATCGCAAACGGGCTGGCCGCGTGCTCCTGCTCCGTCTTGAAGGAGCCGACGACCATATAGAACAAAGGCACGATATTAAAAATAGCAACTGCGCTTAAAAACAAGTAGGTAACAATCGTAACGAGCGGCGATTTTTTCTCCATGGTGTGGTTGCTCCTTTCCTAGACGTCTTTTTCGCGGCCTATTTTGTTGACGAGCGAGACGACGATCAGACTGAACAGCAGGATCAGGATCGAGACGGCGCTGCCGTAGCCGAACTGTCTGCTCATAAATGCCGCATTGTACATGTAGACCGTCATGACCTCCGTCTGATGCGCCGGTCCGCCGCCGGTCAGGATCTGCACCAGGTCGAAGACGCGGAAGGAGTTGCTGATGCTGTAGATAACAGCGACGAGGATCGTCGAGCGGATCATCGGGATTGTAATGCTGAACACTCTGCGCAGCCCGGTCGCCCCATCCAGCTCCGCAGCTTCGTTGACCTCGCCGGGGATGCTCTGGAGCGCTGCCAGGAAGATGATCATATACAGGCCAAAGTTTTGCCAGATGTAGGCGACACTCAGCGAGATCATCGACCAGGACGGGTCGCCGAGCCAATTGCGCTGCCAGCTCTCCAGGCCGATCAAGCCGAGGAAGCCGTTCAGGAAGCCGTACTCCGTATTGTAGATCATGCCCCAGATGAGCGAGACCATAACCGAGGAGATAACGACGGGGATAAAGCCTACCGTGCGGAAAAAGCCTGCGCCGCGGAAGCTGCGGTTAAGCAGCAGGGCGATCGCCAGTCCGAGCGGGATCTGTCCGATGAGTCCGGTCAGCATGATGATGACGTTGTTTTTGACGGATAACCAGAAGATATCGTCCTCGAAAATTTTGCTGAAATTGCCGAACCCGACATACAGCTTGTCCGTAATGCCGTCCCAGTTGAAGAGGGAGTAGTATAGCGATAACCCGATCGGTACGATGGCGATACCGATGTAAATAATCAAGGACGGCAGCAAGCCTAGAAATATAGCCAGCTTGGTCCGTTTTAACGTATGCATAGTTCATCCTCCTGTTCTGCCAGTCGGCCTTCTAATGAAGAAAACCCGCTGCCGGGTTCTCTTCATTAGAAGTGCGGTGAACGCTCCGGGAGGTTCGTTGTAGCGCCGGATTGCGTTCACCACGCTTCATGGACTTGTTGTATTTATTGGGGCGATTGCAGATTACTGACCGAGCGCTTTCTGAGTGTCGGCAGCTACGCTCTCAGGCGTGCCTCTGCCTACTGTCAGCGCCTGCAGGCCATTTTCGAACTCCTTGGCTGCAGCCGTCGGGATGACTGCGTCGAATACCGCCGTCGTGCCTTTGCTGGTCAGCTCCATCATTTCTTTCAGGTACGGGCTTGCATCTGCAGGGATCTCGATATCGGCCGGGATCATGATGCCGACTTTGGTCAGGTCCTTGTACAGATCCTCGCTGACGAAGTAAGTCAGGAATTTCAGCGCCGCTTCATGCTTCGCCTCGTCCAGACCGCTCTTCATCGAGATGCCGAACTGCGATACGCCGGCGGCGATGCCAGGCTCGCCCAGTCCGCCTTCGACCGCAGGGAACAACGCGATGCCGAACTTCTCGCCTTCTTCATTGTTGATGCGGATACGTCCGTCTACCGTAGCGGAAGAGATATGCATCGCTGCCTTGCCTTGGATCAAGTAATCCTGTGCTTGGACAGAGTCCATGTTGTTGGCGTCCACATTGAAAGCTTCGAGCTTGGTCAGCTCGTCAATGACAGCTACCGCTTTGATGAACTGCGGGTCTTCGAAGGTAGCTTCGCCATTCACAACCTTCTGCAGGAAGTCAGGGCCTGCGAAGCGTTGCGTCAGCATCGACATGTACGACGATTGCAGCGGCCATTTTTCCTTGTTGCCGAGCGAGATTGGCGTAATGCCGGCTGCCTTCAGATCCTTGATCATCTGGATAAAGCCGTCGTACGTATCCGGGAAGCTGTCATGTCCGGCTTGCGCCAGCAGCTCTTTGTTGTAATAGATGATGTCGACGAAGTTTTGCTTGGTCGGGATTGCATACTGCTTGTCATGCTTGCTGTAGCCGACAAGCGAGCCTTCGCGCACCAGACCGTTCCAGTTGTCCATATAATCGTCGAGCGGGTTCAGCAGGTTGCCGCTAACGAGCGGATCGAGGTCGGCGCCGGGCCATACGACATTGATGTCGGCCAGGTTGTTTGCTGCTGCCAGCGTGAACAGCTTCGTTTTGTATTGTGCCGCGGCTACGCTGTCCTGCTCGATCTTGATGCCAGGGTTAGCTTCCTCGAATGCAGCGATACGCGCTTTGTATACATCGTTATCCGGGTTGGGAGCTGTCCACGGATGCATCATCGTCAGCGTGATTTGCTTTTCGCCGCCATTGTCGCCTGCTCCGCCTGTATTGCCTTTGTTATCGCTGTCGCTGCCGCATGCGGCGACGAATGCCATGACCCCGACCAATGCGGTGATCATCGAGACCCGGACTGTTTTTCTTTTTACCATGTCTGAACCCTCTTTTCTTTAGGATGTGTTAGATAAAATAACTTTTATCGAACGTTAAACGTTCGAATCATGTTATAAATAAAGTATATCGAACGATTCGAACGAGCTATATACCTCAAATCTATGATTATATCCGAGATTTTTTAGATCAAACCTCTAAATATCTGACATTCCTATTACAAAGGTCCTGATTAGTTTCTTTGCACCACTTCTGCAAGCGATTGCAAATGCGGCCCGTGAGACTAGGGAACTGCCTGCCTGTAAAACGGACCTCAATGTTGCCCGTAAGCTCGGCCCGCGGAACTAGAGCGAGGCCTGCAACTCCATGACATCGACTCGCGGAAAATAAATAAGTGAAAAAGTACCTTTATTTGCAGTAAAACCTCGCTCAAATCAGTAAATAAGTGCAAATATACACTTAATAGGAGACGAATCGCTTGATTTTTAATTATTTCCTGAAAACAAGTGCACATTTGCAGTTATATCATGTCCAAATGAAGTCCAGGGCCCAAATAAAGGTATTATTGCAGTTAGGGAGGGGACAAGCGCGCTGGAACCCCCTCCGCGAAAACGAAAATCGTACGTTATCTCAGCAGCACACTACTAAGTCGCCGGGTCGAAAATGTACTCTACCAACTCGTCGAGCGGCACCGTCGCCAGTGCGATCGCCGTATCGGTGACGCCATAGTAAATGTAGAGCAAGCCATCCTTCACCACATTGCCGGTCGGGAAGATGACGTTCGGAAGCTGGAAGCCAAACTTCTCATAGTATGTCTCCGGCTCCATAAAATAATTGTTCGTGCGCGCGATAATTTTTTCCGGGTTGTCCAGATCCAGCATGAGCGCCCCTACCCGGTATACCGTGTCGTAATCGACGCCGTGATAGAGCACGAGCCAGCCCTTGTCGGTCTTGATCGGAGGCGTCGAGCCGCCGATTTTCTTTTGCTCCCAGTCGCCGGCTCCGGCCTTGGCGAGCAGCTTGGGCTCCTCCCAATGGATCAGATCGTCGGAGTAGGTGATCCACATCGCCGCCTTCTCCGTGCCGTACGCCTCGCCGACATACTCCTCGGGGCGACGCAGCATGACATACTTGCCGTTCACTTTCTCGGGGAACAGGATGTTGTCGCGGTCGTTAATATCGAGCGGCGTCGTGTCGCAGAGGAACTCCCAGTGGATCAGATCCTTGGACGTCGCGATGCTCGAGCGGGTCAGCCAGTGGCCCTCCTCCTCGCCCCATCCGTCAGGATACTTGGGGAAGGAGCGCTCAGGGATGCCTGTGCCGGTCGGATAATAGTTCATCGCGCACGGACGCAGCGCGTAGTTCATGTAGAAGGTGTCGTCGATCTTGACGACGCGCGGGTCCTGTACGCTGCCATACGGGAAGCCGAGCTCGTCCGGCGTCAGGACAGGCTGGTCGGTCACATGCGTGAAGTTGACGCCGTCCTCGCTGACGAGCAGGCCGAGGTAGTTTTTGCAGGGCGTCAGCGAGCCTGCGGTCCGTTCGATCATATAAAATTTGCCGTCCTCGATAATGACTGCGGGGTTAAAAACCGTCGCCTTGCGCCATTCGTACAACCCGGGCACAACGATCGGGTTCTGTGGATGTCTTGTGATCTTCATAGGTCCTCCTGTTGTGGCTGAAGTATTGAACAAGCCTGTATGCTTTAAGTATAAGGAACCCCCCTCGCGCATTCTATCCCATAATCTATCGAAAACGTCCGACAGATTATCATTACCGGGCTGACGCGGCACGTAAGCTCGCTCGTCGAGCAAACGATTTCGCGCATCCGGGCACAGCAAAAACGCCCGCTCGCAGATACACGAGACAGGCGCTTTGCTTTGGATAATCAGCCCTACTTTGCCAGAGACGAGCCTATATATTGGTTTATTGCACCGTCACCCGAAGGACGGCGCTCTCGGTCGTACCCGCTGCATTGCTCAGCTCTGCCCGGTATTCATAGACGCCGGCCGAGCGGCCCGCGACCGTCGTGGCAGCGCTCTGGGCGCGTGGCGAGGCAGGGGTCAGCTGCTTCGTATCGATCAGCTCGCCATTCTCGTACAGCTTGTACGTCGTCGCATTGGTGCCCCACCACAGATTCATCGTCACCGTATAGTCGCCGTTCCGATCCCAGTTGTCGTGCGAGAGCGTCGGCTTGCCGGGAGAGGCGTCGGTTACGGTCACCGTATGCTGGCCGCAGGCGGTTATCCCGTGGCGGTTTTCCAGCTCGCAGGTGTAGATATAGGTGCCGTTGACTCGTCCCTGGATGACAGTGCTCGCCCGCTGGGCGGATGGCGTGGCGGCGGTCAGGCTCGCCTGGTCGATCAACTGGCCGTTCTCGAAGAGCCGGTAGGACGTCGCATTATCGCCCCACCACAGATTCATCGTGATCGTATAGTCGCCGTCGCGCAGCCCGGTGTCATGTCCGTTGTCATCCGAGAGCTGCGCTCGTCCCGGCTTGCCGGCTGCAGAGTCGACTGGCTCCGGCTCCGTCGGCGGCTGGACTTGCTCCAGCACTACATCGTCGATGAAGACCGTCCGGTCACCGCCAACGCCGACGCCTGCGAGGGTGATCGTATGCTCGCCTGCGCTCGCCGCGAACGTGTCGGTCTCATAGCGCTCGAAGCCGTCAGAGGCCGGGGTGAAGGTGCCGATCACGGTATCGTCGAAGCGCATCTCCACCGTCTGCTGGCCGCCGAAGCTGCGACCCGCCGCGGCGAAGCTGATCTTGTACGTCCCTGCCGTGAAGCGCACCTGCTGGGTAATCGTCGGCTGCGCTTCATTCTTCGTCTGCAGCAGCGCCGTCTGCACACCCTCCGGCGCAGTCGGCGCACCGAAGGCCGAGCCGTTGCGCTGAACGCCAGCGGTCTGTGTGAACGTCCAGCCGTGCGTCATCGGGCCGTTGCGCACAGACGTCGTCGCCGGCGTCTCGAAGCCGCCGTTGGCGAGCGTCGGCACGTACGGCGTCAGCGCGTCGCGAGCGGCGATCAACGCCGCCAGCGCGCCGTCGAGCTCGGCCTGCGAGGAAGCGCCGTGCAGCAGCAACGCTCGCGCATCATCGAGCGCGGCCGTCAGCGCTGCCCAGTTCGCAGCGGCATAGTCGCCCTCGGCGAGCTGCTCGCCCTCGATCTCGTCGACCTTGGCCTGCAGCGCCGCCGGATCGACCGCCGCGTCGATCAGCTCCACCTGGACATCGTCGATAAAGGCGGTGTTGTCGCCGCTCGTCGTCGTCACCTGGAAGCGGATCGTATGCTTGCCGGGCGCGGCGATCTCGAATACGTCTGTGCGGTACGGCTTGAACGCCCGCGTATCCGGGGTATAGGAGCCGATGACTGTGCTGCCGAGCAGCACATCGAAGCTCTGCTGGCCGCCAAAGTCGCGCTTCGCTGCCTCAAAGCTGAGGCGGAAGCTGCCCGCCGGGAAGCTGAGCGCTTGCTCAAACGAGCCCGCAACGCCGCCATTGGTCTGCAGCAGCGCCGTCTGCACGCCCTCTGGCGCTGTCGCCGCGCCGAAGGCCGAGCCGTTGCGCTGGATGCCCGCATTGCTGGTGAAGCTCCAGCCGTTGGTCATCGGGCCGGGACGGACGCCCCATGATGCGGTAATCTCCGGCGATTCGAATCCGGCATTGAGGAAGGCCGGCGCCTCCGGCGGCTTCGGCAGGCCGATCCGCACCTCGTCGATAAACGCCGTATTGTCCCCTGTATCCGACGTCGCGACGAACTTGATCGTATGGACGCCGCCGCTCGTCTCGAAGCTTGCGGTCGAGAAGGACGTGTAGACGCCCGACGGCGCGAACGAGCCGATTACCGTATCGTCGAAGTAGACGTCGAATGTCTGCTGCCCCCCGAAGCTTGTCCGGTTAGCCGCCATGAAGCTGACCGCATACGTGCCCGGCTTGAAGTTGATGTCCTGACTGATGACGCCGTTAATGCCGCTGTCCGTCTTCAGGAACGCCGCCTGGCGTCCGGCCGGTTGATGCGGCGGCTCGAAGGCATTGACCGCCGTCAGCACGCCCGCCCGCTCATTGAACGTCCAGCCATTGGTCATTGGCCCCTGTCGGACCGTGCTCACCTCCGGCTTCTCGAAGCCCGCGTTGTAGAAGGTGATAAGCGGCAGTTCGTCCGGGATATCCTCCGAATAGAAGCAGCGCTTCGCCGCATTCGGATTCGGATCGCCGAACACATCGTTGGAGCAGGCCGTGCCATTGGTCAGCACCGCATAGTTGAACAGTCCGTCGGCGCCATAGGCGACGACCGCTTCGCCTTCGAAGTCGCAGTAGCCATTCTCATACGTACAGAAGCTATATCCATCCGGCGCGTTGCTAATATCCTGGATGCGGTAGTAGGCTCGCGTCATGCCGGAGTCGGCCAGACCCGGCTTCACCGCGATCGCCTGGAATAGCTGGACCGTGCCGTTCTTCAGGATGACCGGCTTCGTATACGGCGTCGAGGCTGTCGTCGGCGTCGTGCCGTCGATCGTGTAGTAAATCTCAGCTCCCGGCGTCGCGCTCGTCACCGTCACTGCCTCGGCCGACGGGTAGACGCCGTACGGCAAGCTCAGCGTCGGCGCGTCAACGCGTGTGGAGAGCTGGCGCGGATTGACGGTGACCAGAGCGACATTGTACGCCTCCGGGTCGACCGTGCTCGCAGCCATCACCGCTACCCGCTGCTGCGTCTCCACATCTGGCGCGGTGTAGAGGCCGTTGGCGTCGATCGTCCCATTACCTTGGCCGACGACGCTCCAGACGATGCCGCCGCTGCCGTCGATCAGCTCGGCCGACAGCTGCAGCGTATCGCCGCCGTCGACGATCGGCTCGATCTGGTCGATCTGCACCTGAGCCTGCGACGGCTCAGTCGTGTAGACGATGACATTGTAAGCGTCGTCAACTGTCGCATCGGTAAAGCTCGTCGTTGCCGCGAAGCTGCCCGAGGCTGGAGCCAGCAGCGCATTGCCCTCGCGCTCGACATCGTCTCGGTACACATGCTTCACGAACGTCTTGCCGATGTTCGCTCCCTCGAAGTCGAAGGTCAGCTCCTTGGCCTCGCCGGCCTTGCTCTCGACCAGGATCGTGTACTCGCCGTCCGTCGTGCGGAACGCCGCAGCCCGCACATCGGCGGAGCCGGTATCTACTGCCAGTACGTCGCTGTGCGCCGGGATATAGCGCGACAGCAGCCCGGCCGAATAATACATGCGCTTCGGCGTCAGCCCCTGAAGGATCGAGTCCCACATCGTATAGTTGCCGTTGGTGTCGCCGTCCGGGTCATTGAGCCAGACGCCGTGCATCTGCCAGACGAGCGCCGACTTCAACCCCTCGTTGGCGGCGCGGATGACATGGTTGGCGAAGCCCGCGTCCCAGCCGCTCATATCGTCGCCCGACCAGCCGAACTCGGTCATATGGATCGGCTTGTCGCCTACCGCGTCGCGCCGCTCCGCGATCACCTGGCCGAGCTGCTCGTACGAGGAGCCGTAGACGTGGAAGCTGTAGCCGTCGATGTGCTCGTCCGCATAGTCGTGCATTAAGGCGGTCCACGCCGGCGCTCCCGTCTCCTCCGGCGCCCAGATCTCGATGCGGTCGCGCAGATTGTCCTCCTCCAGCTGCTCGCTGACGGCGATCAGCATGTCCGCATAGTATTGCATCTCATAGGCCGCCGTACCGCCCGTCTCGTAGTCCCAGCTGCCGTTAGGCTCGTTGTAGAAGGTCAGGTACTTGATATTGTCATAGCCGCGATTGTCGATCAGCTCGGTTAATGTCGCCGATGCCGTGCGGGCGTATGCCTCCAGATCGGCCGGGGCGCTCGTATACGGATCGACGCCGGGGATGCCGTACCAGTCGTGGATGGCGCTGCCGTTTTTCCAGCCGAAGTTGAATTCGATCTCCGTGCCCGCTTCCTTGAGCGCATCGAGATAAGGATAAAACGCTTTCATTTTGTCGCTGTCCCACGTATAGACGCCCTTCTCAGGCTCCACCCAGTCGACCTGGAACCAGACGCGAGCCACCTTCGGCCGGATCGTGCGCATCCGCTTGCGGTCGATCTCCCAGTGCGGCTGCTCGTAGCCGTAGCCGATCGATAGCGGCATCAGATTGCCGGGGATAATATTGACGCCAACGCCGAGGAAATCCTCGCTGATCACCTCATCGGTGTCGATGCTGATCGTATAGGGCGCGGCCGATGGCGCCGCCTGAGCGGTCAGCCATCCGGCCTGGCCCGGCGGCAGCGCCAGCGTGGCCAGCAGCGCGGCGGCGCTGGCCGTTGCTGCAAGTCGTTTTACCTTTTGGATCATATATTCCATCCTCTCCTTCGTCTCATCTTGCGAAGCCTTTTGCGGCAACTTCCTCTCTGGTGAAGGTTGGCCCTCTTTCAGCATAGAGGATTTGGCAAGCTATACCATGAACGATCTAACGAATCGCTTGAACGATTCGGGAGCCTTTCCACCAGGGATTGAACGATTTTTGGATCGGCTTGCCTTGGCCCGGCAGCGATCAGGCCTCGAGTCATGGATAGCAGCGTCAGCCGGTCGCTCGCGCGAGGGCAGGCTTCTCTGCGCACAGCTGCAGCCGCCAACTTGCGCGGTCCGGCGGCTCCATGCGCAGCCCCCAGTCACCGCGCGCAAGGGACGGCGGCATGACGGCGGTCGGCGACCATGCCTTCTGCACGCCAAGAAGCGGCGCAGGGTTATCCCCACGCCGCCTCTCATCACTTTTAACGCTATGCTCTACTGCGCGCTTATTTCACGCCAGCTGCCGCTCTGGCTTCCGTATACGCAGCTGTGTAATACTCGGTAATTTTTTCTGCGCCTGCGTCCTTGAACGCCTTGAGCGCCTCTTGCTTGTTCTTTTCGAATTCCGCTTCGTTTTTGGAGAGGATGATGCGCGCCGCGTGGCGTGCGCCAAGCTCCTTGAGCTGCGCCTCGATCTTGGTCAGCTCCTCGTCAAGCACCGGCGTGACGATCGTTGCCATCGCGACGATCTCGTCGTCCGACAAGCCTTGGTACGGCGTGCTGAAGTCGTTGTATTTGCCTTCCTCGACTAATTTCTGGACGACCTCGCCTGGATAGGAAGCGCCGTAGTGCTCGCTGAAGTCTTTTTCGAGCGCCGTCACGTTTTTGGCCAACGCATCGACCGTCGTGAACAGATCTACAGGCGTACCGGTAGCTGGATCTTCAACGCTCGAGCCGAGGCCGATCAGGTTGCGATCAAGCGCGATACCTGTCGATTCCCATGCCGCACCGCCTTCGTTTTTGAGGGTGAAGGTCGCGTCCTTCAGCACAGGCTTGCCATCGACCATCTCCCAATGCTCGCCCTCGATACCGCTATACATCGCTCTCGCGCCTTCGTAGGAATACAGATAGTTTAGGAACTCCATCGCTTTTTCCGGATTTTTCGAGCTCTTGGAGATCGAGTAGCTCTTGTCGGCCCAGCCGAGCGGTCCGACGCCGCCGCTCCACAGCAGCTTGCCGGCAGGAATGACGACATAGCCTTTGCCGTCCTTGGCATATTGCGAGTTGAAGTCGCCCATCGCCCATGTCGCAGGACCGACGACGAACTGACCGGCTGTCGCTTTCGCCAGATAGTCGTTATGCTTCATCGTCAGCGCGTCCGGGTCGAGCAGGCCGCGCAGATTCGCCTGGTTGTAGAACTCCATCGCCTTCCAGAACGAAGACTTCTCGTTCGTCAGGAAGTTAATGTATTGATCCGTGCCCTCCTCCTTCACCATGATATCGGTGTTGGCTGCGAGCTGCTGCGTCTCGAAGATGAACGGGATGCTGTACGGCCACAGTCCCCAGTCCTGCCACATCGAGACGCCGTAGATTTTTTTGCCGTCCTCGGTCGTCGGATGCTTGGCGACGATCTGCTCCAGCGCGTTCAGCAGGTCATCGGTGTTTTTGATCTCGGGCGTGCCGATCTCCTTGTAGTACTCCCAACGGATCGTTGGACCGATCGTCATCGTCTTCGCGACCGGGCTTGGCTTAGGCTGCACCTGCGGCGGCAGGAAGAATACCTTGTCCTGTCCAGCGCTCCAGTTTTTCTTGGAGTACTCGACAACGCCAGGCACATTGGCGGTGATGTCGCCGCCATGCGCAGCGAGCATATCGTCCATCGGCACGATCAGATTGCCTTCGATCAGTTGCTTGGCATATTTGTTCGGGTCGGCGCGGACGATATCCGGCAGGTCGCCCCCGGCGAGCATGACATTGAATTTATTGTCGTCGGCTTCGACGTATTCGATCTTGACGCCCACCTTGCGAGCGATTTCCTTGGCGATTACGCTATCAGGATACGTGTTCCATTTGGTGCCCGGTTCAACGACCAGTACGCGCAGCGTCGTCAGCTCCTGCGTCGTCTCCGCTGCCGGCTTCTCTGCGCCGGTGTTGTCCGTGCCCCCGTTGTTCGCAGGCGTCGTGCCACCATTGTTGCCGGAGCATGCGGACACCAGCATCGCCAGCGTCAGCGTCATCATCGCAGCGGTCCGTTTCAGCCCTCTTTTTCTCATTCGTGTAACCTCCCATGGATACTATCATCGTATATAATTATCAGCGCATTGCCCAGTTAATTATTGCCGGACGCCGTGCTGGATAATCCTCTTGCCGCGTTCTTCCAACCGTAAGCCCTTACAATCCGCCGCCAACAGCGGGAGCGATCCGCGCGCCTCGCGCGCCGACGCTCCCTGTTCAGGCAGCTCGATATGAATATGCGTTCGTTACCCTTTGACTGCGCCCATCATGATGCCTTTGACGAAGAAGCGCTGCAGCAGCGGGTAGACCAGCACGATCGGCAGCGTCACGAGCATCGTGATTGTCATCCGGATCGACTGCGGCGTCATCGACCGCGCCTCGGCATTTTGCGTCATCTCCTGCGTCGTCATGTTGGCGATGCTGTTCGACTGATTGAGGAAGTTGTATAGCACCAGTTGCAGCGTCTGCAGCTTCGGGTCCTCGACGAGGAAGAAGTTGTCGAACCAGGTGTTCCACTGCGCTACAGCGGCAAACACCGCGATGGTGGCGATGATCGGCATCGACAACGGGAAGATGATGCGGGTGAAGATGGTGAAGTACCCCGCGCCATCGATCTTCGCCGACTCCTCCAACGACTGCGGCAGCTGCTCGATGAACGTTTTGATCAGGATGACGTAAAATCCGGTCAGCGCCGTCGGCAGGATGTAGAGCAGGAAGTTGTTTTGCAGCCCGTAGGCCCGCATCGTCAGATACCACGGGATGAAGCCGGCGTTGAAGTACATCGTCACCAGCACGAACCGGTAGATCAGACGCCGCAGCGGCATCTCATGCTTGGTGATCAGATAGGCGAAAAACGAGCAGCTGAGCACCGTGATGATCGTACCGAATATGGTCCGCAGCAGCGACACGAGCGCCGCATCGGGCAACCCTCGCAAGCCGATCGTCGTCTTGTAGCTCTCCAGGGAGAAGCCCGCCGGCCACAGATAGACGCCCTTCTGCGCTTCGATCGAATCGCTGATCGAGTAGATGAAGATGTAATAGAACGGATAGACAGTAACGATAATGAGCAGCGACAGGAACAAATAGTTGGCGACGCTGAACATCATATCGGGAACGGACATTTTTCTTACCATGACTTGCTCACTCCTCCTCCTGCCTCAATCAGATGATACTCTCGCCTCTTATGCGCTTGGACAAGCCGTTAACCATGAACAGCAGCAGGACGCTGATGACCGACTTGAAGATCCCGACAGCCGTCGAATACGGATAATCCCGCAGTACCAGGCCAGTACGATACACGTACAGATCGAGCACCTCGATGCGGTCGGCGACCATGACGTTGGTGAAGACCAGGTATTGCTCGAAGCCCGCCGAGAGCAGGTTGCTGATGGACAGCAGGAGCAGCACGAGGAACGTCGGCATGATGCTCGGGATCGTAATGTGCCAGATGCTGCGGAAGCGTCCGGCGCCGTCCACCTTGGCGGCGTCGTATTGCTCGCTATCGATGCTGACGATCGCTGCCAGATAGATGATCGCGCTCCAGCCGACCGTCTTCCACACCAGCAGCATCGTCTGCACCGACCAGACACGGTCCGAATTGCCGAGGATATTCAGCGGCTCGCTGATGATGCCGAGATTCATCAGGATCTGGTTAAGCGCGCCCTCCGAGCTCAGCATGCTGAACGCCAGCGAGAATACGATGATCCAGCTGATATAGTTGGGCAGCGTCGACGTCGTCTGGACGAGTCGCTTGAACCACTCGACCTTGACCTCCGATACGAGGATCGCCAGGATGAGCGGCAGCGGCGCGGTCAGGATCGCCAGGAAACTGAGCGCCAGCGTATTCGTGAGCACCCGCACCATCTGCGGATCGGAGAGCATCGCCCGGAACGTATCCAGACCGGTGAACTCTGCCTGCGAGAGTGGGATGCCGGGCCGATAATCGAAGAAGGCGTAGATCCAGCCGAACAACGGGACATAATGAAAGGCAAACGCTAGCAATACAAAAGGAATGGCCATTAACAGCAGCTTGATGCCGTCGCGGCGGAACGTCCCGCTCTTGCGGCGCTTGGCCGCGGGAGCCGCTTTGGCCTTGGCTTGTTTTTTGGATTCGTATACGGTCTCCATCGCTTGACTCCTCTTCTTGGCGCTGATTTATACTCCTATCTTACTGCCCTGCGCTGCCTGGCAAAATGAACGATCTACCGATTCCATTGAACGATCTATCTCTCTTGAAAAGAAGGCGACGCGAGGTTGAACGATTTTGCGATTCGGTTGAACTGCCAAAACAAAAATCAGCCCCCACGCTCGTGGAGGCTGATTCCTTAGTGTTGGGACGGTCCTTGCTTCTGTGTCGACGGTAGACGAACGACAACCTCGGCGCCGCGTTCACGCGGCTCGAAACGCAGGCCATATGCATCGCCGAAGTACAGGCGGATGCGCTTGTTCACATTGTGCAAGCCTATGCCGGTGCCCCCGCCAGCGCTGCTGCGCGGACCGCCGGATGCACCCTCGTGCTGACTCGCGCTGCCTGATCCGCTGCGCTCTGCGGCTGACGGCCCGCGCCGCGCGTCGGCGCCGCCATGCGCACCTGCGCCCGCCTCGCCGCTGCCGGACGCAGCCTGGCTGCCGTCCGCCGGAGTGCCACCCGCCTCGCCCTCGCTGCGGCGCTCTCCCGCCTCGAGCTGGCGGTTCAGCTCCGCCAGCTTCTCCCGGGACAGCCCCGCGCCGGAGTCGATGACATGGATGCGCAGCTCCTCGTCATCGCTTTCCGTACGGATCACGATACGAATCGCATACTCCTCGCCCTGCTTGGCGGCGGAGATCGCATTTTCGACCAGCGGCTGCAGGATGAAGCGCGGCACCTGAGCGTTCAGATGCTCCGACGCGACCTCCAGCACGAACTCGACACTATTGTTGAAGCGCCAGTTAATAATTTTGACGTAGTTCTCGAGATACTTCAGCTCGTCCGCGAGCGTGCACATCGCATCCTTGCTCGTGAAGGCCGGACGGAGGATGTTGCCGAGCGCGACGATGCTGCTGACGATGTTGTCCGCCTTGATCATCGAGGCCATCCAGCGGATCATGTTGAGCGTATTGTAGAGGAAGTGCGGATTGATCTGGTATTGCAGCGCCTCGATCTCCAGCTCCCGCTTCTGCTCCTGCATCGCGTTGTTTTTGTCCACCAGGTCGACGATGCCGAGCGACATCTCGTTGAAGCGCCGGATGACTGTGCCCAGCTCGTTGTCCGGCACCTCGTCGAAGGTTACGCCGAGCTCGCCCCGGCCCATATTCTTCATCTTGTCCGACAGATCAAGCAGCGGCCGCGTCATCCGCTTCAGCCAGACGTACGTCGTCGCGAAGATGACGCACAGGCTGATCAGGAAGACGAGGATCATCATCCGCTGGATGCTATACACCTGCTCGCGGAACAGACTGAGCGGCACCTCCTTCATCGCGTACCAGCCGGCGTCCTCCAGCTTGTAATAGACGACCTGCACCGGCGTCGGCTCGGCCGTCGCATCGTAGCTGCCATAGTCGCCAGGCTCGCCACCGGCCTGCGGTACGTACGGGCTGGATGTCCCCACGCGCTCCGGCCGACTGCTCGAGACGATGATGCCCTGGTCGTTGACGATATACATATCGCCGTCCTCCCCGTCCAGCGAGCTGGCGTAGATCGAGGCAAAGTAGCGTTCGTCGACATTAAAGATGAGCGTCGCCGACACGCGCGGATCGTAGATCGCCCGCGTGCCGCGCATCATCGAGATGACCGTGCCGCCCGTCTCGGCGGTCTTGTACGGATTATAAAACGACTCATGGAACGCACCTTCGACGATCAGCTTCGGATACTCCGCCTGCGAACGCAGATATGCCTCCGAGGTGAAGAAACGCGCCTTCCACTCCGCATCCGAGTGGACCAGGGTCGTCATGCCCGTGCCGCCGACGACGCCTTGATTCTCAGCCGTCAGGTAGATCGAGTGCACATACGAATAGTTGTCGATAAAAGTCGCGATGCGGGCGTGCAGACTGTTCTTGTAATCCAGAAACTCCAGCTCGCTCTTCTCCGACAGGTTGACCAGCAGATCCTGAATCTCGTCGTCGCGCAGGAACAGGCTGGATAGCCGATCGACGTCGCTGATCAGACTATGGACGTTGTGGTCGAGCTGCTGGAACTGCTGGTACAGGAACCGCTCGTTCTGGTCCCGGATCATCTCCTGCATATACGAGTAGATGTAGTACGAAGCCGCCATCAGCACGAGCAGACTCGTCACCATGAAGCTGATGATCAACTGCGTGCGCAGGCTCTGAAACCGGCCCAGCAATTTCATCTCGCATTCCCCGTTCCCGACAGCCATTGTCTGCGATATTCATTCGGATTAAGCCCCGTCACCTTCTTGAACACCTTGCTGAAGTACGTATATTCCGGCGAAAAGCCGACCTGCACCGCGATATCGTACGACTTCAGCTGCGTGCCGGTGAGCAGCTCCTTGGCCCGCTCGATCCGGTACCGATTCAGATAATCGACAAAGGAGATTTGCAGCTCTTTTTTGAACAAATTGCTCAAGTAGCTGAGCGACAGGCTCACATGATCGGCTACCATCTGTAGACTAATATTGTGCATATAATGCTGCTTAATATACTGAATCGCCTTTGTAATCTCGCCGCTCATATGCAGCTGGCTGCGCGACTGCTCGGCCAGCTCGCTGGCGTAGCCGCTCACCTGTCCCAGCATGTCCGGCAGCGTGTCGGCCTGCTCGAGCTGCTCAGTGATGCTGACCAGCAGCGCCTTCTCGCCCGGCACATCGTCGTAGAGCGCGGTCCCGAGCCACTGGGTCAGCTGCAGCAGCACGATCTCCAGCGGCTTGCGCGGGCCGTCCAGCCCGTGCTCCAGACTGTCGATGAACGACTCGTACTCTTGCCGCTTCATCGGCGACAGCAGCGCGAGCAACGCTTCATGCTCTCGCAGCTCGGCCAGCAGCTGGCGCACCTGCTGCGTCGAGGGGCGACGATCCGGCCAATGCAGCTGGCCGATGCCGGCCAGGAACTTGCCCTCGAGCGCCTGCTGCGCCTGGGCGTACAGCTTGGGCAGCTGGCGATAGCCGCCCTGCACCGTGCTGATGCCAAAGCTGGCCGAGCCATTAAAGTACGTACGGATCGTCTCGCGGATATGGTGGAGGACAACCTGCAGCTCCTGCTGGATCGCTTGCTCCGAGGTCAGATCGCCGAAGCTGAAGAGGAGCAGATAGCGCTTCTCGTCGAGATGAAAGGCTTCGCCCCGCTTATGGCCCTGGGTCAGCTCTCCGAGCAGATTCATCAGCGTCATCTGGATCAGATGCCCTTGCTCGTCCTTGAACTTCTCCCGCAGCTGCGGGTAGCGGTCGAGCTCCATCACGACGGCCGCCAGTCGTCCGGGCTCCAGACGCAGTCCGTGCCGCTTCGCAAATGAGCCGAATTCGTCGGCGTTGAAGATGCCGTAGAACAGGAAATCCTTGAGCATCTTCTCCTTCAGCAGCGCCAGGTTGGCCGTCGAGAGCTCCGGCTCCTCGACCGCAGCCGGACGCTCCTGCTGGCGCAGCTCCTCGCCCACCCCCTCGAGCACGCCGCCGATCTCCTCCTCCGTCATCGTCAGCTTGACGATATAGTTGGAGACGCCGAGCGCCACCGCTTTGCGCGCCAGGTCGAACTCCTCGAGACAGGAGAGGACGACGATGCGTGTCTCCTTGTCCTGCTGACGGATGCGGGAGATCAGCTCCATCCCGTCCATTCGCGGCATCCGGATATCGGTGATGACCAGATGCGGACGCTCCCGCTCGTATACCTCCCAGGCCGCCTGCCCGTCGGGCAGGTCGGCGACCACCTCCATGCCGTAGCGCTCCCAGTCGACCGAGCTCTTCAGTCCGATGCGGACGAGCATCTCGTCCTCGACGATGATTACCTTGTACATCCTCTCGCCTCCTCCCTCAGACAGAGCACCCAGTCCTCGCCGCGACCGCTCGTCGGCGCGTAGAACCGCTGCACCCCGCCGCCCTTAATCACGCCTGCGTCGGAACGACTGCCGTCGCGCGGGTCGTACCAACTCGCCCGCACAGCTCCGCCTCCCAGTCGGTCCAGACATATATCGATATAGAGGCCAAACGGCGTATAGACGAGCGCCTCTCCGCCATTGCGGGCAGCGACGCAATGCGCCGCGCCTGCCAGATTGGCCGGCAGCAGCTCCTGGTCCGGCGTCAGTCGACCCCAGCCGCCACTCTCCAGCAGCGCCCGCAGATGTCGCATCTGTTCGGCGCCGGGACGGAGCAGCGCCTCCTTCCACGACATGATGATGTAGACGCCCTGCTCCTCACAGACGGCGGAGGCGTACATGCCGTCGCTCATCGACCAGACCGAATGATGCCCGTACGTATGGCCGCATGCGCCGGAGAGCGCCGCATAATACGCAGCCCTGCGCACATCGGCCGCGTCGAAGTACCCAAGCTCCGCCCGGAAGGCGATCGGATGATCCTCATAGCACGGCTCGCCGTCCAGCACCGGACGAACCGGCATCCGAGCATAGTCACGCTGCACGCGCAGGTGGTTGGTGATCTCGGCCTCGCCGTGACCGGACTGGATCATATGGAAGTCCAGCCAGTCTCGATCATGGACATAGTCGGCCGAGGTCGCCGCGCCTGGCGGGTGGAACGTCATCAGGTGGTGTCCGCCGTCGCCCTCGCGCAGTCCGGCTGCCATCCGGTCCACGATCTCGCGATGCCGCTCGCTCTCTAGCGGACGGTCGCCGCCGAGTACCCAGATCAGATTGGCCCGATCGCGATAGCGCTCGCCCAGCCAGCGCCCGTAAGCGTATGCATGATCCGGCGCGAACAGCTCCGGCCCGATGCCCCACTTGCGGTTGAATTTGTCCCCCCAGGTCGGCAGGAGCGCGATGTAGATGCCCCGCTCGGCCGCCAGCTCGATGACCGCATCGACATGATCCCAGTACGAATATGGGCCGTCCGTATCTGCCCGCAGCAGGTCGGCACGGGGCCTGGCGTCATAGTCGGGCAGCGCTTGCAGATTCTGCGCTGCATCAACTGCGGCCGAGCGATCTTCGGACGCCGGAGCCTGTAGCGCCGACGCTGTGTCGGCGGCTGTGTCGAGGCTGCCCTCCTGCCTCGACTCGCCATGAACCGATTGCGCATCTAGTTGACCCATCCCAGCTCCGACACCCTCCACCGGATGCAGCGGCAACCGCCCGTAGGCATTAGGCTTACGGATGCCATCGAGCTCGGCCAGCGCCACCGCCTGGACAACCGTGAAGCCCTGCTCGGCGCGGATATCCAGATATACCTCGGCTTCCTCGCGGGTCAGCTTGTGGAACAGCTCCCAAGCCGTATCGGCCAGCCAAAAAAACGGCGTCCCGTCCGCCTGCTCCAGATACCTCCCGCACCGGCTGACCGCCAGCGACTGCATTGCCTCTGTCATAGGGCTCCCCCGTTCATCTGTTCGTATATCGTGCCTCCATTATACGGAGGGGGCCACGCGGCGGCAATAATCCGATTTCAACCCGGCTTGACTTTTGTTAACCTGCTGCATTCCGGCATAAGCCAAGACCGGTTCGTCATATGTACCAATACAACTGTTGAATTCAGCCCAGGAGAGGAGTCACGCTTATGAAACCATCCGACCGTACCCCGCGGCCTGCCAGTTCGATCCCGCAGCCGATCCGCAGCGATGGCGCCGGCAACGTTGATTGCGGCCCAAGGGATATTATGCGCGACCGTCAAAATCCCGATCTGCTCGTCCCTCCGAAGACCGATGCCGGACTCGTTCCGAACCTGCGTTTCTCGTTTTCGGACACGCATATGCAGCTTAATCACGGCGGCTGGTCTCGAGAGATCACGGTGCGCGATCTGCCGATCGCTACGACGCTGGCCGGTGTCAATATGAGTCTGACGCCGGGCGGCGTCCGCGAGCTGCACTGGCATCAGCAGGCCGAATGGGCCTATATGCTGCTGGGCAGCGCACGCATCACCGCCGTCGACCAGCAGGGCCGCAATTTCATCGCCGATGTCGGTCCCGGCGATCTGTGGTACTTCCCCCCAGGCATCCCGCACTCGATCCAGGGTCTGGAGGAGGGCTGCGAGTTTCTTCTCGTCTTTGATGACGGCAGCTTCTCGGATCTGAACACCTTGTCGGTCTCCGACTGGTTTGCCCATACGCCGCCGGAGGTGCTGTCGGCCAACTTTGGCGTGCCGGAGACGGCCTTCCGCGACATCCCTCGTCAGCAAGTGTACATCTACCAGGACGAGGTGCCCGGACCGCTAGAGAGCCAGCAGGTGCAGTCCCCTTACGGCGCTGTGCCGCAGAGCTTCACGCATCGGCTGATGGCGCAGCCGCCGCTCCGGACGCCGGGCGGCAGCGTGAGGATCGTAGACTCGACCAACTTCCCGATCTCGCGGACGATCGCCGCCGCCCTCGTGGAGATCGAGCCGGGCGCGATGCGGGAGCTGCATTGGCATCCCAATGCAGACGAGTGGCAATACTATCTGACCGGTCAGGCTCGGATGACCGTGTTTGCCGGCGACGGCTCGGCCCGCACCTTCGACTATCGGGCAGGCGATGTCGGCTATGTGCCTTTTGCCCAGGGACACTATGTCCAGAATACCGGCACGGAGACGGTCTGGTTCCTTGAAATGTTCAAAAGCGACCGCTTCCAGGACGTCTCGCTCAACCAATGGCTGGCGCTCACCCCGCAGCAGCTCGTCGCCAGCAACCTGCATGTCGGCCCTGCGTTGCTGGACCACCTCCGCAAGGTCAAGTGGCCGGTCGTCCGCTACCCCGGCTTCGGTTTCACCTCCGACAGCCCTGACACGTAACGAACGACGACCCCGCATTCGATTTTGTGGGTGCGGGGAAATTTTTTTAAGTCAAAGACTTGAATTTTGTACTAATCCGAGTATAATACTAGGTATATAAATTGCAGCAAGGGAGCATTCTGATATGACAACTACACCAACTACCATTGCACGGGCCTGGACGGACGATTATCTGGATCTTCTGAATTATGCACGCCGGATCGGAGATCAGATATGGTATGACGAGTTGTTGAGCAGGCTGCAGGACCGCGATCGGCATATCGAGAGGGAGGCGCAGTTTTCGAAGCGCGAGCATCTCTGGAGCTCCTTTGACGAGATCAATCGCAGGATGTTGGACTTGTACAAGCAGATGCACATGAGTCAGGAAAGCATGAAGCAACGGCTGCGGGATCAGCTCTTCGAGCTAAGGGAGGAACGGGTGCGGATCAGTTTGGCGCTTCGTAAGGGATAACGCGGGGAACAGCTAAAAAACACAAAAAACAGGCATGCAGTGGTCTGCTCCGCCTGATGAATACAGCGCCGCCGAGAAGCGGCAACCTATGAAGTCTTCCATCGTCTCGGTTCTTAAACCGATGCTTGCTTCATCTCGCGCATCATATTCATCATCATCGTCATCTTCTCGTCGCAATCCTGCATGCGGGACATCATCATCTCGGTGTCCATGCCTTCCATTCCCATCGACATCATGCAGTCCATCATCATCTTCATGGTGTTCATTTTGCACATCATTTCTTCCATACACATGTTCATCATCATCTGCATGTTCATGTTCATCATCATGTTCATGTCCTTTTCCATCGTTCCATCTCCTCCCAAATCTTGGCTACCTGTACAGCATACTATAGCTTGTCCATTATTTCAAGTTATTTGTTGACTTTTTTTGCCCCTTGTTGTATAATACCCAATTCCCTATATGATAGATAGGATTAGACAGGTATAAACTGCCGAGGGGGACTTGATCTCGTCAAGCCCCTCGGCTTCGTGCGCCTGCACTCGTGCCACTCCCCTGCAAACTCCTACCTCCGGCTATCCCGATACTGCTGCGGCGAGAGGCCGGTATACTTGCGGAAGAAGCGGGTAAAGTACGCAGGCGACTCGAAGCCGACCTCGCGGGTAATGTCCTGAATGAGGCGCTCGCTCTCTGCGAGCCGTTGCTTGGCCCGCTCCAGCTTCATCTCCATTATATGCTCCGTCAGGTTATGTCCTGTCAGCTGCTTGTACACCCGCGACAGATAGACCGGACTGAGCGACACGACCTCCCCAAGCCGCACGAGCGACAGATCGCCGCCCAGATGCTCCTCTACGTACGCATGCAACTCCGCGATTAGCTGCTCCTCCTGCCGTTGCCGACTCTCCTCCCGTACCGAATGCAGCCACCCCGCGAGCTCTGCCAGAAAGACCGTTGCTTCCTCCCAGGAATGATGCGACTCGTACCGCATCAGCCGTTCATAGGCTGGTCGCTCCGCCGCCTTGGACTCCAGCCGTTGCGAGTCGACATAGCCGAGCATCAGATTGGCCAGCCCATAGTAGACCAGCCGCGGCAATGTCGGATAGCGCTCCGCCGCCTCGCCCACTTGGCTCATCAGCTCGTAATGGCGGCTCAGATACGCCTCTGTCTCGCTGCTGTAGAGCAGCTCCCCGAGCCGATCGAGCTCACGCCGCCAGCGATGGCGCAGCTGCTCCGCGAGCGTCTCATCCGGCTGCCGCTCGGCCGACCAGGACAAGACCTCCGCTGACCCGGCGAGACCACGACTATACTGTAGCCGCAGCGCCTCGAACCGCTCGCCGACACGCGCCCAGTCCACCGCTTCCTGGGCAGCAGCGATGCGCAGCGATCGCTTCAATAGCTGACGACAGGTCGACTGAACCGTCTCAAGACTGCCGTGGACGAAGCGGATCAGTCGATCCCATGTCTCCGGCGTCGCCCGGTCGTTGCCCGCAAGGATCTTCTCCCCAGCGCGTACTGTGGCGAGCAGGTCGACATCAGCCGCTCCGTCGGCATCGGCAACAGCATCGTGATGGATGATAGGCTGGATAAACCAGACGAGCCGGTCGCGCTCCAGCCCGCAGCAGTATACAGCGGAAGCGCGACCGAGGATCTCCTCCGAGATGTTCTGAGCGGCGTACCGCATGAGCGAACGGGCGGCCAGATCGTCCTCGCCCGACTCTGGCTCGCCCAGCGCGCCGAAGAGCAGCAGCACTGGCAGCTCCGCCGACAGCG
>NZ_BFBX01000133.1:399-6980 GCF_003851045.1 Paenibacillus sp. 598K | reverse complement strand
CCGCCACTGGGCAAGCCCCGCAGCCAACCGCTCGGCGGAGTAGCTGCCGCGCTGCTCCAGCAGCGCCAACATATATTCGCGCTGCAATACCGGCCGTTGCTCGCGCAGTTGCTGCTCAGCCCGGCGCAGCGCATCGCCGGAGCGCGTCTGATGCTCCAGGCTGGCGATCGCTTTGTCGACTGCCTCGAGGATGACCTCCTCGCCCTCGGTCTTCAGCAGATAGTCGACCGCATCGTGCTTCATGGCGCGCTTGATATATTCGAAGTCGGTATATCCCGTCAGGAAGATGACGCGGCAGTGCGGCCACAGTCCGGCGATCCGGCGCTGCAGCTCCAGGCCGTCCATCCCCGGCATCGCGATATCCGACATGACGATATCGATCTTGACGCCCTCCATCCAGTCCATCGCTTCCTGCGCCGAGTAAGCGCCGTACACCTCCAGCCTGTCGCTCGCCCGCTCGCGCAGCAGCTCGGTCAGTCCATCGACGTGATAATGCTCGTCATCCACTACCAGCAGCTTGTACAGACAGACCCCTCCCTCCCGTTACGAGTACTCTGCTGCCATTGTACCAAGACGCAGCTCGTACAGCAAAAAGCTGCCCATTCGCTTGCGAACGCCAAGGCGATTGGGTACGCCAAGGCGCGGCTATCCCTATCTTTCCTGGCAGCGGGTAACGTGCAAGCTCTCGCTTCATGAATATCATATTGTATTCAAAACGATCGTTTAGCGTTGTATACATTCCTTTGCGCTAAAACAACAACAAATGATATAATTCACTTAACGATATCTACAACTACGTATGAATAGGAGCCTGCTCATGGACGGAACAAAGGAGCCTTTGTTCGCAGAAGAACGCAAGGCGGCCATCGTCGACTGGGTCAACGAGAAGAAGAAAGTGCTCGTGCCCGACCTGATCGCCCGCTTCCAGGTCTCCCCTGCGACAATCCGGGGCGATCTGCGCGACCTAGAGGCTGCGGGACTGATCAAACGTACTCATGGCGGAGCGATTCCAAGCGACTATGCGACGGCGGGGCTCAAAGCGGACCATCAAGCCAGCAATGTGAAGGAGCAAAAGGAGAAGCGGCAGCTCGCCAAGGCTGCGGCCAGGCTGATCGAGGACGGCGACATCATTATCCTCGACACAGGCACAACGACACTCGAGCTTGCTCGGCTGCTGCGCGACCGTCACAACCTGACCGTCATCGTCAATGATCTGGACATTGCACGCTGTCTGGAAGCGTACGAGCACGTCCAGGTTGTTGTCATCGGGGGCAGCCTGCGCAAAAACTTCCGTTGCACCGTCGGACCGTTCGCCACCAACATGCTCGCCGAGCTGAACGTCGACAAGGCGTTCCTCGGCACCAACGCCTTCAGCGCCGCCAAGGGCTGCACGACGCCGGACATCGAGCAGGCCGAGCTGAAGAAGATGATGGTTCAGGTAGCCGCCAAAACTATCGTTCTCTGCGCCAGCTCCAAGGTCGGCAAAAACTCCTTTGTGCAATTCGCATCGCCGGAGCATGTCGACCTGCTAATCACAGGCAGCCGACTCCCCAGGGAGCTCGCAGACGCTCTGACGGAGTCCGGTATCGAGCTGATTCTCGCCGATTGAACTTATTCGCGCTGCGCAACGCTGGACGCATAGTGGCCAGACTTGTGCCATTTATCGCACAAGTTCGCGCGCTCGACTCGCATACGGCCAGACTTGTGCCATTTATCGCACAAGTTCGGGCGCTCGGCTCGCATACGGCCATACTTGTGCTATTTATCGTACAAGTTCGCGTGCTGGACTCGCATACGGCCATACTTGTGCTATTTATCGCATAAGTCCGAGCGCTCGGCTCGCATATGCCCAGAGTTGTGCCATTTATCGCATAAGTCCGGTCGCTCGGCTCGCAAGCGACAAAGACCTCGATTTCCGCCAGCTCTGACGGGGATCGAGGTCTTTTTGTTAATTTCTATTGCCGCAAGCTTGAACCGCATTCCGTATTCCCCATTGTGCCAACCACGGATGTTGTCCACGTCTCCCCAACAACCAATCGACTGTTGCGGCACCATAGATCTCCACCCGCTCAATTAATCAACGCTCCCTCAACTACTAACCAGCGTCCCTCAGCTCCCGGTCACGACCGCCTCGTAGCGATGACATCCCGGCCCGACCTCTCGGGCCAGCTCCAGCAGCTCGCCGCCCGGCAGCGGCAAGGCCACATCGGCGCTCGTCCCTGGCGGCACCTCGACCTCCAGCGTGAGCCGCTGGCCCTCGCGTCGCCAGGAGGAAACGATCCGGCCATGCCGGGTCGTCAGCTCGCCCTGAGCCCAGGCCAGGCCAGCCGGCGCATAGGGACGGATCGCGATCCGCTCGAAGCCCGGCTCGAGCGCCCGGATGCCCGCCAGACGCGTGTAGAAGGAAGCGCCCACGCCTGCGAACATCGCATGATCATGCGAGTGCATGCCGCCCTTGAAGCTCCATTGCTCCCATAGCGTTGTCGCGCCTTGGTCGATCTGCCAGCCGAAGCTTGGATACGTCCTCCGGGTCAGCAAGCGATAGGCCAGATCGATCTGACCGTGATCCGCCAGCACATCGACGAGGTAACGAGTCGCATAGATCCCGGTATCGAGATGGCCGTCTGCCGCAGCGATCGCCCGCACCAGATGCGCCACGGCGGCATCGACATACGCTTCGCCGACCAGTCCGAGCGCCAGGGGCAGCACCTGCGAGGTTTGCGTGCCGCTGCCATAGACGCCGTCGCCGACATAGAACCGCCTATGGAACGCCTCCCGCACCCGAGCAGCCAACGCTTCGTATTGCGCCTGATCGTCATGGAGCCCGAGCACCTGCGCCGTCGATGCGACTACGGCCGCCTGCTGAGCATACAACGCAGTGTTGACCAGCGACACCTCGCGGAAGTATTGCTCCCAGCCGTCCTCATTGGGCGGACACCAATCGCCGAAGCCGTCAGTGACGATGGCATCCGGGTACTTGGCAGCCAGATGGTCGACGTACTCTCGCATCGCAGGATAACTCGCTGCCAGCGTCGCCTCATCACCATAATGCTGATAAAGGTACCAGGGCAGCGTCACCTTGTCGCCGGCCCAGTCGGGATTGGTCATGTCGTAGCGGATATCGCCGAGCCACTTCACATAATAGTCGCGCATATCAAAGTTAAACATCGCCGCCTCCTCGACCACAGCCGAGTCCATCATGCACGGCGTACGCTCGTCGCGCTGGCAGCAGTCGGTTGGGATCGAAGCGAGATTATTCAGCACCGACCACCTCAGATTGCTCTGGATTTGCTCCAGCAACGGCTCTGCGCAACGGAAGCTGCCGCTCTCCCGCACGTCAGCGCGCACCGGGACGGCTTCGATCGCTTCGAGGACCGCCTCTCCTGTCACCTCGACATAACGGAAGCCATGATACGTAAAGCTCGGCTCATAACGTTCCTCGCCTCCGCCATGCAGAATGTAGCGATCGGTCGCGCGGGCATTGCGGTTGGTCCACGGATCGATGGCGCCGCTCTCGTCGATCAGCTCGCTGTAGCGCAGCGTGATCTGCGCCCCCGCCGCTCCAGATACCCGGATGCGGGCCCAGCCCGAGATATTCTGGCCGAAGTCATAGACTGCGACGCCGGGACGGGGTTGCAACGTCTGTACAGGCTCCAATGCTTCCTGCGGACGGAGCGGCGGCTGCGGGTTGGGCAGGAGCACGCCCTCTGGCGCTTCGGCCAACTCCACTGACCGCCAGTTGCCGTCCGTCTCGTCATAGAGCGCTGTGGCCCAGCCTTCAAGCCTCTTTGCAATCCTCCCGTCGCATGTCTCGCCATCGTAGATATCGTTCATCAGCAGCGGGCCGTCGGTCGTCCGCCAGCTCGCGTCCGTACCGATCGTCAGCTTTTGGCCACTGGCGAGCTCCAGCTCCAGCACGGCTGCGGCAGCTTTGTCCCGCTTCCATTTCCAGCCCCAGCGGGAGTAGTTGATGTTGTAGCCGTTGCCGAGCGACAGGCCGATCGCGTTGGCGCCTTGACGGATCGCCGCCGTCGCGTCGTATTCGTCATAGAGCATCCGCTTGTCGTAGGGCGTATTGGCCGGGGCCAGCACCCGATCATCCAGCTTGCGGCCGTTCACCAGCAGCTCGTACCAGCCGAGTGCATAGACGCGCACCTTCGCCCGCACGATTGCCTCGCTCACCTCGAAGGTGCGGCGCAGCAGCGGATGGTCGACGGCGACCGGCGTCTCGCAACGGGCATAGCTGTCCGGCTCCAGCCGCAGGCCGTTGCCGGAGCGGTCGATCTCCCCGGCCGTGAAGCCGATGCACGACGGGTCGTAGAAGCGATGGACACAGAGCGCCCGGCCCATCGGATCGAACACACGCAGCTCCCGGAACACCGCCCGCTGCCCGATCTCCGTGCGAAAAGCGATGGTCCCGGGCCGCAGCAGAGCTGGCGACGGATAGAGGCGTTCTGCCGCATCATTGTCAGCGCATTCGGTCAACATACCTGTTGCTCCCCAGCTGATACCGTGTGCCTCCCCGTTGTTAGCCTCGTCGCCAGCAGCCAATCCAGCCCCCACATCTGTGCCCGTCTCGGTCACGCTACACGCCTCGCGACCATCGATGAACAGCCTCAGCCCAGTCGGGCTGCGCTCGATTCGGACTGCCGCCTTCCATACCGCTCCTGTCCTCGCAGCCGGCTCGGCCGTCACATAGGCCGGACCATCGGTGACCGTCTGACCCAAGCCTCGCACATCCGCATCCGCCCACACTTGCCTCTGGCCGTCGACTACCGTATAGAGCGACGCGATGCCGTCTTCTGTCAGCTCGCAGCCGTCATAATTGGACTCGTCCTGCACGCCGTACAGGATATGCGCCCCGCCAGACTCGATCGTCACAGTCACCTCGAGCGCGATCTCTGTCCATGCCGTCTCTTGCTTCGTACCGCCGATCCAGCGAGCCGGCCAGTCCTCAGGCAATGCCCGCACCTTCATCTGTTCCATCTTCGAGCTCCTCCATTACGGTCATCTGTTTTTCGATAAAACAACAATCATATGACTTTCATTATGTGTTGTATATATTAGATAGTCAATTCAATTTTGTCGTTTATTATCATTTACTGTGAAATCCAACGCTAAAATTTCGAAACAACAGGGACGTAGAGCGATACATATGGAAGCAGCGGGATGGTTAAAGGAGACTGGAGCTTATGGAGTTACGTCGAAGCCCTTTTGGGCTGACAGGGGAGACAGGCGAAAAAAAGGTCGCCGTTACATAACGCGGAGAAGTTACAGGCGAGAGTAAAGTCTGTCATAACAACGGGGGATGATCTCGGCCGATGAGCCGACGATTCTTATTTCGATCGGGATAGGCAGGCAGGCGCCGGCGCTGCGTCGACTTCGCATATCGATACCGCGCCCGCTTAGAGATCCTGCTACTGTCCGAACCGCTTGAGCGAACGCTCGCGCGCCCGCTCCGCCTCGACCTCGCGATCTCGCGGCGCCGCCGGGGTCACCATCGATGCGAGCAGCTTGCGCGCAGCCGCGCTTACCTCCTGCACGGCCTCATCGAAGGCGGCTTCATTGGCCCGCGACGGCTTGGTGAAGCCCGAGATCTTGCGCACGAACTGCAGCGCCGCCGCCTCGATCTCCTGCTCGGTCGCCGGCGGCTCGAAGTTAAACAACGGCTTAATATTGCGGCACATACTGACACACTCCTCTCGAATCTAGCATTGACAGACACATACGTCCTGATAGTAGCCGAGACTGACAAGAGACGCCCGGGATCATCGAGCGTCCATCCGGCCGATGCAGCCTCATCCGTCAAGCACTAGCTGCACGACGCTGTCCAATCCGACCAACGCTCGCTGCACCTTCTTCCTCCCTACATCCGCTCCTGCAGGCTCTGCTCGAGCGCAGCGCGCAGCTGCGGATACGTCCCGGTGAGCCGGTCAAATGCTTCGCGACGCATCGACAGCACCGTGGCCGGGCCGAGCGCACGCACTGTCGCCGTGCGTGGGATGCCGCGCAGCAGGGCGATCTCGCCGAAGTGATCGCCGTCCTGCAGCACCGCCACCTGCGTCTGACGCTCGCCGAGTTGCTTCAGCACCTCGAAGCGGCCGCGCACGATAATATAGAAGCTGTCGCCCTCCTCGCCCTCCACGACGACGGCCTCGCCCTCATGACAGGCATAGCTCTCGAACTGCGCCGCCACATCCTCCAGCAGCGACGGCTCGATGCCTGCGAAGAACGGCAGCATCGCCAGTCGCTCCCCGTCCACCCGGGCATGGCGGCCGTCGGCGGAGACGTGGAAGCCGTGTTGCTTGTCCCACAGTTCGGCGTACAGTCCACGCTGCCGGAGCAGCGCCTCGTGGGGGCCGGACTCGACGATCTGCCCGTCCCGGAAGACGTGGATGACATCGGCCTGGGTGACCGAGGCGAGCCGATGGGTGACCGTAATGATCGTATGCCGCCCGCGGATCTGCTCCAGCAGCGCGTTGATATCCGCTTCGGAGGCCGGGTCGAGCGCCGAGGTCACCTCGTCGAGCAGCAGCAGCGACGGCTGTCGCAGCAGCGCTCGCGCCAGCGCCAGCCGCTGC
>NZ_BFBX01000133.1:0-195 GCF_003851045.1 Paenibacillus sp. 598K | reverse complement strand
GCCAGCCGCTGCCGCTCGCCGCCGGAGAGCGAGCCTCCCTCATGCTCGATCATCGTATCGTAGCCATCCGGCCGCCGCATGATCGCATCATGGATGCGCGCCGCCTGCGCCGCAGCGATCATCTCCTCTTCGCTTGCCGAGCCGTCCAGCAGCAGATTATCCCGGATCGTCGCATGGAACAGGAACGTATCCTGC
>NZ_BFBX01000132.1:6599-7019 GCF_003851045.1 Paenibacillus sp. 598K | reverse complement strand
CGACGCCGTGTCCTGGCTTATCCTCACTGAGGATCTGGAACGGCTGCTGGAGGCGATGCTGCAGGGCCGCCGCCCGGAGTTGCCGGCCAAGTCTTCCTCCTATGCGGCATGGGCGCGCGCCCTGCACGAGCGCGCGCAGATGCCAAAGGATGAGGATGTGGCTTGCTGGCTGGAGTCGGATGGAGCCGAAGCCGCTGCTCAGTTGCCGCTCGCCAGGACGATAGAGTCTGCGGGCGAGCCGCACCTGGCACCGGCCCAGCGCTCCGATGGACGCTGGCAGCCAGGTGGCGGAGCGCCCCACGACGCGCTGCACGACGTAGCGCCGATAGACGGAGCGCTGTATGGCGGAGGCCCGCATGACAGCGAGCTGGGCAGCGCCGAGCGCTGGCTGAGCCCGAAGGAGACGGCGGAGCTGCTCGG
>NZ_BFBX01000132.1:0-6496 GCF_003851045.1 Paenibacillus sp. 598K | reverse complement strand
GAGACGGCGGAGCTGCTCGGCGATGCCAATAACTCCTATCGGACAGAGCCGAGCGAGCTGTTGCTGACGGCACTCGCTGTCGCGCTCGCTGGCGAAGGTCGGACGCGGAGTCGTCGCAGACTCGTCATCGAGGTCGAACGTCATGGCCGCGAGCCGATAGCCGCTTCGCTCGACCTGACGCGTACGGTAGGCTGGTTTACCTCGCTCTATCCGCTGCCGCTTGAGCTCGGCGGGCCGGACGGCTTGCCGGGGCTCGACTCTGCTTCGCAGACTTCACAGGAGCCGGGCTCTTCCGATGAGCGCCAGTCGCTGGGGGATGACGCGGAGTGGGAGCGAGCGATCCTTCATGTGAAGGCCAGGTCGCGCAGCATCCCGCATGGCGGCATCGACTACGGCATCGCCCGTTATCTGCCCGGGAGCGTAGACGCGCAGCGACTGATCTGCGGGGCTGACGCGGTGTTTAACTATATCGGCGAGCTGCGGCCGGGCGGCGCCGGAAGGCTGATCGCGCTGGCTGGCGAATACACCGGCCCTGACGTTCATCCGGCCAATGCGTCGTCGGAAGGCGTCGAAGCGCTCGCCTGGACAGCGGAGGGCCGACTGTGCCTGACGATCCGCCTTGGCGCTGGCGGCGCGACCGCGGCCGAGCGACTGGTTGAGCGTTGGGGCGCAGAGCTGCGACGGTTGCTTACCCATTGTCTCCGAGCCGATGCAGGCCGATTTACGGCGGATGATTTTGAGACGGTGCAGCTGAGCGAGGACGAACTGGAGGGGCTGTTCCATGACTAGGCCACGTCGACGGCAAGGCTTGCTACACATTGCCGCCGGTCGCCGGAGCCCGGAGCTGCCAGGCGCACGCGATCGACGGATGTCGCCGATGACCCGGCTGCCGCTGTTGCTGCTGGCGCTCTGGCTCGGCCTGCTGACGGGGCTGCCGTCCGCAGGGGCTGCATCGGGCAGCGAGGCCCGTCTGGCTGAGATCGAGACACTGGCGGAGCGGCTGCAGGGACGGGCTGACATCCCTGGCCTGTCGGTCGTCATCGTCCAAGATGGCGAGACGGTGTACAATCGCAGCTTCGGCTATGCCGACCTGGAGCAGCGTCGTCCTGCCGATGGCCAGACGATCTACGAGCTGGGCTCCAACAGCAAGGCGCTGACCGCGCTGGCCGTAATGCGGCTGCAGGCGGAGGGGCGGCTGTCGCTGGACGATCCCGTCACCGACTATATCCCTTGGCTGCGCCTCGCCTATAAGGGCGAGCCGCAGGCGATCACGCTGGCACAGCTGCTGCATCATACGAGCGGCATCCCGTTCGCCTCGATCGGCACGCTGCCGCCGACAGCGGGAGAGGGGGCGGCAGAGACGACGGTCCGCTCGCTGCTGGGCAGGCCGCTGGCTAGCGAGCCCGGCTCGCGCTACGAATACGCGACGATCAACTATGCGGTGCTCGGTCTCGTCATCCAGACGGTCACCGGCCAGTCCTTCGCCGATTATATGGCCTCTGCGGTGCTGGAGCCGCTTGGTCTGCGGGACACCTCGGCTATCGTACCCGCCGACCCTGCCCGGCTCGCGCAAGGCTATAAGGGGCGGTTCACCAGACCGTCGCCCTACGACCCGCCCGCGTACGAGGGCAATGCGCCCTCCGGCTATATCCTGAGCACGCCGGGCGATGTCGCGCGCTGGCTGGAGCTGCTGACGGGCGCAGAGCTGCCTGCGGGATTCGCGCCGGAGTGGCTGGCGGCGACGCTGCAGCCTGACCGCACCGTCGCGCCGTCGGCGGCCGGGGCTTCGTATGCCGCAGGCTGGGAGGTCTACCAGGACGGAGCGGGCTACTATGCCCATGAGGGCAGCAATCCGACCTTTTCCTCCTTTATCGCTTTCCGTCCCGGCGAGCGCAGCGGCGTCGCCGTGCTCGCCAACCGCAATAGCGAGACGACGGCGATGATCGGCGAGAGCGTGCTGGAGCTTTGGCTTGGCGAGGAGCCGCCTGTGGCCGGGCCCGATCTGTTCAAGCGGGCCGACACTTTTGCTGTGGCACTGCTCGTCATCCTGACGCCAGCCGCGTTGGTCATCTTGGTCTATATCGGACTGACGCTGCGCGAGCTTGGTCGCGGCGCGAGGCAGCCGCAGCGGCGTCCGGCGCGCTGGCTGGGCGCATTGCTCGGCCGTCTGGCGGCGGCAGCGATCGCAGCGGCGGCTCTCTACTGGCTGCCGGAGGTGATCGGCCTTGGCCTGAGCTGGCATTTCGTCGAGGTGTGGCTGCCGCAGACGGTGCTGCTGGCGGTGTGGCTGCTCGCAGCTGTCATCGCCTTGTATCTGCTCTACTCGCTGCTGCTGGCCTGGTTCCCGAGGCCGCGCGACCGCTCGCTGCTGCAGCCGGTAGCGTTGGCGTTGATGAGCGGTCTTGGCAACGCGATGATCATCTTCGTCATCAATGAAACGTTCGTGCGCAGCGACAACCTGACCAGCGGACTGCTCGCCTACTTTGGCCTGGCGGTGCTGATGTATGTGGTCGGCCAGCGCTACATCCAGTCGATGCTGGTGCGGCTGACCAACCAGTTCGTCTATGAGAAGCGGATGGAGCTGGCAGGCAAGCTGCTCGAGACCGACTACGCCCATATGGAGCGCATGGAGCGCGGCCGGTTGGAAGCGACGCTCAGTAGCGATACCGAGGAGATCAGCAGCTCGATCGGTCTGGTCGTGACGGGCGGCACCAATGTCGTGACGCTGCTCTGCTGCTTTGCCTATCTCGGCATTATGAACGTGTACGCGCTGCTGCTGTCGCTGGCGATCATCGCCATCCTGGCGGGCATCTACTATGTGGCGGGAGAAAAGGCGAATCAGCTGTTCGAGGAGACGCGGGATATTCAGAATCGCTTCTTCGGCTACATCGCCGACCTGCTGCGCGGCTTCAAGGAGCTGGCGCTCAGCCGGTCGCGGCGGCGCGAGTTCCGGGAGGCGATGGACGAGAGCTGCGAGACGTTCCGCGACAAACGGACCGGCGCGCAGATGCGCTTCGTCCATGTGTTCATCATCGGCGAGACATTGTTCGTACTGGTGATCGGCTGCGTCGTCTTCCTGTTCCCGGCGATCTTCAAGCAGATGGACCAGGATATGCTGCGCAGCTACGTCTTCGTCTTCCTCTATATGACCGGCCCGGTCAATCAACTGCTCGACAGCCTGCCGCAGATCGCTCTGATTCGCGTCAGTTGGGGCCGCGTCAAGCGACTGATCCAGGAGGTCGACGAGCGGCGGCGGTCGCAGACGACGGAGCTGGCGGCGGAGCGAGCGGCGTCGCCGGCGGGAGCTATCGCGTCAGTCGCTGCCGCGGGACCGGAGGATGATCCGCCGGAGCATGGTGCCTTGTCAGCGTCGCCTACATCGACCAGGCAGGACAGTTCGACGCAGCAGGCTGCAGCCCTGATGCATTTGTTGGCTTCATCCTCTCCGTCGCACGCTCCATCGGAGCTGTCGACGGTGAGCGCGGACGATGGTGCTGCACCGCTGGAGCTGACGCTCCAGGACGTCGTCTACCGGTATCCGGAGGACGCCGAGGGACGTCGTCCGTTCGCAGTCGGTCCGGTCGATTGCACGTTCCGGGGCGGCGAGGTCGCCTTTATCACCGGCGGCAACGGCAGCGGCAAGTCCAGCCTGGCCAAGCTGATCACCGGACTGTACCGTCCGGATGAAGGGCGGATACTGTTGAACGGCCGCGTCGCCTCAGAGGAGGAGCTGAGGGAGAGCTTTACGGCGATTTTTGCCGACTTCCATCTGTTCGACGCGCTTTACGGCATCGATACGAGCGGTCGCGAGGCGGAGATCGAGGCCTATCTGCGGCTGCTGGAGCTGCAGGACAAGGTCGCGGTGCAGGACGGCTCCTTCACCACCACACGGCTCTCGACCGGGCAAAAAAAGCGGCTGGCGCTGCTCGTCGCGTATCTGGAGGCGCGGCCGATCTGTCTGTTCGACGAATGGGCGGCCGATCAGGACCCGACCTACCGCAGACTGTTCTATGAGCAGCTGCTGCCGCAGATGAAGGCGAGAGGCACCTGCGTGATCGCCATCACCCACGACGACGCCTACTTCGATACGGCGGATCGCGTCATCAAGATGGATACAGGACAGCTGGTAGAGACGCCGTGAGCGGCGTCCTCTACACGGCAGTCATTCAAGGACCGGAAGGAAGGGATGCATATGCTGGAGCGACTCCAGGCCTGGCGCGAGGCGATCGGCAATACCCCGCTGGTGGAGCTGCGGGATGACAAGGTGCGGCTGTTCGCCAAGCTGGAGAGCCACAACTACACCGGCAGCGTGAAGATTCGTCCGGCGTATACGATCCTCGAGGCGGCGATTGCCCGAGGCGATATTACAGAGACAACGACGGTGATCGAATCCTCGTCGGGCAATTTTGCGATCGCGCTGGCGTCGCTGTGCCGACGGCTCGGGATTCGCTTCATCCCGGTCATCGACCCTAACATCAACCCGCTGTACGAGAAGCTGCTGCGTTCGCTGTCGCCCCGGGTAGAGAAGGTGACCGAGCGCGACCGGACAAGCGGCTTCCTGCTGTCGCGTCTGCGGCGCATCGAGCAGCTTCAGGCGGAGATCGAGGGCGCATTCTGGACCAATCAATATGACAACCCTGACAGCGTGCGCAGCCACTACGAGGGCGTCGGCCGCGAGCTGGCGGACAGTCTGCCGCGGCTCGACTACGTATTCGTCGGCACCAGCTCCTGCGGTACGCTGGCTGGCGTCTCCCGGCGCATCCGGGAGAGCCATCCCGGCGCGCGGATCATCGCCGTCGATACCGAAGGCTCGGCGATCTTCGGCGATACGCCGCGCAAGCGACTGATCCCCGGCATCGGCTCCAGCATCGTCCCGGCCAATCTGAGCCACGCGCATGTAGACGAGGCGATCCTGGTGCCGGAGGTCGCGACGGTCGACGGATGCCAGCAGCTGATGCGGGATCATGCGCTGTTCGTCGGAGGCTCCTCGGGCACGGTGTATGCGGCGGTGCGCCGGTATTTCGCGGACCAGCCGCCGACCGGGGATGGCGGCAAGCCAGTCGTCGCATTTATTTGTGCAGATGGCGGCATGGCTTATATGGACACGATCTATAACCCCGAATGGACCGCTCGACTTACGGCAGACGCTGCGCCTGCGGCTTCCTGGCCGGACATGCCATCGAACCGCCAGACGATCTGAACGGGCCGTAAGCGTGCGACATATGATGACCATGCGCTGGAACGATGAGCGTCTGACGGCTGTCCGATGCGCCATCACTGTCGAGGGACAAGGAAACTACATATCTTAGGAGCAGGAGGCGAGAGTTATGCGATATCTGAACGACGAGATGGTCGACCGTATAGGCGTCGACTGGCGGGAGGCGGCCGATACGATCGATGAGGCGACGCAGCTGCTGGCGAGCGGGGCTTACGCTCAGCCGATCAAGCCTTACTTGAGGTATGGCAATCCGCGCAATCGCATCATCGCCATGCCCGCCTACGTCGGCGGCGCGATCGATGCAGCGGGCATCAAGTGGGTCGCCAGCTTCCCGGACAATCTGGAGCTGGGCTTGCAGCGGGCGCACTCGCTGACGATCCTCAACGAAGCGGCGACCGGCCGTCCGCTGGCGGTCTTCAATGCCGCCCGACTGAGCGGCATCCGCACGGCGGCGGTGAGCGCCGCTGTATTGCGGCGATATATGACGCGCGACGGTCTGCCGTCGTCGTGGAAGGTCGGCATCGTCGGCTATGGGCCGATCGGCAGACTCCATCTGCGGATGATCGCGGAGTTGCTCGGCGAGCGGCTCGCCAGCCTCGTCCTCTGCGATATCCGCGGCGTCGATATGGCCGATGTCCCGGAGGCGCTGCGCGAGCGGACGACCGTCGCCGAGCGCTGGCAGGAGGCCTATGCGGACGCCGATCTGTTCGTCACCTGCACCGTCAGCAGCGCAGGGTATATCGATCAGGCGCCGAAGCCGGGCAGCCTGCTGCTGAACGTATCGCTGCGCGATTTTATGCCGTCGATCCTGGACCACACCTCCTCGATCCTCGTCGACGACTGGCAGGAGGTGTGCCGCGAGGGGACGGATATCGAGCGGATGCATCTGGAGCGCGGACTGACCGAGGCGGATACGCTGCCGATATCGGCGTTGACGACGGAGGCGATGCAGGCGTTGCCCGCGCACGAGGCGATCCTGTTCAACCCGATGGGGATGGCGGTGTTCGATATCGCGATCGCAGCTTACTATGCCAGATTGGCCAAGGCGCGCGACATCGGCATGATGCTGCCGGATTAGTAGCGCGATCCTGATATACCGTTCCTATAGACGTTGCACAGTCTCGCGTCTTCATCGCTTATGGAGACTTGCTCCATTCGCCATACGCGCATGGCCTCTCTATGAGCAATCCTAAAGCAATCCTAAAGCGATCCTAAGCGATCCTAAGCGATCCTAAAGCGATCCCTGTCATCGCTTAACTGCAAAAATACCTCTATTTA
>NZ_BFBX01000131.1 GCF_003851045.1 Paenibacillus sp. 598K | reverse complement strand
TCGGCGTCCCCGCCGCGCGCTGCCGGGTCGCAATGTCTCGCAGCTCCACTATGCGCGCGCGGCGGGGACGCCGATCGGCGACGCCGGGGAACAGCTCCGCGCCCCGCTCGCGCATCCCCGTCTCCGAGGCGTAACCGTTATCGAGCGGCTGCACCATGCGCCCCTTATATTCCTCCGTGTCCTGTCGCTCGCGTACCCATCCGCCACGCACATCAGGCAACCCGCGCCGTACATCGACAACGTAGGTCGGATCGGTATACGGTCCACTGGCATCGTAGACGCGCAGCGGCTCGTTGGGCGTCTCCGTCTCGCCCTGCAGCGTCGGTCCGAGCTCGATCTCGCGGCATGGCACACGCATATCGCTTCTGGAACCCTCCACGTATCGTTTGCGGCTGCCTGGCAGCGGCTGGCCAAAGGGACTTGTCGTTTCCGTTGTCGTATTCGTTGTCTTCATCGTTATGCTTCCTCCCGTGTATTCGTTATTGGCAGTCATCCTCCGGGGGGAACGCAATCCAGGAAGCCTCGCATCGACGAAGCGGCCCAAGAACATAAAAAGCCGCTCCGGCGAAGGAGCGGCAAATAAGAACTCGAGGGAATGGACAGGAGCTAGGCACTTCCGCCAGTTGTCCTTATCCGACCGTGCCGGGCGTCCATCCTGCATGCGACGGGCGCGCCTGTCCTCCTGGCCATGCGCAGCGCATAGCTTCCGAAGACGGCCGGTTGGGTGCGATGTCTGTCTGCAGCCGCAAACGACATCGGATTCGAGGGCCTATTCCCACTTTCCTACGCTGGCATAACCCAGATCAGGTTCAAAGGGATCAAGACTTGCTCGTCTCGTCTCAGCCCATACTCGGGCACCCCTAGTGGATTCTTGCTATGACTATACTAAGAGAATTGTCGACCTGTCAATGTTTTCTTGTCCTCTAGCCGCTGATAACCGATCTTTTTGAACACGCAATTATACGTAGCCGTTCTCCCGCAGCAGCTCCAGCCAGCGATCAGCCGACCGTTCCCAAGTGAACATCTGCTCCACCCGCTCGCGAGCCCGCTGCCCCATAAAACACCGCAGCTCCTCGTTGTGCAGCAGCCAGCTGATCCGCTCCCGGAGTCCCGCCTGCGGTTGCTCGGGATCGACGAGGAAGCCGGTCGTGCCGTCCTCGATTACCTCGCGCATCCCTCCAGCTCGCGTGCCGACGACCGGCAGTCCGCAAGCCATCGCTTCGACGTTGACCAGTCCGAAGGCCTCGCGGCTGTCGGAAGGGACGACGGCCAGATCGGCCGCTACAAACCAGCTCGGTACCGCCGAATACGGGACATACGGCACAAACTTCACATGCCCTGGCAACCGGTTGCCGAGACGATGCAGTTGGCGCGTGTAGGCTGTCATCCGGTGCGAGCCATAGAAGGCGCTGCCGACGACGACCAGCAGCAGATCGGGGTGCTCTCTGGCCAGCTCGGGCAAAATTTGCAGCAGATGGTGCACGCCCTTGCGCGGGATGAGCCGTCCCATAAACAGCAACACCTTCCGGCCATGCCAGCCGCGCGCTGTCCGCAGTTGATCCCGCTGCTGAGCGCCTTGCACGCTGTATTGCGACAAGAAACGCTCGCTCTCGACACCCAGGTGGACGACGCTCAGCTTGCCTGCCGCCTCTGGCACCAGACTCGCCACCACCTCGCGCAAGTACTCGCTGTTGACGATGATCCGCTCGGTCTGGCGGAAGCTCTCGCGCAGCGAGGCCGGGCTGATCCGCGTCGGCGAGAGGAACGTCGACGAGTGCAGGTTGAGCCAGATCCGCGCTTGCGGCCGCTGCTTGCGCAACCGCAGCACATAGAGCGGTCGATTCTCCACCACCGTGAGCTGCGGGGCAAACAGACGCAGCGCCCGCCCAACCGACCGAACATAATTCAGCTTGTTGGCTGCCGGATAGCGGCAGCAGACGACGCCTCGGTACGTGCCGCGCCGCAACAGATGACGGGCCGTACGTCCATAGATGCGCGGCTCGACATGGGGGGCGAGCAGCGGCACGATATTTTCGACCACCCGTTCCACAGAGCTACTGCCGGGCGACGGCAAGGGAAAGGAGCCCGGCGTGACAAACGCGACTCGGTTCGGTGACATAAGGTGTGACCGCCCCTTTCATAGATTAATAACGTAAGCAAGCACCTCTACCTTAAGGTACACAAACGGCGTCCCCGCTGGAACGGCATCCTCCTATACGCTTGGCCTAACTTGCCGTTTTTGGGGTCCTTTGGGTCTACTATTGATTTGTCCCCGTCAATATGGCACACTAGGGCGATAGAGTGGCAGATTATGAGGCGGAAAGGACGTGCCCCTTACATGAAGAGATGGCTGATGCGATCCATGACAGAGCTGAGCTCGCGCAAATCGATCTCCCGTCTGACCGGCAGACTGGCACAGTCTTCGATCAGCCGGCGATTCATCCCGACGTTCGCTCGCATGTACAGCATCCAGGTTCAGGAAGCGGAAAAGCCGATCGGCGAGTACAGCACGCTGAACGAGTTTTTTACCCGCCGGCTGAGACCCGGCGCCCGCGCCATCGATGAAGCCCCGGACTCGCTCGTCAGTCCGGTTGATGCGCTGATCACCGGAGCCGGAGTCATCCAGGCGGGGACGATCTTCAATATCAAGGGACAGGACTACACGATCGACGAATTGCTCAACCGCTCGCCGCGGACCGCAAGCTACGTCGGAGGTTTTTGTCTTGTCCTGTATTTGAGTCCGACCGACTATCATCGCATCCATGCCCCGGTCGGCGGCGCGATCGTCGAGCGTGAGCATGTGCCCGGCAAAGTATATCCGGTCAATGAATTTGGCCTTCGTCATATGAAACGCGTGCTCAGCCGCAACGAACGGCTGATCACCTATATCCGCCATGCCGGCGGCGAGGTAGCCGTCGTCAAGGTCGGCGCGATGAACGTCAGCAGCATCAAATACGTCGATCCCCACGCCAAGGCAACGACCAAAGGCGAGGAGCTCGCCTACTTTGAATTCGGCTCAACCGTCGTCCTGCTGACGGAGGACAATAGCTTCACCCTGCGCGGCGATCTGATGGTCGGCAAGAAGGTGCGGATGGGCGAGGCGCTGGGAACGTTGCGAACATGAGGATACGCCCCTCTTAGACGAATTTCTATTTTTTTAAAAAAGGACCTTAACCTCCACATTAATTGGGAGGTTAAGGTCCTTTTATTCAGCCTGCGCCCTTATCACTTTCCGTTATTCACTCGCCCATTCATTCACTTCTTGTGTAATCTTGGCCCCTCCGATCTGATTCCACTGATCGACGAAGGTATCAAAAGCATCCAGCGGCTCTTGACCCAAAATGATTTTTGTAAACATTTCATGCTCCAGTTGATTCAAGGTAGCCTGTCTTTCGGACATGGTTGTTGTAGGTGCGCCGAAGAACTGGGTAGGCATTTCGCGGTTCTGGTTAATATATTCCTTTTCAATGGTGGCAAAGGAACCGTTCTCCCCGAAAATTTTGGTTAATCCCCATCCCGTGTTGTCACCATTGTTGTACTTCACGATACTTTCATAGTAAATTTGTTCCTCGGGGTTCAAAGCGGAAGCATTGCCGGCTTTGATTGCATCCATCACATGATGGTGCGCCGTGATGTTTTTCATCGGGTCCTCTCCAGGGAAGATCGCTGCGTATTTCCATACCTCTACCGGTTGTCCGTCAATCGTGCGATTGAACAACTCGGGATCCGAACCGTCTTCATACTTTTTCTCCAGAATAATGTTTTGCAGCTTAATCGCAGCTTCAGGATGTGCGTAGCCTTTCTTAACAACGTAATAAGAATTGGTAGCGAATCCTACCTGCGCCTTTGCTGGAGAATCATCGGCCGAAAGAATGCCAAATTGCTTCCACTCCGCGTTCGGCTGATTGTTTTTCAAATCTTGCAACGGCCAGTTGGACGTCCATTGCGGACCGTACAGAATGCCGATTTTTCCAGCAGCTACCGATTCCGCTACCTTCCCGCCGTCCTTTACGCCAAACTCCTTGTCTAGCAGACCCTTCGCGTACAGATCAGCCAGAGCGGCCAGCGCTTCTTTTACTTCAGGTTGGATACTGCCATACACTAGCTCGCCTTGCTCATTTTTAATCCAGTTTTGCGGATAGGCGTGATAGCCATTAAAGAAACCTTCCAGACCGAATGGACTGCCAATTGAAATGACATCTTTGGATACCGCAACTCCATACGTATCATTGGCCTGATTTCCATCCGGATCCCGCTCTACAAATGCCTTGGCCACTTCCATCAACTGCTCGATATTTTCCGGCTCCGGCAAAGCGAGCGCTTCAAGCCAATCCGTGCGTATCCAGAGCAGCGGCACGGAGTTATACGGGCTGTTGGTTTCTGGAATCGCATACAACCGTTCGTTCACGGTTGCCGATTTTAACGCGTATCCGCCGTCGCTCGACATCTGCGCTTTCGTCCGATCGCTGGCGAATGTTTCATAGACGTCTGTAAGGTCTTCGATCATATCCGCCTCGACCAGATTCTTCAATTGCGAAGCGTCCACCCGCATCAGATCGGGGATATCTCCGCTGGCAATGGCCGCATTGATTTTTGCCGTACCGCTGTCGTTCCCGTTGACTACCCATGTATTGGTCACATCAATGTTTAATTCATCTTTATAGATGTCGTACCAGAAGTTTTGGTCAATCGATTTGCCTTCTTCAAATTTCCAGCTGGAGTCGTAAATAATTCTTCCTGTCGTCAGCTTAATGGGCGCATCATATTTCGTTAGAGGACCATTCTCTGCTGTCGCGGCACCGCTCTCTCCCTCCGCAGGCGCAGCAGGCGGCTGGTTAACCTCGTTGTTTGAGTTGGAGCAGGCACCGAGGATCAGCGTGGTGCATAATACGGCAGCCAGTGATGCGCCGGCCCTTTTTTTCATCTTGTCGAGCATTGTGTATTCCCCTTTCGGATAAGTATCAATCAACGGAGCTAGAGCTCTTATCCTTATCTTATCGTGCCTGCTGCTTAGGGACTATGCGACTGTGTTGTCAAGATGATACTCTGTTGCTTTCTTTAAACTGTTGCGGCGTCAACCCGGTGTGCTTTTTGAAAAATCGCGAAAAATAGGGCGTATTTTCAAATCCCAGCTCTAATGCGATTTCATATATTTTCTTTGTCCCTTCAGCCAAATATTCCTTTGCTTTCGACATTTTCAAAGCGGTGATTCTCTCGGAGAGATGACTTCCCCTTTCCGCATAATACAATCGCGATAAATAATAAGGACTTAGATAAACTTGCTTGGCCAGGTTTGTCAACGAGAGATCGCCATTTAGATTGCCTATAATATAAGCATCCACCTTCTCGGACAGCAAAAATTTCTGATCGTTCCCTCTTTGCTCCACCACATCGATAATCAAGGGGAACAATTCCTGGCAGTACCTCTCCCACGCTTCTAAATTATCCACTTGGCTATAATTGACCAAGACATCCATACTGACCCGTTTCTCCAATTCGTCATAGACATTTTTACCGTTCACATACTCCAGAATGGATAAGGAGAGCTCGCAAAAAACCTCCAGTTGCAGCCCGTAGTCCACAAAAACGGATTCCGCAAACTTTTGAAACAAAAGGCTTGTCTCTCTTTTTACGCCCGCCGTATCCATCGTCTCCAGGTGCATGATGATTTTTCGAACGGACTGTTTCATATCGGCTACCGTGACATGGGATTTCGTAGCCTCCATGGGGTTATTTTCGTCTGCGATAATAATTTCCTGTTCCATCCCGATTCCCTTTTTCAGTAAGCTCACGAGAGATTCATATTGATCTCCCAAGCTCGTCCATTCCGTGAGCTGAGGAGCCAGGACAAACGACACCTTCAACTGGAGCAAATCTAATATCGTCTGTTGCAGAACGGTTAAGGTCTCGCTCAGCAGGACAAACATCTTCCGTTCGCTCGTGTCAGGGGAAGAAGACTGCAAAAGCCAAATGAGATGTTTTCTGTAGGAGCTGGGCAGGACCTGGATCGAGGAGGCCAAATATTCCTCCAATATGTTATGGATCGCATATTCCATCAACAATTTATCTTTTACCGAATACCGCTCGGGCCAAAAATCGATTCTCGCAATCATCAGCATGACCGGCCGTTCGCATGACATGTCTACGTTCAAGCTGCCAAGCTGTTCTCCCATCTGCGTCAGGGCATTCGACTCTCGGCTGAGGATGGATGCTACGATTTCGC
The DNA here is from genome assembly GCF_003851045.1 of Paenibacillus sp. 598K. Taxonomy (GTDB): domain Bacteria; phylum Bacillota; class Bacilli; order Paenibacillales; family Paenibacillaceae; genus Paenibacillus_D. Next base: position 23,857 of record NZ_BFBX01000131.1, on the reverse strand, counting down.
GGATTAATAAGGGCTTCGCCTGCTGCAATTGCCTTTCTGCGTTTTTTCGCAACGTTTCCAGGTTAGAAGAAGCTTTGATTTGCGTAATAACCTCATCGATCTTCTCTAACAACACTTCATCCTCCACCGGCTTCAGCAGATACTCCGCTACTTGATGCTGCAACGCAAAATGAAGGTATTCGTAATCCGAATATCCGGTTAGGAAGATCACTTTGCAGTTGCGCCAATGCTTCTGGACGAGGGTGACCAGATCCAGGCCGTTCATGCCGGGCATCTGTATATCCGTTACCAATAGGTCAATACGGTTATTTTCGAAAACCGTGATCGCCTGCTTGACCGAAAGCGCCTTCCAGACTCTCGTATCGGGCTCGCTACGTTCCTCCAGCAGTTGGCCCACCCCGTAGGCAATATGAGGCTCATCGTCGACAACCAAAATATGAAGCATGCTAATTCTCCTCCCGCTGGATATCTATTCTCGCTAACAATCCGCCCGATTCGTCGGTCGAAAGCGTCAGCCCGCTTGAATCCCCGAGGATGAGTCGGATTCTGCGATGCACATTCCACATCCCATCGCCCTCTCTCGTATCGATATCCATTTTTAGCTGTGAATTCCAGGCTTCCATTCCCTCGCCGCTCATCCCCGTACCGTTATCCGAAACTTTGATCGTTAAGCTTTCCTTATCCCCTACCACCTCTATCTTAATCCAGCCATCCTCATACGTATCTCGATGCCCATGCTGGTATGCGTTCTCGATCAGCGGCTGGATGATCAGCCGAGGCACATGCCAGCCGTCCAATTGCCCCTCCATCTGGAAGTAACAGTGGATTCGCTCGCCAAAACGGATCTGTTGAATCGCGGCATAGGTTTTTGCATGCTCGACCTCCTGATGCAAGGAAATCACATCGCCAGAGGTTCTTGTTAAAAATTTAAAGTAATCCCCCAGATGCTTGGACATCGCCGTCACCCCCTCGTAATTTTCTTCTTGCGACATTCGATAGAGCACATACAGGCTGTTGTACAAGAAGTGAGGATTGATTTGCGATTGCAGATGCTTTAATTCCATCCGTTGATTACGGATGGTCTTTTCATAATTTTGTTCAATCAAGTGGTCGATCCGCTGCAACATATAATTAAATTGATAGAACATATAAGAAAACTCGTCGCTCTCATCATGATTGACGACAACGGGCAGATTTCCATCCTGTACTCTTCTGAACATGCGCAATAAGCGCGCCATCGGTCGATGAACCAGACGATAGATAAAGTAGGAGAAAATGACCACGGAGATCGTTGCCGCAGCGCCTAATATCCAGTGCCATTTATTGAGATCCGTTACCGGTGTCCAGATCGTTTTTTCATCAAAAAGGGTGACCAGGCTCCAGTTGAGAAAAGCGGATTTTTGACGATGTACAATATAATTTCCAAACTTAAACCCACCGCTGTCTGCAGCCGCAATCGCCGCAAGCGATTGTTTGTTCAGTTCGATGTCCTGATTGGTATCGAACAAAATGCTACCGGTCTCGTCAATCAGCAAGGTTGTACTGACCGCTACCGCATGATTGTCCAATAAAGCCAAGTCCCTGTGTAATTGATCCAGATCGAATTCTACCGTCATGAGGATGTACGGCCGTTTTACGCTCGGGTAAGCAAGGGGTAAAAGAATGCTTTTCCCTTTGGGCAAGAAAAGCAAACCTTGACTCATTTTTTCAATGGTATTGTCAAAATCCTCTTGATCAAGCGGAATCAATCGCTCGCGCGAGGACAAGGTTTTGTCTATTGTCGCCATCATGATCGAGGTCGATTTCACATATTTGCTCGATGAGTTAACCAATTGAAGCTTGGTATGCAATTGATTGACTGTAGTCGTCCACTCGTATCGGCTGAATAGGCTGCTTCTGAAATTCAAAGACTGCAAGTCGTTGTCGTTAATAAATGACTTCTGAATGGAATGTATTCTTTCGATTTCCGCCTCCAGCGTATTCATCATGTATTCGGTTTTCTGTTGAATCGAATCGGAGATTTGCGATTTGACCAGCGTTACGCTTCTGTCGTTGATGACAGCACTCAGAACAAAGGTTGGAATCAGAACGATAGCCAGAGAAAGCAGTATTTTTGTATAGGTTCGCTTGAATGAAATCAGGTGCAAAACAATCCCTCCCAAGTACGAAAGACAAAAAGACACCGCAAGTGGGCGTCCCATTTCCTGTAAATTCTACTGCAACATCTGACCTGGGGGTTAACTGTCAGCCGCTATCCTCCTCCAATCGGCAAATCATGTTCAGCACAAGTAAGTTCCAATTTAAAAAACCCTTATTTATTATACCTTCTCCGTTATCAGGGTCATAATATTCGTGCAGATCGCCATGCTTGGCAATATCGTCGCCGAGAAGGTGTAACGCTTGAGCGGTTAATCGGGCTGCCTCCTCCCGATACCCATACTGCATCAAGGCGTCGAACAGGATATACTGAACAACCATCCAGATCGGACCCAGCCAATTAGAGGGATTGCCCGTTGCCGCCACGGAATACATTTTTTCATGTCGTGCCAAGCTGCGAACCCCATACTTGCTCATGAACGTTTCGGGGTTGAACATATGCTTGGTCACCAACGCATGGGCTTGCGATGGATTCGGAATCCCCGCCCACATCGGTATGAAGCTGGCCCAGGATTGAATTTTGATGGGAACTGATTTCCAGGTGACGCCAAGCCCCATATGATACCCGCTTACTCTCGGATTGGCTCGATACGTTTTACAATTGACATCTACGGAGTAATAGATCTCCTCTCGACAATCCCAGCATTCTTCCTGGATGAGCGTCCCCAATGCCTCCGCTTCGGCGGAATAATAGCTTGCCTGATCCTCGTAACCGAGTGCCCGAGACAACTCGGCCAACGCTCCCAGCTCTTTAACCATAAACGCATTCAAGAAAAGGTTCGCTGACGAGTAGTGCGGTCGTCCAAAGGTAGCCGGATCGTTGTCTACGCCAATCATCACGTCGTCAGCCCACACAAACAGCTTGGATTCCGATTGATAGACAGCCTTATAGCATTCATAATAGCTTCGGAACTGATCGTACCTCTCATGGAGCCAGCTATAATCATCGATGGCTTGGCTGATCATGACCGCATTCAAGGCCAGACAAGGCTTGTGCATATTTACAGGGCTGCCATTGCGGTATAACACTCTGCTGTCTGCGTCCGAATCGGCAAAAAGCATAATTGGAATGTACCCGTCTTCCAATTGCGCATCCAAAAAATTCAGGACGCTTCCTTGAGCATGCCGGATATACAGCTCTTTTTCGCCAGCCTTGAGCGTTCCATCTCGATCCTTGAGCTGCACCATCTGCAATAGCGCCTGAACGGCAAAGTAACAATCCCAATCCCATAGATGATGCGCATACACCGCCCCGGGTACGACAAAGGGATGCTTGAGATTCCCTGCCGGGGCGTGCAGCATGTCCCCTCCTGCTTCCATTGCAAAACGCTTAACAACCTCTACTTTCTCTTGTAACGAGCCTGACTCCCACTGTATACTCACTGGAATTTCTCCTCTCTTAACCCTTGACGCTTCCCAATACAATCCCTTTTACAAAATACCGTTGCAGAAACGGATACACCACGAGAATAGGCAGCGACCCCAAAAAGATTTGCGCCGATTTGACGGTCCGATTGGATATTTCCTGCATGCCTGTCAGGCTCGACTGCGCCATGACGCTGAAATCTTGCTGCATTACGACCGTTTGCAAATACGTCTGTAAGGGATAATTTTCATTCCTGTTCATTAAGATCAGACCATCGAACCAAGCATTCCAATGATTCACCATCGTGAACAAGCATACGGTAGCAATCCCAGGCATGGAGATCGGAATGAAGATCCGAAGCATAATCTTGAAATGGCCGGCTCCATCGATAAACGCCGATTCCTCCAATTCCTTTGGCAAGTTCCGAAAGAAGTTCAGCAGCAAAATAATATTAAATACCGCTACAGCTCCAGGGAGCACCAAGGCCGCGAGAGAATCAATCAATCCAAAAAAGCGAATGGTCATGTACCATGGAATGAGGCCGCCGCTAATGAATATGGTGACGACAAAATACCAGGCGTAATAGCTTCTTGATTTAAAGGTTTTGGATTCCTTGGACAGAGGGTAGGCTGTCAATATCGTCAGCGCCATGGAAAGACTGGTCCCCAGCACCAAGCGCTGCACAGAAACGAGAAAGGCGTCCAGGAACTCTTTTTGACTCAAAATATGTTGGTAGGCGTTAAAATTCAGACCCACTGGCCAAAATTTCACCATTCCGGCCGCTGCAATCGACGGCGAGCTCAAGGACAGGGCAAATATATGGACAAGCGGCAAAATACACAGCAGCGCCAATGCGATGAGAAAGATATAGTTAAACCCGATAAACAATTTCCTTGATAACGACGGATACTCCATCTTGAGGGCCCCCTTTGGTTTTAGAAGATACGATATTTAACAAGTCTGTAGGCCAGATAATAAGAAATGCCAACCAGCACCAGGCTGACCACTGATTTAAACAAGCCTACCGCAGTAGCAAGACCATATTGCACATCGACCAAGCCGATCCGATACACTCTTGTATCGATGATGTCACCGGACTCATAGACCTGGGGGCTGTACAGATTGAATACCTGTTCGAAGCCGGCGTTCAACACATTCCCTAGCGACAGCGTAGCTACCAGCACGATGATGGGAAGCATGCCCGGCAGCGTAACGTGGATCGCCTGTTTGAACTTGCCGCCTCCGTCGACATAAGCGGCTTCATACAGGGAGGGATCGATCGAGGTAATCGCAGCCAGATATACAATCGTCGAGAAGCCAAACTCCTTCCACACATCCGAGAATACAAGCACAAATGGAAACCAGTCATTGCTTCCTAAAAAGAAGATCGGCTGTACGCCAAACCAGCCCAGAAATTGATTCACCAAGCCGCCTTCGGTCGACAAGATGTCGATGAGAATACCGCCAAGCAGCACCCATGACAGAAAATGAGGCAAGTAAATGAGCGTTTGAACGCCGCGTTTTACGATTCGGTTTTTCAATTCATTTAATAAAATGGCAATGACTATCGGGATCAGTTGGCCAGCCACAATTTTCATGGCGGAAATCGTTAACGTATTCCTGATAATGCGCTGAATGTCGGGGAGCTCCAGCATATATTCAAAATTTTGCAAACCTATCCAAGGGGAAGAAAACCAGCCTTGGCTCGGTATAAATTTTTGGAACGCCATGACGATTCCCGCGAGCGGAATGTAACTGAACATAAAAATAAGAATCACGCCCGGAATGAGCATCACATGCAGCGGCCAATTTCGCCATAATTTCGCCATATCATCATCGTCTCCGTTCTGTTTTTGTGCTGACTTTATCATAAAACATCCTTCGAATACCCTACTACGACACTCTGTTGCGTTCGTGATACTTTCTTGTTGAATCGAAACATGGGCGCAAAAAACAACAAACAAACCGACAATTCGCTGCCTGCGAGCGGTCGGTTTGTTGTATCGCCCTCTTATTGGCTAGTAAAATCAAAGTCCCAAATCTCTGCTGTAGTCAGTGCGTCGCCGTAGGATTCATAGCCAAAGTAAACGCTGCCCACCGCCGCTTTGCTCCAGTCGGGCTGAATACCGCTCCAGGTCAGGCCGCGCGCAACTTGGGCGATATCGATGTTGAAGGTACGGGTATCCCCCGGGGTCATCATGGCTTCTTGCACGAGCGGATGCGTCACGGGAATGCGATACATCTCGTAATCCGGCCCGGCTCCGTGAAAAATAATATTGGGGTCGGAATTAAAATCTCCGTAGGTCGTCACATAAGGAGAGATTTCTACGAAGCGCGGATAGTTGCGCCCTCCCTCGTAGGCTTCATTAAAGGCAAAGCCCAAAACCACTGCCGTCGAGGACTGCGGTACCCCGTGAATGTTTGGAGGACCGGACGAGGCGTCGTTCGCACTCGTTTCAGCATCTAAATACACGCTGGCCTTATAATATAGACTTCCTGTCGAGCCGATCACGGGAATGACATTTAACCCGCGATAAGCGCTCATCTGAAATCCGATAAAATTAAGGTCCGGGTCCCATTTGTCAGGGTTGTTGACATTATTGAGTACCCATTTCAACTTATACTTCGAGCTATCCGTCGGCAGAGGGCTCCATTGCTGGCCCCACCAGCTCGTATCTGCAGGCGTCCCTGCATTAAGCGCTGTATAATCCCAGTAGCGGGAAAAATCGCCGCCTGCATCGGTATAATCATGGTATTGGCTATCTGAGGCATAAACCCACACTTTCTTGGACATCCCGGGGTCCCAGGCAAAGCTGCCAGGAGACGCTTCGGACATCGTGCCCGAAGCTCCTCCTCCCATCAAGACTGCCAACGACATAACGATAGCTGACTTGCGCCAATTCAACCTCATCGTAGTCACCTCACAGTTTATTCATAGCGTGCAGAATATAGGCGGTACAAAAACATAGCGGCTTCTGCGCGTGTCGCAAGCGCGCGCGGAGCCAGCGTCTCTCCCTTGCCCTCGATCAGGCCCGCATCCACCAGCGAAGCAAGACTCTCGATCGCATAGTCAGCGATCTGATCTCGGTCCGTGAAGGGTGCCAGCGCATCCAGGCCTGTGCTCGTTTCTAACTGTTCCAGCCCTGTCAGAGCACGGGCGGCCATCACCATCATCTCCTGCCGCGAGATCGGCGCCCCCGGCTTGAACTCGCCAGCACCGGTGCCCGTAACCACACCGAGTCGCGCTGCCGCCCCGACCGTCTCGTAGTAATAGGCGTTCGACTCTACATCACGGAAGCTGGTGCCGGGCATCCCCGGAATGCCGAGCGCTCGGATGAGCAACGTCACATATTCGGCCCTGGTTACAGGCGCTGCCGGCGAGAACAGAGCTGTCGACGTGCCGTTAATGATCCCTTTTGCAGCGAGTGCATGGATCGCCGGACTGGCCCAGGCGTACTTACTCATATCAGAGAAGGACGTTGGCGCATAGGCAATCTGATAGCGCCCTGGAGCCTGAGCCTCAAATACCATCTCTCCCGACTCGGAATGGTATCTGCCGCTTGCAATAGACTGACGCGCCCCGTGACTGTCCGCTTGCCGAACCGTCAGAAATTCCGTATTCCGGCGTTCTGTCAATGTTGGAGTGTAGGGGACCCGGACCACCATCGGATGGATAAAGGTTGTCCACGGATTCCCCTTCTCATTGGCGCCATCCATCTGCCAACTGTCCCAGTTCAACGCTTGACTATCCAGTTGAACGTCCAGCAGCAGCTCCGGTTTAGCTCCCGTTTTCCCTGAGGCTGCCGCAGCGGACAGCTTGATCGTCAGTTGCTCGCCTGTCCCGATCCCCGCTGCTACCAGCCGTTCGATAGGGATCAAGATAACCGCCAGACGGGTCTTCACATGCAGATCGAAGCCTTTGCCCAAGTCGGCGACGACCTTCGCCGGGAGGTGAATTTCGTAGCCGGACGCACCTTCTACGAAGGCAACGTCCAGCGTCATCACGCGTCTGCCACGGTCGCTAGTCGCCGCGTATTTGCGGGCATCGGCCAGTGCATTCGCTGGAACCTCTGCGATTGCGGTGTCGCTGCCATCCTTAAGCAAGGGTCGTACGCTTATGCTCCCGTCTCCGTTCCCGATGGCCTGAGAGGTCGGCTGTGGTGGCGGAGTGGACGGAAGCGGAGTAACAGGAGGTACACTAGGCGTAGACGGATCCCCGCCTTCTGACGGCTTAGGGCTCAAGATTCGCAAGCCCGTGTAGCGATAAGCGCGGTCCGCATCGGAGAGCCCGAAGTCCAGACGCTCCAGCATCGTCCAGCGATACGGGTCTTGCCAGACATATGGCGGGGCTTCGCCCGATGCTCTAACCTCCACCAAAAGCTCAGTTCTCAGCCAGCTGCTTTCGGCTCGTACGATAGCAATCCCGGGTTTAAGGGCACGAATCGTTCCATTATTCGCCACCTCCACTACGCTGGCCTGGTCTGTTGTCCATCGAACTGTCTCACTCGCTTCAGACAGATTGCCGTTGTCCATAAGCACCTTGACCTGCGCTGTCCACTCTTCACCAGGCGCAAGCCGTGCATACGGCTGACTCGCGACCAGTGCGACCTGCTCTGGAAGCGCCTTGGCCGTGTAACGAAACGCCAGGTCGGCAACTGCTACTTTGCTCGGCGTCCCCTTGTGTGACAAGTACAAGTCGTTCAGTTCAATGGACTGCCCCCGGAATGACGATACATTGATCGAGACCTCCGTAAGACTGCCGTCATTCGATAACTGATATTCATTGTAGAACGGGTTGCGGCTATCCCACGATCGAATATAAAAGCTTGCACTCTGCTGCTCATCCGGCGCTTCATTCGTGAAGCCCAGCTTGCCCACCAAATATACTTCTTCCGCATCCGGGATGTGCAGCGTAGCTCTTCCGTTGATCGCTTCACTGGATGCCCCTCCCTCTATCATGAGAACATCCCTGTACGTTTGGCCATCTTCAAGCGCCATACTTTCGGCAATATAGGCACCACCAGCTTCGTGAACCGAACCGAATACAAACGGATCGTACGGCTCCGACCACCATGTGCCTCCCTGAGCGAACATCGGCAGCACATTCTCATAGTTATAATCATCCTCGTCTGGCGCGGCTACCTTGACATAAGTGCGTGTTATGGCGTCCGCAGTAATCAGGGTGATCGCCGCCCGCCCCGGCTTAAGTCCGGTAGCCGTGCCGTCTTCCGCCACGCGGACAATATCTGGCCGGTCCACTTCCCAACGGGCGCCTGGCTCCGGCATCCAACGCTCGCTGCTGCCGTCGGTAAAGTGCTTGTTCACCGTCAATACAGCAGATTGGGAAGCAGGGATCAACGTATTACTCTCGCTGAAGGATAAACGGGCGAATAACTTGTCCGCCTCCCGATCCTCGTAAGCCAGTCTCAAACCGGTCAGGTCGACTGCTGCTACCCCGGGATCCGCCTTGTCGCGAATGATGAAATCCAGTCGAATCTGTTGCCCTGCATAAGTATCCAGATTAACCTCAGCCGTCGCTCCGGCGGAAGTCGCAGCAAGATCGCTCTGATGGACGAACAGATTGGTCGTGCCTCTGTAACCCATCACAAATAACGTATTCGGAGTGCCTGGTGACGTACCTTGCGGATATTGGAAGTCTGCCACGACCTTGACACCCGCCCTTGCCGGCACATCCACCGTATGAATGGCGACCCCTACTTGCTCGCCTTCCATAAGCGGTTCAAGCCGATACACCTCACGGACCGCGCCATCCTGTCCAATGGCCTGCTCTTGCAGGCTTGCCGTGCCGTAGGCATTGCCCACTCCCAGCTCGAACGGGTTGTACCCGTTAACCGCTGACCAGGTACTCCACACGGTGTCAGGCTTTTGCAGGTCAGACATCATCCCGACCTCCAATGGCGCCTTCACCACGATTGTCAACGTGCCTGCGACACCGCCCACATTCGCCGTAATTTGCGCTTGACCGGCCGATTTTGCAAAGATTGTGCCTTGCCCGTCCACCTCAGCTACAGCCTCATCGGAACTGGACCACTGCGCAGGTTCGCGCATCTCATCCTCTGCGAAGTAATAGCCCTCTGGCGTAATGCCCATCACGGTAAGCGGAAGACGCGAGCCTGTCGAGAGCTCTCGGATACGCGCTTCGCGCTCGCCTGCCGCTTTTAGCGAGTCACTGGCAGTTAAGACGGCCAGTCGTGCCAGCACGGGGTCCGATACCGCAGCGGCGGGCAGAGGAAGCTTTTCTTTGTCTCCACTGAAAAAGACAAGCGTTTCCGGCCCGGTTGTTGTCACCTCCAGCAATCCGTCTGGTGAAGGTTGAACGAGCTCGTCCCGCAATACATTGTATTTGGGCAAGCCGTCTTTAAACCGAATCATTTCCGTTGATGCCTCTGGTATCGTAATGAACGAAAAATCGCTATTCGCTTCCACCTGTCGATTATAATCGCTGTATACATGCACACCTGCCAGCTTGGCGACATTTCGGTAGAATACCGGCGAAAGCAAGCGCGGCGCCCCAACCCAGATCGTCTGCGTATCACCGTCCGCCCGAAGCACTGCTGCGGCCTCGCCGTTCATGCGGCCGAGCACCTCCAGCCCGGTCGTCTCCGCAATGGTGAATACCGGCAGAGGCTTCGCTGCAGCTCCCAGCACCTCCCCTTCTGCAATGCCTTCCATCAGCGGCTGAGCAGTGTTCTCCGCAAGGATCGAATAGGTGCCCGCAGGCTGCTCGCTGATCGGCAGCCCGGTAATCTCGCGCATCGCATCCACACCTGTGCGGTCGATGCCGTCATCGTCGCGAGACCAGTAGCCGGGCGCATACAGCCAGAGGACCGTTTTACCCGAGGCATTCCATTGTTGTAATGCCCGCTTATCCGTCTGATCCAAGGCATAAGTATTCGCCATGATATACAGCTTGTACGGATCATCCTGGCCAGACAGCAGGTCCGATAGCAGGATCACATCATAAGGCGCCCCTGCCTTGGACAATTCGTTGCGCAGGAGGCGCAGCTCCTCGTTCAAGTAAGAGGAAGAGACCGATTGAACCATCTGCGAGAACTCGTCCACGACGAGTGCGATTTCAGCCTTGGCGAGCGAGCTGCCCGCGCCTGCCTTCGCGGGGTCCGAGGCGCTACTCCTTGCGTGCAGCTCGAGATTAGTCTCCGCCAGAGCGTTCATCTGTCCGATAGCATTCATCATCCGAGCATTGTTAAAATTGCCGTAGCCCGTATCGTCGTACCACCATTGGCCAAAGGACTTCGTCAGCGTATAACCGAAATTGCGCCACATCAAGGCCAGCGTCCCCTCGACATCTTTGGCCAGGGCCTCTGCTCCCCAATGATCGGAGCCGATGTGCGTCGCATAATCATCCTCGGCTACATAGAGCTTGCCGGCGCGCCGGATACTATCCATGGCACCATGGGCCGTAGAATAACCATTCAGATTGCGATGTACATAGTCAAACGGGGAAAAGAAAATATCCAGATTGTCGCTCTGCAGCATTTGCTCCAGCGCCAGTTGGCCTGACAGGGGGCTGTACTGGCCAAAAGCCATCGTATAACCGCTATAGATAGAGACAACCTTCTTGTCTGCCGTTTCTTCCTTGACAATAGCGGCTAACTTGTCTGTAACTACCGCTACTTGTTCGTTGGCATACTGGACATAATCCATGACCGCCCGACTGTTTTGAGCGTCCAGAAAATGCTCTCCTCCCTGCTTGGCAGGGATTTCAGCTGTATCAAACGAAACCTCAGGACTGTTCCACGCCTGCTGTAGCTTCTCGGCATCCTGCTCATACGCAGCAGCCAGCCATGAGCGGAAGGTTGCCGTATTGGCCGCGCTGCGATCAAAGTCGCGATTGGCCCAAGTGTCGGGATAAAACCACTCGCCCGTAGTTCCGGCCGTCAACTGGTAGCCAATAATGCGATTGCCTACGCGACTGGCTTCATATTGCCGAATCTGCTCGCGCAGGAACAGCTCCGCACGATTCAGCCATTCCTGCGAGCCAAAGGATACGGCTCCCCAAGAGGAAGCTGCATCTGCGTTCACTTCATCTGCATTATTGCGGTCAAAACCGAAGGTCGTATCGCTGCCTAACCACAAAACCGGCAGAAAATATGCTTTTTCGTCCTGCTTGGCTACCGTTTCCATGCTCGGCAGCCATACCTCGATGGTAGGAAAAGCCGTCGTATGGCGGGGCTGATAGATATGAATGCCCGACTCTTGCGCCGATTGCGTGAATCTCGGATAATGCTCCCATTGTGCCCAGGCAATGAACGGCTGCGGCTTGCCATTAATGTGCAAGGTTGGACTGCCCTCGTACAGCCTTACGTCTGCTGTACTCACCGGTTCAAAGCGTGTGCTTGCTTCCTGAGCCACCGCCTTCGGCAGGGGCAGCAGTGCTGCAAGAGGCTGAAGCAAAAGCAATAAAGCCAATAAAAATCCTGTGTTTTTTCTCAAAGGAAGCACTCCTCTTATTGTTGTCGTTCTGTCAGCTCACAGGAAAATTGATGCTTACCCTCCGGGATCATGAAGAGATCGCCGCTCGGCAAGCGGATCTCCGCTTCGGTTCCCGCCGGCACCTCGCAAGACAGCTCGAACCTGTCGTCTGCCGTACGCTGCCAGCTCACGAGCACCACGCCCTGAGGAATGGCAACTGCGCCTTCTGCCGACTTGAGCGGTCCAGGAGTAGGCGCAATCCGGATGCGGCTGTACCCCGGCCCGCCGGACTGCACGCCAAGAATCTCTGTCGTAAATTCATACAACGGCACGGCTCCCCATGCATGACAATCGCTGCGTTGACTAACCGGGTCCTCTACCCATGTCGTCAAGTTGAGCGCGGCTAGCTCGCGCCACGTATCCCATAACCCAAAGGAGCGGTCGTACATCCCTGCCTTTGCCAACGCCCGGAATTGAAAGAAAGCCATCGCATAAGATACCTTGGACAGCGCCCCGTCTGTCATCACTACGTCGAGGATACGCCGGGCTTCCTCTCCTTCTACCGCCCCGCAGAGGACAGCCCATATCTGGCAGTGCTGGCTATATTGCTCCAGACCCGGCCCGTCCTGATAGATTTTGCGATCCTTTGACCAGCATCGTTGGTTGGCCGCTTGGCAGATCGCGTCAGCGCGCGCCCGATACTCGGCTCCTGTCGATACTCTGCCGACGCTCTCATTTAACTCTGCCGCAAGACCAAGCGCTGTCGCATACATGAAATTATAGACAGTCATCGCACCTGCCTCATGGGCGGCGGGCACACCGGCCCGCTCGCGCCATTCCTCTACCCAGTCCACGAAGGGCCAGTATCCCTCCGGCATTTTGCCTACCAGTCCCAGACTGTCGATCCTGCTGTCGAACCACTGGAGCACCCCGTCCACGGTCGAGAGGTAAGCCCGGACTAACGCTTCATCCCCATAATGGAGGTAATGATCATGCACCATCATGACCCAATAGAGCGAGAAACCAGGGATGACCTGGGGCGACACCGAGGGGTAACGGCTTTGGAGCATCCCGTCGGGAAGCCGGGAGCTGTGGAAGTCGTAAATAGCCTTGCGGGCCAGACGGTCATCCGCACTAAGTACATAAGTGAACAACGCCTGCAGCCGAGTATCCATCGTGTATTGCAACTGCTCATAATACGGACAATCCTCGTACGTCTCATGCATGCAGCGTTGCAGGGTACGGGCGCTGATCTCCCAGAGAGGCGTCAATGTCTCGTCCGAGCTCTTAAAACTGGCCTTGATGTCCAGCGGATATCCCGTCTCCCGGTAACTGAAGCTGCATAGCCTGAGCGGCTCGTCTGCGGTCGCAATCTCGAGACGAATGTATCGAAAGGTGCGGAACCAGAAGGGCTCGTAGATTTCACCATTTCCGAAGCCGCCTACCTTGTAGCAGTCATATTCGCCGACCAGGATACCCGAAGCATCGTCGCGTTTGCCTTTTACGCGTCTGTTGATCGCTTCCGGCTTGCCGCTTTCGTAACACTCCGCATACAACAGCTTGATTTGACTGTCTCGACCGCCCAGCAATTCCAAGACAGGGTAACCTGTGGTCAATTCGCCCGCATCCAGCTCAACGACGACCTTCGCTCCTGCCGGAACCTCTAATGCTTGCAAGACTGCATCTTCAGGGTTCTGATAAAATGTGAAGCCAGACTCAGCTCCTTCCAGACGAGTAACGCTTTTGAAATACGCCGACGTTTCATACAGCGCAGGTATCGGACGGGGGGCCAGGCGCCACGGGGTCAAATGGCCATATGTCGGGTCCGCTACGGCAGATACGATTCTTGCTGGACGCCAGTCGAACGGTTGATTATTGGCGCTGCCGTCCAGGCAGTCCTGCCACCCCGGTACGGTATCCCCGCCGTTGACCCGCTCCATCCCGCCGACATAAAGCGTTTCCATAAAACTTGGTACAAACGTAATGGCACGATCGGCCAGACAGACCCACCGTTCATCCGTATGCAACGATTCTATAAGGTTGCCCGTGCCGTCCTGAACCGCGCCATCCAGCAAAAATGCTCCCCACTGCGACCTCCATATCGAGGCTGGCCCCCCATACCCGTCCACATCCAGCCCGAAGGGCGAATAGTGAAGCACCTTGGCCGCCAAAACGTTGCTGCCCGCTCGCAGGTACGCCGACAAGTCCACTTCCTCGTAATAATGCGTAGCTGCGTCTCCTTTGCAAGGACCGATGGCAACCGAGGCTCCGTTCAAATACAAACGGTATCGACTGTCTGCCGAGACGCGTATGTGAAGTTGCGACATCTCGGCCTCTGCGGCCGACAACTCGAAGCTGCGCCGAAAGTAAACCAGCTGATGGCGTCCAAACTGTCTGACCGCTGGCTTTTCATCCATCCATATCCATTTGCCTTGCTGATGCTGTGATTGCTTCTCCATTTCAGTACTCCTCCTGGCTTTGCATCCGTGCCATTCTGTAAGCTTGATTTCCGTCTGCCTGCATCAAGTCTGCAGTATACGGTTTAATAATAATTCCTTTCCTCACGTACAACTATGAGAATGTGTTGCTTTTCTGATAATCTGTTGCTGAGTTCACTTTTTCAACGAAGTCATGGGCTCTCCAGGCTTTCAGTCCAGCGAGCCCCTAGCCATTCAAATAAGGGGCTGTCCCAAAAGTAAGTTCGTCCGCTTGATGAGACAGCTCACTTGATGAATGAAAACGCCAATCATGAAGAAAAGGCAGTGCTAGGATGTTATCCCTGCACCGCCTTTTCTGCCTTTCGGTCTATTGCTGCCTTCTTGAGCAAATTGTGAGCAAGCGAAAGCCACCCGACCTCAAGGCTTACTTTCGGCAAGCCTCGAAGCAGAAAACGCCGGAACCCTCTGTTGTTCTTCATTTGCCCAAACACGCTCTCGGGTTCAATCATCCTCCGAACTGCTAACGCGTATCCTTCTTCGCTTCTAAGTTTCTCGCGGGCTTGTTCCTTGTAGCGTAAATACGTCATACTTACACTGATTTCGCGATTTCCTTTCGATTTTGTACAAGCTTCTTTAAGCGGACACCCCTCACAACTTTTGCTCCGATAATGCCGTTTTCTTAGCTCATATCCACTTTCCGTTTTCTCCTTACTTTCATAACGGAACAGCAGTTTTTGTCCTGCCGCACATGTCCACGTGTCTTCGGTCTCGTCGTACTGCCAGTTGTCTAGCTTGCTGATATCTTGCTTCCACTTCTTTGTTTTTTCCTTGTGGTAGGTGCTGTACTTCACCAATGCTTCCAATTGTTCGCTTTCCAGATAAGCGTAGTTTTCCTCACCACCGTATCCAGCGTCCGCAATAACCGTTTTCGGCAACTTCCCGAGCGCTGCTTTCACCTTCTCCAAGTGAGGTTTTAGGCAACGCGTATCTGTCGGACGTTGATGCAAGCTGTATCCGATAATGAACTGGTTCTCTGTCCCGATCTGTACATTGTAGCCAGGCTTAAGTTGTCCATTACGCATGTGATCTTCTTTCATCCGCATGAATGTAGCGTCATGATCGGTCTTGCTGAAACTGTTTCGTTCACCAAGAACCTCTTGCTGGGCTTCGTATTTCTGTAGACGTGGCAACAGATCCTTACGAAGGACACGTACCGCTTTCTTAAGTGGCTTGTCCTTTGGCCTGGCTTGTAATTTTGCTTCCAATTGCTGAACCGCCGACGCTAACTTTTCGCTGGTCAGCTCAGTTGCTTCGCCAAGCTCAGCCAGATCTTGTCCGGCTTGCTCCTGCTCTTCTTGTTTTTCCGCCGCTTCAATGGTGGCAAACAACGTCTGTACTTTTTCTTGAAGTTTAGCTTTCTGTTTCACGACTGCCTTGCCCCAGACGAACGTGTACCGATTCGCATTCGCTTCGATTTTAGTACCATCGACAAAGTAATGCTCAAGCTTCACATACTTTTCTTCAACAAGAAACTGGAGCACGCTAGTGAAGACGGTCTCCAATATGTCTTTCATCCGCTCGGAACGGAAGCGATTGATGGTGCGGAAATCTGGACGTTGTCTACCAGCAACCCACATAAACATGACGTTTTCCCTGACAGCCTTGGCAATCTGGCGAGAAGAGTACATTCGTTGTGTGTAGGCATATAGGATCACTTTGGTGAGCATTTTGGGGTGATAGCTGTCTCGCCCCCCGCCTGGATAAGCCTCCCGAAAGATGTTGTCATCCAAGCGATTGACGGCTTCGTTAACTACGCGAACGAGGTGTTTGGGAGGAATGTCGTCCTCCAAATCCATTGGCAGATAAAGTTGATCCATGGTATATTGAATGTACAAAAGAAACCTCTCCTTTGGTGTGTGGTTGGGTGGTACCTCCATTTTACCAGAGATAGGTTTCTTTTTGTTTTACAAGTTGAAGAAGGGGCGCCCCTCAGTCATCTGACGATGACTTTTGGGACAGCCCCTTATTTGAATCTCGCTTCGCTATCAGCCGCTACCGAATCTCTGACGGGCTCTTGCCCGTATATTGCTTGAACTGGCGGCTGAAGAAAAAAATATCCCGGTAGCCCAAAGCGTCGGCCACCTCGGTCACATTCATCCCGGCATGCATGAGCAGATGCTGCGCCCGATCGATCCGCGTCTGGATCATGTACGACTGTACCGACATCCCGATCAGCTGCTTGAAGCGGGTGGAGAAGTAGCGCGGCGACAGCTGCGCGCGCATCGCCAAATCCTCGATCCGGTGCGGGATGCCAGGGTTCTGACGGATATAGTTGGCGATCTCGTGAATCGCCTCGGTCAGCTGATTGCTTACATTTTTCTCCACTGGCCCATCGATATCCTGACGGAGCAACATGATCAGCAGCTGCTTGAGGATCAGCCTCGCTTCCTCTTCGGCAGCGAACGTCTTGACGAGGAACAGCCGCACATAACGCGACAGCAGATGCTCGAAGTCGACCGTCTCCTGCATCACCCGATAAGGCTTGGGCACCTCGCTTGCCGGCTCGCTGACATCGAAGTGAATATACGTGAGGACCAGCGGACGCTGCGGCTCGTGCGTGGCGCTCGTATGGTCTCCCGGTCGGAACAGGAAGCAGCTGCCCTTGCTCACCTGGTACGGCTTATCGTTTAAGATGACCTCGCCCTGGCCGCTCCAGACGTAGAACAGATCATAGTTGGCCAGCGGCTTCTCCCTCTTCTGCCAGCGCCATCCCGGCTCGCATACGATCTTTGCGAAGGCGGGCTTCAAGATTAACGTCGAAGGCTCTGAATGCAACATTCCCGACAGTACGCTCCTTCCGGACCTCTAGACTCGCACATGACAGGCCAGCTTGCAGTCCTGTCTTCTTTTGCCATCATACAATACTTCAAAAAGCGCGCGCAACTCGCAAAAATGTGATCGAAGTTATGTCGTTTGCAAATGATTAATGTTATAATACACCCGATAGGCACGGAAATGAGCTGGAAGGATGGAGTATATTTCATGAACTTACTTGCCAAGCAGTTGAACGAGACGCTTCAATCGGAAAATGCGCACATTTTCGACATGCTGTCGGGAATCGGCAAAGCCATTTATTTTCCCAAGGTAGGTATCCTGAGCCAGTCGGCGGAAGCTGCCGCCAAGGCCAAAAAGTACAACGCAACGATCGGTATCGCCACCGAGGGCGGACAACCGATGCACCTCAAGTCCATCCAAGACACGTTGTCCGCTTACGAGCCCAAGGACATTTATCCATATGCGCCGCCTGCCGGCAAGCCGGAGCTGCGCAAGCTCTGGCGCGAGAAGATGCTGCAGGAAAATCCATCGCTCAGCGGCAAGTCGTTCGGTCAGCCCGTCGTCACCAACGCGCTGACGCACGGCCTGAGCATCGTCGCCGATCTGTTCGCCGACGTCGGCGACGCCGTCATCATCCCGGACAAAAACTGGGAGAACTATGAGCTGACCTTCAGCGTCCGTCGCGGGGCAGAGATGATCGAGTACCCGCTCTACAATGAACAAAACCGCTTCAACAGCGCCGGACTGCGCGAGAAGCTGTTGGCTCAGCAAGGCCGCGGCAAAGCAATCGTTATCCTCAACTTCCCGAACAATCCGACCGGCTACACGCCGACTCGTCAGGAAGGCGCGGAGATCGTCGCCGCGATCCAGGAAGCGGCCGAAGCCGGGATCAACGTCGTGGCAGTCACAGACGACGCTTACTTTGGCCTCTTCTTCGAGGACTCCCTGCACGAGTCGCTCTTCGGCCAGCTCGCCGACCTGCATCCGCGCGTCCTGGCGATCAAGGTCGACGGCGCAACCAAGGAAGAGTATGTGTGGGGCTTCCGCGTCGGCTTCATCACCTACGCATCGCCTTCCGAGGAAGCACTGAAGGCGCTGGAGGCCAAGACGCTCGGCATCATCCGCGCGACGATCTCCAGCGGACCGCATCCGTCGCAGACATTCATCCTGCGGGCGCTGCAAGCGCCGGACTTCGACGAGCAGCGTCGCGTCAAGTTCGACATCATGAAGCGCCGCGCCAACCGCGTCAAGGATCTACTCGACAGCGGACGTTATGGCGAGGTGTGGGAGTACTATCCGTTCAACTCCGGCTACTTCATGTGTCTGAAGCTGAAGGGGGTATCGGCCGAGGCTGTCCGCACGCGTCTGCTCGATGCTTATGGCGTCGGCACGATCGCACTCGGCGAGACTGACCTGCGAGTCGCCTTCTCCTGTATCGAGGAGCTCCATCTCGAGGAGCTGTTCGACACGATCCATCAGGCCGTCCAAGATGTAGCGCAGGCATAAGGCAGCGCACGCAGCGGCGCGTTTCGGCGCTCGAGCGCAAGAAACTTTCGCTTGCGCGCCCTCATCGGCGCTTCATGGAAAGACCCTCCATCCCCGCGCGGGAATGGAGGGTCTTTTTTTTACAATCTTCGCGACGCAAAAGCTCTAGCCCCCAGCACCCTGGTACTTGTTGACGCCGCGCATCCAGACGACGTAGCCGAGCCAGTAGACGAGCGGTCCGACCGCCGGGACGAGCCACATCCCCCAGGCTGGCAGCAGCAGGCTGTCCTTGCCGAGCAGGTAGGCAGCAGGGTAGTAGTTGACGAAGGCAAACGGGACGACGAAGGTGAGCAGGATCTGGATGAAGCTGCCGAAGATCGGCAGCGGATACGAGATGAACTCCTTGAGCCGGAAAAACAGCTGGAACAAAAAACCTGTGCGTACCCAGACGAACGCGGATGCGCCGATCGCCGACATCAGTCCGGCCTGGATTAGCGCCCCGCCGATGACGGCAAGCGCCACATAGAGCACGCTCCACCAGCTCCAGGACACCTCCAGTACGGACAAGGCCCATAGCAGCACCGAGCCCGAGATGAGCAAATGGGCGATATAGGCCAGATTGAACCCTCTGCTGATATGGTACAGGTACGGGTTCAGCGGCTTCACGAGCAGCGCGTCGAGTGTCCCGGCTTGCACCTGCCCCTCCAGCGACTGCATCTGTACGAAGGAGACCGAAGCGCCGAGCGCATACGTGAACAGGCCAAAGCTGTACAGCAGGGCAATCTCCGGCCACGTCCAGCCGGCGAGCGCCTGGAACTTGCTGATGAAGATCCACAGGACGACATACTCGCCTGCGTAGCTGATCAGCTGCGCGATGATGCCGAGCAGGAAGTCGCCCCGGTAGATCAATCGCTCCTTTACGAGCAGCCGCAGCAGCGTACCTATTAATTGAATAGACATAACCTCTCAGCCTCTCCCCCACACATTATCCACCTTGGACGACCAGACGACGGATGGCGCGATGCCAGAGCCAGCTCGTCAATGCGATCAGCGCCGCTACCCAGCCCAGTCCGATCCCGAGTACGCCCCGCATCTGCGCAGGCGTAACCTCGCCCAGATAAATCGCCGCCGGGATGAAGCCAAGGTACTGGAAGGGCAGCCACTCGGCGAGCGTGCGCCAGCCGTCCGGGAAAAACCAGAGCGGAATAAACGAACCCGCGAACACAAGCCGCAAGCCCGACAAAATCCAGCTCAGCGAGAAATGATTCATCAGCCAAAAGGCTAGCAGCGACACCAGATATCCTAGCAAAAAAGACAGCAGTACAGCCAATAGCAGGCAGATAATGAACATCAGCATATGAAGCCCGCTCGCAGGCGGCAAAAACCCGAACCAGAGCACAGCGATCAGCAGGGACGGCACAACGGTAAACACCAGCTGATAGGCGGCTTGTCCGAGGCCGTTCGAGAGCAGGTAAAGCGGGTACGATAACGGGCGGATCAGCTCGCCGGCGATCGAGCCGGACTTCAGACTGGCATCGACCTGACCGCTAATATGATGCAGCAAGAGCGTCAGCAGCAGCGTATTGAGGATGCTGTAGGTGATCATCTGTTCCAGCGAGATGCCGTCCATCCTGCCGCTGCCGAGCACAGCTCGCCAGATCTCGGTCTGGATCAGGATCGCGATCAGATTGCCGAGCAGCCGCAGCCACACCTCGGCCCGATAGCTGAGTTGATTGGTAAAAGCCTTCATTCCGAACTTGGCATAAGTTATCACGATCGCGCCTCCGTCAACTGATTTGCGTCTTGCGCTTGTCTTCCTCGGCCAGCTGCTGGTATAGACGGCGGATGACGCTGTCGATATCGGCCCCCTCCAGCGACACGTCCTCTACGGGATAGCGCTGCGCCATATGACTGATCAGCTCAAAGACGGCGGTGCCGCCTCGCGAGGTCAGGAATGTTTTGCGCACACCCTCGTCCTCGATCAGCGTCAACCCGTCGACGTCAACCTCGCCAGGGTCGTGGCGGAAGTCAATCGTCACCTGCTGCTCGTTGCCCAGCTTTTGCCGCAGACTCGCGACCGTCCCGTCGTAGACAAGATTGCCTTTATTGACGACGAGGATGCGCGGACAGATCGCTTCGATGTCCTTCATATCATGGGTCGTCAGGATGATCGTCACCTTCTTCTCCCGGTTCACCGTACGCAGGAACTCGCGGATGTGATCCTTGGCCACGATGTCCAGCCCGATCGTCGGCTCGTCGAGGAACAGCACTCTCGGCTCATGCAACAGCGACATCGCGATCTCGACGCGCATCCGCTGACCGAGGCTGAGCTGGCGGACGGGCCTGTCCAGGAAGTCGGCGAGACCAAGCAGCTCCGTGCATAGCTCCACATTGTCCCGATACTGACGCTCCTCCAGCTTGTAGATCGAGCGGTGCAGGTCGAAGGAATCGAGCACCGGCAAGTCCCACCACAGCTGACTGCGCTGGCCGAAGACGACGCCGATCTGGCGGGCGTTCGTCTTGCGCGACAGATGCGGGACATTACCCATGACGCGCAGCGCTCCCTCTGTCGGGACGAGGATGCCGGTCATCATCTTGATCATCGTCGACTTGCCCGCGCCATTCGGACCGAGATAGCCGACCGCCTCGCCCTCCTCGATCGAGAAGCAGATGTTATGAACCGCCGTCTCCTCCGTGTATTGTCTGGTGAACAAGCTTCGCACCGCTCCTGCCAGTCCAGGGAAACGCTTGTACTGTCGGTAGATCTTCGTAATGCCATCAACTTCGATGATCGCCATGACGCCCCTCCAATTGGATGATTCATCCATTATAACGTAGCGGCTGTCAATTGCCACCTTAAAAAAAGCTAAAAAACCGTTTCCTTCGACAAACGAAGGAAACGGTCGCAGTCTATCTCTTCCGAGACTAGTCATCGTCAGGAGCCGCCAGCTGTCGCTGCGTACGGCGCGGCAGCAGCACCAGCACATACAGCGCGGCCAGGATGGCTGCGGCAGCAGCCGCCGCGTACAAGCCCTGCCCGATCAGTCCGGCAGCCAGGGGCAGCCACATCAGGCAGGCGCAGAGCGCCGCCGTAGCTCGCACGGCCCCGACTGCCGATGCCTGGCGAGTCGCCTCCGGCAGCGGATAGATGTGCCGCCATACTGCGTGACGATGGATCATCGTCACCGAGCGCGCCTGCACGCTGACGATGAAGACGAACAGTAGATAAGCCGCCGCCGCTCCCCACCCTTCCAGCAGTCTGCCGCTCCCCGTCAGATAACCGACTATTCCGCCGAGGACGACGAGACGGGTGAGGATGCCGCCGATCTCCGAGCGCGTCATCGTATAGCCGAACAGATAGCGGTACGCGTGGCTGCCGCTGTACGATACGCGGGCCGCCAGCCAGGCCAGGTAGCGGCGCCGATGGACGCGCGGGGCCAGTACAGGCACATCGATGAACGCCCCGAGGAATCGGTAGTACCGCCGTCTCGTCGCCTGCTCCTCTTCGATCAGACGCTCCCAGGGAAAGTGATGCTGGCGCGGCTTACGCAGCCATAGCGCATAAGCGATACTGGCGAGCGAGATGAACAGCAGCGAGCGCCCCATCGTCATGTCGGGATCGAGCAGGATCGTGATCATCGCGGCATGCAACAGCCAGCGCACGACCCGGGACGTCCAGCGCGCGCCCGGCCAGGCCATACGGCGCTCCGTCCAGACATGATGCATGTTGAGCAGCTTGAGCAGTGTCAGGACAAGCGCGATGATGCCGATCGTATAATCATGCGTCACGATCCGATCATAGAGCGGCCAGTAGACCGCGAGCGCGAGCAACAGCAGCAGCAGTGTCGCAGCGCCGTTATAGATGACCGCCCGTCGTATGTATGCGCCCATCTCCGACTCGCGCGGCATCAGGAATACCGTATCCGCCGGGTGCAGCCAGGTGCGCAGCGGACTCCAGCTCAGCACAGGCGTCAGCAGCAGCACGCCGACCGCCAGCGCCGGGAAGCCTGGCGGCGGCTCGCGGAGCAGCGTGCCGTAGCCGATCGCCGTCAGGATGAGCAGGAGGACGACAAAGCCCGGGAAGCCGCTCTGCGCCATGAAGCGAAGATACGGGAAGATCTCCCGCCGGAATGCGGCTGCCCGCTCTCCCCATAGCTGATCAAGCGCGCGGCGCATCGCCGTCACCTGCCATCGCCAGTCGGTAAAACGCCTCTTCGAGCGAAGCGCCCGGCAGCCCGGTCTGCTCGCGGATCTGAGCCAGTGTACCCTGGGCGGCCATCCGCCCCTGATGGACGATCAGGAAGCGGTCGCAATACGCCTCGACGGTCGCCAGGATGTGTGAGCTCATGAGGATCGCAGCGCCGCTGGCCTTGACCTCCACCAGCCGTTCCAGCAGCGAGCGGATGCCGAGCGGGTCAAGGCCGAGGAACGGCTCGTCGATGATGTACAACGCAGGCTCGGGCAGCAGCGCGTTCATGATCATCACCTTCTGGCGCATTCCCTTGGAGAGATGGCCGGAGAAGGCGTCCTTCTTCGGCTTCATATGGAACTCCTCCAGCAGTCGGCCGCTCCGTTCCCGATACACCGCTTCGTCGACGTCGTAGGCCATCCCTGTCAGCCGCAGATGCTCCTGCACGGTCAACTCGTCGAAGAGCACCGGGTTCTCAGGGACGTAGGCAAAGGCCGATCGGTACTGCTCGGGCGAAGCCTCAAGCGTCGTGCCGTTGATCCGGATCTCGCCACGATGCGGCTTCATCAGCCCGAGGATATGCTTGATCGTCGTACTTTTGCCGGCGCCGTTCAGTCCGATCATGCCGACCATCTCACCCGGCTTGATCGAGAAGCTCAGATCGTGCAGCACCGGCCTACGCGGGCTGTAGCCGCCGGTGAGTCCGTTCACTTGCAATATCGTATCCATACGTTGCCTCCTCTCGTCCGACGTTTACGGCTCTTGCCGTTTAGCCTCCGCCGCAGCGTCGCGCTTGGCCTTCAGCCAGCGCGGCGCGCCCTTGTCTTTGGCGACTTCCTTTTTGCGCGGTTTCTTGGCCGCAGGCGGGGCAGCCTTGCCGCTCGGAAGGGCAGCAGCGCGGTCACGCCGCGGCTTGCCAGCGCTCGCAGGTGA